>JBDSIY010000071.1:0-32961 GCA_039917735.1 Novosphingobium sp. | reverse complement strand
CCGATCTGCAACCGCATCTGTGGCGAGCAATGCTGGCGGGCCGCGCGCGCGGCGTCGACTTCCGCACTGCCAGCCCGGCAAGGATCATCCCCGGCAAGGCCGGCTATGAGCTACTGCCGACGCGGATCAACCTCGGCACCGGCAACCTCCGCCTTGCCGGAACCTACGGCCCCGGGCTGAAGCTGGAGAGCCGGATGGAGGGCGTGGACGTAGCGCTGGTCAACGCCTTCATCCCCGGCTTCGGCCTCGGCGGTCGGGCCACCGGCAGCGTGGACTTCGCGCAGCCGAGCGCGTCCGCCTTCCCCCGTGCCGACGCTCGGCTGACGCTCACCGGTTTCACCCGCACCACGGCGGCCGTCGTCAGCCAGCCGGTCGACATTAATTTCATCGGCAAGCTGCTGCCGGACGGCGGCGAGGCGCGCGCGGTGATGCGCCGGCGCGGAGTTGTGATCGGCCGGCTGGTCGCCTCGCTGCGGCCGCTCGGCCCCGGCGCAGGCGGCTGGACCGCGCGCCTGATGGCAGCCCCGCTAGGCGGCGGCATCCGCTACAACGGCCCGGCCGACACGCTGTTCTCCTTCGCCGGCCGCGCCGACCAGCGCCTCTCCGGCCCGATCGGCGTCGCCGCCGACTTCTCGTGCCGGGTTGCGAGCCCGTGCCTCAACGGCGTGGTCCGCGCCAACGCCCTCACTTACGAGAACCTGACCTACGGCACCCGGCTCACCAATCTCGCCGTTACCGGCCGCTTCACCGGCGAGAGGCTGGAGATCGAGCAGCTCACCGCGACCGCCGGTGCCGGCACCGTCAAGGCGCAGGGCTATGTCAGCCTCGCCGCCGCTTCTGGCTATCCGATGGACCTATCGGCGACGCTCGACCGGGCCCGGCTCGCCCGCAGCGACGCGCTCTCGGCCTCGGCGACCGGGCAGCTGCGGCTCACCAAGACGGCGGGCGAGGCGGCGCTGCTCTCCGGCCAGCTGCGCCTTCCCGAGACGCGCTACCAGATCATCCGCCAGGGCGCCGCCGAAGTGCCCGAACTCACCGGCGTGCGCTATAAACCGCCGCGCGGCCCCAAGCGCATCACCGGCGACGAGCCGGCGACACCAGGGCCGGGGCTGTTCGAGGCGGTCCGCCTCGACCTCGCGCTGGTGGCGCCCGAGAAGCTCTACGTTTCCGGCATGGGGCTGGAGTCGGAATGGAGCGCCCGGCTGAAGCTGACCGGCACCAACTCGGCGCCGAGCCTGGCCGGGCAGGTCGAACTGATCCGGGGCACGCTGGGCTTCGCCGGCCATTCTTTCGAGCTATCCGAAGGCCATGTCGACTTCACCGGCGGCCGGACGATCGACCCGACCCTCGCCATGTCCGCCACCGACGACATCGAGGACGTAACCGTCAACGTCAGCGTCACCGGCCGCGCCTATGATCCGCGCATCAACTTCACCAGCGTCCCCGGCCTGCCCCAGGACGAGATCATGTCGCGCATCCTGTTCGGCAGCTCGATCGGCAATCTGTCGGCGTTGCAGGCGGTGCAGCTGGCGTCCTCGCTCAATTCGCTGCGCGGCACCGGCGGCGGGCTCAACCCGCTCGGCGAGCTGCGCTCGGCGACGGGGATCGACCGGCTGCGCGTACTTGCTCCCGACGAGGCCAGGGGGCGCGGCACCTCGCTCGCCGCCGGGCAATATCTGACCAACGACATCTACGTCGAGCTGATTACCGACGCGCGCGGCTTCACCGCCACCCAGATCGAGGTCAGCTTCACAAAATGGCTGTCGCTCCTCGGACAGGCGGGCGGCTCAGGCGTCACCAACCTCAACCTGCGCGTGAAGAAGAACTATTAATGCGGGCGGGGTTCGTCCTCGCGGCGATGGCCCCGGCGCTGCTGCTCGCCGCCTGCAACCGCGAGAAGACCTTCGACGAGCGCTACGCCAACGCGACCAAGGCGATCGGCGCCAGTGCCGCCGCGATCGACGCCGAGATCGCCAGCGGCGAGAAGGAAGCGGCGGCGGTGGATACGGTAACGCCGCCGAGCGATGCAGATGGTGAGAGCAACGGCCGTCTCGGTCCGGGGACATAGGGGTCGTGCCGACATCAGCCGCGAGTTCGCTTGCGTGAAACCATTGGCGCCGCGACAGGTTTGTCCTGCGTCAGGCTCGTCGCTCCGCTCCCTCCTTCAGCGGCACCCTATCAAGGCACTCGGGCCGTATGTCCCACAAGCTCTATCCCCAGACGCGCCTGTTCCTGAGGGGACGTCTGCGCCACGCGATGTCGGCAGAGGAGAAGGCGACGCTCGAAGGCCTGATCGAGAGCAGTCAACGCTTTCCCGACGGCCATGTCATCCTGCGGCGCGGCGACCTCGCGCAGGACAGCACGCTGCTGCTGGAAGGATTTATCGCCCGCGTAATTCACAGCGGCGATGGCCGGCGCCACATCGTCGGCTTCCATGTTCCCGGCGATTTCGTCGACCTGCACACTTTCGCACTCAAGCGGCTCGATCACGATCTGGTCAGCATCGGCCCGGTGGAGGTGGCATTCACCGGCCATCGACGCATAGAGCAGCTGGTGCGCGACCAGCCGCATCTGACCCGCCTGCTGTGGTTCTCGACGCTGCTCGACGCGGCGATTCACCGCGAATGGATCCTGAAGCTGGAGGAGCTGAAGGCCGACCAGCGGCTCGCGCATCTCGTCGCCGAGCTATGGCACCGGCTGAACTTCGTCGAGCTGGCGGATCCGCACGGGTTCAACATGCCAGTAATGCAGGCCGACCTTGCCAACGCCTGCGGCATCACCGCGGTCCACATCAACCGGGTCATCCGCACACTGCGTGAGCGCGGCGTGGTCGAGCTCAACCGGGGACGGGTGTCGATCCCCAACCGCGCCGCGCTGGAACGCTTCGCGACGTTCAATTCCGACTACCTCTACGGTAGCGGTTCGCTGCGCGTGGGCGACGAACTCAACGTCTGAGCGTTCACTGATATCGGAATTTCGGCATAACCGGCCGCCCGCCGTTGCGTTATAGGAATCGCAATCCCACACAGGAGTGCACCCTGCGCACCGAAAAAGGAGGTTGGACCGATGGCCGCCGCAAACACCGATAACGCCAAGGGCGCCTTGATCGACAGTCTCAACGGCCTGCTGGCCGATTACTTCGCGCTCTATGTGAAGACCAAGAACTTTCATTGGCATGTGCGCGGGCCTCAGTTCCACGACCTCCACCTGTTGTTCGACACGCAGGCGCAGGAACTGTTCGCGCTGACCGACCTCATCGCCGAGCGCGTCCGCAAGAACGGCGGCCTCACCCTCACCTCGATCGGTTCGATCGGCGCCCGGACCAACGTCAAGGATCAGGACAAGACCACGCTTAACGCGATCGACATGGTCAAGGAACTCCAGGCCGACAACGAGGCGCTGGTCACCAACCTGCGCGAGACCAAGGCCGCCGCGACCGAGGCCGGCGACAACGCAACCGAGGGCATTATCGACGACTGGACCGATCAGGCCGAGCAGCGCGCCTGGTTTCTGCGCGAAATCGCCGCCTGACCGCGTTGCCGATGGCCGCACGCCAAACCGTCGCCGCCGCGGATGACGCCACCATCGCCCTTTGGATCGAGGAGCTGCTCACCGCCGCGCTGGGCGCCGGTGGGGGTGAGGTGTTCATCACCGTGCCTGGCGGCTCGACGCCGTTTCCGATCCTCGCCGAGTTGGCCCGGGCGCCGATCGACTGGAGCCGGATCAGCGTCTGGCCCGGCGACGACCGCATCGTCTCCGAGGACCACCCGGCGAGCAACGTCGGGCGGATTCGCGCGATCCTCGAACCCGCCGGCGCGCGGGTGGTGCGCTTGACTGAAGACGCCCGGCCGCCCCACTTCGCGCTCGCCTGGCTCGGCATGGGCGGCGACGGCCACATCGCCTCGCTGTTCCCGAACACCGACCCAAATCCGGGCGACCTGATGCGGGTGCGCCGGATCACCCCCAACCCGCTGCCGCCCGAGGCCCCGTTCGATCGGCTGACGCTGACCATCCCCGCGCTGCTCGCCAGCGACGCGCTGCTGTTCGTGATGCGTGGCGACGACAAGCGCGCGGTGTTCGAAGCGGCGGCGGCGGGCGCGAACGACCTCCCGGTGGCGCGGCTGCTCGGCGCGGCGCACCAGCCGGTCATCTGCTTCGTTTGACGTGCCGCACCTGATCCCGGCGCGGGTCCACCGCTGGGTGCTCCGGATCGTCCATGGCTTGCGCGTGCACTGGTGGCGATGGCGCCGATCGAAGCTGGTCGATTGCCGGGTCGTCGCGATCGACACGCGCGGCCGCGTACTGCTGGTCCGCCACTCCTATGGGTCCGGGGTCTGGATGTTGCCAGGCGGCGGGCCGCGCTCTGGCGAAGAGCCGCTCGCCACGGCCGCGCGTGAGCTGCGCGAAGAAACGGGCTGCATCCTGGAAGGTGCCATCGAGGTCGCGGCGCCCGACCAAACGGCAAACCCGGTTGCCTATGTGGTCGTCGGTCGAACGTCCGGAACGCCACGCGCGGACCGCCGCGAGATCATCGAGGCGGCGTTCTTCGCGCCCGATGCGCTGCCCGAGCCGACCAGCCGAGCGCTCGCGTCGCGGCTCCCGGAGTGGCTGGATGCTTATCGGGCGTCAGCCGGGGCGTGACTGACCGATGGTCGGCATCGGCTATGCCGATATCACCGGTTGGCCGATGAAGTTGCTCTTGCCGATCGCCAGGCCCTGCGCCCGCAGGATCGCATAGGCCACGCTGGCGTGGAAATAGAAGTTGGGCATCGAGAAGCTGAGCAGGAAATCGGAGCCCAGGAACGGCATGATCCGCGTCCCGAACTCGAAGCGCACATTCTGTCCGGCCAGTCGCTCCATTTCCTCCGGCTCGATCGCATCCAGCAGCGCCGTCGCGCGCGCGATCTCGGCGCGCAGCGCGGCGAAGTCGGTGGGAACGGGATCGGTATGCGGCCGGAAGACGCCCGCGCGAACTCCCTCGATCGCCCCCGCCGAATGATGAGCGCATTGTTGCACCTGCTTGGCGAAAGGCCACATATCCTGGGCAAGCCGGACCTCGGTCAGTGCCTTGTCCTGAAGGCCGTTCTCGCGGCAGTGCGCTTCTGCCTTGTCGAGCAGCCCGTCGATCGAAGCCAGTATCTGCAGATAGGAGCGGATCGTGGCGGAATGGAGCGAAACGGACACGGCGGCTCTCCCGGGCTGGCGCTGGCGGGTGCGAGGCTAGGCCCGCCGGCTGCCAGGCGCAAACCTTCGCTGGGAGAGTTCAGGCGGCGGATCCGAGCCTGACTTCACCGTCGCGGCAGATCCGGTTGCGCCCCCCGTTTTTGGCCCGGTAGAGCGCGTCATCCGCGGCGGCGAGCGCCGCCCTCGGATCGCTCGCCGCGATCACATCGGCAACGCCGCCGGAAAATGTGATCTGGCCGAACGACACGTCGTTGCCGCGGTTGACCAGCCGGCGCGAAGCCATCGTCTCACGCGCGCGGTCGAGCATCGCGCAGGCCTCGTCGAGCGTCATGCCAGGCAGCAACACCACGAATTCCTCGCCGCCGTGCCTGGCAACATGGCAGCATTCGTCCGAGATGCCGGCCAGCGTTCGCGCCACCGCCTTGATCACGCGGTCGCCGGCATCATGGCCGTGCATGTCGTTGATCCGCTTGAACCGGTCGATGTCGCAGAAGGCGACGCACAGCGGCTCGCCGCTCGCCTTGGCGGCGGCATATTCGGTTTCGAACACATCTTCGAAGGCGCGGCGGTTGGGCAGCCCGGTCAGGTGATCGCGAGGTTGCGTCGTGCCGCGCGCTTTCCAGATTCCTCCGGAGCAAGTCCGTCTCGCTGCGGTCCGTCGCTACCTCGAACTCGCGGGCGCGATCGAGCATGGTGCTCGCAATCGAGCCAAGTTCGTCGACAAGCGTGCCGGCTTTAGACCGGCCCGCCTTCGTCGTGCTGGTGAATTCATCGATCGAAGCCTGCATCCGTCGGAGTTGCGCAAGGACCGATTCGTTGCCGTGCTGGAACTTTCGGTGCGGGACCAGACGCTCGTCGCCGACCTTTTCCAGCCACCGCAGCGTCACCGGCTGCCCGGAGGCAACACGCTGCTCGATTAGCGTGGCCAGGTCGTCATCCGCGCCTGAAATCACGTCATGGGCGATGGCAAGCGTCTGTGCGGTAACCTCGAGCTTATAGGCGAACAGGAAGCTGCCGATGTCGCGGAGAAGCCGGCGGCGCCGCCGTTCGCGTCGATCCTTGAAGGGCGCCTCCGCGGCCTCGACTCGCTGCACCGCAGCATCAGGCCCCGCCGTTCTGCGTGCGCGCGCCACCTGGCGTCCGACACCGAATCTTTCGCGGAACGGCTCGGGTTCATGGTTCGACATTGCGGACTTCACGATAGAGGCGACGTTGTTAAGGTAGCGGCGACGGATGTTTAAGTCCGCAACCGCGCATAGGGGCGATCACTTAGCCCAACCATCCGTTTGCCGGCTTCGGCGGAGCAAATCGCTCATGCGCGCGTTGCACAGACCGGCACGCCGGGAACATTGGCGGCGCTTCGAGAGGACTCTTCATGCGTTCGGCAATCTTTTTGCTTGCGGTCACCACGGCGCTGGCCGCCTGCGATGCCAACCCCACCGGACCCAGCGCCGGCGGCTCGGATCAGGGGGCGGCGTCCTCGTCGATCCCCGAGACGACGCCCGATCCGCTTGCCGCGCATGACCCCGGCGCAAGCGGACAGCCGGCACCCAGCAGTCAGCCGGAGGCGGAGATCGCCGATCCCGAAGCCCGGCCGGTGATGCAGATGCAGGTCGTGCTCGATCGCCTGGGCTTCACCCCGGGCGTCGTCGATGGCAAGCAAGGCCAGTCCACCCGCAACGCGCTGCTCGGTTTTCAGCAGGCGCGCGGGCTGAAACCGGGCGGCACGCTCGACAGCGCCACCGGCCAGGCGCTCGCGCAATGGCGCGACATCCCGGCGACGCGGGTGGTGACGATTCCCGATGAATTCGCCGCTGGCCCGTTCTACGCGGTGCCGAGGAACGCCGCGGATCAGGCGAAGATGCCCGGCCTGAATTATGCCTCGCTCGACGAGAAGCTCGCCGAACGGTTCCACACCACCGTCGACACGCTCAAGGCGCTCAATCCCGGCGGCGTGCCAGCAGGAGCTCCCGCGCCCTCGTCGGCCCCATCCGCGACGCCGACGGCAACCCCTTCCACTCCCGCCCCGGCAAGCGATGCTCACTTCGCGCCGCAGCCCGGCCCGCCTTCGTTCTTCCACGCTCGCCAGCAGATTCGCGTCCCCAACGTCGGCGGGGACGCGATCCGGCCGGGCGCGGTCGATAATCCGGACTGGCAGCGCACGCTCGCCGCGCTCGGGGTCGGGTCGGAACAGCCGAAGGCGAAACGGATCGTCGTCAGCAAGTCCAAGGGTACGCTCCAAGCTTTCAACGAAGCCGGCGACCTCATCGGCGTTTACACGGCGACGATGGGATCGAGCCACGACCCGCTGCCGCTGGGCCGCTGGACAGTGAAGGGCGTCGCCCGCAACCCGCCGTTTCACTACAATCCCAAGCTGTTCTGGGACGCCTCGCCCGGTCAGAAGAAGCAGACGCTGCCGCCCGGCCCCAACGGCCCGGTCGGGGTCGTGTGGATCGATCTGGACAAGGCGCATTACGGGATTCATGGTACGCCCGAGCCGCAGACCATCGGCCGCGCCGAAAGCCACGGCTGCGTCCGCCTGACCAACTGGGATGCGGCGCGCCTGGCGCAGATGGTTTCGCCGGGAACGCAGGTGCTGTTCGAGTCGTAGCAACGTTCGGGGGGGTAAGGTGGAGCTGGGCTGGCGTGGATTGGCGAAGGCGGTCGTCATCACCGCCACTGCGACCTCGGCGTTCTGGGTCGTGCTAGGGGGCTGGTTCTATCACCGCCATATCGCGGCGGACCATGTGGAGCAGCCCCGAACACCTGCGGCCGCCACCGTGACTCCGGCGCCCCAAACCGCTCGTCCTTCGCATCGCGCGGCCCTGCCCCCGCCGCAAGCACCGTCGGACAGGCTGATCGTTCCGGTTGCGGGGGTCAGGCCCAACCAGCTCAGTGACACCTTCACCCAGGCGCGGGCCGAGGGCGCCCGCATCCACGATGCGATCGACATCATGGCGCCCGAGGGTACGCCAGTGGTCGCGGCCGCACCGGGTCGGGTCGAGAAGCTGTTCCTCTCCAAGGACGGCGGCAACACCGTTTACGTCCGCTCGAACGACCGACGGACGATTTATTATTACGCGCATTTGAGGGATTACGCGCCGGCCTTGGCCGAAGGCCAGCAGCTCCAGCAGGGCGCGCCGATCGGCAGCGTCGGTTATACCGGAAACGCCAACCCCGAGGCGCCACATCTCCATTTCGCGGTCATGAGCACCCTGTCCGAAAACCAATGGGCTGATCAGGCGACGGCGATCAACCCCTATCCGCTGCTGGGCGGCCGGTAGGCCAATCGCCGTCGATCCGTCATCAGGAGCTGAAAAGGGCATGGCCAATAGTGACGCCGAGGACGACGAAACGCCCTCCCGCCGGATTGACCGCAGGATCGAGGAGCTGGGCGACTGGCGCGGCGCGATGCTCGCCCGGCTGCGCTCGCTGATCCGCGAGGCGGAGCCGGAGGTGGTCGAGGAATGGAAGTGGCGGGGGGTTCCGGTCTGGTATCGCGACGGCATGATCTGCACGGGCGAGACCTACAAGAATGCCGTCAAGATGACCTTCGCCAAGGGCGCCGCGCTTGACGATCCATCGGCCCTGTTCAACGCCAGCCTCGACGGCAACACCCGCCGCGCGATCGACTTCCACGAGGGAGATTTGATCGACGAACCCGCGTTGCGGGCGCTGGTGCGAGCGGCGGTGAAGCTAAATAGGTCAGGCAAGCGCAGCGGCTAGAAGTCGGACAATGCTGGATTAATACGCATGATCCTCCCCGGAATGGGGAGGTGGCATCGCGCAGCGAAGACGGAGGGGTCGGAAGCTCTCCAGATCGGACGTCGCGAGTGGGGACCGCGTCGACCCCTCCGCCGCTTCAGGGCACCTCCCCGTTCCGGGGAGGATTAAACTGCCAGGTTCAGCAGTGTTCCTGCATCGGCTATTCCCCAAACACGCGCGCAAATATCCGGTCGACCTCGGCAAAGTGATAGTCGAGCCCGAACTGCGCCTCCAGTTCCTCGGCAGGGATTCGCTCCGCCACCTCGGGGTCGGCCTTGAGCAAGTCCAGCAGCGAGAGCACGCCTTCACTCTCCCACACCTTCATCGCATTGCGCTGGACGAGGCGATAGGCATCCTCGCGACTGACGCCCGCCTGGGTCAGCGCCAGCAGCACCCGCTGCGAATGGACGAGGCCGCCCATCAAATCGAGATTGCGCCGCATCCGCTCCGGATAGACGAGCAGCTTGTCGATCACCCCGGTCAGCCGCGCCAGCGCAAAGTCCAGCGTGATCGTCGCATCGGGGGCGATGAAGCGCTCGACCGAGGAATGCGAGATGTCGCGCTCGTGCCACAGTGCAACGTTCTCCATCGCCGGCATCACGGCGGCGCGGACCATGCGGGCGAGGCCGGTGAGATTCTCGGTCAGCACCGGGTTGCGCTTATGCGGCATCGCCGAGCTGCCCTTCTGGCCGGGCGAGAAATATTCCTCGGCCTCCAGCACCTCGGTGCGTTGCAGGTGGCGGACCTCGACCGAGAGCCGCTCGATCGAACTGGCAATCACGCCGAGCGTCGCGAAGTACATCGCATGCCGATCGCGCGGGATCACTTGAGTGGAGATCGGCTCCACCGCCAGCCCGAGCTTGCCGGCGACATATTCCTCCACCGCCGGATCGACATTGGCGAAGGTGCCGACCGCTCCCGAAATCGCACAGGTGGCGATTTCCGCCCGCGCCGCCACCAGCCGGGCGCGGGCGCGGGTGAACTCGGCGTAGGCCTGCGCGAGCTTGAGCCCGAAGGTCGTCGGCTCGGCATGGATGCCGTGGCTGCGGCCGATCGTCGGCGTATGCCGGTGCTCGAAAGCGCGCCGCTTCAGCGCGGCGAGCAGTTGGTCGAGGTCCGCGAGCAGCAGGTCTGAGGCTTGTGCGAGCTGGACGCTGAGCGTGGTGTCGAGCACGTCCGAGCTGGTCATGCCCTGATGCATGAACCGCGCCTCGTCGCCCACTTCCTCGGCCACCCAAGTGAGGAAGGCGATGACGTCGTGCTTGGTCACTGCCTCGATCTCATCGATCCGCGCGACGTCGATCGCGGGGTTGGTCGCCCACCAGTCCCACAGCGCCTTGCCGGCACTCACCGGCACCACGCCCAACTCGCCGAGCTTGTCGGTGGCATGCGCCTCGATCTCGAACCAGATGCGATAGCGCGCCTCCGCCTCCCAGATCGCGGTCATCGCCGGGCGTGCGTAACGGGGGACCATGTGGGAGACTCCGGCTGAGGGGATGCCGGAGCGGCTAGAGCAACGAGCGCAAATTCTGAATCACTAAATTCAACCCGTCCGTGCTGAACTCGTCGAAGCACCGCCCTTTCTCCTCCCGGCGAGGCGCCCGGCGCGAATCAAATTAAGGCCCTCAGTGCGAAGGAGGGATCGGCCTTACCGCGCAATCAACGGTCTCGCCGACCCGACCACCAGGCACGGTGATGATCGCGCGGCGATAGCGGGTCAGCGTCGGCGTGCCGTCGTCACTCGCCTCGAGAATCACGTGAAGCCTGTAGCTAACGGGCGGCGTGAACTGGTCGACGCTCGCTTCACCGCCCACCTCGACTGTCGTCGTATCGCCGCTGTCGGACGACAGTTTCACTTGCGGTGCAACCAGTCCGCTCGCTTCGCGATACCACCACCATCGGTAGGTCAGGCGATTGCCGTCGGGATCGGTGGAGCCAGCCGCCGACAGGCTGATTGCCTTGCCAGGGCAGGCGGCGAGCTCGACCGGTGCGAGGCCGCCGTGTCCGTTCAGCTTCGGCTGCGGCGGGTGATTGGCATGCGCACGGGACGGGGTCACAGACCAGGCCATCCGAGCGGCGAAGTCATTCTGGAATGCCGAACGCCAGCGCCAGATGGTGGCCTGCGGGGTGTTCTGCAGTTTGCCGTCGATGCCGGCAACGATGTCGCTCGTCGACGCCCACAAGCCGAGTTCACTGGTGAGCTTCTCGTAACGCCCGCCCCAGCCGCCCCAGTCGGGGCGCTCCGTGGTGGAGAGGCCGTTCGGTATCAAATTGAGGAACGACGGCGTATCGCCTTCCATGATGTAGGCCGGAGGCGGGTAAAGCGCACCGAGCGGGCCCTTGCTGCGGATGTTTGCGCTCAGCCAATCCCTGCTGACATGGGACAAATCCGTGCCGGGCAGCGGCGCGGAGATGCCCGTCCAGGTGGCGAGGTTGTAGCGGGTGAAGCCGTGGACGCTCGTGACCCAGAACAGCGTGGGGAAGTAGGCCCGCGCCCAAGGCCCGGCGTCGTCCTGGTCGGAGATCGAGTAGACCCGGAGTTTGGCGACGAAGCGATCGAGCTCCTCGGGCGAACGGGTCGCCCGCACCGTCCATAGCGCCTGGGCGAGATCGGCGGCGCCGCCCCAAATCGCCACCCACACCGGCCGGGGGTCCGCCCTGTCCACCGCCGCGACGATCAACCGCGAAGCGGCGGTCTCCTTGCCCTCGCCAACGCCCGACATGCCGTAGACCGGACTGCCTGTCGCGATAACACGCCGCAACTGTTGCACGTCGGGATAGCGAGGGTCGTGCCGGCGGAAGTTGGTGAGAACCCTGCCGTAGGCCGCCACCCGCTCGTCGATCAGGTCGCGGCGCGGATCGGTTGGGCGGTGGCGCGAGGTCGCCGCCACCAGCCCATCGATCTCGATGTCGTTGGTGTAGGTGAGCAATCGCACCATCGACTCGGAATCGTCGGGTTCGTTGCCGATGTCAGACAGCACGATGAGACGCGAGCGGGTTTGATCGTCGGGAGCAGCCACGACGGGCATGGCACTGGCACAAGCCACAGCGGCGGCGAGGCTGGCGAAGTGGCGGTTCATAGGTTCTCCTGGACCGAGGAATGGCTGCTTAGTAGATCGGCGTGGCCGCCTCCATAGGACGGGCTTTGGTGGTGCGCCGTCGCGAAATGCTTTCGTCGCGCTAACCCTCCACCAACTCCCGAACATCGGTCAGCCGTCCCGTCACCGCCGCCGCCGCCGCCATTGCCGGGCTCACCAGATGCGTCCGGCTCCCCGGCCCCTGCCGCCCGGTGAAGTTGCGGTTGCTGGTTGAGGCGCAGCGCTCTCCCGGCGGCACCTTGTCCGGGTTCATGCCGAGGCAGGCCGAGCAGCCGGGCTCGCGCCATTCGAGGCCGGCGTCAGTGAACACCTTGTCGAGCCCCTCCGCCTCGGCCTGGCGTTTGACCAGCCCCGAACCGGGGACGACGATCGCCCATTTGACGCTGTCGGCCTTGTGGCGGCCGCGCAGCACCTCGGCGGCGGCGCGCAAATCCTCGATGCGGCTGTTGGTGCAGCTGCCGATGAAGATGTTCTGCACCGCGATCTCGTTCATCTTTTGCCCCGGCGACAGGCCCATATAGGCGAGGCTGACGCGCGCCGCCTCTTGCTTGGCGGGATCGGCGAAGCTTTCCGGCGCGGGGACTTCGCCGGTGATCGGCACCGTGTCTTCGGGGCTGGTGCCCCAGGTGACAGTGGGCAGCACGTCCTCGGCGCGGATCGTCACCGACTTGTCGAAGCGGGCGCCGGGATCGCTGGCGAGGGTACGCCACCACGCCACGGCCTTGTCCCATTCCTCGCCCCGCGGCGTGTAAGGTCGGCCCCTCAGGTAGGCGAAGGTCGTCTCGTCGGGCGCGATCAGCCCGGCGCGCGCGCCCGCCTCGATCGACATGTTGCACACCGTCAGCCGGCCCTCGACGCTCATCTGCTCGAACACGCGGCCGCGATATTCGATGACGTGGCCGGTGCCGCCGGCGGTGCCGACAACGCCGATGATGTGCAGGATCAGATCCTTGCCTGTGATCCCGGGGCCCAGATCGCCCTCGACCCGAACTTCCATCGTCTTCGCCGGCGTCAGCAGCAGCGTCTGCGTCGCCAGCACATGCTCGACCTCGGACGTGCCGATGCCGAACGCCAGCGCGCCAAGCCCGCCGTGGCACGAGGTGTGGCTGTCACCGCAGACGATCGTCGCGCCGGGCAGCGAGAAGCCCTGCTCGGGGCCGACGACATGGACGATGCCCTGCTCGGCCGCGTCGTCGGCGATGTAGCGGATGCCGAATTCGGGCGCGTTGTGCTCCAGCGCGGCGAGCTGCTGCGCGCTCTCGCGGTCGGCAATCGGGATGTGGTGCCCTTCCGCGTCGCGGCGTGGCGTCGTCGGCAGATTGTGGTCGGGCACGGCGAGCGTCAGGTCCGGGCGGCGCACCGTCCGCCCGGCGACGCGCAGCGCCTCGAAGGCCTGCGGGCTGGTCACCTCATGGACGAGATGCCGGTCGATGTAGATCAGGCAGGTGCCATCATCGCGCCGATCGACGATGTGGGCGTCCCAGATTTTCTCGTAAAGGGTGCGTGGTTTGCTGGCCATGATGGAGGCGAGTTAGGCCGGGCATCGTGGCAATTCAAGTTGGAAGGACCCCCGGAAGGCTGTCCCCCCGATCCCATCCCGTGCTATGCGCAGGGCATGTCCCCGGTCGCCACAATAGCGCTCGTGCTCGCCAGCGTGCTCGCGATGGAGGGCGTCGCCTGGGCCAGCCACCGCTATGTCATGCACGGCTTCGGCTGGGGCTGGCATCGCGACCATCACCAGCCGCACACCCGCGCGCTGGAGAAGAACGACCTGTACGCGCTGGTCGGCGCGGGCTTGAGCATCGGCCTGTTCGCGCTCGGCAGCCCGCTGGTGATGGGGTCGAGCGCCTGGGCGCCCGGCACCGCGATCGGGCTGGGCGTGCTGATCTACGGGATCATCTACACGCTGATCCACGACGGGCTGGTCCACCAGCGCTATTTCCGCTGGATTCCCCGCAGCGGCTATGCCCGGCGGCTGGTGCAGGCGCACCGGCTGCATCACGCGACGCTCACCCGGGAGGGCGGGGTGAGCTTCGGCTTCGTGTTCGCGCGCGATCCGGCCAAGCTGAAGCGCGAGCTGGCGGCGCAGCGGCGAGCCGGGATCGCGGTGCTGCGCGGGGCAGAGGTTTAGCGGATCGTCACGCCGCCAGCCGCGCCGCCGTTTCGTGGATCAGGCGGATCATGTTGGGTACGCCCTGGGTGCGGTTAGAGGAGAGCTGGTTCTTGAGGTCGAACGGTTCGAGCGCGCCGGCGATATCGGCGCGGGCGACCTCGTCGGCGGGACGGTCCTGCACGCTGGCCAGCACCAGCGCGACGATGCCCTTGGTGATCGCGGCGTTGCTGTCGGCGAGGAAATGCAGGGCGCCGTCCTCTCGCCGCGTCGGATAGAGCCAGACGCTGGCCGAGCAGCCGCGCACCTTGGTGGCATCGGTCTTGAGCGCGTCGGGCATCGGATCGAGTTCGCGGCCGAGCTCGATCAGCAGCCGATAGCGCTCGTCGCCGTCGAGCAGTTCATATTCGTCGCCGATGTCGTCGAGGCCGCGCATAGCCGGCATGTAGGGCGACGAAGCCGGCGCACAAGTGCTTGCTGCCGCGCGCGCGGCGAGGCCGGCCTCCGTTCGTCCGGCTTGTCGCGCCCGCGGGAAAGTGGGATTGGACACCTCGATCCCACCTTCAAGAGCTGCCTGCCATGAAAATCACCTCGCGCGCCAGAAAGGCCGATGCCGTCATCGAAGTCCCCGATGCGATCGACGCGACGCTGGCGCCCAGCAAGAAGCTGATCCCCAAGCCGCCGCTGCTGCTGCGCTTCGGCAAGTGGATCCAGCCCAAGACCAACCGCTGGATCGCCCGCAGCTCGCGGGTTGCCGATCAGCCGGTGTTCGATCCCCAAAGCTTTCCATGGGCGCGGATGCTCGAGGACAATTGGCAGGTGATCCGCGACGAGGCGGCGGCGGTGCTGCAGGACCTGGAAGCCGTGCCGCCGCTCGCGACGATCTCGCCCGATCATCGCCGGATCGCGCCGGCCGGGCGGTGGCGGTCGTTCTTCCTGATCGGTTACCGCTATCGGGACGAGCCCAACTGCCGCGCCTGCCCGCGCACCGCCGAGCTGGTCTCCGGGGTCCCGGGGCTGAACTCGGCGTTCTTCTCGATCCTGGTGCCGAACACCCACCTGCCGGCGCACACCGGCGTCTCCAAGGCGTTCCTGACCTGCCACCTCGGCATCCAGGTTCCGCGCGACAGCGGCGCCTGCCGGATGCGGGTGCTCGATCGCTGGCTCGAATGGGAGGAGGGCAAGTGCCTGATCTTCGACGACGTCTTCGAGCACGAAGTCCGCAACGACAGCGAAGAGATTCGTATCGTCCTGCTCGTCCAGTTCAAGCGCCCGGTGGGACCGGTCGGCTGGATCGTTGGCAACCTCTTCCTCGAAGGCGTGCGCCGCTCGCGCTTCGTCCAGGACGCCCGGCAAGGCGTCGAACGCTGGCGCAACCGGGCGCCGCCCGGGGGTTAGGGGCAGCCGCTCTAAAGGCGGTGAGGCTCGATCGACAGGGCGACGGCGCGCATCACCGCGGCAACTTGGACCGGCTTCTCCAGCCGCGGGACGTTCTGGAACCTCGGCGGGATCGCGCGTGCATCATAGCCGGTGACGAACAGGAACGGCACGCCCAGGGCGGCGAGGGCATCCGCCACCGGGTACACCAGCTCGCCGCCGAGGTTGATGTCGAGCAAGCCAAGATGAATATCGGTACCATCTGCGATCAGCGCCATCGCCTGCGCCACCGACGGGACCGGCCCGATCACCTCCGCCGCCTCCTTTTCGAGCGCATGGGCGAGATCGGTAGCGAGCAGATATTCGTCCTCGACCACGAGCACACGCCGCCCCACGAGGCCCGCATCAGGCATCTTGGTACTCCTCGACGAGAGTGCTGTACGACACCGGAAGCTCGATCGTGCAATGCACCCCTTCGGGACCAAGCTCATAGGTGGTTGCGGCTTGGAGCTGATAGGGGAGCGCCCGCTCGATCAGTTCGCGGCCGTAGCCCGAGCCATGCGGCGCGCCGCCGGGATTCGACATGTCGACGCCGCTCTCCACCCACTCGATCCGCAGCCGCGGCTCGTCGGCCGGGCCGAGCACGCACCAGCGCACCGACAGCCGCCCGCCTGACTGGGCAAGCGCCCCGTATTTGGTCGCGTTGGTGGCCAGCTCGTGAAGCGCCAGCGCGAAGGTCTGGACCGAGCTGGAGCGCAGGCGCACGCCCTCGGGCCCGTCAAGCACCACCCGCTCACCGCGGCCCTGGCCGTCAAGCGCCCCCATCGCCGACAACTCGGTGCGGATGAGCTCGTCGAAACTGATGCGATCGGCCTCATTCAGGCGCGACAGCAGCCCCTGGACGCGCGCCAGCGCCTCCAGCCGATCGGAGTAGGTTTTAGTCAGTTCCTCGATTGTTGCGCTGCCCCGGCGTGTCTTTTCGAACATCGAGCGGACGATGCTCATCAGGTTGCGGGTCCGGTGCTGAAGCTCGGCGAGCAGCACGTTCTGCCGATCCTGCCATTCGCGGCGCTCGGCAATGTCCTTCCCCACCTTGAGGTAGCCATGGGGTTCGTGACCGCCGCCGAGCAGCGGCCGGATCGATCCTTCGATGAACACACGTCCGCCATCTCTGCGGAGGTGCCAGCGGACGTCGGGCGCGCAGCCTTTGTCCCGCGCTTCGGCGCGCTCGTGCTCAGGCGCGCCGCTTTCGCGATCCTCCGGCACGAACGTGATCGCCATGTCGCGGCCGATCGCCTGCTCGGCGGTCCAGCCGAACACGGCCTCGGCGCCCGGCGGCCAGGTTTCGATGCGCCCTTGCGCGTCAGTGGTGAAAATCGCGTAGTCGAGCGCGCTTTCCAGGATCGCGCGATAACGCTCCTCGCTTTCGCGCAGCGCAGCCTCGGCGCGGGCGCGCTCGAGCGCCGCCCAGGTGCGTTCGGCGGTCTCCTCGACGAGCTGGATTTCCCCGGCCTTCCAGTCCCGCGGTTCTCCATGGTTGACAAGGAAGGTCGCCACCAGCCGCGATTCCTTGATCAGCGGCACGACAATCTGCGCGCCCAAACCGTTGCGCAGGTAGGCGTCGCGCTGCTCGTCCGGCAACGCGGGGTCGGTCGCCGTGTCCCGCACCACCCAGGTCTTCCCGTTCATGAGCCAGGGCATCGGCCATTCGCTCAGCGGGAACCGATGCGTGTATTGCGGCTGACCTGCCTCGTGCCAGAAGTGGGGGACGACATACTCTCCGGCCTTTTCGTCGACCTCGACATAGTAGGCGCCGGTCGATTGCAGATGCTGGCCGATCACACGCGCCGCTTCACCCTGGATCACCGCCGGGTCCGCGATCGGCCGGAGCACGTCGGAGAGCATGAGGAGGAACGCGTGCCGATCCTGGATAGCCCGCAGCCTCGCTTCGTCCTGCTTGCGCTCGGTGATGTCGCGGGCGGCGCCGGCCCATTCGATGATTTCCCCCTCGGGCCCGAGGATCGGAACCGCCCGTGCAAGTGTCCAGCCGATCGAGCCGTCTTGCCGCCGCACCCGGTGTTCGAGTTCGAAATTACTTCCCGTGCGGATCGCCTCGTCGACCGCCGCCCGAACCTCGGCCTGATTCTCGGAAGGGATGGAGTCCATCAGCCAAGCCCTGCTCGGGTTCTTGGTGGGGGCCAGGAAGCTCCCGCCGGACAGCTGGCGCATCTCACCCCAGTCTGGGCTCATCCGGTAAAGCACCTCGGCACTCGCGGCGGCGAGCGCGCGCAGCAGCTCCTCGTTCTCGCGCGATTGGGTCTCGCTTGCGTGGCTTGCCACCAACCGCGCCTCGGCGGAGACGCGGCGGCTTATGTCGAGATAGGACAGGAACTGGTGGAGGGTTCGCCCCTGTTCATCCTTGAACGCGCTCAGGAACACGGCGGCAACGAAGCGCGACCCGTCCTTGCGATACTGAACGCTTTCAACGAGCTCATCGCGGTCCTGCTCAAGCGCCTCGCGGAACCTGGCCGCGTCGGCCTCGTTGGTGCCCTCCCCGTTCATGAAATGAGGCTGTTGCCCCAGCACCTCCTCCATCGTGTAGCCCGACAGCTTGAGAAAGGCCTCGTTGGCGAAGACAATCGGGTTACCGACGAGGGTTGGATCGGCCACGACCATCGCCATCCGCGAAGCCCGGACCGCCTGGACGAAAACCCCGCCCCCTTCCCGCAGATGCTCGATCTTGGCTTCGGCCTGCGAACGCGCGGACGTACCCTGCTTGTCGGCATGAAATTCGTTGTGCGCGCGCGCTAAGATTTCCTTGTCCATTGCCCTTGCTCGTCCCGCTGCTCCAGGTGCAGGCCCCCTGAGTCCCCACGGTCCCCCAATTCACTGTAAACCGCGGTCGAAGCCAGGTCGTCAACAAATTGATCGGTTCCCACGACGGCGAATAGAAGATCAGAAAATTTGCCGATCTTCGCCGCACGCCACTGGAGCGAGCCCTGGCAAGGCACTCCCGTTACATGAAGACTCGAACTCAGATCCGCTCGGCCTCGGCGACGGCGTCGCTGGCGCGCAGAGCGCTGACCAGCCGCGTCAGATGGGCGAGGTCGGTGACCTCAAGGTCCACCTCATAGGTGCCGAACAGTTCGTCGCGCTGGGCCATCTCCAGGCGAACGATGTTGGCGTGCGACTTGGCGATGATCCCGGTCACCTCGGCGAGCGTACCCGGCCGGTTGTAGAGCAGCGCCCGCACCCGCCCGGTGGCGCCGGTGGTGCGCTCCCCCCAGGAGATGTCGAGCCAGTCGGTATCGACGCCGTTGGCGAGGCTCAGGCAGTCAATGGTGTGAACCTCGACTCCCCTGCCCGGCTGGCGCAGCCCGACGATGCGGTCGCCCGGCACCGGATGGCAGCAATCCGCGAGGTGGAAGGCCATCCCGGGGGTGAGGCCCCGAATCGAGATCGCGCGGTCTCGCCGCATCGCCTCGACATCCTCGGGGATGCCGGCGCTGCTCCCCGGCACCAGCGCCTCCATAACCTGCCGGTCGCCGAGCTTGGCCGAGCCGATCGCGAACATCAGCTCCTCCTCGTCCTTGAGGCCGAGCCGCTTGAGCGCCGCCGTGATCGCCTTGCGGCCGATCCGCGCCGGCAGCCGGTCGGCGATTTCCTCGAACAGCTTGCGGCCGATCGCGGCAACCTCCTGCCGCTCCTTGGCGCGCACCGCCCGCCGGATCGCCGCCCGCGCCTTGCCGGTGACGACGAAGCCGAGCCATGACAGCTGCGGCTGGCTGTTCGCGCTCTTGATGATCTCGACCATGTCGCCGTTGGCCAGCGTCGTGCGCAGCGGCATGTGGCGGCCGTTGATCTTGGCGCCGACCGCCGCGTTGCCGAGGTCGGTGTGCACGGCATAGGCGAAGTCGACCAGCGTCGCCCCCTTCGGCAGCTGGTGCAATGCGCCTTTGGGGGTGAAGGCGAAGATGCGGTCCTGATAGATCGCCAGCTTGGTGTGTTCGAGAAGTTCCTCGGCGTCGTGGCTGGCATCGACGATCTCGATCAGGTCGCGCAACCAGGCGACCTCGCCGTCCGGCCTGACCCCGCCCTGCTTGTAGCCCCAATGCGCGGCAAGGCCGTATTCGTTGGTGCGGTGCATGTCGCCGGTGCGGATCTGCACCTCGATCCGCATCGAGTTCTCGTGGATCAGGGTGGTGTGCAGCGAGCGATAGCCGTTCGCCTTGGGGGTGGAGATGTAATCCTTGAAGCGGCCGGGGATCATCTGCCAGGTCCGGTGCAGCACGCCGAGCGCACGGTAGCAGTCCTCGTCGCTGTCGGTGATGACGCGGAACGCCATGATGTCGGTCATCTGTTCGAAGGTGACGTGGCGCTCGGCCATCTTCTTCCAGATCGAATAGGGGTGCTTCTCACGCCCCCATACCTTGACATTGACCCCCGCTCCGGCGAGCGCCTGCTTGATCGCCAGCGCGATCACATCGACCTGGCCGCTCTCCTGGCTGCGGATCTGGGTGAGCCGGCCGGTAATCGTCGCATAGGCCTCGGGCTCCAGCTGCTCGAAGGCGAGTTGCTGCATCTCGCGCATATATTCATACATGCCGACGCGCTCGGCGAGCGGAGCATAGATATCCATCGTCTCGCGCGAGATGCGGTCGCGCTTTTCGGCGCTGCGGATGAAATGCAGCGTGCGCATGTTGTGAAGCCGGTCGGCGAGCTTGACCAGCAGCACCCGCAGATCCTCGCTCATCGCCAGCAGGAACTTGCGCAGGTTCTCCGCCGCCCGCTCGTTCTCGGTCAGCGTCTCGATCTTGGAGAGCTTGGTGACGCCGTCGACCAGCCGCGCCACCTCCGGCCCGAAGTGGAGCTCGATCTCCTCGATCGTCGCCAGCGTATCCTCGACGGTATCGTGGAGCAGCGCGGTGGCGATCGTCTCCTGATCGAGCTTCAGTTCCGTCATTAGCCCGGCAACCTCGATCGGATGGCTGAAATAAGGATCGCCGCTCGCCCGCTTCTGGGTGCCGTGCTTCTGTACCGTATAGACATAGGCGCGGTTCAACATCGCCTCGTCCGCATCCGGATTATACGCCTTCACGCGTTCGACGAGTTCGTACTGGCGCAGCATGGGATGACGATGTGAGTATTTTGCGCGCCGGGGCAAGGGCGAACGGGGATTGTCCGGCGGTGGCAGGGCGGCGGTCAAGTCGGGAACCCGTCCGTGCGGCGGGCGCCACGTAGTGGAAAGTGATCGGTCCCGAGGATATTACCGTGGCCCTTTTCACATTTTCCTACATTTGCGAATTAAGGTATTTCGCCAGCATGCCGCATTGCTCCATTCCAAGGGTTTCCGTTTGGTCAGTGCCGGAAACGCGGACGGGTGGCGGCCGTAAGGTGGCACAATGGCACAAGCTGACAGCTCCCCCTGAACACTGTCACTTGTGTCAACCTGTCAACTTACGAGCCCATAGATTCCACTGGCGCGACTCGGCTTCGCCGCGCGTCGGCGACGGCTCGTCAGGAAAGCGGCCCGGCCCTCACGGAGCGATGCCGAACCACTTGGCAGCGTAGAACACCGAGCAGATCAGCGAGGGTTGCGTGGCGACGCCGCCGATGCTGCCGCATTTCGGCAGGTACGGCCCGGTGGTGTTGACCTGGATGGCGTGGCCGGCGCCGGTCAGCTTGTAGTGCTCGACGCGGGGCTGGCCGGCGGCGTTGGCGTAGACCGAGCGGGTGTAGCCGTTGACCAGGCTGACCTCGTCGGCGGTCTGGTCAATGCCATTGGCGTTGGTCCATTGCTTGACGAGCTCGCCGGCGCTCGACGTGCGGATGACGAGGTCGAGCGTGCCGTGCCAGATCGATACCCTGGGGTACGGGCCGTGGTAGCCGGGGTATGCCGAGCGGACGAGGTCGCCCCACTGCTGCGGCGTCTTGCTCTTGCCGAGCACGTTGCACAGCACATATTGGGTGTAGCCGACCGCGCAACCATAGGGATGGCCGCTCATGATCGCGCCGGCGGCGAAGACCTCGGGGTAGGAGGCCATCATCACCCCGGTCTCGATCGCGCCAGAGGAAAAGCCGGTGGCGAACACCCGCTTGGCATCGAGCGGGTAGTGGGCCAGCATCCAGTCGGTCATCTGCTTGATCGAGAGGACCTCGCCGACGCCGCGCCGATTGTGCGCCGCTTCATAGGACCGGAAGCACGGGAAGGAGATACCGCTCAATTCGGAGAAGGTCGTCTGCGGGAAGACCAGCGCGAACTTGTAGGTATCCGCCATCTGGATCCAGCCCGACTCGACGTCGACGTCCTGCGGGGTCTGGCCGCAGCCGTGCATCATCACCACCAGCGGCGCGTTGGCCGGCAGCGCCACGGGGACATAGCTCCACATCCGCAGATTGCCCGGATTGGACCCGAACCCCGTCACCGGGCTCAACTGCGCCGCCGCCGGCTGTGCCAGCGCTACCCCGAACATCGCGGTCAGTCCCGCCAACGTCCTGAAAAACCCCATGTCTTGCCCCTTCGTTAGTCGTTAGTCGTTAGCCTTCACCCCCACGCCGCTTGCGGCGGGAGGCTCATCAGGATCGCGTCGATGTTGCCGCCGGTCTTGAGGCCGAACAGCGTACCGCGATCGTAGAGCAGGTTGAATTCCGCGTAACGCCCGCGCCATTCGAGCTGGCGCTGCTTGTCCTCGGGCGTGAAGCCCAGCTCCATGCGGCGGCGGACCAGCCGGGGAAACACCGCGAGCAAGGCCTCGCCAACCGCGCGGGTGAAGGCGAAATGCGCGTCCCACACCCCGGCATCGGCGCATTCGAGATGGTCGTAGAAGATGCCGCCGACGCCGCGATGGACGCCGCGATGCGGCAGGTAGAAATAGTCGTCGGCCCATTTGCTGAAGCGCGGATAATAGTCGGCGCGGTGCGCATCGCACGCGGCCCGCAACTCGGCGTGGAACTGGGCGGTGTCCTCGGGATAGGGGATCGGCGGGTTGAGGTCGGCGCCGCCCCCGAACCAGGCCCGCGTCGTGGTCAGGAAGCGCGTGTTCATATGCACGGCGGGAACGTGCGGGTTCGCCATATGCGCGACCAGGCTGATGCCGGTGGCGGCGAAGCCCGGCCGCTCGGCCGACGCCCCATTGACGGTTCCGGCGAATTCGGAGGAGAGATCGCCGATCACCGTCGAGACATTGACCCCGGCCTTCTCGAACACCCGGCCCTTGAGCACACCGCGCACCCCGCCGCCGGTGTCCTCTTCGCCGCCTTCCTGTTCCACTGCCGAGCGCGTCCAGGGGGTGTAGACGAAGCTGGCGTCGCCCCCCGCCTCGCGCTCGATCGCCTCGAACTCGGCGCAGATACGGTCGCGCAGCGATTCGAACCAGTCGCGGGCGCGGCCGGTGTAGAGGCTCCAATCAGTGATCGCGGCGTTCATCGGATCGCCGCTTGCCAAATGCGGGCGGCTGCGGCAAGGCCCGGCCATGGTTCCCTTTTCGTTCGCAGGCGAGGAGATGCGGCTGGTGCAGGGCCGCGCCCTCCACTGGCCGCGCGAGGCTGCGCTGCTGGTCGCCGATCTGCACCTTGAAAAGGCGAGCTTCTTTGCCGGAACCGGGCAGCTGTTGCCGCCCTACGACAGCCGCGAAACGCTCGAACGGGTGGCGCTGGCGATCCGCGAGACCGGGGCGCGGCGCGTCTTCGCGCTGGGCGATAACTTCCACGACGATGAGGGCGTCGATCGGCTCGATGCTTATGCCGCCGGCATGCTCGCGGCGTTGACCCGCGCGGTCGAGTGGGTGTGGATCGCCGGCAACCACGACGGGCTGGCGGCGCGGCGCTGCGGCGGCGAATGCGTCGAGGAGGTGCACGTTGCCGGGCTGGCGCTGCGGCACAGGGCGCTGGCCGGCGGCATGGAACCCGAACTCTCCGGGCACTTCCATCCCCGGCTCGCGGTGGTGGCGCGCGGACGGCGGATCGTGCGGCCCTGCGCGGTGGTCAGCGAGCGGCGGATGATCCTGCCCGCGTTCGGCGCGCTCACCGGCGGGATGAACGCGGCCGATCCAGCGGTGCTCGCGGCGATGCAGCCCGCGCAGGCGATCGACGCGATCCTGCCCGCCGGCGCGCGGCTGCTGCGCTATCCGTTGTGGCGCGCGCCGGGGCGGGGTGAGACGGCCGAGTGTGCCTTCTGAACCAAGCCGAACTTCGGCCGTTCTAGCAATCGCTCAGGCCGTCGTTTGCCCTGGGCCGCACTTTACCGCTTTTCTTGATCGGGCGATTCGCTCTAATGGCGCCCAATCGCCCGTACCTGAACCGGCAGAGGAGAACCGACTATCGCCCCCCCACCCCGGCGCCTGATGACGCCCCCCGTCAAAAGCGGCCCGCGTTATAATACCATGATCGCCGTCGATAAGGTCCGCGTGATCGACGAAAACGGCGAGAACCTCGGTGTCATGTACACGCGAGAAGCCATCGAGCAGGCCGCATCCGTGGGCATGGACCTGGTGGAGGTCTCGCCCGGCGCCGATCCCCCGGTCTGCAAGTTCCTCGATGTCGGCAAGTTCCGCTACGAGGCACAGAAGAAAGCGAACGCGCAGCGCAAGACCCAACGGACGCAGGAGATCAAGGAGATCAAGATGCGCCCGAACATCGACGATCACGATTATGACGTGAAGATGCGCAACGTCCAGCGCTTCCTCGAGGATGGCGACAAGGTGAAGGTGACGCTGCGCTTTCGCGGCCGCGAGCTTTCGCACCAGCAACTCGGGATGAACCTGTTGAAGCGCGTCCAGGACGATGTCGCCGAAGCCGCCAAGGTCGAAGCCTATCCGCGCATGGAAGGCCGGCAGATGCTGATGGTGCTCGCGCCGAAGTGAGGCGCGCGGGCGGTCGCGTCGCCGCCGTGTTCCGAGACCGCTGCCGCCGCTGCCTCAGCCCTTCCACTCGCGCCGCTCCGCGGCGGCGCGCAGCACCTGGTATGCGAGCTGATACGACTGGAAGGTCTTCGCGGCGTCCGGGTCGCCGGGGCGAACGTCGGGATGCACTTCCTTGGCCTTGACCCGCCACGCGCGGCGCACCTCGTCGAACTCGGCGTCCGGGGTGAGGCCGAGCAATTCCAGCGCGAGCAATTCATCGCGGCTGCGGCTGCCGTCGCCCGACGCGGCCCAGCCGTATTGCGCGGCCTGGGCAAATGCTCCGTCGGCCCGCTTCTCGGTACGCTCGCGCGTTGCCGCCTCTTCCTGCGAGAGGCCGGCGAAATAATCCCAGCCGGCGTTGTACTCGGCGGCATGCTTGCGGCAGAAGTACCAGCGCTCCGGGCTGTTCGGCGCCTTGGGGGCGGGGCAGTCGCCCGCATCGTCGCAGCCATGGCGGTCGCAAAGCCGCACCTTCGCGGCGCCTCGCCCGGCCTCATAGCCGCGCCAGCGGGGAAAGCCCCAGTCGTTCGATCGTCCCTCGCGCGCCATGGGACGGGAAATAGGCACGTGCGGCGGTTACCTTCAACCCCATCTCGGCGGAACGGGGTGCGTAAGCGCGCGTTAGGCGGGCGGCAGCTTCGCGGCCTTGCGGATTCTCCTCAGCCACCTTATACTAAGCGTACTTAGAACTCGGGATTTCAGACATGAGCAATCGGCTCGCAATATCCGCCGCCCTTTCCGTATTGATGATGGCCGGCATGGTGCTGTTTGACACTCGCCCGGCGAATGAGCCGTTCGGCACCAGTGCCGCGAGCACCAGCTTCGAGGTCACGGCGGTTACACCGCAGGCCTCGACCGCGCTGTTCGGAACGTCACGCTAGTCCAGGTTGTCAGGCTCCGCGCGAGCGTTCCACGGGCCCCGAGGAATGGACATGGCGCCGCAAGCCCCTTATCGGCGCGCGGCCATGCCCAGCCTCATCCCCCTGTCGCAGGTCTCGCCCCCGCTCATCGAAGAGCTGCTCGATCGCGCCTTCGATCCTCGGCGGCGGACACGCACCGCCTACAGGCTCCGCGAGGGCACACAATGGCTGTCCGGCCTCAGCTTCGCCGCGCTCGATGCCGATGAGATGCTGTTGGGCAGCATCCAGTGCTGGCCGGTGGCGCTGACCGAGCCCGAGGGCCGCGCGCATCCGCTGATCATGGTCGGGCCGGTGGCGGTGCTGCCCAAAGCGCAGGGCCTGGGGTATGGCAAGGCGCTGATGGAGGCGAGCCTCGCCGCGCTCGATCCACGTGCGCCACTTCCGCAGGTGATGATCGGCGACGCCGAATATTATGGTCGCTTCTGGGGTTACTCCAACGCCGCGACCGGCGGCTGGAGCCTCCCCGGACCCTGGGACCGGCACCGGCTGCTCGTGCGCTGCGCCGATCCGGCGCTGCTGCCGCGTGAGGGCATGCTGGGGCCTTGGCGCGGCTGAACCGATCTGGCAGGGCTAACGCCATGCCCTACGAGCCCTCACCGGAGTTGGCCGCGCTCTCTCTGGCGGAGATCGCCGGGTTCGTGGGAGCGCGCAAGCTGCCGCCCGTGGAGCAGTGGCGCCCGGTGGCGGAAGGCGACAGCCTGATGCGGATCGCTGCCGACGGCAGGTGGTTTCACGACGGTGGCGAGGTCCGGCGCCCGGCGATGATCCGCGCCTTCGCTTCGCTGCTGATGCGCGATGAACGCGGGCACTGGCTGGTCACCCCCACCGAGAGACTGGCGATAGAGGTCGAAGACGCCGCCTTCATCGCCGTCGATCTCAAGCGCGCGGGCGATGCGCTCGCCTTCAGGCTCAACACCGACGAACTGGTGATCGCCGGCGCGGATCACCCGATCCGCGTGGCCGGCGATCCCGATACGCCCGCGATCTACCTGGCGGTTCGCCACGGCACCGAAGCCAGACTCAATCGCAGCACCTACGGACAATTGGCGGAAATCGCATTGGAAGACGATAGGCTGATGATTACCAGCGGGGGCGCGCGCTTCTCGCTGGTTCCGCGATGAGCATTTTCTTCGAGCATCTCAGCCGTCTCCACCGCGAAGGCCATCGGGGGGAGCCACCCGTTCTGCTCGGCGACCAGCGTCTGGAGGGCGTAACCCACTTCCGCCCCGCCGCCGTCCTCATCGCCATGACCGAGCGTGAGGAGCCGGGCGTGCTGCTGCTTCACCGCCCTTCCGACATGCGCGCCCACCCCGGCCAGATCGCCTTTCCCGGCGGTAAGATCGATCCCGGCGAGACGCCGGTGGAAGCCGCGCTGCGCGAGGCTTGGGAGGAGCTGGGCATTCATAGCGCCGCCGTTCGCGTGGTCGGCGAAGGCGACGTCTATCAATCCCATTCGGGATTCGAGATCACCCCGGTGCTCGCCATCGTCCCGCCGAATGTCGAGATCATCCCAAACCCGACCGAGGTGGCGCAGTGGTTCGAGGCGCCGGCGGCCTTCGTGCTCGATCCGGCGAACCACCAGCAATGCCTGGTCGACTGGGAAGGGGCACCGCGCGCGTATTACGAGATCAACTGGCGCGAGCACCAGATCTGGGGGATTACCGCCGCGCTGATCGTCAACCTCTCGCGGCGGCTACGCTGGCATGGCTGAGCTGCTGCCGACGGCGGCCTGGCGGGGGCGCGACGATCTTGCCGCGCTGGTCGCCGCGCTCGGCCCTGGCCAGGCGCGCTACGTCGGCGGCGCGGTGCGCGATACGCTGCTCGGCGAGCCGGTCAGCGATATCGACATCGCCACGCCGCTGGTTCCCGCCCAGGTCACCGCCCGGCTGGATGCAGCCGGCATCCGCAGCGTTCCCACCGGCATCGAGCACGGCACCGTCACCGCGGTGCTCGCCGGCGGCCCGGTGGAGATCACCACGCTACGCAGTGACATCGCCACCGACGGGCGCCGGGCCCTGGTCGCGTTCGGCAGCGACTGGCGCGCGGATGCCGAGCGCCGCGACTTCACCATTAACGCGCTCTACGCCGACCCTGTCAGCGGCGAACTGTTCGACTATTTCGGCGGCGTCGAAGACCTCGCAGCGGGGCGGGTGCGCTTCATCGGCGACGCGGTCACCCGCATCCGCGAAGACCATCTGCGTATCCTGCGCTACTTCCGGTTCAAGGCACGGTTTGGCTCTCAAGTGACCGATAAGAAAGCGGAAACTGCGTGTGCCGAGATGGCGTCAAGCCTCAAAGGTCTGTCGCGCGAGCGAATCGGCATGGAGATGACGAAGCTGCTGGCGCTGCCCGATCCGGCACCGACCGTCACCCGCATGGCCGAGCTTGGGGTGCTGAAGGTGATTCTGCCCGAAGGCGATTCTGCCCCGTTGGCCCGGCTGGTGGCGGAGGAGGCGCGACAAGGCGTCGCACCGCACCCCTTGCGGCGTCTCGCCGCGCTGCTGCCCCCCGATCCGTCGCTCGCCGAGAAGATCGCTGCGCGGTTCCGCCTCTCAAACTCGCAACGCAAGCGCCTGATGAGCGCGGCGGCGCGGGACCAAATCCTCCCGGGAACGGGGCGGTGGCGCGCCGAAGGCGTGACTGAGGGGCCGGAAGCTCACCGCTTGCATCGCGTCGGGGATCAAGCTCGCAGCCCCTCCGTCAGTCGCTCCGCGCCTGCCACCTCCCCGTTCCGGGGAGGATCATCTGGCGCGCGCGCCCTCGCCTATCGGATCGGCCGCGAGGAGGCGCTCGATCGCTTGCTCCTGACCGGCGAAAGCGTTGCGCCGCTGATCGGCTGGACGGCGCCGACCTTCCCGCTCAAGGGCGGCGAGATCGTCGCGCGCGGCCTTGCCGCCGGCCCCGAGGTCGCGCGCATTCTACGCCGCATCGAGGACCGCTGGGTCGACGAGGGCTTCCCGAACCGTGAGCGCGTGGCATTGCTCCTCGCCGAGGAACTTCCGCACTGATCGGGTCAGCCGCCCGCAAGCTTGGCCGTGCTATCGATCCATGGTGACACTCGCCGAGATATTTGCCTTCCTCGCCCAGCAGCCGCTTCTCGCGATCGCCATGGCGGCGATTTTGGTGACCACGCTGGGCGGCATGGTCAGACGGTTCTTGCCGCCGCTCGGCGCCTTCCTGCAGGGCGCCGGCCACCTCGGACTGGTCGCCGCGCTGCTGCTGACTATCGCCCAGGTCGCGCGCTTCACCAGTGGCACCGACCTGGCGCTGCCGCAGCTCGGCCTGCCGGAACAGAGGGTCACGGGCGGAGAGACTCGCGTCGCGATGAACTCGGACGGCCATTTCTGGCTCAAGGCGTCGGTCAACGGCACGGTCCGCCGCTTCCTCGTCGATACCGGCGCGACGATCACTGCGGTGTCCCCGGCCACCGCCGAGGCGGCCGGCATGGCTCCGCAAAGACTGCGCCAGTCGGTGATCCTGAGGACCGCCAACGGGACGGTCAGCGCGCCGCTCGCCACGATCGACGAACTGCGCTTCGGCAACGTCGTCGCGCGCGATCTCGACGCGGTGATCGCGCCGGGTCTCGGCAACGCCAATGTCATCGGCATGAACCTGCTGTCGCGCCTGGCAAGCTGGCGGGTCGAGGGGCGGACGCTGATCCTGGTGCCGCACCACCCGCGGACGTACGCGACTTAGACTGATATCTGTCCTTGGTGCACCCTCACCCCGTTGACGGCAGTTTCGCGCTGAGGAGAGTCAGTGGAGCGGCAACGAACATTCGCCGGTTCAAACCGTTGCAGCCTGATGAGCCGTCGACAAGGCCTCTTCCCAACGCTTCCGCTCGGGATTCGAGTACTCCACGTTCATGTGGAAAGCGGAAGGGCGGCCGGCCCGACTGACCGACCGACATTGCCGCTGGGAACCTCGCTGCAGTCAACAGGGGCGTCGACCTGCACTGCATCTGCCTGTCCCCTGCCGCCGACATGGCCGATTTGCGCAGTGGTGAATGGCTGCACATGGGCATCGCCGACGTGAACCCGCTGTCCGACGGCACACTGGAGCGGGTTCCCTTCGAACCCTATGTGGCGGCCTTGCGTAACTGGCAGAACATACTCGGCCGCAGCCTCGTGCTCGATGACGATCCCTATGACAAGCCGATCGATCTTGCTGACATCGCGAACGCGGCGCGCAAGCTGAACGTAACCCCGGACGCCGACTGGCACTAGCCGCGCAAGGCGTCTCCCCGCTCGCTGCCTTCCGAGCCCGGCTGCGGCTGAGGCAGGAGAGAACCGACGAACACCTCGCGTTTTGCGCGCGGATAGAGCCGCTCCAAAATCGCGGAACCGGTATCCTCCAGGAGCGTGTCCAACTCCCGCCGCTGGCCAGAGTTGGCGTGCGAAGCGGCGGAAGCGGGCTTCAGCAGTCGAACAAGTCCGCCCTTGCTTCGGGCCACCGCTCCCTCGACCACCGGGCGCCAGAATTGCGGATGCTCACCTTCCGACCATTCGCCGCGACCCCGCCCGAAATGCGCGACGGCAAGGTAGCGCAGCAGCGCCGTCACCGTCAGGCGTTCGAGGAATTCGCTCGACCAACCGACGCTCGATTCCTCATCGCCGCGCGCCAAATTGATCCCCCGTGCGACACTCGTGGCACCGACCGCGCCAAGGATCGCGCCGACGATCATGCCCCCGCCCAGCGTCAGCCCGCCGGCCGCCACATCCGCCGCGAGGCCGCCGACGGCGCCGGAAACAAGGCCGCCAAGCGCCGCTGCCGCACCTTCGGGCGCCGGGGCCTGGTGGGCGTAATCGTCACTGACCCGTTCAAGCACCTTGCGCCCGGCCTTGCCCGAGAGGTTGTGAAGGCGGATCAGCTCGTCGGTGGATTCCGCGGTGGACTCGGCAAGCCTCGCGGCGAGGGCGGCCATTGCCTTACGGCTCGCGCGGTCGCCCCCGGATTTGCCCGCCAGTGCGCCAACGACCTTGCCCTGCCAGCCCGGCTCTTCCGACGTTTCTCGGTCCCGAGCCGCACGCAACAAGTAGCGGGCGAGAACGTCCATCGAGGCGTGGAACCGCGCGCGGTTCAGCTGCTCCCAACGGCGCCCCAGCTCGGCCATCGCCGGCTGCTTCTCCGGCGGCAGCAGCGGGGCGATGGTATCGAGCAGGGCAACTTCCTGCACCCAGCAGCGGGCGAAGGCATCGAGCGGCAGGACGGAACGCACCAGCCCCGGCCCACCGATGTCGCTCCACCTCGCGATCACCCCCGCCACGTCCTCACGAGGTGGACCCATCTGGTTGAGCAGGACGATCACGGGCTTGCCGATCCAGCCAAGCACCTCCATCTCGAGCCTGACATAGGACGCGGCCTCCGGGTCCTCCGCCGCATTGACCAGGTAGAGGATCACATCGGCCTGCTCGCGGGCGTTCTTAACCGCCTGCTGGCTCGACCACAGTGGCCGTTCGCGCCAGCGATCCCAGACCTGGGTGAGAAACCAGCCTATCGGATTGCCGACCAGTTTGAGCCGCGAGAGCAGCCGCGCCGTGTCGCCGAACCCCGGCGTGTCCCACAGCATCAGCGTGTCCTCACCGCTCTGGACGAGGACATAGCCGGTCGAAAGGTCGGTGACATGCGCGGCATCGCGCACCTCCCCCACATCCCGTCCGAGCAGGGTGCGCGCGAGCGTCGTCTTGCCGGCGTTGGTATGGCTGATCAGGCTGAGGTTCACGGTGATGCCCGATCCGGGCGGGGTTTCGAACTCGCTCATCCGTGCATCGCTCCGTCGGGCAGCAGGCCGGCCTCGATCCGCCGCGCCAGCCCGGCGTCGACGTGCTGGGCAAGGTCGAGCCCAAGCGGGGTCAGGCCCGCCGGCGCGAGTACCCTGCGCCAGGCGCCGAGCCTTCCGGCCACCCGATCCTCGAGTCCCGCCTGGCCGGCAAAATGGGCGCGATAAGGGCTTTCGTCGACCAACGCGGCCAGCGCCGTGCCGGGCCGCTCGCGAGCGGTGCGAACGGCGAGCGCGGCGGCAAGCGCGCCGTGGTTTTCCTCCTCGGGCGTCGTCGACAGCGTGAACAGCAGGATGTGGTAGTCGTCTTCCGGGCTTCCCGGGCTGTCAGCCAGCCAGCGGTCCTCCCCGCCATAGTCGACGGGTTCGTCGAAGCGGACTTCCGCCCCCTCGCCCAGCGCCGCGCGCATTGCCGCGGCCAGCCGCCGCCGGGTTTCCTCGCCGGGACGGTAGGCATACGGCGTGACCCGCGCCGTGCCGGGTGCCGCGCCGGCGCTGCGGAGTAGCCGGCGAACGTAGAAATCCTCGCGCCCCGGGACCGGGAAGCGCCGCTTCAGGCGGAAGGCCCTGGCCCCCTGCCATAGCGCCAGAAGCATCCTCGGCGCGACGATCGATCCGACGAGCGTCACCGTGTAGAGGTGAATCCACGGCGCCGCGTTGACGCCGCCAGTCGTCGGCCCGATCCACCGCATCGCGGCCATCGCCTCCAGCGGCGGGATCGCCACGCCGCTTGCCCAGCTTGCCGGACCGAGAACGGTCGAAAGCAGGGCGTGTACAGCGCCTGGCCCCAGGAACGTGCTCTCCCATCCGGCACGGTATTCGACCACCAGCGCACGCAGGTAAATGCCTCCAATAAGACCGGCCGCGAACAGCCCCGCGCCAAGGTGGAACGTGCGCGCGATGCGCGCGCCGACCAGCGGGGCGGAGGCTGCAGCCCAGCGGCTCTGGAAGGCGTTAGCGGCCCGGTGCAGCGCTGTCCCCCGGTCGAGGTCGCGGTGGCCGGTCCCCGCGAGCCTTGCGACGGCGCGATAAAGGGGGTCGAGCCCGTGCGACGTCTTGGGCCGGAATATTGCCACGAACAGCCATAGATAGACGAAAAGGTTCCAGGTGATCGTGCCGAGCAGCGGCACCGCGAGGAGGTCTAGCCGCTTGCTGGTGCCGAATTCGTTGGCGAGAAACCCGGCAACCAGCGCCAGCACCGGCAGCGCCACGCCGAGCCAGCGTGGCCAGCGGCTTCGCTGCAGCAGGCCGGCGATACCGGGGTGGCGGGTCGACAGGCGGGTGGAAGCGAACGCGGCGCGGCTGGCGAGAAAGGCCTCGGCGGCGGGCTGGCCCGCGAGCGAGGTGCTGGCGGCGCGAGCGTGGCCCTCAGCCTGCACAACATCCTCGCGGGTCAGCAGCGTGGCTTCCCGGTCCTCCCCTTCGATCGCCCGGACGAGTTCGACGCGCCGCGCCTCATCTTCGTTCATTCGTTCTCCTTGCACCGCCAAGGTTCGCTGCGCGTGCACCTGCATAACGACGCAGGGGCGTAGTCGGGCAGGGCCAAATGCTGATTTGTTGAATGCGGTTCCGGCGCCAGCTCATCCGCCAGCGAGCGCTCGAGGGATCGCGGTAAACCACGTCATCCGCCTCGTGGTCATGGCGTCAGCGCCGGCCTTGTTGAGGCATACGACACGGGGATCACGCCCGCGCGTAGGTCTCCGTGCGGCCCGGATGGCCGTGGCCCTGCATGCGCTCGGCGGTGATCAGGTAGAGCGAGGCGCGCTCGAGCTTGTTCGAAGCGGAGAATGCGCGGCCTTTCGCCGCGTCCTCATCGGCCAGGCCGATC
>JBDSIY010000070.1:0-50408 GCA_039917735.1 Novosphingobium sp. | reverse complement strand
CAGAGCATCGAAGCTCTCCGAGGCTGGCGCCCGCCATCGGCGCGGCACGACGGTGAACAGTGGAAAGCCGCGCGCAGCGAGGCCCCCCGCCCGGGCGGCCGTGAGCGTGGCGGCGCATCCCGGATCGGGACGCAGGACGATGACAGGGATCATGCTGCGGAGCCGGCAAAATGCGCGGCAATCGCGGGATCGGCCCGCGCCAGCAGCTCGACCGCCAACCGCCCTGGTGCCTCGGCGTCGGTTTGCGTGAACCGCGACGTGCCTTCTACGCGGGCCGCCCCGTCAGGGCTGAACAGTGCCGCGCGCAGCACGATGTCCGCACCGGCCAAGCGGCTCAGCACCGCGACCGGACTGTGGCAATTGCCGCCGAGCGCGGCCAGCAGCGCCCGCTCGGCGCGCACTTGCGCACGGCAGGGGGCATCGTCGATTGCGGCGAGCACCGTGAGCGTCGCTTTATCGCCGGCCCGCGCCTCGATTGCGATCGCCCCCTGCCCCGGCGCCGGCAGCCACTCCTCGGCGGGCAGCGGATGCCCGACGCCGGTTTCTCTCAGCCGGTTGAGGCCCGCCGCCGCCAAGAAGGTCGCGTCCGCCTCGCCTGCCGCCAACCGCGCCAGCCGCGTTGCGACATTGCCGCGGAACGGCACGATCCGGCAGTCGGAACGGGCGTGGAGCAGTTGCGCGGCGCGCCTCGGCGCGCTGGTGCCGACCCGAGCACCACGCGGCAGCGCTGCAATGCTGGCCGCGCCGACCAGCACGTCGCGCACATCTTCGCGCGGCAGCACCGCCGCAATGACGATCCCGGCCGGCCGCAAGGACTCGACATCCTTGGCCGAGTGGACGGCGAAGTCGATCACGCCGGCGAGCAGCGCCGCGTCGAGTTCCTTGGTCCACAGCGCCTTGCCGCCGATCTCCGCGAGCGGCCGGTCCTGGATGCGGTCGCCGCTGGCGAGGACGGTGACGAGTTCGACCGCCCCCGCATCGAGCCCATGCGCCCCGATCAGCCGGGCACGCGCCTCCTCCGCCTGCGCCAACGCCAGCGGCGAGCGGCGGGTGCCCAGTCTGAGCGGGCGTTCGGGCGATGGCAGGTGCATGCGCGGCTTGTGCTACCCGGCGTTGTCGTTCAGGGAAAGCGCCGGGATGAGGCCGTGACCAAGGTTGTGAGCAGGGTTGTTCTGGGCATAGAATCGTCGTGTGACGAGACGGCCGCCGCGCTCGTCACCGATGGCCGCGTGATCCTTGCGCAGCGGATCGCCTCGCAGGACGATGCGCACCGACCGTTCGGCGGGGTGGTGCCCGAGATCGCCGCCCGCGCCCATGTCGAGAAGTTGACCCCGCTGATCGCCGCGACGCTGGCCGACGCGGGCATGACGCTCGGCGAGGTCGACGCGATCGCCGCTACCGCCGGCCCTGGACTGATCGGCGGGGTGATGGTCGGGCTGGTGACCGCAAAGGCGATGGCGATGGCGAGCGATCGACCGCTGATCGCGATCAACCACCTCGAAGGCCACGCGCTTTCCCCCCGCCTCGCCTACCCTGGTCTTGAGTTCCCCTACCTGCTGTTGCTGCTCTCGGGCGGCCACTGCCAGCTGCTCACGGTCGCGGGCGTAGGGCGCTATCGTCGGCTCGCAACCACGATCGACGATGCGCTTGGCGAGGCTTTCGACAAGACCGCCAAGCTGCTCGGGCTGGGCTATCCCGGCGGGCCGGCGGTGGAACGGCTTGCTGCCGAGGGGGAGGCGCGCGCAGTCCCATTGCCGCGCCCGCTTCTCGGCAGTGCCGAGCCGCATTTCTCCTTCGCCGGCCTGAAGAGCGCGGTGATGCGAGCGGTGCGGGCTCTGGAGGCTGAGGGGGACGGATCTGCCCCAGCTTACAGCCGGGCGGACATCGCCGCCTCGTTTCAGCAAGCCGCCATAGACTGCCTGATCGACCGTACCTGCCGCGCGATCGCCGCTGCCGGGCCGATAACCGCCCTCGTTGCCGCCGGCGGGGTCGCCGCCAACCGCGCCATCGGTGGGGCGCTCGAGGAGTTGGCGGTCGCCCACCACCTGCGCTTCGTCGTCCCCCCGCCAGCGCTATGCACCGACAACGCCGCGATGATCGCCTGGGCGGGGGTCGAGCGGCTTGGACAGAACGATCCTCTCGACTTTGTCGCACGCCCCCGCTGGCCGCTCGATGCCGATGCCGCGCCGGTGCGTGGAGCCGGGGTGAAGGCGTGATCACCCGAGGTCGCCCGGTTTGACCGACGCCACCCGCGCTGGCCCGCCCCCCGCCCAAGCGCGGGACGATATCGCCGCGCTCGCAAAGGGCGGCCGAACCAACCTGCTCGGCTTCTTTCTCCGACTGGCCGCGCGGCTGCCGTTCCTGTTCATCGCCGGGCGCGCCGCCGCTTACGGGCCCGACGCGCTCGGCCGCTTCGCCTCGGCGCTGGCGGTAATCGAACTGGCGGCGATGGTCTGCACGATGGGCGAGAAGCGCGGGCTGGCGCAGCGGCTTTCCGAATCGGACGCGCATCCGGCAAATGTCGTGGCGGACGGCGCTTTGCTGGCGGTGATCGCCTCCTGTGCGATGTCGCTGTTGTTCGGGCTGTTTCCCCAGCCGATGTTTCCAGGCGGCTACTGGACCAGCGCAGACCGGCTGATGGTGCTCGCCATTCCGCCCCTCGCGCTCACCGAGATTTGGCTGGCCGCGTTGGCCTATCGCTTCAATGTGCGTGCGACCGTTTCCGCGCGGGCGGTGGTCGAGCCGTGGACACTGTCGCTGATGGCGGGGGCGATGATCTTCGTCGCGCCGACGAGCGGGTTGGCCGTCGCCTATCTCGCCTCGATCTATGCGGCGGCGCTCGCCGCGCTGGTCCCCTATCTGCGCGCCTATGGCCGGCCGCGCCGCTGGCGCCCGCGACTTCCCGCGCTGGGCCGCCAGGCGGTGCGCAGCCTGCCACTGGCCAGCGCCGACGCGATTGAATGGGGCACCAGGCGGGTCGACATCCTCATCCTGGGTTTCCTCGCCGCGCCCAAGGCGGTCGGCGTCTATTACGTGGCGCAGCAGGTCGCGAGCCTGCCGCAGAAGCTCAAGACCAGCTTCGAGCCGATCCTCGGCCCGGTAATCACCCGCAACCTCAAGGAGCAGGATTACGCCGCGATCGCCCGGCAGGTCTGCCAGGTGGGTTTCTGGATCACCGCGGCACAGGCCGGCATCGCCCTCGCGCTGGGTATCCCCGGCAAGGGGGTGATGGGACTGGTCGGGCCGCAGTTCGTCGGCGGCACCGGCGCGCTCGGATTCCTGCTGGTGGCCGAGGTGGCGGCGGCGACGGCGGTGGTCAGCGAAGCGGCGCTGATCTACGTCGCCCGGGTGCGCAATCTGCTGGTTTCGATAGCGACGCTGCTGCTGCAGACGGCGATGACGGTGCTCGGCATCCTCACGATCCAGCGCCTTGGCTTCAATCAGCTGTACAGCGCTGCCTTGGCTGCAGCCGCGTTGATGCTCGCCCTCGGCTTTGCCTCGATCGTCAAATCGCGGATGCTCGCACGCATTCTTGGCCGGCCCGTGAACAACTGGCGCTGGGTGCTGGTGTGGGCGCTTGCCCCGGCAGTAGCGATCGGCTGGGCGGCGCATCGCTTCCTGCCCGAGTGGGCCGAGCTTGCATTCGGCATCCCGGCCATGCTGGGCGCCTATGGTTGGGTGATCTGGACGCGCGGCTTCGGCCCGGAAGATCGGGTGCTGTTCAGCCGGAGCGCACCGGCCTGATCGCGTTGCCCGGTGCCCGAACGCACATTGTCGAAGGAGATGCTCGGCGCTATCCCGCCGTACGCGACGAAAAAGGATAGCGCGTGACTCAGATGTTCGAGGCCAACTGGCTGGTTTTCGCCGCGGTGCTGCTGATCGGGTTGCTGATCGCCTGGCTGCTGTTCCGCCAGGCGACCCGGCCGGCAAGGCGACGAGAGCACCAGCCCGACGTGCTCGACGAGGGCGTCGCCCCAGCCCGCCGTAACCAGGCGTTGATCGATTCACCCCCCGCCGCCGCGATCGTGCCGCCGACGACGGTCGACACATTGGGCGGCCTTGGCGAGCTGATCGCCGCCGGCGCGCATGCCGAAGTCAGCAATGCCGAGGCGACCAACGCCGAGGCCGAGCAATGGGAGGCGCTGGAACGGGCGACGGAGGCGGAAGCGGAGGCAGCGCCCGCCCCCGCGGCCGAACCTGACGATCTTGGCAAGCTCAAGGGCGTCGGTCCCAAGCTGGTGACGCTGCTGGGTTCGATGGGTGTGACCCGCTATGCCCAGATCGCCGCCTGGACCGAAGCGGATATCGACCGCATCGACGCCCGGCTCGGCCCGTTCGCCGGCCGCATCCGCCGCGACAACTGGGTCGAACAGGCGCACCTGCTGGCCAGCGGGGATACCCCGGGGTACGAGGCGAAATTCGGAAAGTTGTGAGCGGGTCCTGCCGGCCCAGCATCAGGCAGAGGCCCTCCAGCACTTGAACAGCCTGCGCGCCGGGACGCAGCCGGCCGAGCATCGGCAGGCGGGACGAGCGCCGATCAATCCCCCGTCAAGATCCGGTCAACCAGCTGCTTCACAGTGGGCGTGAAGTTGTTGGAGTAGAACGGGTCTTCGCGGAAGCGGTAGGCGGCGTGGCCGGCGAACATCAGATTGTTCTCGATCGGGCCGCCGTGGGCGATGTCCTGCAGTGTCTTCTGGATGCAGAAGCTGCGCGGGTCGGCGAGGCGCCCGGTGGTGTAGTCGTCGTGGTCCTTCCACGAGGAGAAGCCGCAATGCGACAGGCAGCCCATGCAATCGGCCTGGTCCTGGCGGATTGTGTCACGCTCTTCCGGCGAGACGAAGACCATGGTGTCGTCGGGGGTCCGCAGCCCGTCCCGGTGGCCTTCCGCCGCCCAGCCGCGCGCGTGTTCGAGGTCGGTGGGCGTCACCCAGAAGTTCTTGCCCTTGACGCCGACGTCCAGCCGCACCGTATGCTCCCCCGCCTCGACCTTCGAGTAGGGTATCTGGCGATGGCTGCGCGCCTCGAGTTCCCTGAGGAAGCGCGTTCGCACCGCCGACGAATAAAAGCCGGTGGGCGAGAAACGGTGGAGGAGCACGTCGCCCGGTTGGAGTTCGCGCAGAGCATCCTTCCAACCTTGCGGGATCGGGCTTTCGTGGGTGAGCAGCGGCCGCGTGCCATATTGGAAGGCGATCTGGCCGAGCTCAGGGTTGCCAATCCAGTCCTCCCACTCGCGCAGGAACCAGACACCGCCGGCCATGACGATCGGCACGTCGTCTGAAATGCCTTCCTTGCGCATCGTATCGCGCAGCGCCTTCACGCGGGGATAGGGGTCCTCAGGCTTGAGCGGGTCTTCGGCGTTGGACAATCCGTTGTGTCCGCCGGCGAGCCACGGGTCCTCATAGACCACCGCCGCCAGCAGATGCGCGACCTTGTGATAGGCGCGCTTCCACAGCGCCCGGAACGCACGCGCCGAGCTGATGATCGGCAGATAGCTGACGTTGTAGTGGGCAGCGATCTCGCTGAGCCGATACGGCATGCCGGCGCCGCAGGTGACGCCGGTAACCAGGCCGCGCGTCTTTTCAAGAACGCCTTCGAGCACCGCCTGCGCGCCGCCCATTTCCCACAGCACGTTGATGTTGATTGCGCCCCGGCCGGAGGACAGTTCGTGGGCACGGCGCACCTGTTCGACAGCGCCATCGATCGCGTATTGGATCAACTGCTCATGCCGTTCCTTGCGCGTCAGCTGCGGATAGAGCTGTGGGACGATCTTGCCGGTAGGATCGTAACTGTCCGCGTTGACCGCGCTGACCGTGCCAATCCCTCCCGCCGCCGCCCAGGCTCCCGAGCTGGCGTGGTTGGTGGCGGAAACGCCCTTGCCGCCTTCGACGAGCGGCCACACTTCGCGGCCGCCATAAAGGATCGGCTGCATGCCCTTGAAACCCATCTGGTCAGCGTCTCCCGTTGCGGCTGTCGCAATCAGTCATTGGCGGCCTCGCCACTCAGGCGGCAGGGCTTGATCGCGGCAGGGGCGGGCCGAGCGTCCATCGCTTCGAATTCTGCATAATACCCCTGCATCTCGGGCTTACGCACAAATCTCGCCAAGCGAAAGCCCAGGGCTGAAAATTCACAGAACAGCAGGCGCGGGGGAATGCCGTGGCTGCCGGTCGGGCGATCGACGTCGACCACCACTACCCGCCCGGCCGCGCGAAGCGCCGGGCGCAGCCGCCACAGGAAGGCATAGGGCTCGCCAACCTCATGGTACATATGGACGAGAAATATCCGGTCGAAGCTATTTTGCGGGAGCTTGGGATCGTCCGGGGTGCCGAGCCGGATCGAGACGTTGTCGAGCCGCTCGCGCTGAACCCGGGCGCCGAGGTGCTCGATCGCAGCGGGATCGATGTCTTCCGCGAGCACTCTGCCTTCGGCGCCGACGCGCTCACCGAGCCGCATCGTGTAATAACCCTCACCCGCGCCGATGTCGGCGACGGTCATGCCGGGCTTGATCTCGGCGAGGTCCATGACGGTTTGGGCCTCGTTGCGGCTGTCGCGTTGGATCTCGCTGGAGAATGTGGTGGCGCCTGTCTTCGAGACCGGCCGGTCGGCGTGGGGAAAGTCGCGCGCGGTGGCGGCGCGGTCGGTATCGGCATCGCGACCATGGCAGGCGCCCAGCAGGGCGAGTGCCGCCATTGCCGCGAGTGACGCGCGAATGGTTCCTGACCGAAGAAATCCTCCCGATCGCTGTGCCACGGGGAGGATCGCCAGAATCCAGCCGCCCCCGCTCAATCGATGTCATCCACCGACGCGGCCTCGCCGGTGACCTTTTGCGCCAGCACCGCCGCCATGAAACTATCGAGCTCGCCATCGAGCACGTCGAAGGGAGCTGTTGAAGTGAAACCGGTGCGCAGGTCCTTCACCTGCTGATAGGGCTGCAGCACATAGGAGCGGATCTGCCGGCCCCAGCCGATCTCGCTCTTGGCCGCGTATTCGCCCGACGCCTCGGCCTCCCGCTTGGCCAGCTCGGCCTCGTAGAGCCGCGCCTTCAACATGTTCATCGCCGTCGCGCGGTTCTTGTGTTGGGAACGGTCCTGCTGGCTGGCGACGATGATGCCGCTGGGCACATGGGTAATGCGCACCGCCGAATCGGTGGTGTTGACGTGCTGCCCACCGGCGCCGGAAGAACGATAGGTGTCGATCTTGAGGTCGGATTCCTTGATCTCGATGTCGATGTCGTCATCGATCACCGGATAGACCCAGATCGAGCTGAAGCTGGTGTGCCGCCGCGCCGAGCTGTCGTAGGGGCTGATCCGCACCAGCCGGTGGACACCGCTTTCGGTCTTGGCATAGCCATAGGCGTTTTCGCCCTTGATCAGCAAAGTGCAGCTCTTGATGCCCGCCTGCTCGCCCGCCTGGTACTCGACCATTTCCACCTTGTAGCCGTGGCGCTCGGCCCAGCGGGTGTACATCCGCTGGAGCATCTCAGCCCAGTCCTGGCTTTCGGTGCCGCCAGCGCCGGCGTGGACCTCAAGATAGGCGTCGTTGGCGTCGGCCTCGCCAGCGAGCAGCGCCTGCACCTTGTCGGCGTCGGCACGCGTCGCCAGCGCCGAGAGGCTGGCCAGCCCCTCGTCGGCGATCGCCTCGTCACCCTCGGCCTCGCCGAGTTCGATGAATTCAATTGCATCGGCCATTTCGCGCGAGATCTGGTTGACCGTGCCGATCGCCGCCTCCAGCCGGCGGCGCTCGCGCATCAGCGCTTCCGCCGCCTTGGGCGCGCTCCACAGCGCCGGGTCCTCGACCCTGGCGTTCAGCTCGTCGAGCCGACGCAGCGCGCGTTCCCAGTCGAGCGACCGCCGGACCAGGGCCAGCGCCGCCTCGATCCGATCGATATGGGCCTGCCCTTCGGCACGCATGCTGTCAGAACTCCTTGGCCCGGCCGGCAGCGCCGGGGGCTCCGATTAGCGCAAGGTGCGGGAATGTAAAGTTGCCGGGGACGGTTCCGGAAAGTCGCGGAGACCGATCCCTCAGCGCGGTCGGACCCGCAGAGCCTTCACCGCCGCAAGCGTCAGACGCACATGGTCCCGATAATCCAAATCGGAATGGACGAAGGTGATGTGGCCGTTCCGGGCGATCACATAGCTTGTGCGATCGGTCAGGCCGGGAGGCGCCCCCGGGCGGCTAAGCGCGACGTCATAAGCCCTGACGATCGCCGGCGTGGCGACGGCCACCGGGAACTTGTCGCGGCACGCCTCGGTCGAAAAGCGTGTCAACGTGGGCAAGTCGTCGGCCGACATGCCGATCACCGTCGCCCCGGCCTTGGCGAAATCGTCCTCGGCGTCGGCGAAGGCGTGCGCCTCCAGCGTGCAACCCTGGGTGAAGGCCTTGGGGTAGAAATACAGCACCACCGGCCCGCGCCGCAGCGCATGGCCAAGGTTGAAGACATAGGGCTTGCCGCCGAGCGCGCCTTGGGTCGCAAAGGCGGGCGCCCGCGCCCCGACGGGGAGCCGGGCCAGGCTGACCGCAGGCCAACTCGCCGTGGCGAGGGCGAGCGCGACTATGGCGAGCTTTCGCACCGACATTTTCTGCACCGACATTCCTCCTGTCGTGAACGCCCAGCCGGGGCCGGTGCTATTCGATATAACCGAGAACGGTGCCGACTTCATAGGTCTCGCCCGTGGAGGCGGTGATGCGCAACGTCCCGGTTGCCGGAGCTTCGACCTCGTTCGTCGACTTATCCGCCTCAAGCGAGAACAGCGGCTGGCCTTCGGTCACCGCCTCGCCGTCCTTGGCGAGCCATTCGGCGACTTGACCCTCGTTCATCGAGAACCCGATCTTGGGAAGCAGGATTTCAACAGCCATGGCACGCTCGTCTCCCCGGCGCCGGCAGCTACCGGCCCACCGGCATTGGCGACGCGCGCGGATTCGGTCAAGGCGCGATTCCTCCGCCGGCCGGGGGTGACTGGCGGTTCAGCCCAGCACCTGCACATATTCGACGATGATGCCGCGCGTCGCCACCGGCGAGAGGAAGTTGCAGAGGAAGTTTCCGGCACCCTTGACCGCCTTCGGCTCGATCATCCGCAATCCGCGCGCGGCGAAGTCCTCGGTCAACGCAGCGATATCGGGCACCTCGAAGGCGACGTGGTGAATCCCGCCGGCGCCCTTGTTGAACTTGAGCAGCGGGCCGCCATCGGCCACGACAAATTCGATCGGCGAGCCACCGTTGACCGGATCTGTAAAGATACAAAGAGCATGGAATTCCGGCACATAGCCGCGATAGCTCTCGGTAAGACCGAGCAGCTCCAGCTGCGTCGCCACCGCCGCCTCGTCAGGCTGAACGATGCCAACGTGGTGCAGCGGCGGATTCGCATGGATCATCGGCGCTTCTCCAGCTCTCCTGCGACCCGTGGCGCCAGCCAGTCGGTCAGCAGCCGGGCGCCGTTGGCGGTCAGGTGGCCATAATCGGCGAACAGTTCGGCGTGGGGTGATAGGAAGGCAGCGTTCCAGACCGGGCCAAAGCCCTGATACAGCCGCTGCTCCTGCAACGTCGCCGGGCCGGTGAAGTAGGGCAGCGCCAGGAACGCCACCGGCACCCCCCTCGCCCGCGCCATGCCGACGATCCGCCTTATGTTGAGCCGCTCGTCGCCGAACTCCCAGTCCGCCAGCGCCGGGGGAAGCAGCGTCCGGTTCACCCCGCCGCGAAGCTTTTTCACGCCGCGCTCCAACTCCGCCATCGAAGCGGGCTGGGTGCCGTTCTTGATGGCGCCGCCGGGCAGCGGGACATCGCCGGTGGTCTCGATCGCGCTGCCGCGATAGGCGGCGGCGTCAAAGCGCTTGGGCATGCCGATGGTGCCCGGCATCACCTCCGCCGCCAATAGCACGAGTTGCCGATAGGGCAGGTAAAATAGGTCGGGTAGATAGTTGAGGTTGAGCGGGTAGCCTGGATTAACCATGTCGCCCGCTGGCGCGATATATTTATAGGCGGAATGGCCGAAACGGCCGGGCTTTTCACTGACGCCAATGACCAGCAGTTTCGGCCGTTTGTCCGCGAGCATCTGCTCGACGATCACAGCGTTGATGTTGCGCCCCTGCTCGGGAAGCGAGAAGTTCACGACATTGGACGGCAGCCCCCGCGCCGCCAGCTCCTGGGAAAGTCGCGGCGCGCTGACGCCGGAGCCAACCCGCGAGGGTCCGATCAAGGCAACGTCGATCGGTGTTGGATCATAATGGACACGCTCGTAGATCCAGCGCGCGTTATGGTGGATCGTGCCGTCGAGCATCTGCCAGCGCTGATAGTCGTTGACCGGCAGCAGCGAGACCAGGACCGCGCAAAGCAGCGCGGCGAGAAGGACCATCACGATCTGCCAACCGGCGGAAAGGCTCTTCATTCTGGGTCCGCTCAGAAGTTGAAGTAGAGAAATACCGGCGAACCCCGCATGATGAAGGCAATGCCGAAGAACAGGAAGGCGCCGGCGACGATAGCCCAGCCCAGCGTCGGCTGCCAGCGTATCCAGAACCGGGGCGGACCGACCTTCACCCATTTCGACCATTCGAGCGCCGGCTCCGCCCGCGTCATGAATTGCTGGGTATTGGGCAGGAAGAACACGATCAGCCAGCCGATCGCGAGCGCCGTCAGCATCCCGCCGGCGCCGAGTGGCACCATTCCCGACCAGCCCCCGACGATGCCGTTAACGCCCAACATCGCCGCGAAGAATTCGCCGGTGACATGGACGTTCGCGGCACGGAAGGGCACCACCGCGGCGATGAAACACAGCACCGTCAGCAGGTGGGCGAAAGCAATTGAGCCCCGGCCCTGCGGCTTCTTCTTGCGCCGCTTCTTCATGAAAAAGCTCCACGCTTCATAGGCCGCGACATAAGATCCGTGCATCGCGCCGAAGATGAAGAAATTCCACGCCGCGCCGTGCCACGCGCCGATGATGATCATCGACAGGAAGGTCGGCGCCAGCGTCGATACCGCCAGAAACGCCCACGGCCTGCGGAACCGCTCGGCGGCGAATCGCGCCAGCGGCATCGAGATCGGCTGGAAGATGTAGCTCATCACGAACCGGCTCAACGTCATGTGCCAGCGCCGCCACAACTCGGCCATGTTGCCCGAGCGCAGCGGTGAGTGGAAATTGAGCGGCAACAGCACGCCGAACATGCGAGCAAGGCCGATCGCCATGTCGGAATAACCCGAGAAATCGAAGTAGATCTGCAGCGTGTAGGACGCCGCCCCAAGCCAGGCGCTGACGAGGTCGAGACGAGTGCCGTCGCCCACCGCATCGAACAGCGGCGTCGCATAGAGCGCGGCGCTGTCCGCCAGCACGGTTTTCTTGAACAGGCCGATGGCGAAGATCACCAGCCCGATCAGAATGTTGCGCGTAGCGTCGTTGAGCCGGGGCCGGGTCGCAAGCTGGGGGGCGAGCTCGGAATAATGGACGATCGGCCCGGCGATCAGCTGGGGAAAGAACAGCACGAAGGTCGCATATTCGGTAACCGGCCCCAGCGTCACCTTGCCGCGATAGATGTCAAACAGCAGCGCGATCTTCTGGAAGGTGAAGAACGAGATCGCCAGCGGCAGGGCGATCCGGGCGATCATGATGTGTTCGCCGGTCAACGCGTTCACATTGTTGATAAAGAAGTTGAAGTATTTGAAGTAGAACAGCAGCCCGACGTTGAACAGCACCCCCAGCGTCAGCACATATCGCCGTCGCCTCGCTGCGTCCGGCGGGCTACGCTGGAGCGCGGCCGCAAGGACATAGTTGACCGCCATCGCCCCGACCAGCAGCAGCACGTAGCGCGGCGCCCAATAGCCATAGAAGAACAAGCTCGCCGCCGCGAGCCAGATCAGCCGCGGGCGATGCCGTCCAGTCGCCGCCAACAGCCAATATCCCGCAAGGGTGACCGGCAGGAAGCCGAAGATAAAGACGATGGAATTGAACAGCATCGTTGCGGAAGCTCAGGCCGGTTCAGCGATGATCGAGCAGGTGACCGCGACCTTGTTCTTCAGCGCCTTGCCCAGCGGCACCCCCTGGGTCGTGTGCGAAGCGATCTCCAGCACGCGGAAGCCCCCGTCGACGATCAGTGCCTCCGCCTCGGCCGGGCTGCGCAGCAGCTGCAGGTGATCGGGCATCGGCGCGTTCAGCGGCAGGTTGACGAACAGCCGTCCGCCCTTGCCGAGCAGGCCCCTGACCTTGGCCAGCGCCGCGGCAGGCTCTTCAAGGTGTTCGAGCAAATGGCTGAGGATCACGAGGTCAAAAGTTTCGCCGGTGGCTTCGGCCTGGTGCATGTCCTGCACCTCGAAGCGCGCGTTGCCGCCGCCAAGCCGCGCCAGCGCCGCCTTCGTGTGTTCGAGCGACACGGGGCTGAGGTCCCACGCAACCGCCTCGGCCATGCCGAGATCGCGCAGCGCCAGGAACAGCAGCAGCCCGTGGCCCGAGCCGACTTCCAGCACCTTGCCGCCGCGATGCACCCGCGCGGCGAGACGCTGCGCGAAAAAATGCAAACTCGACGCATGCATGAACCACAGCACGTGGCTGAACAGCAGCCCGTTCATGTAGCGCTTCATGAAAGTGTCGTTCGAATAGACGTTGGCGTTGGTCTCGGCGAAGGTGCTGTAGCGATAGGCGTCGGTGCGGGCGAAGTTCAGTTCCTCGTCGCGGATCTGGTCGCACAGCCAGCGATAGTCCTCGGCGGTGCCGCGCGGATCGTCTCCGGCGAGTTCGAGCACCACCGCCGCCATGCGGTCGCTGGTGTCGAGCAGCGCATCGGTGCGCATCGCGAAGCTCTTGTCGAGATAGCCGCGATGCTCGGGCCAGACTTCGGTGATCGTGTTCACGAGACCGCGGATCGATGGGTAGCGGTCGTATGGCGCTTCGGTCATGCGGCCTCTCTTGAAACCGGAAGGGTCTGGTCGTCGATGCGCATCGGCAGCACCGGCGGACGATAGCCGGCGATGTCCAGCACCCAGCGAGTGCCGCCGCCGGCAAGCGCGCCGTCGGGCGTGAAGCCGAGCTTGGCGTAGTGATCGGCGACCATCGCGTTCTTGGCGCTGGGCAGATACGTCCCGATCAGCCGTTCCGCGCCCGCCGCAGCGGCAGCGGCGGCGAGATGGGCGAGCGTTGCCTCCTGGACCCGGCGGCCGAGCACGCGGCAGCTCATCAGCCAGCTGTCGATCTCCCATTCGACGCCGCGCTTGTCGGCGATCAGCACCGCGATCAGCCCGTGGTCGCCGAACCGGTCGGAGAGGCGGACCTGCGCCAGATGCCGCGCCGGATCGGCCTCGGCGGCGGCGACCTCGGTTTCGGTGTAGCGGCGGGTGGTCAGATTATACTGGTTGGACTTGTTGATCAGCTGCGCGGTCCGCGCCCGGCTTGGCGCATCGACCGGTCCGATCGTGCAGGCCATGGCGAGCGAGGCAAGGTAGGAGTCCATGTCGGAGGCGGACGCCATCAACTCCGCCCGCTCGGCGTTCGACTGGTAGAGATCGGCGCGGGCGCGATCCTCATCCGAAAAAGCCACCGTGTCGAAATAGCCGGCCGCGGCGAGCATGCGCGGGTAAAGCGCCGGGTCGTCGGGCAGTTCCGGCACGCCGACCGAGGGCAGTTCGCGGCGCACCTGCTCGCGCTCGGCGGGGTTGTCGTCGAGAAACACCAGCGCATCGACGCCGATGTTCAGCGTCTCCGCGATCGCGCGCAAATTGCTCGCCTTGTCGGTCCAGTTCGCCTGGAACACGGCAATGTGGTTTTCGCGCAGCAGCATCTCGACATGCTCGCGAAATGGCTGCCGCGCCGCCGCATCCTCGTTCTTCGAGCATACCGCCAGCACCACGCCGCGCCCGCGCAGATCGAGCGCCAGCCGCTGAATAGCGAGGAAAGCCTCACCCGCCGCCGAGCCCTGGCCGAGCACGATGCCCTCGACGCCGTCGTCGCCGATCACCCCGCCCCACAGCGTGTTGTCGAGATCGAGCACCAGCGCCTTTTTGGCCTTGCCCTTCACCGCGCCGATCGTGCGCGCGACGACATCGGCATAGGCCGGGATATAATGCGGTGAGAAGGCGAGCTTGGAGGCGTGCCAGTGGCGCGGATCGTCCCAGTTCTCGAGGCCGATCGACCCGGCCAGGCGAGCGATGTCGACGAGCACTATCGCGCCCTCGCGCGCCCATTGCACCAGCCGCCGGTTCAACGCCTCAACCATGGCGAACACCGAACCTTCCGCCAGGCGATCGAAGCTGCCAAACAACGCTTCGACCGGCGCGGGCAGGGTTTGAACCAGCACCGGCCCCTTGACGCCAGGGCGCAGACCCTCGACGATCATGCGGATGCGCTGGAACGCCGCCGCCACCCGGGTTTCGGGTGGGTCCTCGCCAATTGCCGCCCCCTCGAAGCCGGCGAGACGATAATCGAGCGCGACCAGCGCCATGTCGAGACCGGCGGAGTGCAACACGCTGGCGCGGTCGGCGGCCTCCTGAACGGCGCTGCCGTAGCTGCCCTCAACCACCTCGATCAGCAGGCCATGGCGAAGCCCCGAGCCGGTGATCGCGGGCGAAAGCAACGACAGCGTGCCGTCGCCGATCAGCCCCAGCCGGACCCGGGTGAGCGGCGCGGCGTCGTCGCCGATGCCGGAGGCCACGCGCGCCAGCTTGCCGAGCTTGCCGTCATCGAGCCTGTGCGTGGCCAGCCGGATCAGACGCTCGCGCGCATCGGCCGGGCCTGCGACTTCCGCTCGGAGCGATGCCAAGGTCTGACGAAAGTCGCGCGGTTCGGGCGGCAGCCAGGCTAGATCGGAAAGCATGTTCGGAGCAAGGGCGCTATGGCTGCCGGTGTCAGACCTTGGCTTCTACTGTATCGATAAGTTCGCCAACGTTCCCGAGGCTCTCGATCTCGGCGTTTGTGAACTTGATCTTGAACGCGCGCTCAATCGCGACGATCAAGCGGATGTGGCTGAGGCTGTCCCATTCCTCGACATCTTCCGCGGTTGTTTCGCGAGTGATGGCGAGCTCATCCAGATCGAAGGTATCGGCCATGATTTCCTGGATACGCTCGAGGGTAACTTCGCTCACACGCTATACTCCGGCAATGCTGCGGCTGCTAACACAGCGGCGCGATCATGACAACCGCGCCGCTGAAAAGGCGCGCAATTCTCGCGGCCGAACCGCCGTGGTAACGTCTGGCGCCTTGCGTGGCTCCCCGCTGCCGCCGTCATTGCGCAGAGAGCACCATTCATTGTGTCGAAAGTGGAAATCTCATATCCGGCATAGCCGCAAGCAGCGCCCGGCGCCCCGCGAACTTGCCTGAAGGAGAACGCCAGTGAATGCCCGCACCACCGGTCTGGGAATGGCCCTGGCGCTCGTGCTTGCAACGGCCGCAGGCTGCGACGGCTTGGCCGCGCCCGCCACCCGGCGAGCCGATCCCAACAACCTCGATCGCGTGCTGGCGGCGGCGAGCGGAGGCGAGACGATTGTCCTGGCGCCCGGCCAATACGGCGAGGTGGATTTTCCAAGGAAGGTGTTCAGGCAGCCGGTCAGCATCGACGCCTCGCAAGCTCAATTCACCGCGTTAATCATACGCGGCGTGGATGGAGTTGCGATCAACGGCGGCGCGGTGGTGGGCGACAGGATGCAAACCTTCGCGGTGCTCGTCGATTCGTCTCGCCATATATCCTTTGCCCGGATGCGGCTTGCCGGTTCGCGCGTCGGCATCAGCGTCGTCCGCAGCCAGGATGTCTCCATCGAAAACAACCAGTTCGACGGACTACGCTCCGATGGCGTCAACGTCGCCGGTTCGCAACGCGTCAGGATCGTCGGCAACGCGTGCCGCAACTTCAACCCGATTCCGGCGAGCTACGATCCGGGCGGCAAGCTTCTCCGTGACGGCGATCATCCCGATTGCATCCAGGGCTGGTCGATTGTCGGACGTCCGCCGACAAGCGACGTCACCATCATCGGCAATCACGCCGAAGGCTATATGCAGGGGATTTTCTTCGGCAATCCCGGTCAGGGCGGTTACGACCGGATGATCGTTCGCAACAATGTTCTCAACCTCTCGGCGTTCAACGGCATCGCAATCGTCGATGCCCGCGATTCGGAGGTATCGAACAACGTCGTGCGCACGATCCCCGGCGCACGAATGCTGAACGCACCGTTCCGGCCGGTCAACACCTGGATAAGGGTCACCGGCGAGCGCACCCGAGTCTGCGGTAACCAGGTCGATCAGCCACGCTTCAGCACGGACCGCGGCCGCTGCTGAAGCGGCGGTGAAGCGCCCGAACCCGCTGCGGCCCTCAGCCGGGCGAGGCCAACTTGCCGCAGGTGATCGCGGCAGCGCAGCCGGGCGCGACTGGGTCGATATGGTTTGGCAAACCTTGCTTCGGTGCAAGGCTCGCCGCGCCGCTTTCACGCCCCTGCCAGCTCTGATGCAGCGCCGCCGCCGACGGCGCGTGCTCTGACCGGCCGTGCCGAGTCGAGGCGGCGAACCCGGAGTGGCCGCTCCGGGCGATCACCTATGCGAGTGCGAGGAGCCCCTTCGGAGGAGCGTTGATCACGCCGATGATCGGCACTTCGGTGGCCGATAGATCTTCCACCCCGCGAACCCTGCGGCGCATGAGTTCGACGATCAGCGCAACGAACAGTCCAAGGCCCAGGCCCAGAGCCAGCGACCCGAAAAGGACCAGCGTCCGCTTGGGAAATTGCGGAGAGTTCGGCGGAACCGCGCTTTCCATCGGCACCATTGTCGACTCGGTCCGCAGCGCCTGCTGCCGCAGGTCGGCGGCGGTCACCGCCATCTTGGTATATTGATCACGGAGCACGGTGACGTCCGATGCCAGGCGCTTCGCCTCCTCGACCTTGTCGCGCTCGGCGAGAACCTTGTTACGCGCGGCGGAAACGGCGGCCGAGAGCGAAGGACCGTTGATCACCCGGGCCGGCACTACGCCCGAGGCGCTCGAGGCGATTGCGGCGCGCTGCTGCTTGAGATCGCGGATAGTCGGGTGATTCGGACCTAGTGCGGCGGACTCGGTTGCGATTTTGGCATCCAGCGCCGCGAGCTGCGCGCCGTTCGGATTGCCACCGCCACCACCCACCACGGTCGAGCCGAAATTCGGCGCCTGATTGGTCAGCACCTGGAGATGGGTGGACGCCGCATCGCTGGTGTCGCTGAGCATCGTGATCCCATTGGCGCGCTCGAAGGCAACGAGGCGCTGCTCGGCCACTTCCCGCTGGCGGCTGACGTCGCGCATCTGCCGCTCGAACCAAGCCGCCGCATTGTTGGCGCCGGCGCGCTTCGACGCGAGATCCTCGTCGATATAGCCCTGGCGAACAGCATTGGCCATGCGCGCCGCCTCATCAGGATCACCCGCAGTGTAGCTGATATCCATAATGCTGGTGCCCTGCATATTGCCGGCATTGACGTTGCCCGAGATCCGGCTGGCCAACCAGTGATCGAAATCGAGCGCCCGGCTGCCGGCATTCGCCTGATACTCCGCGTATTGCGCGCGCACCTCCGGCGATTTATCCCAGCCCAGGTTCTGAGCGGTGCGTCGCGCGACGCCATAATCCTCGATTACCTTGGTCTGGCTCGGAAAGTAGTTCTTGGCGAAGTAGCCGGTCGCGTCGGAAGGCGCGGTTGGATCGGCGGAGGTCACATTGAGCAGCACGCGTGCCGAGGCAGTGTAATACTTGGGCAGGAGCAGCAGGGCGAGCACCCCGGCGAGGAAGCAGGACACCGTCGAGACGATGATGATCCATCGACGTGCCCAAAGGATGCGGAAAAACTGCACTAAGTTCATGCGATCAGACCTGTTGCTCGCGGCGCGCGCGCCGAACCGACCGGATGATACCCGCTTCCCTGCGATAAAGGCAAGCGCTCGTCCGCCGGTCTGGGCGTCCGGGGGTCATACTCCGACCTCCGGCGTTCGGGGGTATGTAACCGGCTTCATCGCACTTGAAAACGGTCATTTGTTGCGGACCGCGAGCCTTTTTCTCGCATTGCGTGAAATATGGTGCCGATATGGCACGGTCGCTGTTCCAAAAGCCTCGTTTTGCCGAAACGAATTCTTTGATGCTTGATCAGCGGCGTTCGTTGCGATAGCGCGAGCTTAGGGTTCGAAGGAGGCAAAATTTGCGACTGGCAGGGGGAATGGCCTCTTCGGCGGCGATGCTGGTTGCTGTGGCGACTGGGTTTGCCGGCGTGGTCGTCGCTGCCCAGGCCCGGGCTCAGACGCCGGCCCCGCCGGCTTCGCCAGCCTCGCTCAACCAGTCGGGGTCGCTCAACCAGTCGGGCGCGTTCGATTCCCAGACGACGCTTGCCCCGTGGAGCGCCGCGGCACAGAGCACAATCGCTGGAACGAACATCCCGCAGCAGGGCGTGGCGGTGCCGCAGCGCCCAGCGAATAAGCCGCGCCGCGTCGATATCCAACTGGGCAGCTCCGTGATCTACGACACCAACGCAAGCCGGTCGAATGCAGCGCGTGCCGCTGCCCTCAATCTGAGCCGGAGCGACATCCGCATCCCGCTGGCGGTGAACCTCGACATTGTCTTACCTAGCGGACCCAACTCCTTTTCCCTGAACGGAAATATTGGTTACGACTTCAATGTCCGCAACACCAAGCGCAACCGCGAGAACATCAGCCTTCACGCCGGCTATCAGCGCAACTTCCAGCCCTGCGCCGTGTCGTTGGGAAGTGCCTACCAACGCGGCACCATACAGCTCGGCAACATCGGCTTCGTGACCGGCCAGCCCGTTTCCGTCTCGAACGTCGAGACCAGGACGGGGCTTAATGGATCGGTGTCTTGCGGAAGCGTCGGCGGGCTCAGGCCCTTCGTGAGCGCGAACTATGCCGACGCAAGCAACTCGGACGCGCGGCGCGCGTTCGCGAACTACAACACGATTACCTACGGCGGCGGGCTGGTCCTCGGCCAGCCCTCCTTCGTCGAGGTCGGTGTGCTGGCGAGCATGGACGACACGAAATACCCGAACCGTTCCGGTAGCACCTTTCTGGCGAAAAGCTTCCAGTCGAGGAGCGTGGGCGTCTATTTCCAGCGCGCCGCAGCCCGGCATTTGAAGGCGCGCGTCCAGCTGAATTACACCTCGGTCAACAACGGCGGGGGCGGCCGATCATTCAACGGCCTCAGCGGCCAGGCGAACGCCACCTTCATCCCGGGCGGGCGCTTCGTCTTCGACGCATCGTTTTCCCGCGCCACTTCGGGTTCGCTGACGGCAGCGGCCGATTACCAGATCCTGACGGCATGGGGGGCCTCGGTCACCGCCGCGGTCGGTGCGAAGACAAGCGTCGCGTTGAACGTCCAGAACGCCGGTCGCAAATATATCGCCAGCTCCTATAACCCGATCCATCCGCTGATCAGCGACACGATACGCACTTACGGGATGAGCGCCCGTCACCGGCTGGGGCGGCGGCTGAACCTCAACGCCGACGTGGTCCGCGAGAGTCGCCGGGCGAACGATCCGTTCTTCAACTTCAGCGGCATGCGCTTCTCGATCGGTGCCAGCCTCAGCCTATGACACTTCTCTTAGGGGAAATCAGATGAAACAGATGCGTATGATAACCGCCGGAGTGACGGCGATGCTACTGGCCTCGGCGGGAATGCCGGGGATCGCGGCGGCACAGGTCGGCGGCCCGCCCGCTGACGCGAGCACCAACATGCAGAGCTACATTCTCGGCCAGCGCGACATCATCGGCGTCGAAGTGGCCGGACGCGCCGACTACAAGACGCAGGTGCAGGTGCAGGAAGACGGCACCGTCGCGCTGCCGCTGATCGGCTTGGTCCCCGCCGCGAGCCTGACGGTGCCGCAGCTGCGCGCCGAGATCCAGCGGCGACTGACGTCCGGGGGCTTTTTCCTCAAGCCGGACGTGATTGTCACGCTGATCACCGCGTCCAGCCAATACGCGGTGATGCTGGGCGACGTCGGCCAGTCCGGCCTGCTGATGCTCGACCGCGAATACCGCCTGACCGAGGTTCTCGCCCGCGCCGGCGGCGTGCGCCCAGGTTCGGACGATGTGACCGTGACCTCGCCCACAGGGGAGACGCGCGAATATTCGATGCGCGCGATCGCCACCAACAAGGCCCCCGACCCGATCGTCGTGGCGGGCTCGAAGGTGCTCGTGGCGCCAGCGAAGGTGTTCTACATTTACGGCCAGATCGGCTCGCCCGGCGGCTTCCCCGTGGATGAGGGGATGACCATACGGCAGGCGCTTGCCCGCGCTGGCGGCATCACGTCGCTGGGGTCGAGCAAGAAGGTCAAGCTCTATCGCGGCGAGCAGGTGACCAAACGCGTGAAGCTGAACACAACCGTTCAGCCCGGCGACACCATCGTGGTGGGGGAGCGGTTTTTCTGATCGCCAAAACTGGCGACGAGCAAAGCGGAGAGGGCTGCTTGGGGTGCGCTTGGGATTGCAACGCCTGGTCGTTGGCAAGCAAGCCCCGGCATCATCTCTATCTCTGGCGCGAGAAGGTCTCGCCCGAGCGTCTTGACACCGGACCCGCGTCCGACTGAGGAATGCTTCAATGCAGGAACAAAGCATCATGGAAACGCCGCCAGCCCCGCTCGCGTCCGCACCCAGGCCGTCATCGGCCGAACCCGTCAGCTTCGCGCTCAGCCGCGAAGTGATCGTCAAGTCGCTGCCGCAGAGCCCGACCGCCGAATCGATCCACGCGTTGCGCACGCACCTCGTCGCGCGCCACATTCAGGACGGACGACGCGGCCTCGCCGTCTGCGACACCGAGGGATCGGCCGGTGAGTTCCTCGCCGTCAACCTCGCGATCTCGATGGCCGAATCGGGGGTGCGGACGCTGCTGATCGACACCAATATCCGCGCTCCGGAACTGGGGCAGTATATCCAGCCCTCGTCCGCGGTCGCAGGTCTGGCAGACGCTATCGAGCAGCCGGACGTGCCGATCGGCTTTGCCATCCAGAACGTGCTGCCGAACCTGTCGCTGATCTACGCCGGCGGCCCGCGGGAGAATTCGCTGGAGCTGCTCGGCAACCCCAAGTTCGCGCGGATCGTCGATCTGTGCATGCGCGAGTTCGATTTCACCATCGCCACCACCCCGCCGTCGAACCGCTTCGCGGACGCGCGGCGGGTCGCTTCGGTAATGCGCTATGCGCTGGTCGTCGCCCGCAAGGATGTAACCTTCATTGAAGATGTCAACACCCTGGTCAGTGAGCTTGCCAGCGACTCCGCGCAGGTGATCGGCGCCGTCTACAACGACTTCTGATCGACGTGGTCCGGACGAGAGCTGGGCGAGCACCCCGGCGGCATCGCGACGACGTGCCGGGCAGTCGGAGCGGGCACGGGTCGCGACGGACGTATGATCCGCGCATAGTGGCGATTGAGTTATGTTGCGGATGCGAATATGCCGCCAACCGGCATGGTGGCGAATCGTGCTGATTTAACAAAGTTTTTCACGGGTAACGCGAGTTGGCTGGTGGCATGATGATCGACGATTGCTACCTTAAAGCGAACAAGAACAACCTCGTCGTCGTTCGCCTTGTGCTGGCGTCCGCGGTGATCTTTACCCACTGCTACAGGCTGGTGCATGGGACGGACGATTACGACGAGTTCACCCCGCTGCTCGGCCAGCCGATCTCCCACTTCGCCGTGGACGGGTTCTTCTTCCTTAGCGGCTTTCTGGTCTATGGCAGCCTGATCCGGCGCAACGACGTCGTCTCCTTCGTCAAGGCGCGGTTCTTCAGGCTCTGGCCGGCTCTCGCCATGGCGACTGTGCTGACGATCGCCGGGGGGTTCTTTTTTTCGAGCGCTCCTGTCGGCGCCTACGTCGCGGGCGCACTGCGCTTTCTCGGCGTGAACGTGTCGCTGCACTCGGCTGCCTACAATCTGGCCGGTGTGCAATGCGACGGTCTTCCGTGCAATGTGAACGGATCGCTCTGGACGATCCCCTGGGAGGTGCGCTGCTACGAAGGGCTCGCGTTGTTGGGTTTGCTCGGCCTTGCGCGACCCAAGCCGATGGCTCGCCTTGTCCTGCCCGCCACATTTGCCTTCGCCGTGATCTGGCACCTGACCCCTTTCGGGCGTCATGAGCCCAATGGCCTCTATTTCTATTTTTTCCGATTGGATCGGCTGTGGACCGCCTTCGCCCTGGGCATGGCCGCCTATCTGCTGCGCGAGCGCATCCCTCTGAACTGGTGGATGGCGCTGCTACTGCTAGGCATTACCATCGCCGAGGCGCAACTTGGTCTGCAGCTGCATATCGGCACCGTCTTCATCGGCTACGTAGTCCTTTGCGGCGGCTTCCTGACGGCGCGCAACGGCGCGGTTGCCGGGCGCTGGCCCGATTATAGCTACGGCATGTATATCTACGCCTACCCGGTAATGCTGCTGGTGGGGGGAATGCATTCGTTTCAAAGCCACTGGACGCTGGCCGTGGCCAACGCGCTCGCCACGCTGCCTCTGGCCGCGCTGTCATGGCACCTGGTCGAAAAGCCCGTGCTCGACTGGAACAAGCGGCGGCGCGTGGCGGTCGGACCGACGAGCCCGCGCGCGCCAACGGCGGGCGATGAGGCGGTGGCGCTTTAGGAGAGCGCCAGCCGCGCCTTGACCTTGCCGCCGGGTGCGGCTAAGCGCGCGCCTTCACTTCGGACCCGCCCCCACGCGGGATATTCCGATTGGCCCCGCACTCCGGTGAAGCGGCGGCCGCGGCGGAGATTTCGCTCCGTCGGTGCGACCCGGTTGAAGCACCGCCACAGGGGCGATGCCAGCAGATTCGGAAAATACGATCATGTCCAAGCGCAAGAGCGCCAAACACAAACTCGACCGCCGCATGGGCGAAAACATCTGGGGCCGTCCCAAAAGCTCGGTCAATCGCCGCAGCTACGGGCCCGGCCAGCACGGTCAGCGCCGCAAGAGCAAGGTGTCCGATTACGGCATCCAGCTGCGCGCCAAACAGAAGCTCAAGGGCTATTACGGCGACGTCACCGAGAAGCAATTCAAGCGCACCTACCAGGAGGCGTCGCGGATGAAGGGCGACACCGGGCAGAAGCTGATCGGGCTGCTCGAACAGCGGCTCGACATGGTCGTCTATCGTGCCAAGTTCGCGGCGACGATCTTTGCCGCGCGCCAGCTTGTCAGCCACGGCCATGTCCGCGTCAACGGCGTCAAGTGCAACATCGCCTCTCGCCGGGTCTTCCCGGGCGAAATCATCAGCCTTGGCAACAAAGCCCAGGAGATGGCGCTGGTGATGGAAGCGCTTTCGCTGCCCGAGCGCGAGGTCCCCGAATACATCGCCCCTGACGGCGCCGACAAAATCACCTTCGTGCGGGTGCCGAGCCTCGACGAAGTGCCCTATCCGGTGCGCATGGAACCCAACCTCGTCGTCGAGTTCTATTCGCGCTGATCCTCGAGCCCGGCGCCTCCCGATTCGCGACACCGCGCGGCGGCGTCGGAGTTCCATGCCTCGTGGCCGCATTGCCAAAGCATGCAGTGCCAGAACCCGCGCCCAGATCAGCGCGGGAATTCTGACACTGGCAGGGTAGGATCATTTACGTTCGAACCGTCTCAAAATGGGAGAATCTTCCATGCGATCGGGGGCTTTCTGATCTACTTGAGCCGTCATTGTTGATCTGGGCCGCTGCGGGCGTTCATGGCAGTCGCGTCAATGGACAACAGCGCAAGGACACCGATTGAAATGGAAACGATCTTTGACTGGCTTACAGTGATCACCTTTGGCGGCCTGGCTGTACTTTATCTTCAGCGCTCGTCCATGGAAGAACCTGGCGACAAGAGTTGGCACTATCTACCACCAGCAATTGGATGCGCTGCAGTCAATTATCTGGGCAACCATGACCATCCCTACATTGCGGTGGCCGGCTTGGTCCTGGTCATTGCGTACGTATATTATGTGCTGATTTGATACCGAGGAAATCGACGCTGATATCATGTGCTGATTTGATACCGAGGAAATCCACGCTGACGAAGGTTTATCCGCTTTTCAAGGTCGTCGTTTGCTGGCATAGGATGCGGTGAGCCGGGATGGACTCTCCACGATTCGGTCGGCAGTTTAGGGGCACGGAATATGAAAATGAAATTACTCGCTTCGCTCGCAGCGGCCGCCGTGCTGTCGGTTGGTTCAACGGCCTATGCCGCGCCGACCATCTCGTATACGGCTGCGTCACCTGACTTTTCCGCCTATTTCGGGAATTCGCCGGTAGCGGGGTCGTTCAACGACACCTTCACCCCCTTCACGATAACTCAGGCGGGCTTGCTGGTTGGTTCGCTGACCACCAAGGCCGTGTCCGCGGCGACCAATATTAATTTCACCTCGGCCTTTGTGTCCGGCCCGAACGGTCCGTTTGCATTCACCCTCTCGGGTCCGGGCGTTACGGAAACTGGTGACCTTGGCGGTCCGACTGGTTTCTCCATTCTCCCGGGCACATACACGTTGCATGTGTTGGGTACGAACGGCCTCAAGGGATCCTACGCCGGTACTCTGGCTTTCACCGCCAATGTTCCGGAGCCCGCATCTTGGGCGCTGATGATCCTCGGCGTGGGCGCCATCGGCTTCGCGATGCGCGGCCAGCGCGCCGCCGTCCGTGGCAACGCGCAATACCGCCTTTCGTACAGCTGAGCCTCGTTCCCCGTTCCGCGAACCAAGTTTTCGCGGAACACCGCTGGCAGCTTCGGTGGCGGCGCAAACGTTTGTTGTTTATCGCTGACGTGGACAGGGCGGAAGAAATTCCGCCCTGTCGCTTTTTGCCCCCTGTGCCCGTGGGGATGGCGGCATCGGCGCCGTGGGGTTTAATCGCTCCTTATTCGGGTCTTGCTAACGGCAATCACCCAGGGCCATTGCTCTCCGCTTCGGGTGCTCGCCGCTTAAATCGTACCGCAGGGGGTAGGTGGCAGCTGGAACGGCCCAGCGGTGAACCTCTTTCTCGACCGGGGCGGCTAATGCTCCATTCCTCTTGCCAGTCGTGACGACGCGATACTGGACGACTGGCATGATGGCGTCATGGCCTTCAATGCCGCCAGGCCTGAAATTCAACGGAATCGCAGTTCATCCGCACCGCCCGGACAGCAATAGTCGCAAAGCCGTTGCGAATTGTTGATCCTGGCGCTAGCTGCGGAAAGGCTTGCCGGGGGAGGCTCCCACGATGATAAGAAATTCAGCACCCAGGTCTATAGTCCTCCTACCTCTGCTGCTGCTGTTCGCCTGCAACAATGGCGAGCCGAGCGGGCAGGTCGTCGCCACCGTCGATGGCGAGGAGATCACCTCTGCCGAACTGCAACTTGAAATGGGGCAGAGCGGCGGCGGGCAGCCCGGCTCCGCTCAGCAGGCCGCGCTGCAACGGCTGATCACCCGCAAGCTGCTGGTCAAGGAGGCCGAACGGCGCAAGCTTGACGACACGCCCAAAGCGAACGCAGCTCGCTCCCGCGCCCGGGAACTGGCGCTTGTGCAATTGCTTCAGTCCGATCTCGACAGCAAAGCGGGATCCGCGCCCACCGAGATGGAGGTCGATCGCTACGTCACCCAGCACCCTGAGCGCTTCACCCAACGCCAGTTGATCTCGGTCGATCGGCTGATCGTTTCCAACGCCACTGCCGGGCTGCTGGAGAGCATCAAGGCCCGGCAGACGCTGCCCGATGTGGAAGCGTTGCTGACCGCCGGCAACATACCCTTTGTGCGTTCGGCCGCGCTTCTCGACAGCCTGAGCCTTGATCCCGAGATTGTCAGCAAGATCACCAAAATGGGTCCGGGGGGCATCCTCGTGCTTCCGACCGGAACGGGCGCCGTCCAGGTCGTGAAGCTGACTGCAATCCGTTCGGCTCCGGTCGACAACGACGATGCGCGCAACGCAGCGCTGCAGGTGATGCTGCGCGCCCGCTCCGAAAACGTGCGGGCCGCCATGGCGAAAATCATTGCCGACGGCCGGCGCCACATGCCTGGCAGAGCCGCGCCGGCACCCAGCGGCTCTTCGCTGTGGCGCTGATCGGCACCCGCGAGGCGGGCCTGCGGACCGTGGCCAAACTGCCATCGAGCCTCCCATTCTGGGCGCCGCTGGCTGGTGGGCTGCTGGTCATGGCCATCCCGACGCTGATCGGCATGGGTCGGGAGTCGTGGTCGACCGAGGCCGGTTCCCATGGCCCGATTGTCCTCGCGACCGGTTGCTGGCTGCTCGTCCACAATGGCATGCGACTGTCCCAGGCCCGTCCGATGGCCCCCAGCTGGAAACTTTTCGGCTTCGGTGTTGTCGCAGCCTGGCTCGGCTATATCTTTGGACGCGCTTACGGGTTTCTCATCATCGAGGCGCTCGGTCTCTACGCGATGTTCATCTGCTGCATTTACCGGCTATTCGGTTTCGCGGAGATCCGCCGCCAGGCCTTCCCGCTGTTCTATCTTGCCTTCGCCATTCCGCTTCCTGGCTGGCTGATCCATCCGATCACCGCGCCGTTGCAGACGCTGGTGAGCTGGGCCTCGGCGGGATTGATGGATGCCGCCGGCTATCCGATCGCGCGCCAAGGCGTATCGCTATACATCGCGCAATACCAGTTGCTCGTCGAGGACGCCTGCGCCGGCCTCAATTCGCTGATCGGCCTGATCGCGATCTCGCTGTTCTATATCTATCTGCTTCACCGCGAATCGTGGCGATATGCCTTGCTGCTGCTCGCCTTCGTCGTTCCGATCGCGATCGTGGCGAACATACTCAGGGTGGTGGTGCTGATGCTGCTCACCTATCACTTCGGAGACTCCGTCGCCCAGGGGGTCATGCACGGCACCACCGGGATCGTGCTGTTCGCGGTGGCCTTGGGGCTGGTGTTCGGCATCGATAAGCTGCTCTCCGGATCGCGGCGGCTTGCCCATGCTTGACCGCCGCGACGTGTTGGCCGGCCTCGGCAGCGTCGGAGCGCTCGGCACCGCCGAGCTGTTGCGGCCGCGCCGCATCCTGACGCTCAAGCCCGAGGGCGCCACCCTCGAAGAGCTTGTGCCGCGCCGGATACCCGGCTTCGAGCCCGCGGACAGCGATGATATCGTGCTGCCCCGCACGGAGGGAAGCCTGGCGTCGCGGCTATACGGCGATCAGCTCGCGCGAGGGTATCGTTCCCTGGCCGATCCCTCGATCAGGATCATGCTGCTTGTCGCCTATGGCTCGACGCAGAATGATCTGCTTCAGCTCCATCGGCCGGAAACCTGCTATCCCGCAATAGGCTTCGAGATCACCCGTCACGTCCCTGTCGAACTGGGGAACGCGGCCGGTTCGATCCCAGCGGTCGCGCTGACCGCCCAGGCGGGCAACCGGATCGAGGACATCGTCTACTGGACGCGGTTGGGCAGAAGCCTGCCGCGAAGTTCGCGCGAGCAGAACTGGGACCGTTTCCGCGCAGCGCTTTTGGGCTACGTCTCCGACGGCGCGCTGATCAGGGCCTCGGCAGTGCGGACCGGTGACCAATCGATGGAACGAGAGGTCAGCGAGTTCCTGCGGGAGCTGGCGACGGCGTTGCCAAAGGCGGGCCGGCTGACGTTGCTCGGCCGATGAAATGGGTGGTTCGCCGGGGCGGCGGTCAAGGGTCGGAGGGAATCCAATGAAACTGTTCCGGATGCTGCTTCCGCTGGCATCGGTCATCGCGCTGGCGGCGGCCGGGGCCGCGACCGGGGCAGCCGACCAGGTGCTCGCAACCGTCGATGGCGAAGAGATCACCAGCGCGCAGCTGCGGCAGGAAACCGCCAATGCGCCCGCCGACGCGGCGGCCAGCGACGCGGCGCTCCAGGGACTGATCAATCGCAAGCTGCTGGCCGCCGAGGCCCGAAAGCGCAAACTCGACAAGACGCCGATGGGGTCGATGCTGTTGAAGCGCGCCGAGGAGTTTGCCATCGTCGAGATTGTCGGCGCCGAGCTTGCTGGCCCGCTCGTGCCCGTGCCCGATCAAGACGTCGCCGGGTTCATCAACACGCATCCGACGATGTTCGCGCAGCGCCGTCTGGTCACGGTCAATCAGTTTGTCGTCGGTGACGCCTCGCCAGACCTTTTGAAGCGCCTGAAGCCGCTTGAGTCCATGGCTGCGTTCGAGGATGTATTGGTGCAGGACCGGGTCCAATATGGCCGCGGGGCGAAGGTGCTCGATACCATCGACATCGAACCCAGTGCTGCGGCGCAGATCGGCGCGCTGACAGTTGGGCAAGTCTTCATCACGCCGCGCGGCAACGGGCTCGAATTGTCCGAAGTCACCGACAGCCGTGTGGCGCCGATCGGTGGCACCGCTGCCCAGCAAATCGCCCGTACACTGCTGACGACGCGGCAGCGGGGGGAAAAGGTGCGCGCGGCAGTCAACGCCATCGTTTCAGCCGGCAAAGCACAGGTGAAGATCAATCCCACCTATGCCGAGAAGCCTGCTCGGCAGCGGCAAGGCGCCAAGCCAACGTAGAGCGTTTACGCTTGGACGAAATCGACACCGTCCCACACGCCCGCTCATTCTGAAAGTGCTCTCGCAGCTGCGCCGCGGCCGGCCCCTGCGCCGCATAGGTAAGCGCGGCAGGCGGACGGCGAACAAGCCGCAACGCTATCGGGGAGCGCGTCCGCCGAACGGCCAGTCCATGGCCTCGCCCACCCACAGCGCCAGCCAGATCAGCAATGGCTGGGCGGCCAGGCGAGGCACATGATACCACAAGCCGAGCCCGTGATCCGGTCTCGCCATGTCGAGTATCATGTGCTGGAGGTTTGCCGGCCAGACGCACAGCGCGTAAGCGGCCAGTCCTACACCGGCGGCGCGCCGGCAAGCCGGATAGAGCGGTTGCAACAGCCCCGCCGCACCCGCCAGCTCGGCAATGCCGGTCAACGCCACCACCGTGGCCGGAGCCGGCACCCAGCCTGGGACGATGTCAACGAAGGGATGCGGCGCGGTGAGGTGGAGAATACCGGCGACGGCATAGGCGAGCGCGAGCAGCACCCGGGCGGCTGGCCTCGTTCCCCCCAAGTCACGGGTGACCGCGCCTCGCCGTCGGCCGGGTCAGTTGCGTAACGCCACCCGGCGGTACGGCACGAACTGGTTGAGGTTGACGAAGCCGGTGTTGAAATTCGCGGAGCGGTCGCGCAGATGGACGATGTCGAGGCTGCAGAGCTGGCTTGTGTGCAGCCTGGTGACGAGGATGTCGTCCGAATCGAGCGAGCGTGCGTTGCCTGGCCGGTTGACCCAGATCGTGCGGCCGCGGCCATAGACGATCGCGGTCTTGTCGATCACCGTCGTGTCCTGCGTATCGAGCAGCGAGATGCAATCCACCGGCGTGCCGGCCTCGCGGCCGGCGAGCATCCGGTCAAGCTGTTGATCGGGGGTCAATCGCGGGCGCGCCTGCAAGGCCGGAGCCGCAAGCAGCCCCGCTGCGACGACGACGGCACTAGCGATCATGCGCATGTCGAGATCCTTCGATGTCGATCGAGCACCGTAGCAGACGCGGGTGAACGGAGGCTGACGCGCGTCAGGCGGTGCCGCCCACCGTCAGCCCTTCGATCAGCAGCGTCGGCTGGCCTACTCCGGCCGGCACCCCCTGCCCCGCCTTGCCGCACATGCCGACGCCCTCGTCCAGCTCGAGGTCGTTGCCGATGCCGGTGACGCGGGTGAGCACGCTCGGCCCGTCACCGATCAGCGTCGCCCCCTTGATCGGCGCGCCGATGCGGCCGTCCTCGATCCGGTAGGCCTCGGTGCAGGAGAACACGAACTTGCCCGAAACGATATCGACCTGGCCGCCGCCGAAGCTCTTGGCGAAGATGCCCCGCTTGACCCGGCTGAGCAGCTCGGCCGGATCGTCGTTGCCGGCCTTCATGAAGGTGTTGGTCATCCGCGGCATCGGCGCATGGGCATAATCCTGGCGGCGGCCGTTGCCGGTAGGCGCCACGCCCATCAACCGCGCATTTAGCCGGTCCTGCATGTATCCCTTGAGGATGCCGTCCTCGATCAGCACCGTTTCCTGAGTCGGCGTGCCCTCGTCGTCGATCGACAGCGAGCCACGGCGTTCGGCGATCGAGCCGTCATCGACCACGGTCACCCCGGGCGCGCCGACCCGCTCGCCGATGCGGCCGGTGAAGGCGCTGGTGCCCTTGCGGTTGAAATCCCCCTCAAGCCCGTGCCCGACCGCCTCGTGCAGCAGTACGCCGGGCCAGCCGGGGCCGAGCAGCACCGTCATCTCGCCAGCCGGCGCGTCGACGCTGTCGAGATTGACCAGCGCCTGCGCGAGCGCGGTGTCGATCGCGCGGTTCCAGCTCTCGGGCTCGAACAGTCTATCGTACAACCAACGGCCGCCCATGCCGAAGCTGCCGGTCTCACGCCGGCCGTTGCTCTCGGCGACGATGCCGACGTTGAGGCGCACCAGCGGGCGGATGTCGGTGGCGACGAAGCCGTCGGCGCGAACGATCTCGATCACCGACCAGCTGGCCGAAAGGCTGGCGCTGACCTGGCTGACGCGGGGATCGCGGGCACGGGCGGCGGCGTCGATCGTTTCGAGCAGCTTGACCTTGGCCTCGAACGGGACCGCGTCGAGCGGCGAGGCGTCGGTATAAAGGTGCCGGTTGTTGTGGCGCGGCGCCCCGGCGCGAGCGCCGGCTGCCGGGTCGAGCAGGGTCAGCGTCTCACCGGCGCGGCGGATGGCGGCGGCGGAAATCTCGTTGGCATGGGCAAAGCCGGTCATCTCGCCCGCAACACCGCGCAGGCCGAAACCCGAATCGCGCGAATAGTCGGCTGTTTTCAATCGCCCGTCGTCGAAGCCGAAGCTTTCGCTGGCGCTGTATTGCAGGAACAGCTCGCCGTCGTCGCAGCGCGCCAGCGTCTCCCGCGCGAGCGCCCGCGCCTCCTCGGGCGAAAGCTGGCCGGGGCGGTAAAGGTGCGAACGGGGATCGGAAACCAGGGTCATGCTGGAGATATAAGCCGGCAGCGTCAAAGCGCCAGCTTCGATAGAAGGCGATCCGCGTCAGCCCGCGTGGTTGCCTTCGGGCGGGAGATCGCCCGGCATCAACTCGTTCTCCTCGCGTGCGTGGGGATCGCCCTTTAGCACGAAGCGCCGATCGCAGTAGCCGCACTCGGCATAGCCCTTGTGGTCGATCTCGAGCCAGACGCGCGGGTGGCCGAGCACGGCGCCGGCGCGAATGTTGGTCGCGCCGTCGCAGAACACGCGGCGGGACTGGGTGATGACGATTTCGGGCGGCTCGATCATGCCGCGCCGATAGCAGGGAAAACGGCGCTAATCCAGCCGAAGCGGCTCCTCCGGCTGCGTCAGGGAATGCTCATTGAGCGGACCTTCCTGCACACCCGTCCATTCGCGCCACAGCAGCAGCAGTGCCGCCATCAGCGCCGGGCCGAGGACGATGCCGATCAGCCCCCATGCCTCCAGTCCGCCCAGAATGCCGAGCAGCACCCACAGGAACGGCGTCCGCGTCGTCCCTCCGATCAGTGCCGGGCGGATGAAGTGATCGGCGACGAAGATGACCACCGATCCGAACACGGCGATCCCGATCCCCGCGCCCACCTCGCCGCCCGCAGCCAGCAGCGCCGCCGCCGCCGCATAGGCGATTACCGCGCCGAATGGGATTGCCGAGAGCAACCCGGTGACCAGACCGAGCAGGGCCGGATGCGGCGCGCCGGCAATCGAATACGCGATCCAGAACAGCACGCCCTCGCCAAGGCCGACGACGACGAGACCGTTGACCGTGCCACGAATCGCTTGGACGATCTGCTCGCCGACGCGTTCGCCTGGCGGGCCGAAAGCGCGCACGGCGGCGATCCGCAGCCCGTCGGCGATCGCTTCGCCGTCCCTCAACAGGAAAAACAGGGTGAGGACGGTGAACAGCAGCAGCAGCGCCGAATGCAGTACCGCCCCAATGAAGCGGCCGCCGGCATCGAAGGGCAAGGCGCTCAGCGGCCCGCCATGGGTCAGCCTGGCGAGCACCCCGGGCTCGCCAAGCTCGGCCTGCCACCAGGCGACCAGCCGGCCGCCCTGAGGCAGGCGTGACAGGAATTGCGGCGGCGCAACGCCGTGCGCGCTCGCGTCGTGCAGCCATAGCGCGAAAGCGGCGCTGTCCTGCGCCAACGCTCGGCCAACAAGGATAAGCGGCACGACAAACATCAAAACGATCAGCAGCGTCACGCCGAGCGGCAGCAACAGCCGCCGGCGCGAGGGCAAGCGGTGCCGACAATCCGCGTACCATGGCCACAACGAGATCGCGAACACTGCCGCCCAGCCGAGCGCGGGGAGGAAGATGCGCAGCGTGTTCCAGCCGGCGAGCAGCAGAAGCGCGAAAGCCACCAGCGCGGCCTTCAACTGGCCGGGGGTCAGCGGCGCCCAGCGCTGCGGCAGGCTGGGTTCTGTAGCGTCGTCACCGGTCACAATGCAGCAACTATCGCAGGACGCGATTGGGTACCAGCCGCGTCCGCGCATCGATCGCGGCGGGGCTTTACCGGGCAGCGGACTTGGCCCACATCGCCCGCATGAACGACCAGCCCGCAATCGCCATCCGCGATCTCGTCAAGCGCTATGCCGGTTCGCGCGGCGCGGCGGGCAAACTGGCGCTCGACGGCGTCAGCTTCGACGTGCCGCAAGGTGGCATCTTCGGCCTGCTCGGCCCCAACGGCGCCGGCAAGTCGACGCTGATCAACATCCTCGCCGGGCTCGTCGTCAAGTCATCGGGCAGCGCGTCGATCTGGGGCTTCGACATCGACCACGACTCGCGCAACGCCAAGCGCTCCATCGGCATCGTCCCGCAGGAGATCGTCTTCGATCCGTTCTTCACGCCGTTCGAAGTGCTGGAGATCCAGGCGGGGCTCTACGGTGTGCCGAAGGAGCTGCGCCGCTCGCTTGAGCTGCTGCGCGAACTGCGGCTGGAGGACAAGGCCGGCGCATATTCGCGCACGCTGTCGGGCGGCATGAAGCGCCGGCTGCTGATCGCCAAGGCGCTGGTTCATTCGCCGCCGGTGCTGGTGCTCGACGAGCCGACCGCCGGCGTCGATGTCGAGCTACGGCGCCAGCTATGGGAGCTGGTGCGCGCGATGAACGCGGAAGGGGTGACAGTGGTGCTGACCACCCATTACCTCGAGGAGGCCGAGGAGCTGTGCGACCGCATCGCCATCATCAACCACGGCAAGCTGATCGCCAACCAGCCGACCCGCGAGTTGGTCGGCATGGCACGCGAGAAGGTGGTGGTGCTGACCCTCGACCGCGACATCGCCGGCCCGCCCAGCCACCCGGCTTTCCTCAAGGCGGAGACTCGGGGCGAGCGCGTGCTGGAGATCACCTATGACAAGGACCGCAGCACCGCCGGCGAGGTGCTGTCGCTGGTCCAGGGGCTCGGCTACGCGATCCTCGACGTGACGACGCGGGAGGCGGATCTGGAGGATGTGTTCATGAGTTTGACGGGGGCGGCGAGTTGAGAAACCCACCCCCAACCCCTCCCGCAAGCGGGAGGGGAGCAGGGCGCCCATCTCTGTCGGGTCGGGTGTAGGCAGCACCGGAGCAGGATGACGCAAGGCCATCCCCCTCCCGCTTGCGGGAGGGGTTAGGGGTGGTCAAGGAGGCGATGTGCCGACGTTTCAACCTCGTAACACTGCTTGCGCACGAGGGCTGCGCCACGCGGCAACGCCCGCTGAACGCCAGCTCTGGCGCCACCTGTCACGTTCCCAACTCGGAGCAAAGTTCAGCCGACAAATGCCGGTCGGGCCGTTTTTCGCTGACTTCCTGTGCCGCGAGCACATGTTGATCATCGAACTCGATGGCTTTTCACAAGATGTACAGCCGGATCGGGATGCATGGCGGGACCGCCTGCTCCATGAGCATGGCTATCGGGTGCTGCACTTCTCAAACGCGGACGTCTTCGGCAACATCGAGGGAGCAGTCACCGCGATCTCCGCCGCCTTGCGCGAGACGACCCACCCCCAACTCCTCCCGCAAGCGGGAGGGGAGAATGTAGCACAAAATCGTCCCCGGCCCGCTTGCGGTAGGGGTTAGGGGTGGGCAAACAGAGCGTATGACCCACGACGTCATCATCGTCGGCTCGGGCGCGGCTGGGCTTACCGCGGCGCTGGAGCTGGCGCAGACGCTCAAGGTGCTGGTGCTCGCCAAGGGGTCGCTCAGCGGCGGCTCGACGGCCTGGGCCCAGGGCGGCATCGCCGCGGTGCTCGATGCGGGCGACACCTTCGAAGACCATGTCCGCGACACGATGATCGCCGGCGCCGGGCTCAACCGCCAGGAGACGGTCGAGTTCGTTATCGAGCGCGCGCCGCAGGCCATCGAGCGGCTGACCCAGCTCGGCGTGCCGTTCAACACCGAGGGCCCGAACGGCGATGGCGCGCTGCACCTCACCCGCGAGGGCGGGCATTCTCGGCGGCGCATCGTTCACGTCGACGACGCGACGGGGCGAGCCGTGCAAGAGGCACTGCTCAAGGCGGCCACAGCGAACCCCAACATCACGCTGCTGCCCGGGCGGGCCTGCATCGATCTGATCACCGGCCGGCATGAGCTGCGCTATTCCGGCTCCGGCCGCGTCTGGGGCGTCTATGCGCTCGATGAGGCGAGCGGCAAGGTCGAGGCGCACACCGCCCGCGCCACGTTTCTGGCGAGCGGCGGCGCCGGGCGCTGCTACCTGTTCAGCACCGCGCCGAGGGGCGCTACCGGCGACGGTATCGCCATGGCCTGGCGCGCCGGCGCGCGCGTCTCCAACATGGAGATGATGCAGTTCCACCCGACCTGCCTCTACAATCTGGAGGTCAAGAATTTCCTGATCACCGAGGCGGTGCGCGGCGAAGGCGGATGGCTGACGATCCCGCCCGGCCATCCCGGCGCCGGCGAGCGCTTCATGCCCCGCTTCGACGAGCGCGCCGAACTCGCCCCCCGCGACATCGTCGCGCGCGCGATCGACCACGAGATCAAGCGGCTGGGGCTCGATTACGTCCACCTCGATATCAGCCACCAGCCGCCGGAATTCGTGCGCCACCACTTCCCCATGATCCACGAGAAGCTGCTGGGGCTAGGCATCGACATGACCCGCGAGCCGATCCCGGTGGTGCCCGCCCAGCACTATACTTGCGGCGGCATCGTCATCGAGCTCAACGGCCGCACCGATTTGCCGGGCCTCTATGCGGCCGGCGAATGCACGGAGAGCGGACTGCACGGCGCCAATCGCCTCGCTTCCAATTCGCTACTCGAATGCTTCGTGTTCGGGGAGGCCGCCGCCGCCGACATCCTCGACCATTGGGATGCGTTCGACGCGCCGCCGCCGGTGCGCGGCTGGGACGAGAGCCGCGTCACCGATTCCGACGAAGAGGTCGTGATCAAGCAGAACTGGACGGAGATCCGGCGCTGCATGTGGAACTATGTCGGCATCGTCCGCACCACCAAGCGGCTCGAACGCGCGCAGCACCGAATGAATTTGCTCACCGAGGAGGTCGACGATTTCTATGGCCAGTTCCGGGTGAGCACCGATCTCATCGAACTGCGCAATTTGCTGCAATGCTCGGAGCTGATCGTCCGCTCGGCGCTGGCAAGGCACGAAAGCCGCGGGCTGCATTACACGCTCGATTATCCCGAAACGCGGCTGGTGGCGGAAGACACGGTGCTGGTGCCGTAACAGGCGAGGTTACATCGTCCCAGCGTTGCCCACGGCCCAGCAGGCGAGCGCAACCAGCAGCCCGGTGACGCGGTTGGCGCGAAAGCGGGCTAGCGGATTGGCGCCGTCGTTCGGTTCCAGCGTCAGCACCTGCCAGCCGAGGTGGAGCGTTGCCGGCACTAGCGCCAGCACCGCGATCCCGTCCAGCCGCAGCTGCCAGAAGGCGAGGCTCCACAGCAGCGCGGCGACCAGGTAGAACAGCGCTACCCCTCCCCTCACCCGCGCGCCCATCCGCCGCGCGCTCGAGCGGATGCCGACCAGCGCGTCATCCTCGATGTCCTGGAGGGCGTAAATCGTGTCATATCCGATCACCCAGCAGATCGCCCCGGCGTAAAGCGCCGCCAGCACGTCCAACCGATCGGTCCGGATCTCGGTCCAGCCGACCAACGCGCCCCAGGAGAACACCAGGCCGAGCCACGCCTGCGGCCACCAGGTGATCCGCTTCATGAACGGATAGGCGGCCACCGGCGCGATGCTGGCCAGCGCCACCCACCGCGCGGCCCAGCCGAGCTGCACCAGCACCAGCAGACCGATCAGGCACAGCGCGAGCAGCCAGGCCCAGGCGGCGCGCGTGCTCACGGCGCCGCTCGCAACCGGCCGGCTGGCGGTGCGCGCCACCTGCCGGTCAAGGTCCGCGTCGACGATGTCGTTGTAGACGCAGCCCGCCCCGCGCATCGCAATTGCCCCGAGCAACAGCCACAGCAGCAGCGGCCAGCGCCCTGCCCCGCCGGCCAGCAGCTCGCCCCAGGCGCAGGGCCAGAACAACAGCCACCAGCCGATAGGACGGTCGAACCGCGCGAGCAGGGCGAACTGGCGCACCCGCAAGGGAAGCGCCGCCGCCAGCCCACGGTGCTCGCTGTCGGGGACGATGTCGGTGGTGGGAGCAGGCATGGTCATCTCAGTGGCGCAAACATCGCTGTCCGTCAGCAAGCGCGAGCACACAACCGCTTTTTGCGTGGACAGCCCCCCGCCCCCATGCCTAGCGACCCGCCATGACCGCACACAAGTCCGGCGATCCGACGACGCTCAACCGGCTTTACGGCCGCTCGAAGGGCAAAAAGCTGCGCGCCGGTCAGCAGGAACTCGCCGAGGCGCTGCTGCCACGGGTCAGCCTGCCCCCCGAAGGCCCCCTCACCGCACGACTGCTGTTCGGGCGCGACGGCCCGTTGCATCTGGAGATTGGCTTCGGCTCTGGCGAGCACCTCGCCGGGCGTGCCGACCTGCTGCCCGATCACGACTTCATCGGCTGCGAGCCGTTCCTCAACGGCGTCGTGACCGCGTTGGCGCATGTCCGCGACGGCGGGCTGGGTAATGTCCGGCTCCACCTGGGCGACGGGCTCGACGTACTGTCGCGCCTGCCCGACGGCGCGCTGTCCTTTCTCTACCTGCTCCACCCCGATCCCTGGCCGAAGGCGCGGCATGCCAAGCGGCGGATGATGAACGACGGGCCGGTCGAGCTGTTCGCGGCGAAGTTAAAACCAGGCGGCGAACTCCGCTTCGGTACCGACCACCCGGTCTATTTGCGCCACGCGCTGATGGTCATGCGCCGCCATAATGCCGCCTTCGAATGGCTGGCGGAGAAGCCCGGAGATTTCCTTCAACGGCCCGGCGGCTGGCCCGAGACACGCTACGAGGCCAAGGCGCGCCGGCTGGGGCATGAGGTCTGGTACTTCCGCTATCGGCGCATTTAGGCCGTTAGATCGCCCAAGTATTTCTAGCGTTTTCAGCAAGTTGAGCCGGCGTTCTCCGCCTTCCGCCGCCGCTGATTTCGCTTTGGTGATTGCTGGGTGATTACTTTTTTGGGACCTGAGGTACCGAGATGGCGAGCGGAGGCGTCCCGCCTCCTTTTGCTGTCGACGAAGGCGTTGATCCCGTCGAATCCGACAAGCCGCGGCGCCGGACAGGACACCAGCGCCAAGCTCCTCGGCAACGCGATGCGCTACATCGTCGATCAGCCGGGACTGCAGGAGAGGCTGCGCGCCGATCCCACGCTGATCCCGGCGATGATGAGGAGGTGCTGCGGATGGAGGGCTCAACCAAGCAGACCGGTCGCCTCGCCCGCCGCGACACCAAGATCGGCGACCTTCCGGTCAAAGCAGGGACCAAGGTTCTGGTTAGCCTGGCCGCCGGCAACCGCGATCCGCGGCGCTGGGAGGATCCCCAAGCGTTCGAGCTTGGTCGGCCAAGGATCAAGGAGCACATCGCTTTCGGCCGCGGCAAGCACGTCGGGCAGCCGGAAGAAGCCTACAGCGTTAATGACGTAGCCAAGATCCTCTATCGCCTGCTCACCAACTTGATCGTGGCGTCTGATTGACGTGCGGGGCGAGCAACCCAATTGCTCGCTCCCGACATACCTACCGGTGACATGACGCAACGGCCCGCCCTGATCGTGCCTCGGGGCTCCCCTTGCATCGCTCGGCCACTAAGGCTTCACCGCTTTGCGGTGACCTTTGCGCCATTCTGCTGCACAAAAAGGTGGGCCGGTTGTGTAGCATGGCGTAGCAAAAGGTCGAAAAAGCAACAGTCAGCGCTAGGGGCGGGATTAGGCAGCATGACCAGTATCGCAGACGTTACAGATCGCTCCATCGCTCAGCTCCTTTCGCTGACTGGCCGTTCTGCTGTTGTGACGGGCGGCGCCCAAGGGCTGGGCAAGGGGATCGCGCGGCGGCTTGCGGAGGCGGGAGCCAACGTGCTGATCGGCGACCGAAATGCGGAAGTCGCGATCGCCGCAACGTTTCCTGCTACCGCAAGCCCGGCGAGTACGACGAGGTCGAGGGCATCGCGCCGAACGGCGACTGGGCGACTGTGGAATGCGGCAAGCAGGACGGCCCCGGTTTGCCGGTGCTCGACATCTGCCGGCTGGAACTGCGCGAGAACGGCGCGCTCTCAGTTCTGGTGCGTGGCACGACCCCCGGCTCCACCGACGACATCAGCATCCCGATCGTTAGCCCCGAGGGGCGATGGCTCGCCTTCCAACGATCCAACAGCACCTCGGGCGACATCAGCGAAGGATACGGCGTCTATCTGCTGCCATCAGTCAGGGAGCAGTCTGGTCTGCGCGCGCGATCGCGGCTAGCAGCCAATATTAACCGCGGTCTAGAGGCCCAATACAAACACACGGAGAGATAAAGTGGATCTTCAACTTGCAGGTCGGCGTGCACTCGTCACTGGCAGCAGCAGCGGAATTGGCGAGGGCATTGCCCGCATGCTGGCGGAGGAAGGCTGTGCCGTGGTCGTCCACGGCCGCAATCGCGAACGGGCAGAGAAGGTCGCGGTGGAAATCAAGGCGGCCGGCGTTGCACTCGGAGACCTGTCGACAGACGAAGGTGCTGCAAGTGTCCATGATCAGGCCCGCTCGGCATTAGGCGGAACCATCGAGATCCTCGTCAACAACGCCGGTGGGAGCACGACTGACAGCACCACCCGCGCTCCTCTCGACGTCAAGGTCGAAGAATGGGTTGCACAGTACCACGGCAATACGCTTGCCGCCGTGCGGTTGGTTCTGCTGGCCGTGCCCGAGATGGTCGCCGCCAAATGGGGTCGCGTCATCAATATCTCGAGCGCGGTCGCGCTCCAGCCGAACAACCTCGGTCCGGACTATACCGGTGCCAAGGCCGCTCTCAATAACTTCACGGTGAGCCTGGCGGGCTCGCTGCACGCGTCGGGAGTGACGGTCAACACGGTGACGCCTGGCGTGGTCATGATCGACGGGCTGATCAATTTCGCGCGCGAGCAATATGGCATTCCCGACATGACCATCGAGCAGATCACCGAGCGCATGGCGGCCGACAAGATCTTCGAAATTCCACCTTCCGGCAGGCTCGGACGAGCGGAGGATCTCGCGATGGTCGTCAGCCTGCTCGCCAGCCCGCGATCGGGCTTCATCACCGGTTCGAATTATCGCGTCGACGGCGGGCAGGTGCGCTCGGTCCTCTGATCCGTTCGCAACCGACGAGTGTCAGCACCCTTGGCCCCATTTCCATCGAGGATACCATCGCATGTCGCAAAAGACTTATCGCGTCGTTCAGTGGGCCACCGGCACGGTCGGCAAGGTCGCGCTCAAGCACTACATCGAGAATCCGGCCATCGAACTCGTGGGCGTGCTCGTCACCAATCCCGAGAAGGTCGGCAAGGATGCCGGCGATCTCGTCGGCCTGCCCGCGACCGGGGTATTGGCGACGGACGACGTCGACGCGATCCTCGCGCTGGAAGCGGACTGCGTGCATTTCGCGCCGATGCTGCAGGACATCGACATGGTCTGCCGGCTCCTGCGCTCCGGGAAGAACGTCGTCTCGATGATCGGGCCATTCTATCCGACCGAGCATAACCGCGAGACCGTCGCGAAGATCGAGGCAGCCTGCCAGGACGGCGGAACCTCGTTCCATGGCACGGGCATTCATCCCGGCTACATCGGCGACATCGTGCCGCTCACGCTGACGCGGCTCATGGACCGGATCGACTGCATCCAGGTGTGGGAGATTGCGGACAAGCGGATTTCCCCGTCAGTCTATATCGAAGCCATGGGCTTCGGGCAGGATCCCGAAGTCCTGCGCTCCAGGCCGAACGTCATGGCCGGGGCGATGGAGACCTTCGGCGAATCGATCGCCATGGTCATCGAGGGCTTGGGCAAGCAGATCGACAATCTGACAGAACAGCACCATCTCGCGATCGCCACGAAAGACATCTCCTACCCTGGCGGCGTGATCCCCAAAGGGACCGTGGCGGGCCAGAATTGGGAATGGACGGCGTGGGTGGAAGGCAAGCCGCTCGCCATCTATCACCTCTGTTACCGCGTGGGTGACGACATGGCGCCCGACTGGAATCTCGGCCCCAGTCGCCACCGCATCGTGCTGCAGGGCAATCCGAATCTGGAAATGACGCTCGAGGCCAGCGAGGATGCCGAGGGCCAACGGCCATTCCTGGGCATCATCTGGACGGCGCTGCTCGGCACCACCGCCATGCCGCAGGTGTGCGACGCGGCGCCGGGCATCGTCACTCACCTCGATCTGGGAGTGGTGCTGCCTCGCGGGCTGGTCCGTTAGCGATGAGCAGATTTGGAGTTCGCGGGCTCATGGGCAGGGCTTTCGTTCACATGGCTTCCGCCTGCGGCATCCTGGCGCTCGCAGGCTGCCAAGCCGGACAGGCCGCTCTGCAGGGCTCCAGCGCCGCCGAGCCAGTGCAAAACTCGGTCGGCGCCGGAGCGGAATGGACCCGGGTCAATGCTGACAGCGACGAGACTGGATTCAGCCGGCTCGATCAGATCAACGTGGCCAACGCCGGGGCGCTCGGCCTCGCCTGGTCGCTCGATCTGCCGGGCGAAGCCAGCCTCGAGGCGCCACCGCTCTTCGTGGATGGCGTGCTTTACTTCACCGGGAGCTACGCCGGGGTCTATGCGGTGGACGCCGCGAGCGGCAAGCTGCTGTGGAAGTACGATCCCAAAACCTGGCAGTATAATCCCGACAAGATGGGCTGGGCAAACCGCGGCGTCGCCTACGACGCCGGGAAGGTCTTCGTAGGCGCCAATGACGGCCGCCTGATTGCGCTCGACGCCCGGACCGGAGGCGAGGTCTGGAGCGTCGATACCACCGATCGCCGGCCATTTCAGAACATCAACGGCGCGCCGCGTGTATTCAACGGCAAGGTCATCGTCGGCCAGGGCGGCGCGGACTCAGGCGCGCGCGGCTATGTCACCGCCTATGACGAAGCGACCGGCAGGCAGGTCTGGCGCTTCTACATCGTGCCGGGCAGCCCCGAGCAGAACGCCGGCGACCCCGCAATGGTAGCAGCGGCAAAGACCTGGCCGGCGGACTTCTGGAAAACCAACGGCGGCGGCGGGGGCCCATGGGACAACATCACTTTCGACGCCGCACTCAACCGCGTCTACATCGGTACCGCCAACGCCTACGACTACGATCCCGTCAAGCGCGACCCGGAGGGGCGCGACAACCTCTACACGGCGTCGATCGTCGCGCTCGACGCCGATACCGGTAAATACGCCTGGCACTATCAGGTGAACCCGCGCGACAGTTGGGATTACGACTGTACGCAGCAGATGATGCTCGCCACGCTGATCATCGACGGTCGCCCTCGCCGAGTGCTGATGCAGGCGCCGAAGAACGGCTTTTTCTACGTCATCGACCGCGACACCGGCAAGCTGATCTCGGCGGAGAAGATCGGGAAGGTGACCTGGGCGGATCGAATCGACGTTTCGACCGGACGACCGGTCGAGCGGGCCAACATCCGCTACGAGTCGGGCGTTTCCGACATTTTCCCATTCACGTCGGGCGCGCACAGCTACATGCGGATGGCGTTCAATCCTCGCACGGGGCTGGTTTATGTGCCCTACATGCAGATGGGCACCCGCTTCTCGAGGGGGCAACCTTCCGAGGGGGATTTGACCTTCGGCGGGCTCAATATCGGCGACAGCCCCAAGACCGATGCCGATGATGGCAAGGGGGCGATCGTCGCTTGGGATCCGGTCGCGCAGAAGGAGCGCTGGCGGGTGCGCTTCGATACCTTGTGGAACGGCGGCATTGTCGCGACCGCGGGGAACGTGGTGTTCATGGGCGCGGCGGACGGCTACTTCTATGCCTTCGATGCGACCACCGGCAGGCAGTTGTGGCGCTTCAACGCGGACATGGGCATCATTGCATCGCCGACGACCTGGTCGCTCGGGGGCAAGCAGTATGTTTCGGTGCTTGCGGGGTACGGGGCATCCGCGGCGATCCAGAGCAGCAGCATGAACGTCGGTTGGAAGTACGCGCAGCCGCGCCGGCTGTTGACATTCGCCCTCGGCGGTACGGCGGCGCTGCCCGCCTCCCATCCGCCGACGACGACGATCCAGCCGCTCGACAATCCGGAGGAGCGCCTCGATCCGATGAAGGTAGCCATGGGCAAGGCGATGTTCATCGCCTGCGCCGCCTGTCACGGAAAGCAGGTGGTCGGGGCCGGCGGCCCCGCGCCGGACCTGCGCGAATCCGGCATTCCGCTCGATGCCGAAGCCTTCCAGCAGGTGGTGATCGGCGGAGCCCTCAAGGAGCGCGGCATGCCGCCCATCTCGTTCTACAAGCCCGAGCAGGTCGAAGCCATCCGGCAGTACATCCGTTCACGTGCACGCACCGCACTCACCGAGCAGTAAGCGAAGCGGGCGAGGTGTCAATCGGCGCGCAATGGGAGTCCAGGATCGGCGCGGAATGGGGGACCAACTTTTTGGGGTGAGCGGCGGGTTGTCCCGGTAGTCCACAGGAGGGACCCGCGGCCGGCGCCGCGCGCCGCCACGAGTGCCGGCGGAGGCGGCCGTGGGAGGTGCCTGTGGACCCACCGGGTCAACCGCGGGGTGGGGGTCCGGGGGGAGGGTTTTAGCTGCGGTTCCTGAACCGCCAGCTGTCATTGCCGGTCTCGATGATGTCGCAGTGGTGGGTAAGCCGATCGAGCAGCGCAGTGGTCATCTTGGCGTCGCCGAAAACGCGCGGCCACTCGCCAAAGGCGAGATTGGTGGTGACCATGATCGAGGTGCGCTCGTAGAGGCGGCTCACCAGGTGGAACAACAGCTGCCCGCCGGTGCGGGCGAACGGCGGATAGCCGAGCTGGTCGAGGACCAGCAGGTCGAGCCGCGACAGGTGCTCGGCAAGTTTACCGGCACTGCCCTGGTGGGCTTCGAACTCGAGCCGGTTTGCCAGGTCGGTGGTGTTGTAGAAGCGGACGCGGGCGCCGCCGCGGATGCAGCTGCGAGCGATGGCGATGCTCGGATGGCTCTTCCCCGAACCGGTCCCGCCTACCAGCACGATATTGCGCTGGCTGGCGAGGAAGGTGCCGGTGGCAAGATCACGTACCAGGCCCTCGTTGATCGGTGTGCCGGTAAACTCGAACCCGGCAATCTCCTTGGCCAGCGGCAGCTTCGACGCCGCCATCTGATACTTGATCGAGCGGGTGTGCTTGTCGGCGACCTCCGCGGTCAGCAACTCGCCAACGACGTGCTGGTGCGGGTGCTGGCGCTTGGTTCCATCGGCGATCACCTCGTCCCCCGGGTCAGGCTGCGCCTGCCCGAGGACAGGCTACGGCATGGCGCATCCCGGCAAGCTTGAGCTCGCCCATGAGGTCGAGGATCTGGTGGCGTTCCAGCATCACGCCGCCTTCCGGATCGGCAACAGGCAATTGTAACGGCCTGGATCGGCGACCGGCTCGATGCTGAGCTGAAGGTGCTCGGGCGTGGCGATGCTGAGCTCCACCGGCGCCGGTCGAGACCGCGCGAGGATGTTGAGCAGAACATCGGCGCTGGTGATCCCCTGGGCCAACGCCTCGGCCGCGGCCGACTCCACCGCGTCGAGGCCGTCGACCATGACAGCGGTGAGGATCTTCACCATCTGCCGGTCGCCGTCGTCGCTGCCCTTCAGGCGGGCGCGCAGCCGCTCCAGCGCCGGCCGCAGGGCCAGCTGCTTGAACGGCGCGCCGTTCCTGAGCGCGCCTGGCTTCTTGGCCAGCACCGGCACGTAATGCCACGCGTCGTAGACGGTCTGGTCGCGCCCGAAACGGCGATCATGCTCGCGAACGACCTCGCCGTCCTGGCGGATGAGGATGCGGTCGGCGTAGGCGTGGACCTCAACCGGGCGGCCCAGAGCACGGACCGCCACCGAGTACTTGCTGTGGTCGAACCGGATCAGCAGCGTCTTCGAGACGGTCGCGGTGAGCGCGTGGAAGCCGTCGCACGGGGCGGTCGGCAGCCGCAGCAGGGCGGACCTCTCATCCTCGAACACCTCCGCGATCGTGCGATCCCTGAGCTCGGGATGACGATGGGCGCGGGCATGCTCGCGGCAACGATCGAGGAGCCAGGCGTTCGGCTCCTCGTAGCTGGCGAAGCGCAGCCGCGGCGTGGGCCGAAGGCAACGCCCGCAGGGCGGTAACAAGCGCTCGCGGACCAGGCCGACCTGGTTCTCGACCTGGCCGTTATGCCCTGCGGGCATGGCCTGCGGCCTCCCAATCAGCCGCCGGCGCGCACGCGGTCGGCTCGACCAGATAATGGTTGCGCATCTGCAGGAAGCGCCGGTTGAACTGATTGAGGAGCAATGATGCGCTTGCTATCGGTCGTCGATCGGCGCCAGGGTTCAACGCAGATCGGCCTGCTAAGCCGAAGCAACCTGGACTTCGAGCGGTCACATCGGCGTGCTGACCCATCGGACCGTCGAAGCCGCGGTGCAACACCGGTGGGATTGGTTGAGCTGCCCAATGTTGGGCTAAATAGTGGAGGATGTTTACCTTCGTGGAGAAGGTGAGTTTGCAACTAATGCAACTGATTGAATGTTTCAGGGAATTGGTCAATTTTCACTATCCAAGTGAGAACGTTTCTAGGCAGAGTGGGACTCACCGTGCCTGAACGTGTAGTTAAGGGAAACCAACATCTTGCAAACCAACTGGACCCGCTATGAGATAAACGCGCTTTTCGATCTGCCGTTTACCGAGCTGATTTTCCGCGCCGCCGAGGTTCACCGCGCAAATCATCCGATCGGCGAGGTGCAGCTCTGTACGCTGCTATCGATCAAAACCGGCGGCTGCCCGGAGGATTGCGGTTATTGCTCGCAGTCGATGACCGCCATGGCCGGGATCAAGGCCACCAAATTGATGGATGTGCGCGAGGTGGTGCAGTCGGCTGCGCAGGCCAGAGACAACGGATCGACGCGGTTTTGCATGGGCGCCGCCTGGCGCAATCCCAAAGACCGCGACATGCCCGCCATCGTCGAGATCGTGAGTGGCGTACGGTCCATGGGTATGGAAACCTGCATGACGCTCGGCATGCTGACCCTCAAACAGGCCGACATGCTGGCGGCAGCCGGCCTCGACTACTACAACCATAACATCGACACCTCGCCCGAGCACTACGGCGAGGTGGTCTCCAGCCGCACATTCGAGGACAGGCTTGAGACGCTGCAGAACGTGCGTTCCGCCGGAATCAACGTGTGCTCGGGAGGCATCGTCGGGCTGGGTGAGACACGCCAGGATCGGGTCGGCTTCATCCATGCCCTTGCCACTCTGCCCCGCCATCCCGAGAGCGTGCCGGTCAATGCGCTCGTGCCGGTCAAGGGCACGGTGCTCGGCGACATGCTGGCCGACACGCCGCTCGCCCAAATCGACGACATCGAGTTCGTGCGCACCATCGCTGTCGCGCGCATCACGATGCCCAAGAGCATGGTGCGGCTGTCCGCTGGCCGCGAGTCAATGTCCGACATGACCCAGGCCATGTGCTTCATGGCCGGCGCCAACTCGATCTTCACTGGCGACAAGCTGCTCACCGCACCCAACGCCGGCGAGGATAGCGACGCCGCTCTCTTCGCAAGGCTCGGAATGAAGGCCATGGGTGGCGAGGAACCGATGCGTGCGTGCCAGAACGTCGAAGCCATCGGCGCGATCTAATGCCCACGCGGTGCGATTGGCCGCACGCCCGGTGAGCGCGCTCGATTCGCGCTTCGTCGCGGCGCTGCGTCAGATCGAGGATCGCGGCCAGCTCCGTTCCCTCCGGGCCGCACAGCTGAGCCCGCAAGGACGATTACGGCGTGACGGGCGCGAATTCCTGGATTTTTCGAGCAACGACTACCTCGGCCTGTCGCGGCATCCGTTGCTGACGGAAAGGGCTGCGGCGTGGGCGACGGCGCTGGGCGCCGGGGCCGGCGCCTCCCGGCTAGTGACCGGAACCAGCGAGGCGCATCTCGCCCTCGAAGCCAGGATCGCGGGGTTCAAGGGCACCGAGGCCGCGCTGATCTTCGCTTCGGGCTGGCAGGCAAATGCCGCGGTGATCCCGGCGCTGGTCAAAGCCGCTCCGGGCGCGGCGGTCTTCACCGACAGGCTGATCCACGCCAGCCTCCACCAGGGCTGCGCGGCGGCCGGGGTGCGCCAGATCCGCTTTGCGCACAACGACCTCGACGACCTTGAAGTGCTGCTCGCGAGCGAGGGCAAGGGGGCCGACGCCCGCATCATCATTACCGAAAGCGTCTTCAGCATGGACGGCGACGTCGCCGACATGCCGCGTCTGGTCGCCCTCGCCCGCGCGCACGACGCTTTCCTTTTCGTCGATGAAGCCCATGCCACCGGCGTTCTCGGTCCCGGGGGAGCGGGGCTTTCGGCGACCGTGCCCGGCGGTGTCGACCTCGTGATGGGCACCTTCAGCAAGGCGCTGGGGGGCTTTGGCGCCTATGTCGCCGGCTCTCGCCTGCTCTGCGAATACCTCATCAATGTTTGCGGCGGGTTTATCTTCACCACGGCGCCGCCGCCTGCCGTCCTCGGCGCGATCGACGCCGCGCTCGATCTCGTCCCCGGCATGGATGCCGAGCGCGCACATCTCGCGGACCTGTCCGAGCGGCTGCGGCTCGGCTTGCTCCAACTTGGCGTGGAGACCGGACCATCGACCACCCAGATCGTCCCGGCTATAGTCGGCGATGCGCGCGCGGCGGTGGTACTCAGCGCGAAACTCGCCGACAGGGGCATCCTTGCGGCAGCAATTCGACCACCCACCGTCACGCCGGGTTCGAGCCGCCTGCGGCTGGCCGTGCGCGCTACCCAGGACGGCGACGATATCGCCACGCTCCTTTCCGCGCTGCGGGAATCGCTGTGATCCTGCGCTTTATGCATGGCTGGGGCTTCGATGCGGGCTTCTGGACGAAGCTCATCGCCGAGTTGCCCGAATGGAGCGTGCGGTGCGACGATCGGGGGTATTTCGGCGCGCCGGACATTCCCGAACCCGATCGTCCATGTATTATCGTCGCCCACAGCTTCGGCGCGATGCGCGCACTGTCCGCGTCGCCGGGCCAATGTCGGGGCTTGGTCGCGATCAACGGCTTTGACCGGTTCACGCCCGGCGTGTCCCCTCGTATTGTTGATAGGACGATCGCCAGGTTCGACAGCGATGCAACGACCGTTCTCGCCGATTTCCGCCGTGGCTGCGGCGACGATTCGCCAGTCGGCCCCGTCAATCCCGCCCGCCTGCGCCAAGACTTGCTGGCGCTTCGCGACATGGATTGCACCACCCACAGCGCGGCTTGGCGGACCCCGATCCTCTCGCTCCAGGGCGGAAGCGACCCCCTGCTGCCCACCGCGATGCGCGAGGAGGTCTTCGCCGCTGCCCGCCTGCTTGAACGAATGACGCATCCTGAGGGCGGCCATCTACTCGCGGTATCGGACGCCCCATATTGCGCATGCGCTATCAGGGCCTTCGCGAGGCATGTCGAATGAACCCGGTCCATCGCCGGCGGATCAAGCAGGCTTTCTCCGCCGCCAGCGACTATGATCGCCATGCCCGGGTCCAGCGGCTCGTCGCCCGCCAGCTGGCGGCGCAGATTGCCGATCTGCCGCTGCCCGCGTCGCCCCGCATTCTCGAAATCGGCTGCGGCACCGGTTTCCTCACCGAGGCGCTGATCGGGCATGGCGTTGCCGGGGAATGGCTCGTCACCGATATCTCGCCCGAGATGGTCCAGCGCTGCCGCGAGCGCGTCGGGGACGGCGAAGGCCGCCGCTTCGCGGTGCTCGACGGCGAATACGGCGAGCCAGAGGGACAGTTCGACCTCGTCTGCTCAAGCCTCGCGGTGCAGTGGTTCGACTGCCAGGAAACCGCTCACGCCCGGATGCGACAGTGGCTGACGTCAGGCGGGCATTGCGTCGTGACCACGCTGGGCGCGGGCAGCTTCGCGGAATGGCGCGCCGCCCATGCCGCCGAGGGCCTGGAGTCCGGCACGCCGCGTTTCCTTCCGGCCGAGCAACTGGCAGCCCAGCGTATCGACCACTACGTCGATCGCCACGAAACCGCGCTGGATTTCATGCGCTCGCTGAAAGAGATCGGCGCGCATACCGCCGACCGGCGGCACCGGCCGCTCCCGCCGCAAGCGTTACGGCGGGTAATGCGCAATTTCGAGGCAGGCGGCGGCGCGGTTTCCTATGAAGTGGTGACCTGCCATTATCAGAAGACATGACCGCGCAACGTATCATCGTCACCGGCACCGATACCGGCATCGGCAAGACGGTGTTCGCCGCCGCGCTCGTCGGCGCCCTTGGTGGCTATTACTGGAAGCCCGTTCAGGCGGGACTCGAGAGCGGCGACGACAGCGGGGAAGTTGCACGGCTGTCCGGCCTTCTAGCGGAGCGAATCCTGACGGAAGCCTACCGGCTCGCCACCCCCTGCTCGCCCCATCGCGCCGCCGAGATCGACGGAATTGCGATCGATCCGGCGCGGCTCATCTCGCCAGAGGTGGACGGGCCGCTCGTCGTTGAAGGCGCCGGTGGCGTGCTGGTGCCGCTGACACGGGTCCTGACTTACGCCGATGTCTTTGCGCGCTGGAACTATCCTGTCGTCCTCGTTGCCCGAACGGCCCTCGGCACTATCAATCACAGTCTGTTGTCGATCGAAGCGCTGCGAGCGCGGGGCGTGCCGATCCTGGGCGTCGCATTCGTCGGCGATGAAAACGCGGATAGCGAGGCGACGATTGCCGAAATGGGCCGAGTGAAGCGGCTCGGGCGATTGCCGCTTCTGCCCCTGCTCGATCGCGCAGCACTGGCGGAGGCCTTCGCCCAGAACTTCCGCATCGCGGACTTCCAGCGATGATTTCACCGGTCTGGCACCCCTTCACCCAGCACGGGCTGGAAGAGCCGATCCCGATGGTGGAGCGGGCCGAAGGCGCCGCGCTCTACACCACCGACGGTCGGCGTGTGGTCGACGCGATTTCCAGTTGGTGGGTGACGACCCACGGCCACAGCCACCCGCGCATCGTTGCCGCTATCACCGATCAGGCGCGGAAGCTCGATCAATTGATCTTCGCGGGCTGGACGCACGAACCGGCCGAACGACTAGCACGCGATCTGATAGCGATGATGCCAGCGCCGCTTGCCCACGTATTCTTCTCGGATTCGGGATCGACCAGCGTGGAAGTCGCTCTAAAGATGGCGCTTGGCTTATGGGCTAATCGCGGCGAGCCGCGTCACCGCATCCTCGTGCTGGAACACAGCTACCATGGCGATACCATCGGTGCGATGTCGGTCGGAGCGCGCGGCGTATTCAACCGGACCTATCAACCGCTGCTGTTCGACGTCGGCACAATCCCTTTTCCAGAGAAAGGCGCCGAACAGGCGACATTCGACGCTCTTGAGGCCGCCTGCTGCGACAAGCCGGCCGCGTTCATCGCCGAGCCGCTGCTTCTCGGCGCAGGCGGAATGCTGGTCTATCCGCCGACGGTGCTCACCACGATGTGGGAGATCTGCGCGCATCACGGCGTTCCGTTCATCGCGGACGAGGTGATGACTGGCTGGGGCCGGACCGGCACACTGCTAGCATGCGAGCAGGCCGGCGTGGTCCCCGATATACTCTGCCTCGCCAAGGGACTGACAGGCGGCTCGCTTCCGCTCGCGGTCACGCTGGCGACGCCCGCGATCTTCGATGCTCACTATTCGGCGGATCCGGCCAAGCAGTTTTTTCATTCGTCTAGCTACACCGCCAACCCGATTGCCTGCGCCGCCGCGAACGCCAATCTCGCGATCTGGCGCGAGGAGCCGGTCTTGGAGAGGATAGCGGCATTGGCCGCCCGTCAAACCGTCGTGCTATCTCGGGTCGGGGCGCTGCCAGGAGTGGCTCGGCCACGTCAAATCGGAACGGTGATCGCTATAGATATCGAGGACCCCGCCGCCGGCTATCTCTCCCAGGTCGGCTCACGCCTGAAGGCCAGTTTGCGAAAGGCGCCCGTGCTACTCCGCCCTTTAGGCAATACAATTTACGTCATGCCTCCATACTGTACCTCGGACGCAGACCTAGCCCAGGTGATAGACGCGATCAGTCATGCGGTG
>JBDSIY010000069.1:0-28170 GCA_039917735.1 Novosphingobium sp. | reverse complement strand
GATGTCCTTGCCCGCGGCGCGCGCCGCGGCCCGCATGTCATTTACCTCGTTGATGACATAGGGCGGCAGTCGCTTGATGCGGTAGAACTCGTCTTCCATGATCCCAGTGCGTTCCGATAGGGCAGCGGCAGGGCCGCGTGGCCGAATGCGCGGCGGCGGCGCCGCGCTGATTGCTTAGGCGATAAACAGCCACTGGCAAATGGCCCTTGTCAGCGTCTATGGGTGGAGCGGGAGCGGCTGGTTCGCGACGGTGAGCGCCTCGGGCGTTTGAGCGGTCAGGCCAGCACGGGGCAGAGGAGCGCGGCTTCGACATGACCGACGAGCAGCACAAAGACAGCGGATCAGGCGATAGCCTGGCCGATCTGTTCAAGGGCCCGGTCGAGGCTGCCAAGGCGCTGTTCGGGCCGCTGATGCCGAACGTCGGCGACCTGCTGGCCGGACCGGGGGCACTGCCCTGGGCGGACATGGTCCAGCAGCTTCAAGCGATGCGGCCCGGGCGCGAGCCTGCGCCCGGCGCCAAGCCCGGGCAGGACAATGCACCGGACAACGGCCCAGGTTCGGGACCAGATGGAGCCGCGTCCGGCGGCGCCGGGACGGCAGCCGGCGCGACCGGTTCGAGGTACACGGACCTTGCGGAACTCACGGCAGTGTTCGAGAGCTGGGCCAGGCAGCTGCCGATTGCCGAACCGGAGCGCAAGATGTTGTGGACGGAGGGCCTTGAGCTTTGGCAGACGGTTCTCGGCCGTTACGGCGTCGGTGCCACGGTGCAGGTCGACAAGGCGCGGGAACACCCGCTTCCGCGCAGCGATCCGCGCTTCGCCGATCCCGCCTGGATCGAGCAGCCGTTTTTCGCGCTGCTCCACCAGACCTATCTGCTGTTGTCCGAAAAAGTCACCGAGCTCACCGATCAGATGGAAGGGCTGGAGCCCGCCAAGAAGGAGCAGCTGCAGTTCTCGACCCGCGCCATCTTCGACGCGCTAAGCCCCGCGAACTTCCCGATGACCAACCCGGCCGCGATCGATCGCGCGGTCGAGACCAGGGGCGAGAGTCTGGTCAAGGGCATGGAGTACCTTCTCGCCGACCTCCAGCGCGGCCAGCTCACCCATACCGAATCGAGCGGCTTCAAGCTCGGCGAGAACCTGGCGACGACGCCGGGCAAGGTCGTCCACGAAACGCCGCTCTATCAGTTGATCCAATACGCGCCGGCTACGGAAACCGTGCTGACGACGCCGCTGGTGATCTTCCCCTCATGGATCAACCGCTTCTATATCCTCGACCTCAACCCGAAGAAGAGCTTCGTGCGCTGGGCGGTCGAGCAGGGCATCACCGTGTTCATGGTTTCCTGGAAATCGGCCGACAAGACCATGGGCGATGTCATCTGGGACGATTACATCGCCGCGCAGATCGATGCGGTCGACACCGCGCGCGCCAGGCTCGGCGTCGCTTCCGCGCATGTCATCGGCTATTGCGTGGCGGGAACGACGCTGGCGGCGACCCTGGCGGTGCTCGCCCGCAAGGGTGAAGCCGAACGGATCGCCAGCGCGACCATGTTCGCGGCACAGGTCGATTTCGAAGAGGCCGGCGAGCTCAAGCTGCTCGTCGGCAATCAGGCCAGCGAAGTCATGTCCCCCTTTGGCCGGCCGGCCTATGTCGACGGCCGCCAGCTGGCTCACGCCTTTAACCTGCTGCGCGGCAACGATCTGATCTGGAGTTATGTCGCCAAGCACTATCTGATGGGCGAGGACTATCCGGCATTCGATCTGCTCCATTGGAATGGCGATGTCACCAACCTTCCCGCCCGCTGGCACCGAGCCTACATCAGCGACCTGTATCGCGACAACCGGCTGGCCAAACCCGATTCGCTGAGCGCCTGCGGCGTACCGCTCGACCTTACCCGGATCGAGACACCGTGCTACGTGCAGGCAGGCAGAGACGATCATATTGCGCCGGCGCAGAGCGTCTGGAAAATGACCCGTCACGTCAGCGGACCGTGCACCTTCGTGCTTGCCGGGTCAGGCCATGTCGCCGGGGTGGTGAATCCGCCGGCGGCGGGCAAGTACCAGTATTGGACGAACGACGATCGTGTCGAGACGCTCGATGAATTCACCGCCGGCGCCACCGAACACCCGGGAAGCTGGTGGCCGCACTGGCTCGCCTGGCTTCGCGCGCAGGACCCTTCCGAAACTCCCGCGCTCGGCAAACGCAGCCCCGGCGAAGAAGGCGACGCCGTGATCGAGGACGCTCCGGGGCGCTATGTGTTGATGCGGTGAAAAACCGGAGAGCGAGGCGAGCGGAATCCCGTTGTGGAAGCATGCCGCGAACAGTTTATGCTGCACTGCACAAAATTCCTTGACTCCGCTGTGGCAAAGTCTATTTGCAGCGCAGCATAGCGACGCATTCATGTGTCGTCGCGAAGGGTTCCGGAGTTTGCCGCATGGCCAAAATTAACGAAGGCAAGGACGAAGCATCGGCCAGCAAGGCCTATGCCGAAGCCGCTTCGGCTGCTTCCAACGCAGTCCCCACCAAGCAAAGTTCGCCTGAGGCCATCGACGCGGCGGTAGTCGAGACGCCCGCTGTGGTTATCGTCGCCGATACGCCGGATCCGCTGGAGTCACCCGGCGCGCCCGTGCTCAGGGCAGCCAAGCCCCGCAAGGCGGCGCCGGCTACGCCCGCCGCCAGGGCGGTTCCGCCGAAGAAGGCCAGGGCGGCGACGGTCCACGCGCCAGTCGCCGAGCCAGATCAGGCGCCGCCGGTAGCGGCCAAAGCCGCTGCCCTGAAGGCTTCGGCAGCCAAGCTGGCTGTCACGAAGCCGCTGCCAATCGTTGAGCCGACACCCGCTACGCCGAAGATCGTGGAGGCCAAGACCGCCGCGACCGCGCCGAAGCTGGCGGCCTCACCCGCACCGAATCCTCCAGCGGCACTCGAATCCGCCGCACCTACACCCCAACCAAAACGTCTGTCGCTGTTCAGCGCTAAACCAAAGGAAACGACTATGGAAAAGACTTCGACCTACGCCGACAACTTCAAGCAGAAGCTCAGCGACGGCCAGGGCAAGGCCAAGGAAGCGCTCGAGAAGGGCAAGACCGCTCTTGGCGACGTCCGTGACTTTTCGCGTGGCAACCTCGACGCGGTCGTTGCCTCGGGCAAGATCCTCGCCGCTGGCCTGCGCGACATCCGCGGCACCGTTGCCGCCGAGCGCCGCTCGGCCCTCGACACGATCAAGTCCGACTTCAAGGATCTGCGGGCCGTTAAGAACCCGACCGATTTCTTCAAGCTCCAGGGCGAGATCGCTCGCAAGAACCTGGACAGCGCGCGTGCCACCGGCACGAAGAACCGGGAAGCGGTGGTCAAGCTCGTCCGTGAGGCCGTTGCGCCGATCTCGGGCCGCCTGAGCCTGGCCGCTGAGAAGGTGAAAGCCGTTCGCGCCTGAATCATTGCCGGGCTCAACGCGCCTCCTGGGGGGGGCGGAGCGCTGAGCCATGGTCTATCAATGCCGGCGACGCGATGTTCGCGTCGCCGGCATTATTTGTGTGCGGTGGAGGGCCTGGCGGCCTGGCGATGATGCTTTCGCGCAATCGACGTTATCCTGTCACTTGTAGATCGGGCCGTCGATGCGATATCTTCGCCCGATGCATCCTATTGCCACGCCCGAAATTTCCGATCTGTCCCCGCGCGGGGCCGGGCAACGCGATGCCGGCCAGGGCGGCAACGGACGCGACCAGCTCGGCACCGCCACCAAGACCCGCACCCGGTCGAAGAAGCCGAGCCAGTTCAAGGTGCTGATGCTCAATGACGATTACACCCCGATGGAATTCGTGGTGTTGGTGCTGAAGCGCTTCTTCCACATGGACATGGAGCAGGCGACACGCGTGATGCTCCACGTTCACCAGAGGGGTGTCGGGGTTTGCGGGATTTTCCCCTATGAGGTCGCCGAGACCAAGGTGAACCAGGTGATGGATTTCGCCCGGCAGAACCAGCACCCGCTGCAGTGCACGCTGGAGAAGGCCTGAGTTTCATCCGCCGCTTGCCCCAGAGACGCAATAGCCGGTAAGGCCGCGCTTCGGCCCTCAGGCCGCGCGCATCTCGACGCAGGCCGCCGCTTGAAGCTTCTTACCGCCACCGACCGCTATATATTTCGGCTCGTGCTGATGCCGATGATCGGGGTGTTCGTCATCGCGGCGTCGCTGCTGATCCTCGACAAGATGTTGCGGCTGTTCGATTTCGTCGCCACCCAGGGCGGCCCGGTGGGCGTGGTGTTCAAGATGCTGGCGAACCTGCTGCCCGAATATGCGAGCCTGGCGATTCCGCTGGGGCTAATGCTTGGCATCCTCTTGGCGTTTCGCAAGCTGGCGACGTCGAGCGAGCTCGACGTGATGCGCGCGGTCGGGCTGGGCTACACGCGGCTGCTGCGGGTGCCCTATATGATCGCATTTGCGCTGGCGCTGCTGAACTTCGCCATCGTCGGCTATCTGCAGCCGCTCGCCCGCTATTACTACGAGCAGCTCAATTTCGACCTGCGGTCGGGCGCGCTCGGCGCGGCGATCAAGGTGGGCGAATTCACCACCCTCAAGGACCGCATGGCGCTGCGGATCGAGGAGAGCCGGGACGAGGGCCGCGAGTTGATCGGCATTTTCGCGCGAGTCGCCGACAGCAAGGGCCAGGTAATGTCCATCTCCGCACGCGAGGGCCGCTTCCTGGCGCTGCGCGACCGGCCTGATACGATCATCCTGCGGCTGCAGCAGGGGCAGATCATTCAGGATTCGCCCGGACAGAGCCCTCGCGTGCTGAGCTTCGCGCACCACGACCTGCCGATCGACCTGCCGGCGATCGAGAAGTTCCGCAAGCGCGGCAACAGCGACCAGGAATATATCCTGCCCGAACTGTTGCGGATTGGCTGGAGCAAGGCGCTGCCGCGCGACGCGCGCGTCTCCAGCCAGGCAACCTTCAACTATCGGATGGTCGAAGTGGCGATGATGCTGCTGCTGCCGCTGCTCGCCATCGCGCTGGCGATCCCGCCCAAACGATCGACCTCCGCGCTCGGCCTGTTCGTGTCGATCGTGCTGGTCGTCGCGTACCACAAGATCAACGAATATGCCGAGGCGGTCGCCTCGCTTGGCCGCGTCAATCCGGCACTGGCGCTGTGGGGTCCTTTCGTGGTGTTCGCGGGACTGATCGTGTGGATGTACTGGCACGTCGCCTATGTGCCCGGCGGGCAGGCGATCGGTTGGCTCGAACGCGCCACCGCATTCGTTTCCAAGCGGTTCAGCGCGCTCTGGCGCAAACACCACCCCCCAGCCCCGGTCTAGCGACGCGATGAACCTCGAATTCTTCCCCTCGCGCACGCTGACGCTCTATCTGGCGCGGCTGTTCGTCATGCGCATCCTCGCCGTGCTGGTCATGCTGGTGCTGGTGCTGCAGATGCTCGACCTGTTGGGCCAGAGCGGAGACATCCTGGCCTATCCCGGCAACGGCCAAGCGCAGCTGGGGACCTATGTCCTGCTGCGGGTGCCGCAGCTAGTGGCGCGGTTCCTGCCCTATTCGGTTCTGCTGGCGACGATCATCACGCTGGCCACGCTGAACCAGAACAGCGAGGTGATCTCGATGAAGGCGGCGGGGCTGTCCGCGCATCAGATCCTCGCGCCGCTGGTGCTTGCCGCGGCCGGGATCGCAGTGGTGAGCTTCGGCTTCAATGAGCGCATCGTCACGCGTGCGTCTGCCACGCTCGATGCGTGGCAGACGGTCCATTATGGTCCGGTTCCGAAGAGTTCCAACGTGCGCAGCAACGTCTATCTGCGCGATGGGCCGAACATCATGCTGGCGGCGACGCTGAGCGGCAAAGGCCGGGAAATGGTCATGCAGGGGGTGACCTTCTACCGCCGTGACGCCAACGGCATCATCACCGAGCAGCTGCGCGGCGCGCGCGCGACCTGGGCGGCGCCGGGCTGGAGGATCGAGCCGGCAGCCCGATTCGACGTTGCCGGGACAAGGTCCGAGAGCCTCGCCTCCGCGGTAGTCGCCCCCGGCCTGACGCCGGAGCAGGTCGCCATCAGCTCGGTGGATGCCAACGGTCAGAGCCTGTTCGCGCTGTCCGGGTCGATTGCCGGACTCAAGGCCGCGGCCCGACGCACCAGCGAGCTTGACGCGGCGTGGTGGCACAAAATCTCGGGGCCGATGTCGGCGGTGCTGATGCCGCTGCTGGGCGCCGTCGCCGCCTTCGGTCTTGCCCGGTCAGGCCAGCTGCTGGTGCGCGCGGTGATCGGCATGGCGCTGGGCTTCGCCTTCTTCGTCGCCGATAATGCCGCGCTGGCGATGGGCAATTTCGGCGGCTATCCGCCGCTGGTCGCGGCCTGGGCGCCGTTCCTGCTATTCGCCCTGATTGGTGAGGCGGTGCTGATCCGCACCGAGGAGTGAGGCTAGCACACGCGAATTAAGCGCCGGTACATCGCCGAATGCTAGGGGCCGGTTCAAATTCCGGCCGCAAAGTCGCGCTTGTGGCGTCCTTCTCCCACATGTGCTACGGAGCCGGCCGAGGATAGGAACAGAATTTGTCACAGACTACGATGGATCAGAGCCGGCTGCCGTTCTGGAAGCGGTCGCACTATCTCGATCGGATGACGCTCGGCGACCTCGTCGGCGCCTATTTCCAGCACTACACGATCGTCGTCTATCTGGCGCTCGCGGCGCTGTGCGTGGCCGGCTTCGTGTTGTTCCCGGCAAGCCCGTGGCGGACGCTCGGCGCGGTCGCGGCCGGCATCGTCATCTATCCGCTCGCCTGGCACCTGCTGCACCAATATGTGCTGCACGGCCGCTGGATGTACCGGTTCAAGTTCCTGTCGCCGACCTGGAAGCGCATCCATTACGATCACCATCAGGATCCCAACCACCTGGAGGTGCTGTTCGGCGCGCTGCACACCACGCTGCCGACGATCGTGGTGATGACCGCGCCGGTGGGCTGGCTGATCGGCGGCGTTGGCGGGGCGTTCGCCGCGGCGACCACCGGCATCCTCATCACCTGCTATTACGAGTTCATGCATTGCATCCAGCACCTGTCGTTCAAGCCGCGCTGGGCGTGGGTGCAGCACATGAAGCAGCGCCACATGGAGCACCACTATTTCGACGAGGATGGCAACTTCGGCATCACCAACTTCGTCTGGGACCACCTGCTCGGCACCTACTACGTGAAGAAGGACCGCCCCAGCCGTAGTCCGACCGTCTTCAACCTCGGCTACGACGAGGACGTCGCCGAGGTTTACCCCTGGGTGAAGGAGCTTTCGGGCGGCATCGCCAGTGGCCATCCCCGCCGCCGCGCGTTGCGCGATGGTCCGTCCGCCTGAAGGCGGCCTGATCGCGGCAATGCTGGTGGGGGGCGCAATGGCGAAGGTGACGATTTCGCTGGTGAGCGGCAAGCGCGATCGCAAGCGTTTCATCGATCTCGCCTATCGGCTGAACGCCGGCGATCCAAACTGGGTGCCGCCGCTGCGCGGCGAAGCCCTGGAGTTGGTGACGCCGGGCAAGAACCCGTTCTTCGAGCACGCCGACGTCCAATTTTTCCTTGCCTCTCGGGGCGGCAAGACGGTGGGCCGAATCTCCGCGCACATCGATCGGCTCGCGCTTTCGCAGCCGCCGGAGCAGGGCATGGGCCCCGGCACCGGCAATTGGGGTCTGCTCGAGGCCGAGGACGAGGAGGTGGCGCGCGCGCTCATCGCCACCGCCGAGGACTGGCTGCGGGCCCGGGGCATGACCCGGGTGCTCGCGCCGATCTCGATGTCCATCTGGGAGGAGCCCGGCCAACTCGTCTATGGCTTCGATCATCCGCCGACGGTGATGATGGCGCACCATCCCGAGCGCTATCGGGGCTGGATCGAGGCGCTTGGCTATACGGTGGCAAAGCAGTTGCTCACCTATGAAGTCGACGTCACCAAACAGTTTCCGCCGCTGATTCAGCGCGTCATCCGCTCGGGCGAGAACAACGCGAAGATCCACGTCCGCAACGTCGACAAGCGCCGGTTCGACGAGGAGGCCGCGCTGATCCTCGAAATCCTCAACGACGCCTGGTGCGATAATTGGGGCTTCGTGCCGATCACCGCCGCCGAGGTCGCTTATACCGGCAGGAAACTGAAGCCGTTGGTCTACGAGGACCTGATTCTCATCGCCGAATACGAGGGCGAGCCGGTCGCCTTCATGATGACGCTTCCGGACCTCAACGAGGTGATCAAGCCGATGGGCGGCAGGCTCCTCCCGTTCAACTGGGCGAAGCTGCTGCTCTGGCTCAGGCGTCCACGGCCGCGCACCGTGCGCGTACCGTTGATGGGGGTGCGCAAGCGGCTGCAGTCGTCAAGGCTCGCCAGCCAGCTCGCCTTCATGATGATCGAGACCACCCGCCGCCGCTCTGCCGAGAGATATGGCGCGACCCGCAGCGAGATCGGCTGGATCCTGGAAGATAACAAGGGGATGCGCGCGATTGCCGAGGGGATCGAGAGCAGGCTCAACCGGCGGTACAACGTCTATGAGAAGGCGCTGTAGGTAAGGGTGGCACGCGCACGCAGGAGGGGGCGTCCGCGCTCCGATGAGCGACGGCCTTCAGGGTGCCTCGCTGGCGGCGGGACCCGGTCGCGCAGCGCCCACGCCCTCATGTGAGGGCGGCGCGGGGCAGCGCCCGATGCCGCCGCGCTCGCATCCGCCGTCGGCTCCAACGTCGCGCCGCGGCGGGCCTTGCCGCCGGACTCGTCCCGCGCGGTATCGGAACCCTGCGCTGCTGGCGCCAGCGGCGGTTGGGAGCGCAGCGTATCGTAGGGGATCATCGCGTCACTGGCGGAGCCCGGCAGCACCTCGCTCACGGCCTTGTTGCCTTCAGCCGCCTCCCGGTTCGTGCAGCCCGCCACGGCGAGCGCCAGCATGCCAGCGACGACCAGCTTGTCCGCGCCCATCATGCGGCGGCTTCGCGCGGGCAGGCCGTTTCGAGCGTCGCCAGGAAGGCGCCGGCACGGGCCAGCAGCGCCTCGTCCCAGGCCTCCCGGCTCACCTCCAGACCCAGCCGCGCGAGGCTGGTTACGCCAAGGTCGGTAATGCCGCAGGGCACAATCCCTCCAAAATGCGACAGGTCGGGCGATAGGTTCACCGCGAAGCCGTGCATCGTCACCCAGCGGCGGATGCGCACGCCAATCGCGCCGATCTTGGCCTCCCGTCCGTCGATGTCGCGGGTCCAGATGCCGATCCTTCCTTGGACCCGGAAGCTCTCGACCCCGAGATCAGCAAGCGTGGAGATGACCCAGCCTTCGAGCGCGTGGACAAATCCGCGCGCGTCACGGGATCGGCGCTTCAAATCGAGCAGCACATAGCCGACGCGCTGGCCCGGGCCGTGATAGGTGTAGCGGCCACCCCTCCCAGCCACGACCACGTCGAAGCGGGGGTCGACGAGTTCGTCGGGCGCCGCGCTGGTGCCGGCGGTATAGACCGGCGGATGTTCGAGCAGCCAAATCAACTCGCGGGCGCGGCCTTCGCAGATCGCCGCGTTGCGCTCGGCCATCGCCTCCAGCGCGTCGCGGTACGGGACCGGCACCGCGTCGCTTTGCAGTTCGATATCGCCAGCCAGCTTCACGCCCACGTTGCTGGCGGCAATTCACCCGGTTATCAAGTGCCGGACACACCTTTGTTGTCGCATCGCCGAGGCGGAAAAACCGGTTTCCGCTTTTCCGTGCAATGCCCGGGCAGGAGCACATGATGAAATTCGACAGCAACCGGGCGTGGCGGCAGGCATCGAAGCAGGTTTCGGCCAATCGGGATGTCTTGATCGCGCTGTCCGGGGTGTTCTTCCTGGTGCCCGTGCTCGCGTTCAGCCTGTTCCTGCCGCAGCCACAGCCGCAGTCGGGCATGGCCGCTGACCAGATGATGGCGGTGGCCCGCGCCTATTACCTGTCGGCGCTGCCCTTTTTCGTGCCGATGGTGCTGCTGCAGGCGACCGGAACTCTGGCGATGCTCACCCTGTTCACCGACCGCAGCCGGCCCACCGTCGGCGAAGCGATCAAGCGGGGGCTGTTCGCGATCGTTCCCTATCTCGTCGCCCAGCTGATCCTTGGCATCGGCGTCGGCATCGCCGCGAGCATCGTCGCCGCGATCGCATCGCTGACGGGATCGGTGCCGGCGGTGGTGATAGCTCTGGTCGCCATTATCGTCGGCGCGACCTATGTGGTGGTGAAGACATCGCTGAGCGCGCCGGTGATCGTTGTCGATCATATTCGCAACCCGCTGGTTGCGCTGCGCCGGTCGTGGCAGCTGACCGGCCACAACAGCGTGCGGATCGCGCTGTTCTACCTGCTGATCGTGGTGGCCTTCGTGGTAGTGATCTCGGTCGCCATGGCGATCGTCGGGATCGCGCTTGCCCTGCTGGCCAGCCCCGCCATCGCCCGGGTGATCGCGGCCGTGGTGTCGGCGGCGCTCGGCGCTGCGATGTCGGTTTATTTCATCGCGATCCTCGCCGCCGTCCATCGCCAGCTCGCCGGTCGCCCGGCCGAGCAGGAACGCGCGACCTTCGAATAGGCGCTCAGCCCTCGGCGGGCGCGTCCTTCCAGCCCCAGAACAGGCAGCAGGGCAGCACGTTGCGCCACTCGAAACCGCGGTCGATGCGGTTGAAGTTGGAAATCATGAAGTCGCGCGCCCGGGCGGTGAACTGATAGACCAGGAAGGCGCCGCCAGGACGCAAGGCGCGCCAGGTGGCGTCGGCGATTTCCTCTCCCACGCCATCGGGCAGCGTCGAGAACGGCAAGCCTGACAGCACGTAATCGGCATGGGCGTGGCCTTGGGCGCGGATGATGTCCTCGACGTCCGCTGCCGAACCGTGGACCGCAATGAAGCGACCGTCGCTGATCGTGCTGCGCAGATAGTCGATGAAAAGCGGATTTGTGTCGATCACGATCAGGCTGCCGTCGCGGGGCAGAAGATCGAGCACCGGCTGGCAGAAGGTGCCAACGCCGGGGCCATACTCGACGAACAGCCGGCACGAATCCCAATCGACCGGCGCCAGCATCTTGTCGATCGTGTAGCGCGAGGAGGGGATGATCGATCCGACCATCACCGGATGTTCGAGAAACCCTTGCAGGAACACGCCCCACGGGCCGAGCTTTCGCATGATCCGCCGCTTCAGGCTTTGCGGAAGTGCCTGGCGGGCAAGCTGCGTGGTGTTCATTATGGGGGAGGCCCTGTGTGGCTGCGGCGCTTGCCGCGCGAAAAATGCGTGTCCGGCCGGTTTGCAAATTTGCCCGGACAATGCAAGTATCGCAGGTTATCGGTGTCGCTTGGTCAGAGGATTTCCAGGCTGTCCTGCCGTCGGCATGGCCTCATTACGGTCCCAGCCGCCGACCTCACGGTAACCCCACTCGTATTCCAGCCCACAGCGTGCGCGGCGCGCCTAGGTCGATCGAGCCGGCCTGGTTGCGCGTGACCACTGATTCGCCGGTCAGGTTTTCGGCGCGCAGCACCAGGCTGACCCCTTGTGCGATTTGGGCTTGGGCAAAGGCCTGGACCGTGGTGGCCGCCGGCAGCACATCGGTTTCGAGATCGTCCTCGAACTGGGCGCCGACATGCCGCAGCGTTACCGAAAACAGCCAGCGGGGGCGCGGGCGCCACGACAAAGTGCTGCTTGCGGCGAGTTTGGGGGTTTGTGCCGGCCGCATGCCATCGAGCACCGTCGCGCCGCCGCTCGCCTCGACCTGCGCGTCGGTCAGGGCCAGCGAGCTGTCGAGGCTGACCGTGCCGAACCGTAGCGCCGCGCCGAGCTCAAGTCCCTGGGCGCGGATCGCGTCGACATTGCGCCTTTGCCGCAGGTTAGGTCCAATCGTGACATTGGCGATGGCATGGCGCAGGCGATTGTCGAAGGCGGTGAGCGATAGCGATAGCCTGTCGCTCGGCTTGAAATCGATCCCGGCCTCATAGCCGCGCAGCAGCTCGTTTCGCAGCGCGGCGTTGGCCTGGGTCATCACCGGAAACAGCACGAAGGGCCGGTAAAGCTCGTTGAGCGTCGGCTGGCGCAGCCCGCTGTATGCGGCGGCGCGCAACGACAGGCCATGGCCGGCGTCGAGCAGCGCGCCGGCGCGGAACGAGCCCTGCCAACCAGCGCGATCGGGATGCCGGTTAGCGACGGTGATGAGGCCGGAAGGGGCTGTCTCGCGCAGATAGCCGTCGCGGATCGTCCAGCGGTCGGCGCGCGCCCCGGCGGTGAGCACCAGCGCGCCGATCGTCCAGTCGTCCTCGACGAACAGGCCGAGGTCAGTGTTGCGCCCGCCTGCGCGCCGCCGCACCGTGACCGCGCCAGTGACGCCGCTGTACGCTTCCTCCTGAAGGTCGCCGTCAGCAATCCGCAGGTCGCCACCTAGCCGCAGCAGGTGGTCGCTTCCCACCGGCGGCCGCAGCTCGAGCTTGCCGCCGATCCCGGTCGACGGCGTGCGGCGCTGGTCTAGCGTCTTGCGGAAGCTGGTGGCGCTGATCACGACGTTCGAGAAGTCGCGCGCCTGGACATAGCCGAGCGCGTCGAACTGCCAGTGCCCTCGCCCGATGACGCGCAGGCTTGCATCCCGTCCGCTCGACGAGGAGTCCGCGCCGGCAAAGCGCAGCGTGCGGTGGTCGCCGAAAGCGAGACCGCGCGCCTGGACCTCGATGTCTCCGCCGAGCGGCGCGGCGGCGCGCAGCGAGGTGGACCAGCTGTCGTACGCGGCGCGGACGCTGGCCGGCACGCGCTGGCTCACCGGCGTGGTCCAGAACCCGCTCCCGCGGTCCCACCCTCCGCCGGCAACCGCGAAACCCTGCCCCAGCCTGGGCGCGAGCACCGCCGACAGCTCGCTTTCCCCGCGCTGATCAAGCAGCGCCTCGCCCGAAACCAGCCCCATCTCCTCGGCACCGGCGCTGGCGAGTTCGATGGTGCCGGCCACCGCGCCGGAGCCGAATGCGCCTGCCCCGCCGCCGCGCGTCACCCGCACCGACCGCAACAGCGCGGGGCTGATCGCCGAGAACGGGATATAGCCGAAGAACGGGTCGGCCATCGGCACGCCGTCGAGCAGAACCAGCGCCCGGCTCGTCGCATTGCCGCCCAGGGCGCGCAGCGTCGCGCCCTGGGCCGAAGGATTGGCCGAGCGGCTGTCCGAACGGCGGAACTGCTGGAAGCCGGCAATGCCGGAGAGCACATCCTCGATCCGGCCAGAGGCGGAGGCGGTGATCCGTTCGCGGGCGATCTGCTGGACATCGTAGGCGGGCATCGCCGGAGTATCGCCAAGGCCCCTGCCCGTCACCACAATCGGCTCGCGCGGTTCCTGGGCTGCCGCGCTGGCCGGCAGAAGCGCCGCCGCAGCAAAGGCCACCGCGCGTCGGCGAGAGATCGGGACCGGCTTCACTGAATGGGTCATAGTCCACAAAAACTGCGGCGAAAATCATCGTTGCAACCCCGTCGCGGCAGCAATCGCAATTCAGACCCTGCCCTTGCGAGCTGGCGGCAGGCTGCGTAACCGGGCTTTGGTGGCGGACGCGGAAACACAGGGGCACGAGCCAGGCTTGCGGCTGACGCGACCCGGCAGCGCGCTGGCGCCGTTCCAATACCCGGCGTTTCGGGCGATCTGGATCGCCAATTTGTTCTCGAACATTGGATCCACGATCCAGTCGGTCGGCGCCGCCTGGCTGATGACCGACCTGACGACGTCGCATCAGCTGATCGCGCTGGTCCAGGCCTCGGCGATGGTGCCGCTGATGCTGTTCGGCGTGTTCGCCGGCGCCATCGCCGACAATTTCGACCGGCGGCGGGTGATGCTGGTCGCGCAGCTGGGGATGCTCGTCACCTCGGCACTGCTGTCGCTGCTGACCTGGCTCGGCCTGATCAACCCGGTGCTGCTGCTTGCCTTCACCCTGACCGTCGGCATCGGCACGGCGCTCAACTCGCCGGCCTGGCAGGCTTCGGTGCGCCAGCAGGTCGGGCTGAAGGATCTGCCGCAGGCGATCGCGCTCAATTCGATGGCCTTCAACCTGGCGCGCAGCGTTGGGCCAGCCTTCGGGGGCCTGCTGATCTCGCTATCCAATCCTTCGCTGGCCTTCGCGATCAACTCCGTGAGTTATCTGGCGCTGATTGTGGTACTGCTGCGATGGCGCCCGGCGGGGCAGAATCCGGAGCGACGCCCAATCCTGCCGGCGATCGCGGTCGGCATTCGCTTTTGCGCCGGTTCGTCGCCGGTGCGGCGGGTGCTGGCGCGCGGCTTCGTGCTCGGTTTCGGCATCGCTGGCTACCAGGCGCTGGTACCGACCGTTGTGCGGGACCTTTTGCATGGCAGCGAGCTCGATTTCGGGATGATGCTGGGGCTGTTCGGAATCGGCTCGATCGTTGTGGCGCCCCAGCTTACCGCCGCGCGCCGCCGCTTCGGCCTGGAGAACGTGCTGGCGGCGGGCACGCTGGCCTTTGCCGTTGCGCAATCGGTGCTCGCGGGTTCGCATTCGGTCCTGCAGGCGCTGCCAGCCGCCTTCGTCGCCGGGCTCGCCTGGGTCGCGATCCTGACCAGCATCAACGTCGCGATGCAGATGCGCTCGCCCGATGCGATCCTTGGCCGCTGCCTGTCGATATATCAGGCGGTGACCTTCGGCGGCATGGCGATCGGCTCGTGGCTCTGGGGTGTTGTCGCGGATTGGCGATCGCTGCCCGCCGCGCTGCACGGCGCCGCCGCCTTCCTCCTGCTCGCGATGCTGGTCATGCGCCGGTTGGCGCCGATGCCGCGTCCGGGCGAGGGCGTCATCACCGCCTGAGACGCGACACGGCCCCAAATTAACCGTTCGGTTACCGCGACGCTCCAAACAGGCCGTCACAGGATTCGCGGGGACGCCACATGGACCAGTTGCGCGACGAATTCCCGCACGGCGACGCGGTTGGCGCAGTGCCGACAAGCGATGACCGCGACGAGCCGAATCGGGAGCTGCCACCCATGCTCGGCCAGCCCGAGCGGCGGATGCAGGCGCGCGCCTATAGCTTCTGGGCGGGCCTGTTGCGCGGCCGCAGCCTCCCCTCGATCTTCGACTGCGACCCTCGCCACGCCTTGGACTTCGAGGCCAATGTGGTCCTGCTCGACGTCACCGGCGGCACCCGAGATCCGGCAATCCGCAGCCTGGGCGCGAACCTTGCCGGGCAATCCGGCATTGAATCCCCGGTCGCGCGATTGAGCGACGCGCCCGAGGATTCGCTCCTCGCGGCTGTCGCCAATCACATCGGACCGAGCGTGACCAGTCGCGCGCCGTTCGGCTTCGAGTCCGAATTCGTCAACCAAGGCGGCGCGATGATCCTCTACCGGGGAATTGCGCTGCCCTTTTCGAGCGACGAACGGTCGATCGATTTCGTGCTCTGCGCGGTCAACTGGAAAGAGGTGGCCGACCCCGAGCTGGCCGAAGCGCTGCATCGCGAAATACATCGCGCGCTCTCCGGCGATCCGCTCCCGCCACGGCGCGATGAACTGCTTACCGAATGGGCCGACGGGCCGGCGGGCGATGCAGCCGCGTCAGGATTCGCGGTGGAAGCCGAAGCAGGCTTTGCTTTGGTGGCGGACCATGGCGAGAGCCCGGACGAGCTGCTTCAGGCCGCTCGCGCCATGGCGGCGGAGGCTTGCGTAGCCGAAACGCGTGCCAGTGAGGCCCGTGCTCGGGCGATCGGCGCCGCGTTCGACCTCTCGCTGGCCGCTATGCACGCGCCGGTCCACTTTGCCGCGTTGCTCGGCAAGGCCTTGCCCACGGCAGGCGACACGCCTCCGCCGGTGACAGCCGTCGCCCGGCTGGTGCTCGGCAGCGCCGCGGGCCGGCGGGAGATCGCCGACTGTGCCGCCGTACTGGCGCATGGTCATCGCCTCGGCCTGTCACGCGGCGCCCTGCCCGAGTTTGTCGCACGCAACCCGGGAGGGCTCGATGCCGTGGCCGCCGCGGAGCGCCAGCAGCGCCGCGCGAGCCGCGCCGGGCGCACTCGGCAGGGCTGCATCTGATCCCCTCGAAGCGTCCCGCTTCAGCGCGGGTTCAGGCGTAGGCGGCGAGCAATCGGGGCAGATGCGCCAGCTCTCCCGTCTGATCGCCTGTGCCGTCGCCGTGGCGGCGATCGAGCCGGCCGCCGCTCAGTCAATCCTGCGCGACGCGGAAAGCGAGGCCGTGCTACGCGACATGGCGACACCGCTGGTTGCGGCATCGGGACTCGATCCACGCAATGTCGATATCGTGCTGGTCAACGACCCCTCGGTCAACGCCTTCGTCGCCGGCGGGCAGGCGGTCTATATCGACAGCGGACTGATCAACGTCGCCGACAGCGCCAACCAGGTGCAGGGGGTGATCGCCCACGAGCTCGGCCACATCACCGGCGGTCACGCGGTCAGCGACGGCGGGGCCAAGGCCGCTGGCCGGATCAGCATCCTCTCGCTGATCCTCGGTGGGCTAGCGGCGGCGGCCGGTGGCGGCGAGGCCGCCATGGGTGTGGTCATGGCCGGCCAGCAGGCGGCGATGGGCAAATATCTCGCCTTCAGCCGCAGCCAGGAATCCACGGCCGACGCCGCCGGCGCCCAATATCTGTCCAAGGCGGGGATCTCCGGTCGCGGCTCGGTCGAGTTCTTCGAGAAGCTGCAGAACATGGAGTTCCGCTACGGCTACGCGCCCAAGGACGGCGATCAGTTTTACACCACCCATCCGCTGACCGGCGAGCGCATTGCCACGCTGCAGGATACCTACGAGAAGGACCCGGCCTGGACCAGACCCGGCGATGCAGCGCTCGAGGCGCGGTTCCAGCGGATCAAGGCCAAGCTGTTCGGCTATCTCGCCGAGCCGAATGACACGCTGAAGGTCTATCCGGTAACGGTGAATACCATCCCGGCGCATTACGCGCGCGCCTATGCCTGGCATAAGGACGCACAGCTCGACCGGGCGATGGCCGAGGCCGACGCGCTGCTGATGACGGCACCCGAGGACCCCTACTTCCTTGAGCTGAAAGGCCAGATCCTGCTCGAGGCCGGCAAGCCGCGTGAGGCGCTGGGACCACTACGGCGAGCGAGCGAGCTCACCGCCAACCAGCCGCTGATCGCCACCACCTTCGGACACGCGCTGATCGCCACCGAGGACCCGAAAAATTTCGCCGAGGCGCAGCGCGTGCTGAAGTCGGCGGTCGCGCGTGACCGTGAGAATCCCTTCGCCTGGTATCAGCTTGGAGTCGTCTATGCGGCGAACGGCGACATGCCGCGCGCGCAGCTCGCCAGTGCCGAACAGCAGGTGCTGTCCGATCGCATGCCCGAAGCGTTGCGCAGCGCCGAAGCCGCGAAAGCGGCGCTGCCGACCGGCTCGCCCGACTGGCTGCGTGCCGAAGACATCGCGTTTCAGGCGCGAGCGGCGATTGAACGCGCCCGCAAACACAAGTAGCGGACCCCGATGACCGAACCCGTTCCCTCGCGCGCGCCCGCGCTTAAGCCGCTGCTGCTGCTCGGCCTGCCCCTGCTCGCGATCGGCGGCGCCATCGGTTGGTTCGGCCACGCCGCCGCTCCGCTCACCAACCGGGCGGCGGTGGAGACGGTGGTGCGTGAGTATATCCTCGCGCATCCGGAGATTCTGCCTGAGGCGATGGAGCGGCTGCGGCGCGGCCAGGATCGCGCGCAGTTGCGCGGTATCCGGGCGCAGGTCGAGGCGCCTTTCCCCGGAGCCGTGCTGGGCAACCCGGCGGGCAAGTTTACCCTGGTCGAATTCGTCGACTTTGCCTGCGGCTACTGCCGTCGGAGTGTCGCCGATGTCGATGCGCTGATCGCCGCCGATTCGGAGCTTCGCGTAGTCATTCGCGAGCTGCCGATCCTCTCTCCGCAGAGCGCCGATGCGGCGCGGTGGGCGCTGGCGGCGGCCGAGCAGGGGCGCTACGCCGCTTTCCATAAGGCGATGTTCGCATCCGGCCGGCCCTCGGCTGAAACGATCGCGGCGGCGGCGAAGGCGGCGGGACTCGACCTCGCCAGGGCGAGAACGGTGATCGCGGCGCCCGGCACGGAGGCGGAGCTGTCGCGCAATCTCGGCTTCGCGCGCACCTTGGGCTTCGAAGGCACGCCCAGCTGGATCGCTGGCGAGGAAGTGCTTTCGGGTGCAGTCGGCCGCGAGCGCCTCGCCAAGGCTTTGCAGCGCGCGGCCGGTTGACCCGACCGCCGGATCCGCGACCGCGACAAGAGATTCACCGCAACTGGATTTTCGCGTAAGACGCCGCAATGCATGTGCTGCCGCTGCCCTTCCAGCCAATCCCGTTCTTCGCCAACAAGAACCGGGCGTTCTGGCGGCTGCAGCTCGCCGCGTGGAGCGGCGCGATGCTGCTCCGCGCGATGTCGAGCATTGCCAACGGGCAGCCTCCCGCGTTCCTCGTGCTTGTGCTGATCGCTACGCTCACCGGGTTTTCGATCTCGCTGGTGCTGGCAGTGATCTATCACCAACTGATCGGGCAGCGGCCGCTGGTAACCTGGGGCGTAACCGGGCTCGTACTGCCGTTCGCGGTCGGGCTCCACGCCTTCATCGACGCTTGGGTGATCTCGCTCTACCGGTCGGCCAGCGAGGCGAACTTCGCGCAGCTGTTCATCGGCGTGTTTTATCTCGACGCGACGCTGCTCGGCGCCTGGTCGGCGCTCTATTACGCCATCAACTTCTTCCTCCAGATCGAGGAGCAGAACGACCAGCTGCTTCGCCTCGAAAACCAGGCGACCAGCGCCCAGCTGGCGATGCTGCGCTATCAGCTCAACCCGCATTTCCTGTTCAACACGCTCAATTCGATCTCGACGCTGGTGCTGCTGAAGGAGACCGAGCCGGCCAACGCCATGCTGACGCGGCTGTCCTCATTCCTGCGCTATACGCTGGTCACCGAGCCGACCGGACGGGTGACGGTCGAGCAGGAGATCGACACGCTCAAGCTCTATCTCGACATCGAGCGGATGCGCTTCGAGGATCGGCTGCGCACCACTTTCCGCATCGAGCCCGAAACCGAACGCGCGCTGCTGCCTTCGCTCTTGCTCCAGCCGCTGGTCGAGAACGCGATCAAATATGCGGTAGGAACGCAAGAAGGCGGCGCCGAAATCACCATCGTCACACAACTCATCGGCCAGAACCTTCGCATCACCGTCTCGGACACCGGACCGGGCTTGCAAACCGGCACCAGCGACAACAGGCTGTCGGGCGCATCGTCGGACGCGGGCGAACCAACCTCGACGGGCGTCGGATTGGCCAACATCCGCGATCGCTTGGCGCAGGCCTATGGCCAGCACCATCGTTTCGAAACGGTCGAGCCGGTCGAAGGCGGATTTGCCGTGGTAATCGAACTTCCGTTCGAGGCGCGTGAGGCACCAGGGTCGCCCGCGCAGGCCCCGAGGCTGGCGTTTGCCGGCCGTTGACCTACTGTCCTGACCAGCGGGACTCGCAGCTTGCAAGGCTTACGCATGACAATTCGCACAATATTGGTCGATGACGAGAAGCTCGCGATCCAGGGATTGCGCCTGCGGCTGGAGAAATATCCCGAGGTCGAGATTATCGACACCTGCGCGAACGGCCGCGAGGCGATCCGCAAGATCAAGACCGAAAAACCCGATCTCGTGTTTCTCGACATCCAGATGCCGGGCTTCGACGGCTTCAGCGTTGTCAAGGGCGTGATGGAGATGGAGCCGCCGCTGTTCGTCTTCGTCACCGCTTTTCAGGAGCACGCGGTGCGCGCCTTCGAGGCCAACGCCGTCAACTATCTGATGAAGCCGGTGGAGGACGACAAGCTCGCCGACACGCTCGACCGGGTGCGTACCCGGCTTACCGAGAAGCGTTCGGCGGAAGAGGCGGAGAAGCTCAAGAGCGTGCTTGCCGAGGTCGCTCCCGAGGCGATGGACGCGCTGCCCGACGACACCGACGGCGCGGCGACGGGGCGATTTGAGAAGCTCATCAACATCAAGGATCGCGGCCAGATCTTCCGCATCGACGTCGATTCGATCGAGCATATCGAAGCGGCGGGCGACTATATGTGCATCCGCACCGCCGACAATTCGCTGATCCTGCGCGAGACCATGAAGGACCTCGAACGAAGGCTCGACCCGCGCGTGTTCCAGCGCGTCCACCGCTCGACCATCGTCAACCTCAACCAGGTGCGCGAGGTCAAGCCGCATACCAACGGCGAATGCTTCCTGGTGCTTGGTTCGGGCGCGCAGGTGAAGGTCAGCCGGTCGTACCGTGAAGTGATCGCGCGCTTTGTGCATTGAGCGGGTGGAGCAGGGCTTACGTATGGTGTGGCCTTCGACAAGCTCAGACTGAGTGGATGGGCGTTGCCATGGCTCAGACTCGCCCGGATGATCGAACCGAAACCCCGATCAGCCTGCGCCTGTCGAAGGCTGCGCGCAAACCTGACCCCACGTCGCCCGGTCGATCAATCCGGGCGCTTTCGCGATGGCCGCGGAACCGCTAATTGCCTCCGATGACCGCTTTCACCCTCCCCGGCTTCGACCTCGCCACTTTCGTCGATGCCACCCTTGCCGAGGACCTCGGCGTCGGCCTGCCCGGCGGCGGGCGTGACGTCACCTCCGAAAGCGTGATCGAGGCAGACGCGCACTTTGACGGCGTGATGGACAGCCGCGATGCTATCACCGTCGCGGGGCTGCCGATCGCCGCGGCCTTCTTCCGCAGGCTCGATCCCGAAGTCCAGATTGAGCTGCTGGTGGCCGAAGGCGGACATGTCGAGCCCGGTGCCGATCTCATGCGGTTGCGCGGCAAGGCGCGGGCGATGCTCACCGCTGAGCGAAGCGCGCTCAATACGGTCCAGCACCTGTCGGGAATCGCCACACTGGCGCGCGCTTATGTCGATGCGATGGGCGACACAAAAGCGGTGCTGCTCGATACCCGCAAGACGCTGCCTGGCCTTCGTCACCTGGAGAAATACGCGACGCGGATGGGCGGTGCGCGCAACCACCGCCTCGGACTTTGGGACGCGGCGATGATCAAGGACAACCACGTCGCGGTTGCCGGCGGCGTCGGCGAGGCGGTGCGGCGCGCCCGGGACGCCGGGGTGGCGCGGATCATCTGCGAAATCGACACCCTCGATCAGATTGAACCGGCGCTGGCGGCAGGCGCGAACCATCTTCTGCTCGACAATATGCCGCCGGCATTGCTGCGCGAGGCGGTGGCGCTGGTCGCCGGCCGGGCGCCGTGCGAGGCATCGGGTGGTGTCACGCTGCAGGCCATCGCAGCCATCGCCGCCACTGGAGTCGATTACGTCTCGGTCGGCAGGGTGACACAGAGCGCCCCCGCCGCCGACATCGGTCTCGATTTCACGCCGCTGTGAGCGCCAGGAGGGCCTGGTTGCTGCTACCGGCGCTGGTCGCGTCTGCCCCCCGGTCCCGACAGCGCTTGCGCAAGCCTACCAGTGCAGCCTGCCACGCGCGATCGGCCCGGTGCCGGAGGTCCGACCGGACGGCCCGCCCCGTCGCGCCGCGATCGCCGGCTACACGCTGGCGGCAAGCTGGTCGCCCGAATACTGCAAGTTCAGCCGCGACCGAAGCGCGATGCAATGCTCTGGCGCGAACGGCCGTTTCGGCTTCGTGCTGCACGGCTTGTGGCCCGAGGCCCGCAAACGCCCGCCGCCGCAGTGGTGCGCAGCCACGGCCAGGCCCTCGGCCGAACTCCTGCGCCGCAACCTCTGCATGACCCCAGCGCCCTCACTGCTCGCGCATGAATGGGCCAAGCACGGCAGCTGCATGGCGGACTCGCCGGAGCGCTATTGGCGGGTCAGCGGCATCCTCTGGCGCTCGCTGCGCTGGCCCGACGTGGACCGACTTGCCCGCCAGCCGGCGCTGACCGCCGGCGATTTCCGGCAAGTCTTCGTCGAGGCCAATCCCGATTGGAAACCGCGCCAGGTGGGGTTGTTCGCCAGTGACAATGGCTGGCTGCGTGAGGTTTACCTCTGCTACGGTTCCGACTTCATGCCGGCCGACTGCCCGCGTGCGCGCCTCGGCCCGGACGACACCACGCCGCTGAAGATCTGGCGGGGGTTTTAGCCCTCAGCGGCGCGCGCGAAAGAAATCCCGCAGCACTTCGCCCGCGGCGGCCTCGCCTATCCCGGTATAGACCTCGGGCGTATGCAGGCATTGCGGATGATCGAAAACGCGGGCCCCGTGCTCGACGGCGCCGCCTTTGGGATCGGCCGCAGCGTAATAGAGGCGGGCGATCCGCGCATTGGCGATCGCCCCGGCGCACATCGCGCAGGGTTCGAGCGTCACCCACAGCGCGCAATCCGTCAGCCGCTCGCTGCCCAGCGCCATCGCCGCCGCGCGGATCACCAGAAGCTCGGCATGGGCGGTAGGGTCGCCGAGCGCGCGCGGCGCGTTGTGCGCGGCGGCGATAACCGCGCCTGCCCGCGTCACCACCGCACCGACCGGCACCTCGCCAGCCGCCGCCCCCCGCCGCGCCTCATCGAGCGCACGGGCCATCGGCGGGGGAAGTGGCCAGGGGAGCATGCCGGCCCGCTAGCCCGTGCGCGGCACCCGCGCAACTTGACCTTGGCGGAGCGAGTCGCTAAGCGCGCGCCTTTCCCGGCAACGGGTATTGCATCCAAGTGAGTTCAGCCATGTCCCGTATCTGCGAACTAACCGGCAAGGGTCGCCAGGTTGGTCACAACGTCAGCCACGCTAACAACAAGACCAAGCGTGTGTTCCTGCCCAATCTGCAGAACGTGACGCTGCTTTCGGAAGCGCTCGAACGCGGTTTCAAGCTCCGCGTCTCGGCACACGGTATCCGCTCGGTCGAGCATGTCGGCGGTCTCGACAACTGGCTGCTGAAGACCCGGAACGAAAAGCTGTCCCTGCGCGCCCTCAAGATCAAGCGCGAATTGGCGAAGAAGCAGGCCGCCGCCTGATGCTTTGAGCAGAACGCGCCGGCCCGATCAGGGCAGCGCCTTCGGATCGACCGACAGCTTCCACAACAAGGTCCGTTGCGTAACGGCCTTGTTCGCATCGGAGATCAGCCAGACGGTCAGCCTGCCGTTCTCGCCGGGCGTGGTCGCCAGCCCCTCGAAATTGTCGATCGGCATGTCCGACGCGAGCCGCGCAACCACCGTGCCCCGCCAGTCGGCCCCGGCCTGGATGGCACGCGGGTCGGCGATGACGATGCGGCCGGCAACACGGATCGGCAGCGGCCACACCAGCTTGCGCATCAGGATCAGCACTCGCCCGTCGGGCAGCTGCGCCATGTCAACGGGCCTGAACCCGCCCGGCCCGACGAAGCGAAACCGGATCGGCACCGCGCCCTCGATCGGGTCGCCGGGAAACAGCAGCGCCTCGTGCTCCCGCCCGCCCAAGATGCCTCCGTCGTCCAGTTCGCCAAACCCCTCGCGCAACACGATGAACTGCCCGTCGACAAGCCGGACCATCGCTTCCGCGCCCATGTTTTCGGGCCATGCCGCCATCGCTGGCGGCTGAACGAACGGCGGCCGGGGGCGGCCTGGGTCAAGGCGAGCGATAGCGTTGGTGGTTTCAAATCCGATCCAAATGCGGCCCGTGGCAGGGTCGGCGGTGGCGGATTCGCTGTCATTGCGGGTGCGCAGCATCACACCCCAGGGCATGACCGGCGCGAACACCGGCGGGCCGATGCGCGGCACTCCCGGCGGCGAGAAACGCAGCGTGCTCCCACGGTCGGTGATCCCCAGCAGCATGCCGCCAGGTTGCGTTAAGAGCGCCGAGTAGCCGCCGAAGCCCGCCTCGCAGCTTCGGAGTTGCCATGTCCCCTCCAGCCGGAAGGCGCCGAGCTTAGGGATCTGCCGTGGCGTGGGTGGCGAAACCGGCGTGATCGCGAGCGGTTCCGCGGGGCAGCGTCGGACCAGGTCCTCCCGCGTCCACGTCACTAGCAGGAGTACCAGTAGCAGCCCCCATCGCCCGCGCCATAGCCGCGAGCCGCGCCGCTTTCCGCTCTGACGAGCGCGGGAGCGGAAGTTCACCCGCGGCCCGCCGCTGCCATCATCTGCTCGACGTTCACGAACTTCTCCCGCGGCGCACCCGCGCGGGCGTTGGCGATCTCGGCCTGGTCGATCTTCTGCCAGTCGCGGAAGGCGACGAGGGCGAGACCACGGGTCGCCGCGAGCCGGTCGAAGCCTTCGCCGCCCGGTTTGGCGCCGGTGCCGATCGCACCGGCGGCGAGGTCGCCGGCAATCGTCTCGATCACGGCGATGCCGTCCGGCCGGTTGGTGCCGATCGTTCCCGAAGGGCCGCGCCGCGCCCAGCCGACGCAATACAGGCCCGGCGCGATGCGGCTATCCCGGTTGGCGAAGCGGCCGCCGCGCTCGTCATAGGGCACGCCTGGGATCGGCGAAGTCTGGTAGCCGATGCAGGCCACCACCAGCGCGGCCGGGATCGTGTAGGTTTCGCCAGTCCCGACGGCGCGATCGTCCTCAAGCCGCGTGCGCTCGATCTCGACGGCCGCGACCCTGCCAGCCGCGTCGCCAAGGATCGCCTTCGGCGCGGCGAAGAAGTCGAACTCCACCCGCACCGGCTTTCCGACGCGATCGGACGCGCCGATCCTCGCGAAATTGCGCAGATGCACGACCGACTTGCGCTGTCCGGGATCGAGCAAGGCGTCCGCTGCCTCGTCCGGAAGGTCGCCCGCCTCGACCACCGGACTCGCGCGTTCGAGATGCCCCAATTCGCCGAGCTCCTTCGTTGTCATCTGGATCTGGTGCGGGCCCCTCCGGCCGAGGATGACGATGCGCCTGATCCGGGATGCGCGGAGCCGGTCGAACGCATGACCGACGATGTCGCTGCCCTCGAACTCGGTCGGTGTCTTGGCGAGGATCCGGGCGACGTCCAGCGCGACATTGCCGACGCCGATCACCACTGCGGTATCGCCCGACAGATCCGGGTCGAGCTCCGTGAATTCGGGGTGGCCATTGTACCAGCCGACGAAGGCGGCGCTGCCGAAGACGTTGGCGAGGTCCTCGCCGGGAAGACCCAGTTTCCGGTCGTTAGGCGCTCCGGTCGCCAGCACGACCGCGTCGTAGAGCGCTCGCAACTCGTCGATGGCCACGTCCCGGCCGATCATGACGTTACCAATGAAGCGAACGCTATCGGAAAGCGAGGTCGCCTCATAGCGGCGCGAAACACCCTTGATCGACTGGTGGTCGGGCGCGACGCCACTACGGATCAGACCATAGGGCACCGGCAGCCCGTCAAAGATGTCGACGGCTACCGACGCTCCCCACTGCTTCTGCGCGGCCTCCGCCGTGTAATAGCCGGCCGGGCCCGACCCGACGATGGCGATCTTTGGCGCAGTCTCTGAGGCGGCATCGGGCACGCGGGGTCTCCAAGGCATTCGGCGCGCGCCGCGCCGTCTCGCGGATAGCAAGCATGGCGGAGAGGCCTCCGACAAGCGCTTTCTTCTTGCGGTTTCCCGTTGCAGGTCCCCGGATTAACGGAATCGAAACCGCGCCGGTGCAGGTCAGGTCCATGAGTGACAGCGGCAGGCGCGGCCGGCGCGGCGACGAGAACGCAAGCGTGGCCCGCGATGACGCCACGTCCTCCCGCGCCGCCTCCGCTCCGGCCCTTGCCATGGGCAACGACGCGCCGCTGAATGAGGCTCACCGCAAGGCGATGTCGCGCCATAGCCTGGTTCCCGCCTGCTGGTGGATCATGGCGCCGGCGCAGCTGGCGGGCGTGGCCCTTATCTCCTTGGCATCGCTCTCGTTGCCTCGTCCGCTTACGGCGGCGATGCTCTTGGCCGGCATATTGACCGCGGCGGCGGCGACGCTCATGGCGCGGATCGAGCAGGGCTACGCCCTCAACGACAGGCGCCGGCACCTGGTGATGGTCGCCGCGATCGGGTTGCCGATGCTGTGTTTTGGCGGTGCCGTCGCGCGTTGGGCCGCTGAGCTCGACCTTCGCGATTGGCGCGCTTCGCTCGCCGCCTTGGTGGCCGCCAGCTGTCTCGCGGCGATCCTGCTCGAATCGAGGCTCGTCTCGATCGTCACCGCCAATCTCGCGCTTTGGCTCGGGGTTTCGCTGATCGCCGGCACCCCTGCAACTCTGACCATGCTTGTAGCCGCTGCGCTTGCGTCGCGCTTCATCGCGCTCCGCCACACCAGGATCGCCGCCGCCGAGGAAGCGCAACACCGCGAGCGTGACCGCGCGCAGCGGCGTGCGGGCGAGATCCTGCGCGATTACGAGCGCTCCGGCCAGGGCTGGTTCTGGGAGACCGACCGGCGCGGCCTGCTCACCTATGTCTCTCCCACGGTGGGCGCGGTGCTGCATCGCGATGCCACGTCACTCCTCGGTCGTCCGTTCTCCGAGATGTTCATTCTGGACAACGGCGGACCCGCGTCCGAGCGCACGCTGACCTTCCAGCTTTCCGCGCGTTCGGCCTTCCAGGACCTCCCGATGCGCGCCGCGACGCCGCTCGCCGAGGAGCGTTGGTGGTCGATCAGCGGCCGCCCGTTGCACGACGATTTCGCCAATTTCATCGGCTTCCGCGGATCGGGCAGCGACCTTACCGAGCGCCGCCGGTCGCAGCGGCGCGCCTCGCGGCTGGCACTCTACGACTCGCTGACCGGCCTCGCCAACCGCATGCAGATGTCGGAATCGCTCGAGAAGATCCTGGCCCAGCCGCGCGAAGACCAGCGCGGCTGCGCGGTGCTTTTGCTCGATCTCGACCGCTTCAAGCAGGTCAACGACACCCTCGGCCATCCCGCCGGCGACGCGCTGCTCACCCAGGTGGCTCAGCGGCTGGAGCGGACCGTGGACACCGCCGGGCGCGTCGGCCGCCTCGGCGGCGACGAATTCCAGGTAATCCTGCCCGGCCCCCCGGCCCACCCCGACTTGGTGCAACTCGCCGGGAGTATCATCGCGAACCTTTCCCAGCCCTATTCGATCGAAGGGCACCGGGTGTTGATCGGCGCCTCGATCGGGATTGCGCTGTCGCCCGAGGATGGCGCCAGCTCGCAGGCGTTGCTGCGCAACGCCGATCTTGCACTGTACGCGGCCAAGGACGGTGGGCGCGGGCGCCATCATTTTTACGCCGAGGATCTGCACAACGATGCGCAGATGCGCCGCCAGCTCGAGCAGGATCTGCGCGACGCGACCGCCGGCGGCGAGCTCGAACTGCACTACCAGCCGGTGGTGCAGACCGCGACCAACCGCATCACCGGTTTCGAGGCGCTGCTGCGTTGGACTCACCCATTGCTCGGACCGCTGTCGCCAGCGAAGTTCATCCCGATCGCCGAGGACACCGGGCTGATCGCGCCGATCGGCGAATGGGTGCTGCGCACCGCCTGCGAGCGGCTTGCTGCCTGGCCGGAATCGGTGCGGGTGGCCGTGAACGTCTCGCCGCTGCAGTTCGCCAACCCGGCGCTGCCGGCGATCGTCACTAGCGCGTTGAACGCGGCGCAGGTCACTCCCGACCGGCTCGAGCTGGAGATCACCGAAAGCGTCTTCCTCCAAGACGATCGCGCCACCGAGGCGATGTTCGCGGCGCTGAAGCGGGTCGGTGTGCGGCTGGCGCTCGACGATTTCGGCACCGGCTATTCGTCGCTTGGCTATCTGAAGCGCGCTCCTTTCGATAAGATCAAGATTGACCAGAGTTTCGTACGCGGCGCCACCATTCCCGGCAGCCGCAACGGGGCGATCATCCGCGCCATCGTCAGCCTTGCCGAGGCGTTGGGCATGGAAACCACTGCGGAAGGCGTCGAGACGCTCGACGAGCTCGACCTGGTGCGCGCGCTGGGCTGCAGTCAGGTGCAGGGCTATATCTACGCCAAGCCGCTGAGCGCCGCCGACGCGTCAGCCCGGCTCGCGGACGGACCCTGCGCGATTGCAAGCGGGCCGCGATCCGCGCGTCCGCCGCGCCAGACCATGCTGCGCCGCGTCGAACTCGAGCACGACGGCCGCAGCTTCGACGGCACGATCCGCAACGTCTCGGCCAAAGGCGCGATGATCGAGTGCGCGTGGCCGGCGCCCGCCGGTGATGCGCTGACCATCCGCCTTTCGTCCGATCAGGCGATCGTCGCCACCGCGCGCTGGTCGAAGCCCGACCGGATGGGCGTCGAGTTCGCCCGCGCGCTGCCGAGCGACGGCGCCGGCACCATCGTCCTGCCGGTTGCATCGAGCCTGCCACGCTCCCGGTGACACTGGCGGGAGCGGCTGCTAACGGCGGGCGATGACCGAGCTTTCG
>JBDSIY010000068.1:0-34782 GCA_039917735.1 Novosphingobium sp. | reverse complement strand
CGGCTGATGCGCGATCATCCCCGGATAAGCCAGGCGCTCTACTGGAACGAGCTGGTCAACATGTCGGTGCAGCGCGAATGGACGGTCGATCTTGGCCAGCGCAGTGCCTATGAGCGGCTGGCGCACCTGTTCTGCGAGCTCTACGTCCGGCTCTTCACCGTCGAGTTGACCAGCGGCCACAGCTTCGACTTCCCGTTGACTCAAACCGATCTCGCCGACGCGATGGGGCTGACCACCGTCCATGTGAACCGGATGCTGCGGCAGCTGCGCGAGGACGGGCTGATCGAATTCGATCGCAAGCGCCTCGACATCCTCGATCTCGACCGGCTCAAGCAGGTTGGGATGTTCAACGCCAAATACCTCCACCTCGATCGCGAGGGCCGCCACCTGGATGCGAACGATTAGGCACTGCCGCCGCGCTCATGCATAGCGCCCGCGTGGCGAAGCCGATTCTTGACATACAGGGTCTGACCAAGACCTATCCCGGCGGGTTGGTGGCGCTCCAGCCCACCGACCTCGTCATCCGCAAGGGCGAAATCTTCGCGCTGCTGGGGCCGAATGGCGCCGGCAAGACAACGCTGATCGGCCTCGTCTGCGGATTGGTGCGGCCGAGCGGCGGTGCCGTTCACGCCTTCGGGCTCGACATGGCGACGGACTGGCGGGCGGCGCGAGCACGGATCGGGCTGGTGCCGCAGGAGCTGTCCGTCGACATGTTCGAGCAGGTCGGCCGCGCCGTCGCCTATAGCCGGGAGCTGTTCGGGCTGGCGCCGGACCCCGCGCATATCGAGCGGCTGCTGCGCTCGCTGGCGCTGTGGGACAAGCGTGGGGAGCGCATCCAGGCGCTCTCGGGCGGGATGAAGCGCCGGGTGCTGATCGCCAAGGCGCTGGCGCATGAGCCCGAGCTGCTGTTCCTCGACGAGCCCACCGCCGGCGTCGATGTCGAACTGCGGCGCGACATGTGGCAGCTGATCTCGGGGCTGCGCGGACAGGGTGTCACCATCATCCTCACCACGCACTACATCGAGGAAGCCGAGGAGATGGCTGACCGCATCGGCGTCATCGACCAGGGCGAGCTCAAGCTGGTCGAGGACAAGCGCGCGCTGATGGACCGGCTCGGCCGGACCGAGGCGCGGATCGCGCTCACGGCGCCGCTGGCGGCGGTGCCCGCGTCGTTGTCGGCCTTTCCGCTGACCCTGGCCGAGGAGGGCAGGGTGCTGTGCTTTCGCGGTGCCGGGGACGGCGGCGGCGAGGAGGGCATCGCCGCGCTGGTCAAGCGGCTGGTCGGGGCGGGGATCGACTTCACCGGGCTCGAAGTGCGCCAGTCCAGCCTCGAGGACATCTTCGTCGATCTGATCGGCCGCCGGCCCGCGGAAGAGCCGGCGTGACCCGCTTCAACGCGCGGGGCGCGATGGTGATCTACCGCTTCGAATTGGCGCGCACCTGGCGGACGCTGTTCGAATCGATCGCCTCGCCTGTGCTGACCACCTCGCTCTATTTCCTGGTGTTCGGCAGCGCCATCGGCGGCAGCATCCAGACGATCGGCGGCGTGCCCTACGCCGCCTTCATCGTGCCCGGGCTGCTGATGTTGACGATCCTTGCCGAAAGCGTCGCTAACGCCAGCATCGGCATCTATCTACCGCGCTTCACCGGCACGGTGTACGAGGTGCTGTCGGCGCCCGTCGGCGTGCCCGAAATGCTGCTCGGCTACGTCGGCGCGGCGGCCACCAAGTCGCTGATTCTCGCCGCGATCATCCTCGCCACCGCGCGGCTGTTCGTCGACTACTCGATCCTGCATCCGCTGCTCGCCGCCGGCTTTATCGTCATGATCGCGGTGACCTTCTCGCTGCTTGGCTTCATCATCGGCTGCTGGGCGAACGGTTTCGAAAAACTGACGGTGGTGCCGATGCTGGTGATCACGCCGCTGAGCTTCCTGGGCGGCACCTTCTATTCGATCGCCATGCTTCCCAAGCCGTGGCGCAGCGTGACCCTGGCAAACCCCATCGTCTATCTGGTCAACGGCCTGCGTTGGACCTTCTACGGCAAGGCCGACGTCCCCTTCGCCGCCTCGGCCGCGCTGACGTTCGGCTTCCTCGTGATCTGCGTCACTGTCATCGCTTGGATATTCAAGACCGGGTGGCGGCTGCGCAGTTAAGCCTTTCCTTGCCGCCGCTCCCGCTGCATGCGCTCGCGATGCGAACCCGTACCCTGATTGCCGCCTGCAGCCTCTCCGCCGCAAGCCTTGCCGTTCCCGCCCATGCCAAGGAGGATACCCAACTCTGGCTAACCGGCGCGACGAACGTCAAGCTAAGCGACAAGCTGCGCCTGTCCGAGGAGCTCATCGCCCGGTTCAGCGACGACCGCAACGGGCTCTACGAGCTGGAGAACAACCTGCTGCTCGGATATGTCGTCGCACCCAAGGTGACGGTGTGGGGCGGCTACACGCACGCGCCGCTCTATAGCGCCGGCCGGTTCATCCAGATGGAACACCGCGCGCGCGAGCAGGTGACCTTCGACAATATCGCCAAGCTGGGGCCGGGTACGCTAAGCGTGCGGATGCGCTTCGAGCAGCGCTGGCGAGAGGGGCTGCCCGGCACCGCCTGGCGAATGCGGCCCTACATCCGCTATGCCGTGCCGATCGCCAACCACGGCAAAACGACCCTGAACCTGAGTCACGAGAGCTTCGTCAACCTCAACAAAGTGGCATTCCAGAAGGCGAGCGGCGAGGATCGGATGCGCAACATGATCGCCATCCGCACCCCGCTGTCCAAGCAGCTGGGGCTCGAGGTAGGCTACCTCAACCAGTACACCCTCGTCCGCGGCGGCGAAAACCGCAGCGACCACATCGCCACGCTCGGGCTGACGCTGTCGCTGTAACGCACCCCGGCGTTGGCGGCGGCGGCGCGTTGACGCGGCACCCGATTGCGCACTAGACGCAGGCGACGCGCCAGGCGCCGGGCGGTTAGCTCAGTTGGTAGAGCATCTCGTTTACACCGAGAGGGTCGGCGGTTCGAGCCCGTCACCGCCCACCATGCAGCGCACGGAACCGGCGGTGACGCCGCAGGTTACCGGGTTGCCGTTGCTGTGCGGCCAGGAGACCACCGATCACGACGTTCATGTTTTCCACCGGCGTCGAAAACAGCGTTCCAACGATCGATGGCGGCCGCACTCGCATCGACGAGATGGAGAGCTGCGGGCACTATATCCGCTGGCGCGAGGACTTCGCGCTCGTTCAGGAAATGGGCATCGGCTATCTGCGCTATGGCCCGCCGATCCACCGCTGCTGGCTGGCGCCGGGCAAATACGACTGGGAATTCGCCGACATCACCTTCGCCGAGTTGAAACGGCTCGGCATCGTCCCGATCGTCGACCTTTGCCATTTCGGCGTCCCCGACTGGCTCGGCAACTTCCAGAACGGCGATTTTCCGGAGCTGTTCGAGGCCTACTGCCGCGCCTTCGCCGTCCGCTTCCCCTGGGTGCAGCTCTACACGCCGGTCAATGAGATGTTCATTTGCGCCGAATTCTCGGCGTTATGGGGCTGGTGGAACGAGCAGCTTGCGAGCGACGCCGCATTCGTCACCGCGCTCAAGCACATCGTCAAGGCGAATGTGCTGGCAATGCGGGCGATCCTTTCGATCCGCCCGGACGCCATATTCATCCAGAGCGAGTCCTCGGAATATTTCCACGCCGAGAACCCGGCCGCGATCAAGCCCGCCGAGCAGCTCAATTCCAAACGGTTTCTGTCACTCGATCTGAATTACGGCCGCCGCGTCGATTCCGAGATGTACGAGTATCTGATGGACAGCGGCATGACCCGCGATGAATATCACTTTTTCCTCGACAATCGCCTGAAGCAACACTGCATCATGGGCAACGATTACTACATGACCAACGAGCATCGCGTCGCCGCGGACGGAATGACCTGCGCGTCGGGCGAAATCTTCGGATATGATGAGATCACCCGGCAATATCACCAGCGCTATAGGCTGCCGGTGATGCACACCGAGACCAACCTCGTCGAGGGTCCGCTCGGCACCGAGGCCGCCGACTGGCTGTGGAAGCAATGGGCCAATGTGCTGCGCGTGCGCAACGACGGTGTGCCGATCGTCGGCTTCACCTGGTATTCGCTGACCGATCAGGTCGATTGGGACACGGCGCTGAGACAGAGGAACGGCAACGTCAATCCGCTCGGGCTGTTCGATCTCGACCGCAAGATCCGGCGGGTCGGCGAGGAGTACAAGAAGCTTATCGCTGCTTGGCGCGACGTGCTGCCGACCCAAAGCGTCTGCCTGACGGTGCCCGTCGTGCCGCTGGACGAGGCAGGCTCGATCCACGCGGTCCATCAGGCGGAAGCGGCCGCGCAACGGGTGGACAGCCCATCGACCGCGGCCAGCGTTCAGGAGGATAGCTGATGTCGGGGCGATTGACCCGCATGCCGCCCATCGCGGACTGGCGACTGTGAGCGGGCGGCTTGTCCTGCGCGCCGGCGCTCTCGAAGCGCAGCTGCTACCCCAGGCCGGCGGCAGCGTCGCGCGGTTCGATCGGATCGTCGGGGCGGATCGCCAGCCGCTGCTGCGCGGCACCGATGCCGAAGACGCGGGGCCGCTGGACTGTGGCTGCTTCCCGCTGGTGCCGTACTGCAACCGCATTCGCGGCGGCGCCTTCTCCTGCGACGGGCGGCAGGTGACGCTCGCCCCGAACATGCTTCCTGACCCCAGCCCGCTGCACGGGCAGGGCTGGCTGGCGCGTTGGGAGGTGTGTTCGTCGAGCGACGCCGAAGCCGAGCTGAGTTTCGTGCATCCCGCCGGCGAGTGGCCCTGGTCTTACGAGGCGCGGCAGCACTTCGTGCTCGACGCGGATAGTTTGTCGATCACGCTGGCCTGCCGCAATCTTTCCGAACGGCCGATGCCGTGCGGGCTGGGATTTCATCCCTATTACGTCTGCGATGAGCGGACGCGGCTCGACACGGGGGTGGAATGCGCCTGGACGGTGGACGCGGACGTGCTTCCGGTCGAGCGCGTCCCCGCGACCGGCCGTTACGATCTGCGCGAGCGGCCGATCTGCGGTCAAGGCCTCGATAACGGCTTTGGCGGGTGGAGCGGGTGGGCGCGGATCGATTGGCCCGGCAATGCGGCTTCGTTGCGCCTCCGCGCCGAAGACGCATCCTATTTTCAGGTCTATTCGCCCGAGAGCGGCGGACTGTTCGCCGCCGAGCCGGTTCAGCACGCCAACGCCGCGCTCAACGCGCCGCAGGACGAATGGGCGGGGCTTGGCATCCGGCTGCTCGGCGAGGGCGAGCAGCGTGATCTGCGCGTGCGATTTGAGGTGATCGCCGAGGATTGAGCGGGATGACTTTGCCCTGATCCTCCCCGTTCCGGGGAGGATCGAAACAGGCCCGAGATTACCCGCGCCCAGCCAGCGCCGAGACGTAGGCGCGGCCCCGCTCGCGAACGTCGTCCGCCGCGCGGCCGCTGCTGTAGAGCCCGGAGCCGAGCCCGAACCCGCTTGCGCCGACGGCCAGATACTCGCCCATGTTCGCGGGGGTCACGCCGCCGACGACGAGCACCGGGATGTCGCGCGGCAGCACCGCGCGCTGCGCCTTGAGCACCGTCGGGCTGGCGGCTTCCGCCGGGAACAGCTTGAGCGCGTGCGCTCCCGCCTTGATCGCGGCAAAGGCTTCGCTCGGCGTGAAGTAACCGGGGGCGGAGGCCAGCCCGGCCGCGACGCTCGCCCGGATGACATCGACATCGACATTCGGCGAGACGATCAGCTCGCCGCCGGCATCGGCGATCCGGCGCACGTCGGCCGGGTCGAGCACCGTGCCGGCGCCGACCGTCGCTTCGGTCCCGACGCTGCGCACCAGCCGCTCGATGCTGACGAGCGGCTCGGGCGAGTTGAGTGGCACTTCGATGATGCGGATGCCCGCTTCGACGACTGCGGCGCCAATCGCTTCGGCCTCGTCCGGCCGCACCCCACGAATGATCGCGACCAGCGGGCAGGCGGCAAGGTTGGCGCGGAACCGCTCAATGGCACTCATGCGAAACTCTCCTTGATGTGCTGCATGCCGGCGACAAAGGCTTCGGCGCCGTCGACCTCCCGGGCCGTGAAGCCGCACCGTTCCAGCGCGGCGGCGTAAAGCCGGTTCAGGCTCGGCCGGCCGACGATGAATATCTCCTTGCCTTCACCCGCCGCCAGACCGGCACGCAGATCGCAGCCGATCAGCAGGCCGCTGGCATAGGAGGCAGCGTCCTGTGCATCCATCAGCGACAACAGCACCCTGGCGCGGATGGCAAACAACTCGGCCGTAAGCGCTTCGCCCGACCAGGTGGCATCCACGCCCGCCAGAAATGGCTCGCCGGGATCGACCGTGCCCTGAAGCGTCGGCGCGAGAATGCTGTGCTCGCAAAGCAGGCTGAACAACTCGCCGGTCATCACGGTGCGGAAGTCGACGACTTGCCCGGCCTGCAGCTTGACCCATTTGGTATGGGTTCCCGGATGGCAGATCGTCGCATCGCCGCCGCCACGGCCGAGGCGCGAGAGGCCGAACACCTGCACTTCCTCGCCTCGCATGACGTCGGCATGCCGGCCGGAGACGATCGACAGCCCGGGGACGATGGCGATGCGCCCCTCCTCGATCCATAGCAACTGCCGGGCGAGTTGCGCCGGTCCGGCCGGGCAGCGGACATAGGGCGCCTCGCGCCAGCCGCGATTCGAGCCGATCATGCCCGCCAGCAGCATCGGCTTGTCGCCAAACCGCTCGGCAATCGTCGCGACGGCGCGCTCGAAACCGCCGGCGGGTACCGACGTGACGCCGAGGTCATCCTCCATCTCCGCGACGACGACACCGGCTGCGTCCAGCAGATAGGCGCGACGGTTGGTGGTGCCCCAATCGATCGCGACAAACCCGTCCGACCAGTCTTTCATTCGAACCTTGCCTTGCGCGCCGATAATTGCGCCAGAAGAGTGGAACATGCCCGGCGACGCCGGGTTGCCGTGTGTTAGGCGCGCGCAATTCGGCGGTCGACAGGAGATTGTCCCTTGAGCAGCACGCCGCCCTTCAATCCCTTCTTCATGTTCGCCACCGGGATCGATTCCACCGCTCCCAACATCGCCGGCGTGCGGCACGACCAGATGGAAAAGACCGGGCATTACGAGCGCTGGCGCGAGGACATCGACCTGGTCAAGGACCTCGGCACCCGATATCTGCGCTTCGGACCGACGATCCACCGCACCTATCTCGGCCCGGACCGATACGACTGGGAGCATGCCGACGCGGTGTTCGGCCACATGCGCCGGCTCGATATCGTCCCCATCGTCGATCTCTGCCGCTTCGGCATTCCCGACTGGATCGGCGATTCGCAGAACCCGGACCTGCCGAAACTGTTCGCCCGCTATGCCCGCGCCTTCGCCGAGCGCTATCCGTGGATCCAGCTCTACACGCCGGTGAACGCGATCTTCCTGACCGCGCTCGCCTCCGCCAAGGTCGGCCTGATCAACGAAGCGATGAGCGATGACGCCAGCTTCGTCACCGCCATCAAGCACCTTTCGGCCGCATCGGTGCTGGCGATGCTGGAAATCCTGCAGGTCCGCCCCGACGCGATCTTCATCCAGAGCGAGCGCGCCTCATACTTCCACGCCGATGCCCCTGAAGTCATCGGCGAGGCCGAGCGCCTGAACGCGATGCGCTTCCTCGCGCTCGACCTCATCTACGGCCACCGCGTTGATTCGGGCATGTACGAGTTCCTCCGCGACAACGGCGTATCGCGTGAGGAATATCGTTTTTTCATGGAGACCCGGCTCGGCCGCCACTGCGTGCTCGGGACCGATTACTACCCGAGCAACGAGCGCCGCGTCGCCGCCGACGGAACCCGCCGGCCGGCGGGAGAGACGCTGGGCTTCGACGACATCGTGCCGCAGTACTACGAGCGCTACCATCTGCCGGTGATGCACACCGAGACCAGCGCGCCGCAGGGCATGAACAGCGACGAGGCCGTGCAGTGGCTGTGGAAGGAATGGGCGAACGCGCTCCGGGTGCGCAACAACGGCATTCCCCTCGTCGGCTTCACCTGGTTCCCGCTCGTCGATCAGGTGGACTGGAGCGACACCGGGCCGCCGATCCGCGCGGCCGGGGAAAGCGAGGCGGCGCAGGTCAATCCGGTCGGGCTGTACGATCTTAACCGGCGCCTGCGTCCCGTTGGTGAGGCCTATCGCCAGCTCATCCGTGAGTGGCGCCATCTGCTGCCCGCGCAAAGCGTCTGCCTGCTGATGCCCATCACCTTGCCGAGCGAATACGACGAGCCCATGGCCCAGCGCCGTCGCGAAATCATCCACCGCTACTATACGCAGCAGCCCGGCGAGCTTCCGCCCAATCCGTTTGAACGGTAGGCGGCGCTGGGCGGCCATCCCAAACCCCGCTCGACATGAGCGGGGCGGGGTCTGAATTGGATTGGGGGGGTCGTCAACTGCGTCATCGCGAGGGCAGCGAAGCGATCCAGGGCGGATACGTCGTGCCTGAATCGCTTATCGCCACGCTCTTCGCAATGACGACTGAGGGGGATTTGGAGTTTTCGGTTCCGCCTACGCCGCGGAAGCGATCTGCTCCGGGAATGTGACGAACCCCGGCGTGCGCTTCGCCCAATCGCGGCGGAAGGTGGCGAGCGCCTGACCGACGATCTGGTCCATGTTGTAATAGCGATAGGTGGCCAGCCGCCCGACGAATGTGGTGCCGGGCTCGTTCCTCGCCAAGGTCTCGTAGCGCTTGAACAGCGCCTGGTTCTCCTCGCGGGGGATCGGGTAGTAGGGATCACCGTCCGCTTGCGGATATTCGCGGGTGATGCTGGTCCGGGGGTGCTGCTGGCCGGTCAAGTGCTTGTATTCGGTGATGCGGGTATAGGGCACTTCCGGATCCGGGTAGTTGACCACGGCGACCGGCTGCGACCATTCCTGCTCGAGCGTCTCGTGCTCGAAACGCAGCGATCGGTAGGGCAGCTTGCCGAAGCGGTAATCGAAATATTCGTCGATTGGCCCGGTGAACACCAGATGGTCGTGGGCATAGGCGCTGCGTACCTCGGCATAATCGACGCCGAGCAGCAGGTCGATGTTGGGGTGATCGAGCATGCGCTCGAACATCCGGGTGTAGCCCTCGGCAGGCATCGCCTGGAAGCGATCGCCGAAGTAGCGGTCGTCGGTGTTGGTCCGGGTCGGAACGCGCGAGGTGACTGACTTGTCGAGCTGCGACGGGTCGAGTCCCCACTGCTTGCGCGTATAGCCGCGGAAGAACTTCTCGTAGAGCTCGCGCCCGACGGCGGAGATCACCACGTCCTCCGACGTTTCGATGGTCGCAACCGGCTCCGCGCGTGAGGCGAGGAAGCTTTCCGCTTCGGCGTCGGTCGTCAGCTCCAGCTTGTAGAGCGCGTTGATCGTCGTCCGATTGATCGGGATCGGCACCAGCATGTCGTCCACCTTCGCGAGCACGCGATGCTCATAGGGGCGCCACGCGGTGAACTGCGAGAGGTAATCGAAGATCTCGGCGCTGTTGGTATGGAAGATGTGCGGGCCATACTGGTGGATCAGCAGCCCGGCCTCGTCATGACGGTCGTAGGCGTTGCCGCCGATATGCGGCCGCCGATCGACGACCAGCACGCGCTTGTTGAGCTGTGTGGCGAGCCGTTCCGCCATCACCGATCCGGCAAAGCCCGCGCCGACGACCATCACGTCGTAGCCGGGCGACTTCTCGGGCGGCCAGCGCGTCGGGGAAGACACCGGATGCACGGGTCCGCTGGCCAGCATCTGGGCTGAAATCAGCGCTGACATCTGGTCCACGGTCTGGTCCCAGCCGGTCTGCAGCAGAAACGCGTCGGCCTGCTCTAGCCATTCGCCGCCGCTGCGCGCAAGTTCGAGCGCGGCATCGCAGGCGGCGATGAATTGCTCGCCGCGCCGGGCGATCTTGACGCCCTCCATATCGCCGTAATGGCGGATAACGTCGACGATCGGCGTCGATACCACCGGCTTGCCGGCGCTGAGATATTCTGGCGTCTTGGTCGGGCTGATGAAGCGGGTGGCCTCGTTGATGGCGAAGGGCATCAGCGCCACATCCCAGCCGCTCAGATAGGCGGGGAGCTCGGCATAGGACTTGCCGCCCAGATAATGGATGTTGGCGCGGCGCGGAAGGTCCTCCTCAGCGATCTTGACCACCGGGCCGACCATGACGATCGACCAATCGGGACGCGCGTCCGCCAGATCGGCGATGAGCTCCAGATCCATTCGCTCGTCGATGACGCCGTAGAAACCAAGGCGCGGCTGGGGCAGGGCGCGCAGGTCCTCGGGCTGCGGCAATGCTGAGCGCGCGGCAAGGAAATGAGCGCGATCGACGCTGGACGGGAAGGGGTAGATCCTCGGGTGGCGATCCCGCTTCGCCTCATAGAGGCTGTAGCCGCCGGTGAAGACGAGGTCAGCGGTCTTGAGCAGCTGGGATTCGAGGACGAGCAGTTCCGGAGGCGCGAACTTGAAATTCGCCAGCTCGTCCATGCAGTCGTACACGACGCAATCCGCGTCGAGATGCTGCGAGAACGGCAGCATCATCGGTGTGTAGTACCAGAGCACCAGCGGGCCCGCGAGGTTTGCAACCGCCTGGTCGAGCAAAATCTCCAGCGCGGCACACGCGGCCGCGCCTTCCATTCCGGGCGGCAGCTCTGGCGTGGCGACGGTGACGCCGCTCCGCAGGCACGGGCGGAGCGACAATCTCGGCGCGTCGAGGCCTTCAACCGTTCGCGGCTCCTCCCAGAAGACGACGCGATGGGTGAGCGCAAGCCGGGTCATCAGGTGTTGCGGGCGTTGGAAAACGAAGTCCCACCGCAGATGACTGAAACAAATCAAGGCGGTGCGCGTTTCACCATGTTGGGTTCCCGCGTCCGCTGGGTCGACCTGCGGCATTACGCGTCCTACCATGAACATCTTCCTTTCGCTTGTCTATTCACCGGGAACACAATCGGGCGAGGATTGTTCCAAAAAACGCCGGCGTAACAACGATTTGATCTAAGTTAGGCCGGGACAGGAGCGAAGCTGAGTGATTCATCAACCGCTGCCGAATGCCGATTATCCCGGCCCGTTTGAGCTTGAGTTCTGGGCGGGGGCCGAATGCACGGTCAATCGCGTTGGCGAGGTGTACCGCGATCAGGTCAAACTGACCGGCCACCACGATCGCTTCGAGGACCTGGATCTGCTTGCGGGGCTCGGCATCGCCGCGCTGCGATTTCCGGTCCTGTGGGAGCGCGTCTCTCCCGATGATCCTGAGCAGCGCGACTGGGATTGGACCGACCGGCGGCTCGATCATCTGCGCCGACTGAACATTCGGCCGATCGCGGGGCTCGTTCACCATGGCAGCGGCCCCCGTTACACGTCGCTGATCGACGATAGCTTCGCTCCGGGGCTGGCCCGCCACGCCTTGGCCGTGGCTGAGCGCTATCCGTGGGTCCAGGACTGGACGCCGGTCAACGAGCCGCTCACCACCGCGCGCTTTTCCGCCCTCTACGGGCTCTGGTATCCGCACGCGCGGGACGAGGGGCTGTTCTGGACGGCGCTGATCAATCAGGTCGACGCGGTGCGGCAGTCGATGCGGGCGATCCGCGGCGTCAACCCGGAAGCGCGGCTAATCCAGACCGACGACCTCGGCAGGACCTATTCCACCGCGGCGATGGCCGACCAGGCCGGCTTCGACAATGTCCGGCGGTGGGCCACTTGGGACCTCCTCAGCGGGCGCGTCGGCCCGGACCACGATCTCTGGGAGCGGCTGTGCTCCTTCGGGATCGAGGGCAAGCTGCGATCCCTGCTTGATGATCCCTGCCCGCCCGACGTGATTGGCATCAATCACTATCTGACCAGCGATCGGTTTCTCGATCATCGCCTCCAGCGCTATCCCCGCCATACGCATGGCGGCAACGGCCGGCAGGCCTATGCGGACGTCGAGGCGGTGCGCGTGCTGGAGCCGCCCACCGCGGGTCTCGAAGGAGCCATCGGCGAAGCCTGGGAGCGATACCGCCTGCCGATCGCGGTTACCGAGGTGCATGTCGGTTGTACCCGTGAGGATCAGGTGCGCTGGCTCAGGGAAGCCTATCGGCTGGCGCTGAAGCTGCGGCTCGAGGGTGTGGACGTGCAAGCGGTGACCGCTTGGGCGACGTTCGGCAGCCAAGGCTGGAACACGCTGCTTACCGATACCGGTCTGTACGAGGCAGGACTCTTCGACGCGCGCGGCGAACAGCCGCGTGCCACCGCGCTGGCCAAGTCGCTAAAGTCGCTACGCGACCATGACTCGTCGCAGCCGAATACCGACCAGGCCGGCTGGTGGAGCCGCAACATCCGGCTGCACCACCCGACGGTGAACCGGCCGGCGCCGCTGCGCGAGGGCCGGTTGGCAGTCGGCCCCGACGGGGCGCCGCCGCCGCCGATCCTCATCCTGGGAGCGACCGGCACCTTGGGACGCGCCGTCGCCGCCGCCTGCGAGCATCGGAATCTGCCGTACAAACTGATCGGCCGGAGCGAGCTCGATCTGGCGGATGGCGCGAGCATCGAACCCGCGCTCGACCGATTCCAGCCATGGGCGGTGATCAACGCCGCCGGCTGGGTGCGGGTCGATGACGCCGAGAGCGAAGCGGAAAGCTGCATGAAGGCCAACGCCGGCGGCGCCACCGCCCTGGCGCGATCGTGCCACGCCAGGAGAATCCCGACGGTCAGCTTCTCGAGCGACCTGGTGTTCGGCGGTGCCGACGCCCCGGCCTATCGCGAGAGCGACGCGCCCGCTCCGCTCAACGTCTATGGCGAAAGCAAGTGGCGGATGGAGCGCGATATCCTGGCGCTGGACGGCGAGCACCTGATCATCCGCACCGCCGCATTTTTCTCACCGCATGATGAATTCAACTTCGCCCGGAATTTGGTCCGGACCCTGCGCGAGGCACGGGTGTTCGAAGCAGCCGGAGACTGCATCGTTACCCCGACCTACGTCCCGGATCTGTGTGATGCCGTGCTCGATCTGTTGATTGATGGCGAACGTGGCATCTGGCACCTGAGCAACCACGAGCCGGTCAGTTGGGCGGATTTCGCCAGCCGGGTGGCGCAGGCCTGCCGGCTGGACGAATCGCTGGTGAGGCCGGTGCCGTCCGCCACCTTCGGGTGGGATGCGGCAAGGCCCAGGAGTTCGGCGCTGTTCAGCGAGAAGGGATCGCCGATGCCCTCGCTCGGTTCGGCGATCGAACGCTTCGCTGACGCCATGGTGTAACGCGGCCGCTTGTTGTACGGCGTTGCCGATTGGTCACAGTGGAAAAACCATTTGTTCGAGTCTGGAGATGTTAATATCGGCCTGCTAATTAACATACATGAAAACTCTCCCTGAGGTCCTGTGTCCCGGTGTCGCGCTGCACACCGGCTGCAACCAGCCGAAAGCGGCCGGCGATCTTGTGATGATCGGCAGCAACCACGGCCCGCTCTATCAGATTGTTCACATCGCGGGGGCCCTTGCCTGGGTCCGGCCATTGACGAACGGGGAGGAAGGCCTGGTGCCGCTGGAGCGCCTGCGCCTGGTGGAAGTAAGCCGCGCGAATTGAAATCTCGCTACGGGCGTGCTAGACGTTGGTTGTGTCGAGCGCGCACCCGTGTTTGCGGCTGTGACACTCTCGCATAGCGCGGGAACAACATGAGCGGGGGCTCGTTGTCCGAACAGGAGAACAGCGTCCGGTGAACGATCAGAACGTCAAAACCATCGCCTCGGCGGCCGGTCAGGCGCCTATCGTACAACACTGCACGGAGCTGCTGACGCCGGGTGATCGTGTTACTATCCCCGACGAGGATGTGCGGGTTTACCGCATCGTCCATATCTCCGATCGCAAAGCCTGGGTTTCCCCTTTGCTCGATGGTCATCAGCGGATCATCCGGACTGGCGATCTGCGCCTGGTCAACGCCGGGCCCGTTATCGGAACCTTGCTGAATTAGCGCGTGATGACTTCACGCAGGGCTGATGAGGGGCCGAGGCTCCGAGGCACTTCCTAGCCCGCCACCCTGGAGAGCTTCCGAACCTTTGTTCATGCCTTCGGCGTTCCACCTCCGGTTGCCGGGAGGAGCAGGTGGTTCAAGCCGCGCTGACCGCTCCAACCCTCGCCGGAGCAGAGCTGTCGCGGCGCCCGCCCTCGAGCTTCAGGCGCCCGCGCCTGTCCGCCTCCACCATCCCGCTCCTTGAGCAGGCTGGGGGAGGAAGGTCACGCCGCCAGCAGGTAGGGCTCGATCTCGCCGGTCAGGTACAGCTTCTTCGCCTTGGCGCGGCTCAATTTGCCCGAGCTGGTGCGGGGCAGGGTGCGGGGCGGCACCAATTCGATCACGCAGTTCATGCCGGTGACCGAGCGGACCTTGTCACGGATCTCGTCGTGCAGGCGGCGGCGCTCTTCGGGATCGGTGACGCGGCAATGGACCAGCACGGCTGGCACCTCCTCGCCGCCATTGGTCTCCACCGCGAAGGCGGCGATATCGCCCTGGTGAAAGCCGGGCAGCTGCTCGACAGCCCATTCGATATCCTGCGGCCAGTGGTTCTTGCCGTTGATGATGATCATATCCTTCGCCCGGCCGACGATGAACAGATAGCCGTTGGCCATGTAGCCCATGTCGCCGGTATCCAGCCAGCCATCCACCAGGCACTCGGCGGTTGCCTCCGGGTCGCGATAGTAGGAGTGCATGATGCTTTCGCCCCGGCACCACACCTTGCCGATGTGGTGATCGGCAATGCCGCCGCCGGTTTCGCGCCGGACTTCCACATCGATGCCCCGCAGCGGCTTGCCGCAGTTGACGATCGCGCGGTATCGGGCCGGCCGCGACAGGTCGCGCGGGGCTCCGGAAAGGCGCTCCTCCTCGACCAGCTCGACGCGGATGCCTTCGCCCGGCGGCATCAGCGTGACCGCCAGCGTCGCTTCGGCGAGGCCGTAGCTCGGCATGAAGGCGGCAGCGCGGAAGCCGGCGGGGGCGAAGGCGTTGACGAAGCCCTGCATCACGTCCGGCCGAATCATGTCGGCGCCGTTGCCGGCGAGCCGCCAGCGCGCCAGATCGAAGCGCTCGGACACGTGGCTCTGGCTGGAGATGCGGCGGGCGCAGATATCGTAACCGAAGCTCGGCGAATAGGAGACGGTGCTGCCCGGATTGCGCGTGATCATGTCGAGCCAGGCGAGCGGCCGTCGCGCGAAATCCTCGGTCTTGAGATAATCGCAGCTCACCTGGTTGGCGATCGGCGACAACAGGCAGCCGACCAGTCCCATGTCGTGATACCACGGCAGCCAGCTGATGCAGCGATCGTCCGGCCGAAGCTCCATGCCGTGGCCGTGGCCGGCAAGGTTGTGCAGCAGCGCCCGGTGGGTGACGGCGACGCCGTGCGGAAAGCGGGTCGATCCGCTCGAATATTGGAGGAAACAGATGTCGTCCGGCGAGAGGTTGGGCAGCGCCGCGTCAGGCGCGTCCGGCTCGAGCGCGAAATCCTGCCAGGCCAGGCCCTCGCAGCCCTGGCGCTCGGCGGCGGGAGCGGCGAGGCTGGCCAGTTCGGCAGGGTAGAGCAGCAGCCGGGGCGCGGCACTGCTCATCTGCGTCGCGATCTGGTCGATGTAATTGTCCTTGCCGCCGAAGCTGGTCGGCAGCGGCAGCGGCACCGGCCAGGCGCCGGCGTAGACCGCGCCGCAGAACAGCGCGGCGAATTCCGGCCCGGTCTCGGCGATCAGCGCCACCCGCTCGCCCGGCGTGATGCCGCGCGCGATCAGCCGGCGGGCGGCGGCCAGCGCATCCGCGCGGAGCTCGGCGAAGGGATAGGCGCGGGTCAGGTTCCCTCGCGGATCGTGAAAGTTGAGCCCGCGATGGCCACGCGCCGCATAGTCGAGCGCCTCGCCGAAAGTCGCGAAATCGGCGAAGCGGCGCGGCAGGCGATCGCCATGCGGTGTCGGCGCGATGCCGGACTCGGCCTGCTGGGCCAGCGCGGTTTCGATCATCTGGATACCCAATGCTGTTTCAAGCTTTGCCCATCGCCTGCTGGTTGACCCTATAAATCGCGCAAGCTGGACTTGACATGAAGCCTGCCGATCGTGCCGTCTGCCTTGATGGCGACTGTGGCATGAATAGGGCAAAGGACCGGGGCACCGGACCGAAGCGGGCACCGGCGCCGTTAAACCGTGTCCGGCTCGATGAACTCGCGCTCGCCTATGTCGCGCGTTTCTCCACCACCCGGGCAAGGCTCGAGGCCTATCTGCGGCGCAAACTGCGCGAGCGCGGCTGGGACGGGGAGGGGGAGCCGCCCCTTGCGGCACTGACGGAACGGCTCAGCGACGCCGGTTATATCGACGATGCCGCCTATGCGCGGGCCAAGCGCGGCAGTCTGCTGCGGCGCGGATATGGCGGAGCGCGGGTCGATCAGGCGTTGGGGGCTGCGGGGATCGATTCCGAGCTGCGCACCGCGCTGCGGCCGGGCGCGGGCGAGGAACGGCGGGCGGCGCTGGCGCTCGCGAAGAAACGCCGCCTCGGGCCGTTCGGCATGGCGCCGCCGGATCGGGCCCGTCGCGAAAAGCAGCTTGCGGCGATGTTGCGCGCCGGACATCGGCTCGACAGCGCGCGCGAATTGGTCGATGCGCCAAGCGTCGAGGTGGCCCAGGACTGGGCCCGGGGCGAGGACGACGAGGACGAGGAGGCGTGATGCGGCTGCAGGGGGTTTTCGCGGGACTGGCACTCGTGCTGGCGTCATGCTCGGCGGCAGGATCGGAGCGCGCCGCCTCGGCACCGGCATCGCAACCCTCGGTGCACCCGCTCTCTGGACTGCCGGTCGTGCCGCTCACCGTCAGCCACGGGACGCACCGCTTCCGTTTTCGCGTCGAGGTCGCCCGCAGCCCCGATCAGCAGCAGCGCGGGCTGATGTTCCGGGAGAAAATGGGGCCGGACGAGGGGATGATCTTCCCGATGCAGCCGCCGCGCTTCGCCAGCTTCTGGATGCACAACACGGTGTTGGCGCTCGACATCGTCTTCATCGGCGTGGACGGCAGGATCATGTCGATTGCCGCCAACGCGGTGCCGTACAGCGACGCGCCGATCCCCGCCGGCGGGCTGACGGGCGCGGTGCTGGAACTCAACGGCGGCCGCGCGGCGCAGCTCGGGATAGCGCCGGGGGATAGGGTGGATTGGTGAGCGTGACCGCTCCTACGCCCGCTCCCGCAAGGTCGACGACCTGAGCTGGGGACGGTAATCGAGTTCGCCCTGTTCCATGATCTGGTCGCGCAGCTTGTCGCGGGTTTCGTGGATCGAGGCGATGACGCGGCCCATCGCCACGCCCATCTCGACCAGAACTGCCTCGGAAAGCTGCAGCGAGCTTTCCAGCGTCTCCGGCACGGCGTGGGTGGCGCCGGCCCGATACATCGCGGCGGCGTGGGTGGCATCGCGGGCGCGGGCGAAGATCGGCAGCTGCGGATGCTGGCCGCGCAGCTTCTTGACCAGGCGGTGGGTGACGATCGGCTCGTCCATCGTCAGGATTACCGCGCTTGAGGTGCCGGCGCCCAGCCGGTCGAGCGCATCGCCGCGCGCGGCGTTGCCGAACAGGACGTGGTAGCCCCGCCGCTGGCCATCGCCGACAAGATCGGCGTCGCTATCCACCCCGACGTAGGCCCGGCCGTGCGCCACCAGCATGTCGGCGACGAGCTGGCCGACGCGGCCGAAGCCGACGATGATCGCGCGCGGCGCGTCGGCGGCCTCGGGCGGCGGCGGCAGGGCGTGTTTCGGCTCCACCTCACGCGCCAGCCGGCGGCCGGCGAGGGCCAGCAACGGCGTCACGATCATCCCCATCGCGGTCACGCTCTGCCAGAACTGCTCGGTGGCCGGAGCGATCAGCTGCGCGGCCGAGGCGGCGGTGAGCACGATCAGCGTCGTCTCCGAGGGGCTCGCCATCAGGATGCCGGTTTCGGCGGCGGTCCCCGGCGCCGCTCCCATCACCCGCAGCAACAGCCCGGTCACCAGCGCCTTCAGCACCAGCACGGCGACCGTCGCGGCGAGCAACAGCCCGAGATTGGCCCAGACCATGGCGAGATCGATCCGCATGCCGACGGTGATCAGGAACACGCCGAGCGCCAGGCCCTTGAAGGGATCGATGATCGATTCGACCTCGCCGTGATATTCGGTCTCGGCGATCAGCAGCCCGGCGAGCAAGGCGCCGACGATCGGCGACAGCCCGACCGCGGCGGTGGCGAGCGAGGCCAGGATCACCACCAGCAGGCTCGCGGCGAGGAACAGCTCGGGACTCTTGGTCCGCGCCGCCTGCGCGAACAGGCGCGGCAGCGCGAAGCGTCCGAACACCAGCAGCCCCGCGATCACCGCCAGCCCCAACCCCAGCGTGCGCATCAGCCCGTCGAGCCCGCCGGTCGCGGCAAAGGGGGCCAGCGCGCCGAGCAGGAAGATGATCGGCACCAGGGCGATATCCTCGAACAGCAGCATCGACAGCGCGGCGCGGCCGACCGGCGTTCGCGTATCGGTGATGCGCAGCACCAGCGCGGTCGAGGACATCGCCAGCGCCAGACCGAGCGCGACGGCGGCGGTGAGCGGCTCGCCGATCGCCAGCAACATGATCGTCAGCACCGCCGCAATCAGCAGCAGCTCGAGCGAGCCGACCCCGAACACCTGCCGGCGCAGCGCCCACAGCCGGTTGAACGACAGCTCCAGCCCGATCGAGAACAGCAGTAGGATGATGCCGAACTCGGCGAAGGGCTCCAGCCCCTGCGGATCGGTGATGGTGACGTGGTACAGCCACGGCTGCGCGGCGACGAGACGGCCCAGCCCATACGGCCCGACCAGCAGCCCGACGAAGATGAAGCCGATGATCGGGGTGATGCGAACCCGCGCGAACACCGGAATCACCAGCCCCGCCGCCCCCAGGATCACCAGCGCATCGGAGAGGACGGGGGGGATTTCGCTCGTGGTGGTCATCTTAGGATTGTGCGGGAGAGCGGGCGGCTTGTCATCCCATGTGCGACCGTGGACTCCCAAGCACATACGGACCTTCGATATGCGCGCGAGTGCCACGGCGCCGGGCCATGGTCGACCGTCGCGTTCGGCCCTTCCAGTTTCTTACTTCCTTGCCCCGCGTTTACCGCGCAAGATTTTTCTCCGGTACCCTCCGTCGCGAAAAAGCCGCGAGAGTGGGCCGTTCATGGAAGATATTATCCTTTAATATCAATTAGTTAAGGATAGATGGCGGAGCGGGAGTCCGCCAAACTATCGTCCCACCGCGTTCCAATTGATCCGCGATAATGGCTAAATTAGGCCAGTTTAGCAAAGATCAGCACCCGCTCCCGTCCCAAGGCGTCCGCTTGCGTTCCCCTAAAACCGCGCTACTATCGGGGAGCGGATTTGGGAACGGAGATCGCAGGACATGCCCCGGAAGCTCAGCAACGCCCTCACGCCGATGACCGTGAAGAACGCCAAGGCCGGTCGGCACGCGGATGGTGGCGGCCTGCACTTGCTGGTCAAGGAAAGCGGCGCTCGATCATGGGTCTATCGCTTCATGCTCAAGGGTAGGTCGCGGGACATTGGCTTGGGCGCAGCGGCTGGCCCGGGCGGGATTTCGCTCTCCGCTGCCCGCGACGCCGCATCGGCGCTGCGGCTCAAGGTAAAAGCCGGTGTCGATCCCCTTGCCGAACGCCACAGCGAGGCCGCTGAGGCGCTTGCAGCCGCTCAGGCGGCACAGATAGCGGGCATCACCTTCAAGACCGTTGCCGAGGCTTATATCAGCGCGAACGAGGGAAGCTGGCGCAATGACAAGCATCGCCAGCAATGGAAGAACACGCTGGCCACTTATGTCTATCCGGTGATCGGGGAATTCCCTGTTGCCGAGGTCGGCACTGCCCACGTCCTGCAAATCCTTGAACCGGTCTGGAAAGCCAAGGCCGAGACTGCCAGCCGCGTGCGGGGGCGGATCGAAACGATCCTGGATGCGGCTAAGGCGCGCGGATATCGCGAAGGCGAAAACCCGGCCCGCTGGCGCGGCCATATCGCGCAAATCCTGCCTGCCCGCGCTCGCCTCACGCGCGGCCATCACAAGGCGATGCCGTATGACGCGATCCCTGAATTTGTCGGCAAGCTGCGCAAGCGGGAAGCCGTCGCGGCGCTGGCGCTGGAGTTTACGATTCTCACGGCGGCGCGGACTAGCGAAGTGCTAGGCGCGACGTGGGCTGAGGTCGGTCTGGACAAGGCAATCTGGACGATCCCTGCCGACCGCATGAAGGCCGCGAAAGAGCATCGCGTGCCGCTGTCCCCTCGCGCTGTCGAGATTCTGGAGGCAGTGAAACCGCTCGGGAAGGCACCGCTGTTCCCCGGCGAGCGCGGCGGCAAGCTGTCCGGCATGGCCATGACGATGCTGCTGCGGCGGATGAAGGTTGACGTGACGGTGCATGGCTTCCGATCGGGCTTCCGGGATTGGGCAGCGGAATGCACGGGCTATGCCCATGAGGTGGCGGAAATGGCCTTGGCGCACACGATCGAGAACAAGGTCGAGCGCGCATATCGGCGCGGCGACCTGTTCGACAAGCGGCGGCGGCTCATGGATGATTGGGCCACCTATACCACCGGCGGCGGCGCGGCTGGGGCGACCGTCACTCCGATCAAGGCCCGCGCTGTCTAGCCCGGCAAAGGAAAACGGCGACAGCGGTTGAGCAGCCGGGAGGCGCGGGCTAAGCCGCGTTGGTGAACGATCCGACGCTTTTCGCCGCAGGCGCCCTTTTCACCCAGGACTATCTTTCGGAAGGCATCGGAAACACCGCGGCCTATGCCAGCATTGACGTTGCCGTTGTGCGCCAACGGCTGGGAGCAATCCTTGCTGGCCTGCCGCATTCCAGCCGCCCGAATGAAGCGACGACGGAAACCGATTTTGTGTGGCCGGTCCTTCAGCTGCTCGGCTGGGGCGATTATCTGACCCAGCAGAACCTGTCCGCAACCGGGCGCGTGGACGTTCCCGACGGCCTGCTGTTCATCGATGCCAAGGCGAAGGCCAAGGCGAATGCTCACCCGGAAGAATGGAAGCGCTATCAGTTCGGCGCGGCGATCATCGAAAGCAAGCGCTTGGGCCGCGCGCTGGACCGTGCCGAGGGTCGTAAGGGCGATGACAAGGACACGCCATCGACCCAGCTGCTGCGCTATCTTCGGCGAATCGATGACCTGACCAACGGCGATTTGCGCTGGGGCCTGCTGACGAACGGGGCCAAGTGGCGGCTCTATTTTTCCGGCGCCCGCTCCACCATCGACGATTATCTGGAATTGGACCTTGCCCGGATCATGGGCTTGAATCCTGACCTGCTCGATACAGGGATAACCGACCGCGAGCGCGATCACTGGCTGGCGGTATTCGTCGCCATGTTCGGCCGCGCCGCGTTTGAGCGGGCAAGCGACAAGGCCCCCAGCTTCCACGATACCGCGCGGCGCGAAGCCGCGTTTTACGAAGAGCGCGTCGCCAAGAACCTGTCCGATCTTGTGTTCAACCGGCTCTATCCGGCGCTGGGCAAGGCGGTGGCGAAATCGGCCAAGTCCGACACCCCGCTTGACGATATCCGGCAGGCAACGCTGATCCTGCTCTATCGGCTGCTGTTCGTGCTCTATGCCGAGGACCGGGGGCTGCTGCCGGTCAAAGACCCCCGGTTTGACGATTACGCGCTGCGCGTCGCGCGGCTGGACGTGGGCAGGCGCAAGGATGCCGGGGACAGCTTCTCCACCGTCGCCAAGACTATTTGGAACCGCTTCGCCGATCTTGCCGAGATGATCGACAAGGGCGACCCGTCGGTGGGCCTGCCCCCCTATAACGGCGGTTTGTTTAACGGCGAGAACACCCCCCTGCTCAAGACCATCGCCCTGAGCGACGACGTGATGGCGGAAGCGTTGGATATCCTGTCTTTCGAGCAGAGAGCCGGGCAGCGGCGGTATATCAACTATCGCGATTTGTCGGTGCAGCAACTCGGCTCGATCTATGAGCGGCTTTTGGAATTCGAGCTGATCCGCGACGAAGCGGGCTCGGTGGACGTGCGCCCCAATATCTTCGCGCGCAAGAATTCGGGCAGCTATTATACCCCGGACGACCTTGTTCTGCTGATCCTGGACGAAACCCTTGCTCCGCTGATTCAGGACGCCATGGACGGCTTCACGGCGGCACTGGCCAATCGCGACAAGCGCCATGACGAAGAGCGCCAGCTGTTCGAACTGCAAAAGGCGGACCCGGCCAAGGCGATCACCCGGCTGCGCATATGCGATCCCGCCATGGGCAGCGGCCATTTCCTTGTCAGCCTGGTCGATCGGCTGACCAATCACACGCTGGACGCCATTGCCGAGGCCAGCGCGATGACGCGCGATCTGGCTGGGCTGGAATATGAAAGCCCGGTGGCGGAAGAAATCCGCAAGGTGCGCGGCACCATCCGACACAACGCCATCGATGCCAGCTGGACGGTCAGCGAAGAGCAGCTGGACGACCCCCAGCTGGTCAAGCGCATGGTGCTGAAACGCTGCGTCTATGGGGCGGACAAGAATCCCATGGCGGTCGAACTGGCCAAGGTGGCGCTGTGGCTGCACACCTTCACCGTCGGCGCGCCGCTATCGTTCATCGATCATCACCTGGCGGCTGGGGACAGCCTGTTCGGCCTTTGGGTGCGCGATGCCATCGACAAGGCGGGCAAGGGCGGTGAATTGCTCTATGTCGAGGAACTGCGCACCGCCGAACGGCAGGCCGCCGTCATGCAGCGGATCGAAGCGCTGACCGATGCCGAGATTGCCGAGGTGCAGGACAGCGCCGATATGTGGCGGGACGTGGCGTTTCAGACCGGGCCGCTCGATAGCTTTGTCAGTTTCATGCACGCGCTCGACTGGCTCGATTTGAAGGGGCCGGACAGGGCACTGGTCAGCCTGTGGCTGGACGGCCAGTTTGGCGACCCCCTGCCCATCGCACGCGGCAAGAAGGCCCCGGAAGGCGGCAAGGCCAAAGCCGAGGCGGTCGAGCGCTTCACCGGAATATGGCAGGCGGCGCGCGACCTGATCCGCGAAGAGCGGTTTCTGAACTGGCAAATCACCTTCCCCGGCGTCTGGACCAATTGGGCCAGCGCCCCCGATTCCCAGGGCAGGCGCGAAGGCGGCTTCGATGCCGTTGTCGGCAATCCGCCGTGGGACCGGATAAAGCTGCAACAGGTGGAATGGTTTGCCGCGCGGCGACCGGAAATCGCGCGCGCGCAAAAGGCATCCGACCGTGCCCGGATGATCAAGGCGCTCAAGGGCGGGGACGACCCTCTCTTTGCCGATTATGAAAAGGCGGATAGGCGCGCGGCGGACACGCTCCGCATCGCTCGCAATTCCGGCCATTATCCGCTGCTGAGCCGGGGCGATATCAACCTCTACAGCCTGTTTGTGGAACGCGCCCATGCGCTGGTCCGGCGCGGCGGCATGGTCGGCCTGCTGACCCCCAGCGGTATCGCGTCCGACCTGTCCGCCAGCGAATTTTTCCGCAAGGTGGCGACCGGCGGGCATTTGAAAGCGCTCTATGATTTTGAGAACAGGAAGGTGTTTTTTCCGGACGTTCATGCCAGTTTCAAATTCTGCGTCATCGCCTTCAGTCCGGGACGATCGTTCGGAGCGGCCAATTGCGCCTTCTATCTTCACTCAGTTGACGAGCGCAAAAACCCCGAACAGGCCTTCCCGATCACGGCGGCAGGCTTCGCCCGGGTGAACCCGAACACCGGCACCGCGCCCATATTCCGCACCCGCCGCGATATGGCGCTGACCACGGTGATCTACGAACGCCTGCCGGTGCTGGTGGATAAATCGGGCACTGCGCCGGTTGCCGCTTGGCGGGTCAAATACACTCGCATGTTCGACATGACAAATGACAGTCACCTTTTTCGCACCAAGGCCGAACTGGAAGGCAAAGAAGGCGCCTGGCCTGTCGGGGGCAACCGCTGGCGGTCGGCGGCTAGCGAGTGGGTGCCGCTCTATGAAGGCAAGATGGTGCAGGCCTATGACCATCGCGCGGCTGGCATTGTGGTCAATCTCGAAAATGTTAAGCGCCCAGCTCAGCCATTTGAGACTACCATTGAACAGCACAAGAACCCCGCATGGGTGCCTGATCCCCAATTCTGGGTAGCGCGCGTGGATTTGTCCCCCAAAGGCAGCTGGCACCTCGGGATGAAGCACGTAACATCCGTAACCAACATGCGCTCAATGATAGTTGGTTTTGTCCCAGAATGCGGTGCTGGCAACTCATTGCCAATCATCGATGCTTATGGCGATGCATCAGATGCTGCGCTCTTAGCGGGCAGCATGAATTCGATTGCATTCGACTTCGTCTTGCGGCAAAAAGTCCAAGGTCAGAATCTCAACTGGTTCATTGTCGAACAGCTCCCGGTCGTCCCGCCAGCCGCCTACGCCCGCACCTTTGGCCCCAAAAGCGCGGCTGACATTGTCAGGGCGGCGGTGCTGGAGCTGACCTATACCGCGCATGACATGGCCCCCTTCGCCCGCGACATGGGCCATGTGGAGGCGGCTGGCCCCAATGCAGGGAACGTCCTGCCGCCGTTTGTCTGGGACGAAGAGCGCCGCCTGCACCTTCGCGCCAAACTCGATGCGCTTTATTTCATCCTCTATGGCGTCTATGATCCGGCCAAACCCGAAGCGAGCCGCGACGATATCCGCTATATCTATTCGACCTTCCCGATTGTGGAGCGGCAGGAAATCGCCGCACATGGCCGCTATCGCAGCCGCGACCTTGCGCTGGCCTATATCAACGCGCTGATGGCGGGCCAACCGGACGCTGAGGTGAAAGGCTAGGCATGGCGCTAAAGGAGGTCCGACAGGATGGCGACGGCATCTGGCTTGCCGCGCCACTCGCCGCAACCAGGTCCGGGCTGACAAAGCCGGAATTGGCGCGCCGCGCGCTTGCCGGTGATCTGCGATTTCAGCCGGACAAATTCGGTCGCCCGCGATGGTATGCCGAGCCGCAAATCGCGGAGCTGGCGAGAGCGCACATGGCGAATGAGAGGGAACGCGCAGCTAAGCCCTCACGCCCCAAGAGCGATCGGCAAGTTATGCAGGAAATCAAACGGATGCAGTACCGTCCGGAACGCGTCGGCCCGTTTAGCGAAGCTCACTTGCGCCTGACTTTGCCCCGGGACGAATAGAAGCCGAACGGGGGGCCGATAGGTCGGGTGCCTGCGCAATAGGCAGGAGACATTCATTGCGAATTCCCCACATCCTTGTGCGTGCGCCCCTTGGGCGGGGTGCGTTGCTCGGATATGCTTATAGGCCGGGGATAGGCCGGCCAGCCGACAAGCGCGCATCCCACGCGCTTCCCCTGCTTTCCATTGGGAGCCCCTAGGGAGGCGGAATGTTCGGCGCGGCAACCTTCATCCCTGTGAATCATGCTCGCGATTATCTGCGCCAGCATTACGCCATTGATGCCGGTTTAGATAACATGGACTATCGGCCACTTGGCTCTGATCCGCGTAACATTGACCCCGACACGCGAGAGTCGTGCCGAGAACGGATGGAGAGATGCAGGGAGCGCGCTCACGAAGAGTTGGCTGGCTTGATCGGAGGCGCGAAGATCGATGTTTGGAAAGGGGCGAGCGGCGGAAGTTTAGACATCGCTGAACCGCAATGGGCTCAAATCGCCTTCGACACGGGGATGGGACGCGAGGGACAAACCCTATATTTTCGCACCTCCGAATTTGTCCGTGTTGCAGCCGAACTAACAAGCCAAGCCTCCCGGGATTTTTTCGGAGGGCTTTCGGCAATGGATGTCCTTAATCGTCCACTTAGCCTCTTCGACAGACAATTCTTTCAGCCACGCCGCGAGTGGAACATTTCTGGCACCGAAACTCGGCGGTTGAAGTGGGGCCTAATCGAGACCTTTGCTTGGATCGTAACAGGTTCGGCGGTCTATGCAGAGGTTTTGGCCCTTCGTGCGCCGCCCCTTGGTCTAGGCATCGCTCTCAGCATCCTCTGCGAATGGAAGGCTGTGCACGAATGCGCATGCGCCGCCTCCAACATTTCGGACCAGGCTACGCGAAAGGCTCAATGCCAATGCCTGATGATCGCTGGTCACCAACTATGGGATGCGATTCGATTGGGGCTACTTACGCCCTTTGACAAGAACGGTCGCGACATGCCGTTCGCCATATTCAGAAGCGTAGGAACCGATGAAAGCGCGCAGGATTGGCTTCGCCTCCAGCCGCAGCCGCTATTCGCGTCCAGCGAAGTCATCGCACAATTTCCCGCTAGCCCGCCGAACCAGAGGCTAAAAACGGATGACGAAGTCGTAGATTGGTGCCGGTCATGGATTAACGAGGGTAAGGGCGGCATGGACAAAGCTTGGGATACCTTCAAGCACCTCCCCGACAGCAAGGGCCTTTCACGCGACGATGTTTTCCGCCCCGCGTGGAAACAAGCAAGATCGCTCCGGAATCAATAACCTAAGCTTCACGCGATTTTCTACGCGACAGCACGCGACCTACTGCCTTGGCGGCGTAACGGGAAACTGGCCTTATCCCTCTCGGTTCGATCATAACCGAGGAAAGCCAATGCAGTACATCAAGCACGATCCTCCGAAGATCGGTTACAGCATTCGGGAAGCCTGTCAGGCGTCAAGCTTGGGCAGGACCACGATCTACAACCACATTGCGGCTGGTCGTCTGCGCGCAACGCGCATCGGTGGCCGCACGATCATTCCAGCCGAGGCACTGCACGCCTTGGTCGCGGGGGAGGCCTGAGCCATGCCTCAAAATAGCGAAGCCCCAGCCGATCAGGCCGGGGCATCGCGGAAACGCTGTGGCGGCTGCTTCCGTGATCCCCTTAACCCTCTCACCCTTCAGGCGCAATTGCTGATCGCCGCGCACCACGTCCGGCCCGAACTGGCGGCGATGCTGGCTGGGCTCGCGTTTGGCGGAGGTGCGCTGTGATAGACATCCACTCGGTCCGCACCGCCAATCCGCTGCCGAGCGTCGCGGGCGCACAAGTTCGTCTGCGGCGGGCGGGTAATGAGTGGAAGGGTTGCTGCCCTTTCCATTCCGATCGCACGCCCAGCTTCACGATATTTGCCGATGGCGAGCGGTTCCACTGCTTCGGCTGTGGTGCGCAAGGCGACGTGCTCGATTATGTCGCGCGCCTCTATGGCATCGGAATGGTTGAAGCCGCCAGCGTGCTCTGCATTGGCGATCTGCAAAAGGTTGAATTGCCGAGGCTGCCGTCTGCCGCAACACCCGACCGCGCGCCAGAGGCGCTGGCGATCTGCGCAAGGGCGGTTTCGGCGGCAGGGACGCTTGCTGAGGCGTATCTAGCCTCCAGGGGCATCAATCCCCCATTCCCCCCTGACATCGGATTTTCGTGGCTTCCCTACGGCAATTCCCGCCCTCTGCCGTGTCTTGTCGCCGCCGTTCGAAATCTTGCGGGCAAAGTAACCGGTATCCAGCGCATCTTTCTGCGCAGCGACGGCAGGGGCAAAGCCGATTTGCCCAAGCCGAAGCTGTCGTTAGGCAACGTCGCGGGCGGTGCGATCCGGCTCGGTGAGTTGGACGAAGCTGGAACTGTCGCCGTCTGCGAAGGACCGGAAGACGGCCTGTCGCTGCTCGCAATGCTTGGCGTGCCAGTCTGGGTTGCGGCGGGGGCGAGCATGCTGCCCGCTATGCAGTTCCCCGCCGAAATCCATTCGATTATCATCGGTGCCGACAATGACGAGGCCGGCAGGCACGCCGCTCGAAAGGCGGCGCAAGCTTTCGCCGAGCGAGGCTTGTCGGTTCGCATCATCTATCCACTGGAGGGCTTCAAGGACTTCAATGACGAGCTGCGCGGGGGGCGGCAATGAACGCCTCGGCAAGGTTCGGACCCGAACGGATGGAGGGTGCCGAGGAGATCAAGGCCGATGACGTGCTTGGCCCGCCGCAGCCACTGATCCGAGAGATTGCCGAAGGTCTGCCCTTTCCGGTGGAGGCGCTGGGGCCTCTGCGAAGCGCTGTGGAGGCGGTGCAGCGCAAAACGAAGGCACCGGTGGCCATTGCAGCCCAATCGGCGCTGGCCGTGGCCGCGCTTGCCGCCCAGGCCCATGCCAATGTGGACACGCTTGGAGGGTTTCGCCCGCTGTCGCTTTACTGCCTGACCATTGCCACGTCCGGCGAACGAAAGAGCAGCTGCGACGCCCTGCTGATGCAGGCGATGGGGGATTTCGAGCGCCAGGAGAGTCAAGGTTTCGGCAAGGTGCGCAGCGCTTGGCTGATCGATCACGCGATATGGAAAAAGCGTGAGGAGGGCATCCTGGTTAGGATAAAAGGGGGGAAAGGCGATCGCGCCGAGCTTGAGGCGCTTGGGCCGGAACCCGCTGCACCCCCGCTACCCGACCGGCTGGTGACGGAACCGACCTATGAGGGGCTGACCAAGTTGTTCGCGCTGGGCCAACCGACCCTTGGTCTGTTCTCGGACGAAGGCGGGCAATTCCTTGGGGGGTTCGCAATGTCGCAGGACAACAAGCAAAAAACTATGGCGGCGTTCAATGATCTTTGGATGGGGAACCCAATCAAGAGAACGCGGCAAGGCGACGGGGCATTCACCCTATATGGCCGACGCCTGAGCCTGCATCTGATGGTGCAGCCGGGGGTCGCCTATGCCTTTCTTGGCGACCCGCTTGCCGGCGACACGGGATTCCTGCCGCGCTGCCTGATCTGCGAGCCGGGCTCGACGATCGGCACCAGGTTCCACGACCCGGCGACATGGGACGGCACCCCGCTTCAAAAGTTCTCCGACCGGCTGGCTGACATTCTCCATACCGGCATCGCCATGGACCCGGACACGCGCGAATTGAAACCACGGCTGCTACCTCTGTCAGCGGACGCGAGGGCGCTGCTGATCGAGTATAGCGATGAGGTGGAGCGGGCGCAGGCCCCCGGCGGCGAATTCGAGCTGGTCAAAGGACACGCCAGCAAGTCGGCGGAACAGGCGGCGCGGCTAGCGGGCGTGCTGTCGCTCTGGAATGACACGGGCACACAGGAAGTCCCCCGCAACGCGATGGGATGGGGCATCGCCCTTGCGCGGTTCTACCTATCCGAAGCCAAGCGGCTGGGGAACGCGGCGACCGTTTCGGTCGCCGTCGGGAAGGCCGAGGCGCTGCGGAAATGGATGGTATCCGAGTCCTGGGGGAAGACTTGGCTCACGCTGCGAGAGGTCGTGCGGCTAGGCCCCAGCCGGTTGCGGGAGAGCCCCGAGGCCCTCAAGGCGGTGGAGATGCTGGTCGAACACGGCTGGCTGATCCCGATGGCGAAGGGGAGCATGATCGAAGGCAAGGCAACCCGCCAGGCATGGCGCATTTGCGCCTGACCCACGCGACACTTGCGACAACCGCGACAAATGGAGCGGGGCTGGTCGGCCCGGTTTGTCGCAATGTCGCAAGTGTCGCAGGGGGCCACTTGAAAGCAGTCGCGAACCGCCCGGCGAATAGCAATGCGATAATGCGCCAAAATTGCACCTGAAAGACCTTTGAACGTCTGCGGTCAAGCGCGGTCAGGAAAGAGCATTGACGAACATAGTTTTGCCCACTGGCAGATTGAAGTTCCCTAATTATTTAGGAAAATCTGGCGATGGCGACGGCAACCGCGTAGAGTGTCTTGATGGGCGGCTATCGATCAGGACGACAGGGCGGCAGGCCAACGGCCGGGGCTTCGCGGCGGATCGATCTGCCGTGGATGTTTCGCACCGGTCGCGCCAAGGAAGGATTGGTAACCTGCGGGAGCTTGCATTGGTCATGCGGGGACCAGCCGGCCGGGTCGATCAGCTACAAGTCGCTCATGGATGAGCCGGGCGCGGAACGGTTGGTGTTGTCCTACACACGCGGTGCGGGCAATGATCGGGAGTCAGTGGAACAGGTAATCCGGCTTTGCTGCACTGTGCCGCACTACGGCGGCAAGCGATGGTGGATGATATGCCCCTATCAGCACGTTCGCGCCAGCAAGCTCTACCTTCCGGAAGGGGGCGATCGGTTCGCCTCACGGCAAGCCTGGCGGCTGGGCTATCAATGCCAGCGCCTAGCGCACCGCGATCGGGCGTTTGAGGCCATGTTCCGCCTGCAAAAGAAGCTCGGCTGCTACGAAGGCTATGAGGCCGGGCTCCATCGCCCTAAGGGTATGTGGAACCGTACCTTCGAGCGGCATTGGCAGCGCTACTGGCGATTGGACCGGGTATGCGCGGTGGAGATGATGTTGATGCTTGGCAGGCTGCGGAGCTTGGAGGCGGGTTACAAATGAAGGAGAGTTCCTAGCGCCTTTGGCAGTCATTGCCTCTCACCTTCCTCTGCCGCGCCGCCCTTGCGATAGACGGCGACACGCGCGCTGCGGGAACGTCACCGACGCTCACGGTGATGTGTGGCTGGCGCGAAACGATGCGCCCGAAATGCCGGGCACTGCCGGCGCAGTCGTGCCTGCGCGCCGGGCAACTCACTCGCAAGCCATCAAGGCTGGGACGGGAGCAAGGGCCGCCGCGCTGCAAAAGCTGCGGAGGCAATGACGTAAACTGCGGGCTGGTCGAGCGCCGCACCTGATAGTGCGGCCATTGCGCCATGTTGGGTCTGGGCGCGGCAAGAAAGGCAAATGCAAACAGACGAATGTAACTAGCGAATCAGTCCGTCATGCTCTCAATGGGCGGCCTCACCCGTCTAGGAGGCGCATGTGAATAGCAGGTCGATGGTTCAGTTGGACGTTCTTGGGTTCCTCATTGAAAAGGGGGCCGGGAGAACCCAACGCGAACTGGCTCAAGCCATCCATGGAGCTAAAGGATATCCGCAACGCGTAAATGGAGATTGCAACCTACTCGTGAACAGAGGCTTGGTCGAGTGTCGCGGCGACGGCAGCCCAGGAAACCCGCTTACTTACTGGCCAAGCACTTTCGGCAAGTGAGTGAGGTTGAGGGCAATCTGAAATACTCAGCGGGAGCGTGAGGAGCGTTTTCTTCCCTCCCGCATCCGCACAAAAATTGGCGTGTATGGGCTGGGTCGCGGGTCGCCCGGCCAAGAACCGTCGCACCCCCTTCCGCCGCGCAACAGGCGTTGTCTCGTCCCCTGTCCGCCCGTAGGCTCACCGCAAAGGGGATACATCATGTATAACACCGGCGGCTCAATCGCGGATGCATTGCGGCGCATCCAGACCAATAGCTACGTTCTGCCGGCCATTCAGCGGGAGTTTGTCTGGAAGCCGGATCAGATCGAACGCCTGTTTGACAGCATCATGCAAGACTATCCTTTTGGCACCTTCCTCTTCTGGAAGGTGCAGCCCGAGACCAGTGGCAGATTTAAGTTCTACGATTTCGTGCGCGACTACCACCAGCGCGACGCGGCCCACTGCCCGGAGCTGGGGCCGTTGCCGAACCAGGCGGTGATTGCGGTACTTGATGGACAGCAGCGGCTGACTTCTTTGAACATCGGCTTGCGCGGATCGATGGCGCTTAAGCAGCCCAACAAGTGGTGGACGAACCCCGACGCATTCCCCATTCGTACCCTTCGCCTAGACCTGCTGGCGCCCGACGCGCCGGACGAGGACGGCGTCGTCTACAGGTTTCGGTTTCTGGACGACGCACAGGTCGCGCGCGCCGAGGGCGCACATTGGTTCCGCGTGCCAGAGGTGATGGCGATGGAGGGCGGGCCCGCGATGCTCGCCGCGTTGATGAAGCGCGGACTGGAGGGTGACGCGCTCATGCGGGCGTACGCCGCTTTGGATCGCCTGCATCGCACCGTGCATTCGCGGCAGTTGATCAACTTCTACGAGGAGGAAAGCCAAGACATCGAGCGAGTCCTAAACATCTTCATCCGCCTGAATTCTGGTGGGACGGTGCTCAGCTACTCCGACCTGCTACTCAGCATCGCCGTCGCGCAGTGGCGCACGATCGATGCGCGATCCGAGATCCACAGGCTCGTCGACGACCTCAACCGCATCGGCACCGGCTTCAACCTAAGCCAAGACTTCGTTCTGAAGGCCGGGCTGATGCTCGCGGACATTGCCAGCGTCGGCTTCAAGGTGGAGAACTTCACTAACGCCAATATGGCGGTGTTGGAGGCGAACTGGTTAGCCATCCGAACGGCGCTGGTGCGCACGGTTGAGCTCGCCGCCTCGTTCGGTCTGAACGGTCAGTCGCTGCGTGCCGACAGTGCCCTTCTCCCGATCGCCTATTATCTCTACCGGCGTGGCGTTCCGGCCAACTACGTTACGCATTCCTCTTTTGAGGTTGAACGGCAGCAGATTCGAGGCTGGCTTATCCGCTCGCTTCTAAAGGCGTCAGGAATATGGGGTAGCGGCCTAGACACGCTCCTCACTGCCTTGCGCGACGCCATGCAGGCGCACGGTGCGGATAGCTTTCCGGTTAAAGAGCTGCGGCACGTCATGTCCCAGCGCGGCAAATCGCTCATGTTTGAGCGTCCGGAAATCGAGGACCTGCTGCACTTGGAGTACGGTGACCAGCGGATGTTTGCTCTGCTGTCGCTCATCTTCCCCTTTGTCGACCTGCGTAACCAGTTCCACATTGATCACGTGTTCCCCATTTCCCGGTTCACGCAGCCGCGCCTTGCCAAGGCGGGGATCATGGAGGACCGGTTCGAGGAGCTATCCCGCCGCGCCAACCAGCTTCCAAACTTGCAGCTGCTGGAGGGTGCGCTCAACAACGAGAAACGTGCAACGATGCCGGCCGATTGGCTGCAAGCCAGATTCGCCGATCGCGTCGCCAGGAGTAACTACGGCGCCAATCACTTGCTCGGCGAGGTGCCGCCTGATCTGCATGGCTTCGATGCCTTCTACGAGGCGCGTCGTAATCTGCTGCGGGTGAAACTGGCAACCCTTCTTGAGGATAACGTGGCTTCGGGGAACTGCCCGAGGCGGCTGCTTAGATCTGGGGAGTGACAAACGGCCGGAACCGTTCGCACGCGTTCACTCCAAAGCCGACCGCCATCGGGGAGCGGATATGGGAACAGGTCCGTATTGTGGAATTTTAATCAAGGAAATCAATTGCTTTTGGCGGAGCGGGAGGGATTCGAACCCTCGATACGCTTTTGGCGTATACTCACTTTCCAGGCGAGCGCCTTCGACCACTCGGCCACCGCTCCGCTTGTCCTGGCAGGCGCGGGCCGTAGCTGGCGCTGGGCACATTCGCAAGCTGTGGCCGGCTTGGCACCTACGAAATGACGATCGAACTTCCTGGCGGAAAATTGCCCCAGGGCGGCGTTGCGTTGGATGTCGCGATCTCGGTGAAGCCATCTCCGTGGTTTTGGCGAGAAGAAAATTCAGCCCCCAAGCTTGGAGAGAATGAAGGCGAGGAGGAAGCCGCCAACCGTAATCAGGCCGGAGAACTCGTGCGTCGCCTCGGTAGCCTCGGGGATCATCGTGTCGACAAGCATGGCCAGGATGGCGCCTGCCGCTAGAGCGGTGGTGCCGGCGATCACGTCCGGGCTCGAACCGGCCAGCGTGTAATTGCCGAGCATGGCGGCGAAGCCCGAGGCCAGCGCGATCACGCCCCACACGCCGAAGATGAACAACGGGCGGCGTCCAGCCTGCTTCATGCCAGCCGCGCTCGACAGCCCCTCCGGGACATTCGAGAGAAAGACCGCCGCAACCATCACCATGCTCACGCCCTTGCCTTCAAGCAGGCTGGCGCCGATCACCACCGATTCCGGGATGCCATCGAGCAAGGCGCCGGCCGCGATCGCCAGGCCCGAGCCTTCGTCAGCCGACTGCTGGCTCGCCGCGGGGTTCGAGCCCGACCGCTTGCGATGCTGCGCGCCCCGACGCGTAACGAGGATGTTGGCGAGGGTGAACGCTGCCGCGCCGACGACAAAGCCGAGGGCCGTGGAATCGAACCCGCCGCGATCATAGGCCTCGTCCATCAGATCGAAGGCCACCGCCGAGATCAGCACTCCGGAGCCTACCGCCATGACCCCGGCAACCAGCCGCTGCGGGAGATTTACGAAGTAGGCGAACAGCGCACCGATGATGAGGGCAGAGCCCCCGACCAGCCCCCAGAAGCCGGCGAGCAGCGGGCCGTTCATTGGTAGCCGACTTCCTCATCAAAGTTCATCGTGCCGCCTTCCGTCAAAATTTCGGGACCAGCATCAACCGGTGGTGAGGCGACCGGGTTCCTGACACCCAGCATTGCCGACATCCCACCTTCCTTCCGCGCCGACCCGCCCGAGACTTGAGACGATCGACTTGGAGCACAACGTCGCCGGGTGCGTTTATGCACCACAACCCAAAACATCGGAGATTTAGATGTCGGACCATAATGCCCGCACGGGCGACGTTACCGTTCTCAACACGCTGATCGCCACGTTGATCGACAGTGTCGAAGGCTACGAGAAATCCGCCGGGGATGTCGAGAATCCGCGCTTTTCCGAACTCTTCAACAGTCGCGCGCGTGAGCGCCAGGGCGCGGTCGAAGACCTGCGGGCGGCGGTCCGCGTCGCGGGTGGCGAGCCTGAGGACGATGGGAGCGTTCTCGGAAGCGCCCACCGGGTGTTCCTGAGCCTCAAGGAAGCCGTTACCGGCCGCGACGACAAGGCGATCGTCAACGAGATCGAACGCGGCGAAGATTATCTGAAGGGCAAGTTCCGCGCTGCGTTGGAAAACACCGATCTGGGTGTCGAGGCACGGGCCGCGGTGCAGTCGGCCTGGGACTCGGTCCGCGCCGGTCATGACGAAATGAGCGCGCTCAAGCACAGCATGGACGTCTGATCTGCGGTCGGCGCTGCCGGGAGGCAGCGCC
>JBDSIY010000067.1:0-20301 GCA_039917735.1 Novosphingobium sp. | reverse complement strand
GCCACGGGCATCCCGATCGTCGCCGCGCCGGACCTGATCAGCCTGCTCAATCACCTGAAGGGCACCCAGGTCCTGCCACAGCCCCAGCCGAGCGAGGCCGCGCCGCGAGTGCGAGGGCCCGATCTGGCGCAAGTCAAAGGCCAGGAAACCGCCAAGCGCGCGCTCGAGATTACAGCGGCGGGCGGACATAACCTGCTGATGATCGGGCCGCCAGGCGCGGGCAAGTCGCTGCTGGCGAGTTGCCTGCCGGGGATTCTGCCAGAATTGACTCCGGCGGAAGCGCTGGAAGTGTCGATGGTCGCCTCGGTTGCGGGCACGCTGGAGGACGGCCGGATCAGCCGGGCACGGCCTTATCGCACGCCGCATCATTCGGCCTCGATGGCGGCGCTGGTCGGCGGCGGCCTCAAGGTCCGGCCCGGCGAGGTCAGCCTCGCCCATCTCGGCGTGCTGTTCCTCGACGAGCTGCCCGAGTTTCAGCGCGTAGTGCTCGATTCACTGCGCCAGCCGCTGGAAACCGGCAAGATCTCGATCGCCCGCGCCAACGCGCATGTCACCTTCCCGGCGCGGGTGCAGCTGGTCGCGGCGATGAACCCGTGCCGCTGCGGCCATCTCGGCGATCCCGCGCTCGGCTGCAGCCGCGCGCCGCGCTGCGCCGCCGACTACCAGAGCCGCGTTTCCGGGCCATTGCTCGATCGAATCGACCTCCACGTCGAGGTCGATCCGGTGAGCGCCGCCGACCTCGCGCTGCCGCCGCCGGCCGAGGGATCGGAAGCCGTCGCCGCTCGCGTTGCTGCCGCCCGCCGCCTGCAAACCGAGCGCGGCGAAGCCAGCGGCGCGCGGACCAACGCCGAACTCGATGGCGACGCGCTCGAAGCCTTCGCCACCCCGGACGATCCCGGCCGCAAGCTCCTCATGCAGGCGGCAGAGGCGATGCGCCTCTCCGCGCGCGGCTACACCCGCATCCTGCGCGTCTCCCGAACCATCGCCGACCTCGCCGGCGCCGATACCGTGGCGCGCATCCATGTGGCGGAGGCGCTCAGCTACCGTCGGCGGCCACCTGTGAGCTAACGGGCGAGGCAAATCGCATGCTCACCCACTTCAGGAAACGCCTCCGCGAGGAATCGAGATCGCTCGTCACCCCCGGGCCGCGCATGGTCGACGAGGTCGAGTGCATCGCCTCGGTGATGCTGGCGATCATCTTCGCGCATTGGATCGGCGCGCGGATGGTGGCCTGGGCGGCGTTCACCGCTTTCGTGCTGATGCGCGGGCATGTCACCGAGACGCTGCTGCGCGGGCTGCTGCGCGTCCTCGGCACCGCGCTCGGCGCGGGGCTGGCGCTGGCGCTGGTGCCTTACGCGGCGCGCTCCTTGCCCGGCTCGGTGCTCGCGGCGGCGGTTGTGGGTGCGGTGGGGCTCTATGGCACCCTCACCGCCAAGCGCTCATACGCCTGGCTGCTGTTCGGGCTGACCTTCGAGATGATCCTGCTCGACAAGATCGAGAAGCCCACGCTCGACACGATCACCTTCGCGCTCAGCCGGCTGCTCGAGGTGGTGGCGGGCACCGCCGCCTGCGTGATCGTCAGCCTGCTCTCGACGCTGACCGCGCGGCGGCGTTGGCCCGGGAAGCCGGCCCCCGTCACGCCGGCGATCGGCTGGCACCCCCACGCCGCGCGCCACGCCGCGCGGTGCGGCGTGGCGCTGGGGCTGCTGCCGGTCGTGCATGCGCTATGGGGGATACCGGAACTGCAGCAGGCGGGAATAACGATCATGGCGGTGATGATCGTACCGCCCGCGGCGCTCGGCGGCAGCGGGCTGGTGCCGGTCAGCCGCCGCCTGGCGCACCGGATGCTGGGCTGTCTCGCCGGAGGGGCGCTCGCCGGCGCGATCGTACTGCTCGCGCAGGGCTCGCCGCCGGTGTTGATCGCCGGCACCTGTCTGGGCATCGTCATCGGCCGCCATATCGAGAACGGGGATGTGCGCGGCGCCTATCTGGGGCTTCAGTTCACGCTGGCGGTGCTGGTGACACTGGTGCCGGACAGTTATGCCGACGCCGCGATCAGGCCAGCGCTGGAACGGCTCACCAGCATCTTCGTCGGCATGGTGGTGCTGGCGCCCTTCCTGCTCGCGTGGCACCTGCTGGCGCGGAATTCGGCGCCGGCAGGGCTGACGGGCGATGCTCCCTCGTCCGAGTAGCGGTCGCAAAGCATCCGCCGCGGGATTGACCCGGCTTACGGGTCTGTGGTGAGGAACGCTCGATCGGCGTGGCCTTGTGGCGCGCGCCACGAGGAGTGGAACAGAGATGACCGACGAAGCACCGCATCTGCTGACCGAAGACAGCGACGGCATCCTCATCGCCACGCTCAACCGGCCGGACAAGCTCAATGCCATCTCGCGCCAGATGATGGACCTGCTGACCGAAGCTGTGCTCCGCTTCCGCGACACGCCCGAGCTTAAGGTCTTTCTGATCCGCTCGGCGGGCCGTTATTTCAGCTCGGGCGCAGATTTGCGCGGCGGCGAGCAGCGCATCGTCTCGCCCGCCGCGATCAACACGACGGCGCGCGGCATCCGCGAGAACCACCGGCTCAACCTCAACAACATGCAGCAGCTGTGGGACGAGATCGAGCATATCGAAAAGCCATTCGTCGTCGCGCATCACGCGATGTGCGTGGGCGGCGGGCTGGAGATGAGCCTGTCCTGCGATTTCCGCCTCGCCGCGAAGAGTGCCGGCTATGCCTTTCCCGAAGGGCTGTTCGGGGTGCTGCCCGCCTCGAACGGGGTCAGCCGCCTCACCCGCATCTGCGGACCCCACTGGGCGCGCTGGCTGATCATGGCGAACAAGCCGGCCTCGGCCGACTTGGCCTTCACCATGGGCCTCGTCCACCAGGTTTTCCCGGACGAGAGTTTCGAGGCCGAGGTGATGGATTTCTGCCGCCACCTGACCAGGCAGAACGGCGAGCAGGTCGGCGCGGCGAAGGTCGCGATCGAGCTGTGCGCCGATGTCGGCCGCGACATGGGCCGCCAGATCGAGCGCATGGCCAACAGCGCGCTGATGCTCAACCCCGACTATATCAAGGGAATGGAGGAGTACATGAAGGGGATCGGCGGTAAGGGGAAGGGGGGGTAAAGCAGCTTCCCGCGCCACGCCGCAACCGCCCGCCGTGCTGTCAAAACCCCGCTCCTGCTTGTGTAGGGCGGGGTTTAACAGACGGCCGCTCAGCCCCCCGTGCCGACCCGTCCGGTCGGCCAGGCGAGGGTTTTGAGCTGGGTGTATTCCTCGATGCCCTCGACACCCCACTCTCGGCCGATACCGCTGCCCTTATAGCCGCCGAAGGGGATGTCGCCGGCGATGCACATGCCGTTGTTGACGCTGATCGAGCCGCTACGGATGCGCCGCGCCAGGCTCATCGCCCGGTCATGGCTGCCGCTGACGCCGCCCGAAAGCCCGTATTCGCTTTCGTTGGCAATGCGCACCGCATCGTCGTCGTCTTCGTAGGGGATGACCACCAGCACTGGCCCGAAGATTTCCTCCTGGGCGATCCGCATGGTGTTGCTGACGTCGACGAAGCAGGTCGGCTCGATGAACCAGCCGCCGCCCTTGTCCGGCCTGGCCTTGCCGCCGGCCAGCAGGGTGGCGCCCTCCTGCTGACCGAGATCGACGTAGGAAAGTACGCGCTCCATCTGCCGCTTCGACACCACCGGACCCATGATATGCGCGTCGTTCGTGGCATCGCCCCAGTTGTCGCCGAAACTTGCATAGGCGTGCTTGAGGATCGCCTTTGCCTCCTCGTACCGGCTCCGTGGCACCAGCAGCCGCGACTGCACGGCGCAGCCCTGCCCAGCGTGGAACACCAGCATCGTCGATGCGACCTCGCGCGCGAAATCGGGCGCGTCGTCGAGCACGATCTTCGCCGACTTGCCGCCAAGTTCGAGGAACACCCGCTTCAGCGTCGCGGCGCCGTTTTCCATGATCCGCTTGCCGACCCCGGTCGATCCGGTGAAGGAGATCAGGTCTACGCGCGGATCGGATGTGAGCATCTCGCCCGCCTCCGCCGGATCGGAGCCGAACACGACATTGAGCACGCCGGCGGGGAAACCCGCCTGCTGAGCCAGCTCGCCGAAGATCGCGCCACTGCCCGGAGTGTTCGGGGCCGGCTTGAGGATCACCGTGCACCCGGCGAGCAGCGCCGCGACGACCTTGCCGATGTTGACGTAATGCGGCACGTTCCATGGCGTGATCGCGGCGACGACGCCGATCGCCTCGCGCACCGCGACGCGTTGGCTCTCGTATCCGTAGCCGAACTTTGTGCCGTAATCCTTCTGCCACTCGATGCGGTCGAACACCGCGAGGTAATCGTCCCAACCTTCCAGCGCCATGTCGACATGCGCGCGGGTGATCGCACCCTGCGCGGCGCCCGCCTCGTACATCGCGAGCTGCCCCAGACGGTCGCGATTGGCCTCGAACAGCGCGCGAAGCTTATTCACCAGCTCGACGCGTTTGTCCTTGTTCTGCGCCCAGTCGGTGTCGTCGAAGGCGCGGCGGGCGGCGGCGATCGCCGCATCCACGTCGGCGGCGTTAGCGTCGGCGGCCTTGCCGATCACCTCGCCAGTCCAGGGGCTGATGATGTCGAAGGTGCGCCCGCCGGTGCCTTCGCGCAGCTGGCCGTCGATGTAGAGCTTGGCGAGCGGCAGATGCAGCCTGGAAGAGGTTTCTGGTGCGGTAATGGTATCGGTCATGGTTTGCGGGCCTCCACGAAAAGCTGGGTGATACGCACGTCCGTCGGAAGATCGATGACGGCGCGGAACACGTTGGTGACGGAACTGACGTCGGAGATGGGACGGGTACGCAGGTCCAGGCCGGCTTTGGCACAGCCCTGGTGAAACCGCATCGCGGCATCGGGATTCCAGTTCGGCGTCTCCGGATTCTCGAAGTCCATCATCGGGCCGGCGCGGAGCATGGTCACGCGGATCCCAGCCTCATCGAGCTCGGACGAAAGCGCCTCGGTCAGCCTTTCCAGGCCGCCCTTGCTGGCCTGGTAGAGCGCAAGCATGGCAAAGGGCAGGTCGACCGATTCGCTGCTGACGTTGATGATGCAGCCGCCGCGTTCCATCATCGGGATGGCCGAGCGGCAGCAGAAAGCCGGGCCAGCGAGATTGGTGTTGATGATGTCGAGGATCTGGTCGTCCCGCGCTTCGGCGACGGTGAATGGCTCGTAGATCGCGGCATTGTTAATCAGCACATCGACCTTTGGGTAACGCTCAGCGACAGCGGCGAAGGCGGCACGGACCGAATCGGGCGAGGCGACGTCACAGCCGACCGCGAAGGCCGGCTCGCCCAATTCTTCGGCAAGGGCCTGGACCTTGGACAGGGTCCGGCCGAGCAACCCGACCGTCTCCCCCTCGCGCGCGAAACGACGCGCCAAGGCGCGGCCGAGGCCGGCGCCCGCTCCGGTGATGACGATGGTTCTTCCCAAATCCCGCTCTCTTCCCATCCACCCTGGCTTGTTACCAGCTCCACCGGGCCTTAGCAGCCCCGCTACTATCGTGCGAGAGATGCTTGGCAGGCCTTGCATGCGGCCGCAACCCGCGTCGGCGAGGCTTTTTGAACGCTATTCCATCACCGCATGCTGGCCGGCTTCGAAAGCCTTCGATTTCTTCAGCAGGAAGGGGAACGGGGCGATAGCCAGCAGCACTATCGCCAGAACCTTGAAGTTGTCGAGGTAGGCGATCATTGCCGCCTGGCGCGTAACCTCGCCGTTGATCATCTCCATCAGCGGGGCGCCGATGCCGGGAACGCGGCCGATCAGCGCCGGCAGGCTGACCCCGGGCACCACCGATGTCCGGGTGACGCTGGCGGCGATGTCGGCATGGCTGATCTGCTCGTTGCGCGCGAGCATCGTGACAATCGCCGAAATGCCGAGCGAGCCGCCCAGGTTGCGGAACAGCGCCAGCAGGCTCGATCCGTCGGGCCGCAGTTCGGGCTTGATCGTGGCGAATGCGACGAGGTTCATAGGCGCGAAGACCATACCGAGTCCCAGCCCCTGGACGAAGTTGGCGAGGACGATTGGCCACCAATCCATGTCGAGCGACCATCCAGTCATCATCCAGATCGAATAGGCGGCGATGACATAGCCGATGGTGATTAGGTAGCGATAATCGACGCGCTTCAGCAGCATTGAGGTCATCAGCGAGGTGACGACCACGCCGAAGCCGCGCGGCGCCATCAACGCCCCCGAAAGCATCACCGGATATCCATAGATCGACTGGAACATCGTCGGCAGCACCGCCGAAAGCGCGACATTGGTCAAGCCGAGCACGGTCATGAAGGCGAGGCCGACCAGGAAGTTCGGGTTTCTGAACAGCTCGCGGTTGAACAGCGGCTCGCGCGCGCTACGGGTATGGACCAGGTAAATCCAAAACGCCGACAATGCGATGATCCCCTCGATGACGATCTCCTTGCTGCTCAACCAGTCGTTTGATTGGCCGCGATCGAGCACCAGCTGCAGCGCCGCGAGCGCCAGGCCGATGAAGGCGAAGCCGAACAGGTCCAGCCGCCGGCCTTCCAGCGGACGTGACGGCAGCAGCCACCACAGCAGGATCAGCGCTGGAATACCGATCGGCAGATTGACATAATAGACCCAGCGCCAGCTCAGGTATTCGGTGAGGAAGCCGCCGAGAAACGGCCCGCTGATCGGCGCTACCATCACGATCATGCCGAAAAGCGACATCGTTGCCGCCTGCTTGCTGGGCGGGCTGACGTCGAACATGATGGTCTGCGTCATCGGTCCCATGAAGGCGGCGGCGCCGCCTTGCAGCGCTCGGAACGCCACCATGGCGGTGAGCGAGGTGGCGGCGCCGCAAGCGGCCGAGGCGATCAGGAACATCACCGTCGCGCCGATAAAGAGGTTCCGAGAGCCCAGCCGGTCGGACAGCCAGCCGGTCATCGGCATGAAGATCGCGCCTGCCATGATGTAGCTGGTCAGCACCCAGCTGATCGAATCGGCGGATGCGCCGATGCTCACCTTCATATGGGGCAGGGCGACATTGGCGATGGTGGCGTCGAGGAACTGGCAGATCGCCACCGCCATCACCGCCCCCAACAGGAGCCCGCGGTGCTTGACCTCGAGCAACGCCCGATCCTCGGGCTTTACGGCAGCGGTGGCGGCGGCCGGTTGGCCCCGCGCGCTGCTACTTGCCGGTATCGACAACGACATGGGTGGACAGGCCCGCTATCAGCGGCCGCTTCGGCTTCTCGTCGATGGCAAGGCGGACCGGCACCCGCTGCGTCACCTTGATCCAGTTGCCATTGGCGTTCTGCGCCGGGAGGACCGAGAATTCGGAGCCGGTGCCGGCACCGATGCTGGCGACATGGGCCTTCACCGCGATCCCGGGATAGGCGTCGAAGGTCAGCTTCGCCGGCTGACCGACGCGCATCCGGGCGAGCTCGGTCTCCTTGAAGTTCGCCTCGACCCAGCCGCCATCGCTGGCGACGATCGTCACCGCCGGCAGGCCGGTCATCATCAACTCGCCGATCTGCAGGCTGCTCGCCTGACTGACCGTGCCGCCCACCGGCGCGCGCACGACGCTGCGTTTGAGGTCCAGCTCGGCCTTGCGCCGCTGCGCCAGCGCCGCGAGTACGCCGGGATTGATTCCGGGCGCTACCGCGGCGGTGGCCAGCGCCGCCCGCGCCTCATTCGCCTTGCCCTGCGCCTCGGCGAGCTTGCTGCGGGCGTCGGAGAGATCGTGCTGGGCCGATTCGAGTCGTGCCCTGGTGGTGAAGCCGCGCTGCATTAGCGCTGATTCGCGGCGCAGTTGGTCCTCGAAGTAACCAACGTCCTCGGCCGTGCCCTTGACGTCGGCGCCGGTGCTGCCGAGTTCGGTCTGCAACCCCACGACCTTGACCTGAGCCGACGCTAACGCAGCGTCGGCCTGGGCGATCGCGATGCGGAACGGCTCGGGATCGATCCGGAACAGCAGGTCGCCAGCCCTGACCCTCTGGTTCTCGCGCACGCCGACCTCGACGATGTCGCCGCCCACCTGCGAACTGACCGAAACCTTGTCTTGCCGGACATAGGCGTTGTCAGTGGACACGTAGCGGTCGTTGGCGAGAAAATACCAGACCGCCGCCACGATCAGCAGCAGCGGCACCGCAGCCATCGCCGCGTATTTGACGAAGTTGCGGCGCTTGCGGGTCAGCGGCCGGGCGGCCTCGACGGCGGCTTCCAGTAGAGGGTCGCGTTCAGCCATTTGCGGCAACCTCCGTTACGGTACGGCGGGAGAGGTTCGCCCGCATGCGCTCCAGAGTCGCCATCAGTTCGGCGCGCTCGTGCTCGGCGATGCCCTCCAGAGCCAGCTCGTAAGTGTCCTGGGCGTAAGGCCGCAACTGGCCGAGCAGCTGCGCGCCGCGCGTCGTCAGGTGGAGCCGCCAGGCGCGCCGGTCGGCCGGATCGGGCCGCCGCTCGACCAGTTCGGCTTCCTGAAGCCGATCGATCATCCGACCGGCGGTGATCGGCTCCACTTCGAGCAGTTCCGCGAGCCCGCCCTGGTTGATCCCCGGGTTGCGGGCAAGATGGCTCAGCACCTGCCACTGCGGCCGGGTGACGCCGATCAGGCGGGCGCGTTCGTCGAAGGCGCGGCGCATCAAGCGGGACACCTGCGCCATCATCGTCCCAACATTCTCTTGCATCGGCGCGGATATAATAGCAGTGCTTATTATATTCCAGCGGAATTTTTCATGGTTAGGGAATTTGGAGATGGCCACGTCACGATCGGCAAAGGACTTTGCCACCCCGTTCGCGATCTTCCGCGCGAGGAACGCCGTCGACTATTCGGAGGACGGCCCGATGACCTCGCAGCCGATGACCGAACGCGAGATCGAGGGCGGCAAGCGTCTGCGCGAAGTCGGCTTCATGGACGGCAGCAAGGTCAAGCTGATGTTCTCGCGGCCGGGAATAAGCCTGACCTACGCCTGGTTCAAAAGCGGATTCCCGCTGCCGCGCCACAGCCACAACACCGACTGCCTATATTTCATCGTCGCCGGCTCCTTGAGGATCGGCACCGAGGAGCTCGGCCCCGGCGATGGCTTCTTCGTCGGCACCGACGTGCCTTATACCTATGTTCCGGGAGAGAGAGGCGTTGAGGTGCTCGAATTCCGCACCTCGAACGCCTACGATATCCGGCTCCTGGCCAACAGCGAAGCCTGGTGGGACAAGGCCCTCACGAACCTCGTCGCGGCGAAAGAGTCCTGGCCTGAGGAGGCGCCGCCTTCCGGGATGGAAGTGGGTTAGGGATGAGCCGCGCTTAATGCTCTCCGCGGATGCTCGGGGCGGAACGCAATGGCCCGCCTCGCGCTGGCCTCGCACGGTTGACACCATCCTGCCTACCCGCTTAAGGCGGCCGCGCCCTCGGCGGGAAGCCGTTGCGCGTGTCACCAGTTCCAATGCAGGAGCCTGACATGAACGACGAGCCGACCGAACGAGACCTCATCGGCGAGGATGCGCGGATCGACGCGCTCGACCAGCGGCTCAAGGTCGCTAAAGAGCGGGAAGATCAGCGAAACCGGCCGGTCGGGGGCGTGGAAGCCGATGCGAATTATCGCATGGGCAGTCGCGTTCTCGCCGAGCTGATCGGGGGAATTGGTGGCGGTGCCTTTCTCGGCTGGGTGATCGATCACTTTGCCGGGACCATGCCCTGGGGTCTGCTGGTAATGATGGCCCTTGGGATCATCGTCGCCTTCAGGAACATCATCCGGATTTCGAGCCGGCGCTCCTGATCGATCCCCAACCGGGGTCGAAGGGGCGCTGTCGCATGTGAGCTAGTCGAGGGGCGGGAAGTGGCAGCCGAAGCAGGCAAAGTCGATCCGATGCACCAGTTCATGATCGAGCCCTTGCTGGGCACCGATCGCTGGCAGATCGCAGGGTACAACGTCCCCTTCACCAATTCGGCGATGTGGATGGCGATCGCAGCGCTGGCGCTGCTCGTCTTCGTCGCCGGCGGCATGAAGCGTCAGTTGGTCCCCGGCCGCTGGCAGATGGCGGTCGAGACGATGACCGGCTTCATCGACGGCATGCTCGCCGCGAACATCGGTCCGGCCGGCAAGAAGTATGTGCCCTACATCTTCTCGCTGTTCATGTTCATCCTGTTCGCCAACGTGCTCGGGCTGCTGCCCCTGAGCCTGTTCGGTCTCCATCCGTTCACCTTCACCAGCCATTTCAGCGCCACCGGCGTACTGTCGCTGATGGCATTTGCGATCGTGCTGGTCGTCGGGTTCTGGAAGCACGGCTTCCACTTCTTCTCGTTGTTCATCCCGCACGGCACCCCGCTGCCGATGATCCCGCTGATCTTCATGATCGAGTTGGTCAGCTTCCTGGTCCGGCCGTTCAGCCTGGGCCTTCGACTGTTCGTTGCGATGATGGCCGGGCACGTGCTGCTCGAGGTGCTGTCGAGCTTCGTGATCAGCGGCTTCAACGCGGGGCTTGGCATCGGCCCGGTGGTCAGCGTGCTCAGCTTCGTGCTGATGGTGGCGATCTGCGCGCTTGAAATCCTCGTTGCCGGCATTCAAGCCTATGTCTTCGCGCTGCTCACTTCGCTCTACCTCAACGACGCCGAGAATCTCCACTGATCGCCGTTGCCGTTCGCCGGCACGGCTTGCGGCGGGCGTTTTCTCATCCTCGAAAATTCGACAAAAGGAGTAATACAATGGATCAAAATGCAGCCAAGCTGATCGGCGCCGGTCTCGCCGCCATCGGCGCGGGCATGGCCGCGATCGGTGTCGGCAACGTGTTCGGTTCATTCCTCGAGAGCGCGCTGCGCAATCCCGGCGCCGCCGACGGTCAGCAGGGGCGGTTGTTCATCGGCTTCGCCGCCGCCGAGCTTCTCGGCCTGCTCTCCTTCGTCGTGGCGATGATCCTAATCTTCGTCGCCTGACGACCGGGAACGGATGATCGCGCGGGGGTGCGCTGCGCCCCCGCCGATTTTTCCTCAGCCAAGCGGATCCTTGCCCAATGCCCCAAATCGCGCAGCTGTCCGAAACCTATGCAAGCCAGGTCTTCTGGATCCTGCTCATCTTCGGCTTCGTTTTTTTCGTCATCGGCCGGGGCATGGTGCCCCGGGTGATGGCGACCGTCGATGCGCGCGACAAGCGGATCGCCGATGACCTCTCCGCCGCCGACGCGGCGCGAAAGGCGGCCGATGCCGAGGAAGCGACGTGGCGAACCCATTCCAACGCGCAGCGCGCCGAAGCGCAGGCGATCATCGCCAAGGCCAAGGCCGGTGCCGCGCAGGCAACGGCCGCCCGGCTGGCGCAGGCCAAAGCCTTCCTCGACGCTCGGTTGACTGCGGCTGAAAGCCGGATCGCCACGGCGCGTGACGGTGCTCTCGGCGAGATTGAGACGGTGGCGAGCGAGGCGGCCGGTGACATCGTGTCGCGGCTGGCCGGCATCACCGTCGATGGCGATACCGCGCGCGCGGCGGTGAAGGAGGCGCTCCATGGCTGATGGCTTCACGCTGCTGATGCTCGCTGCGGCAGCTGCCGAGCATGGCGCCGCTCACGAGGTCGAGCCCGCCGCGTTCGGGCTGGGCCCGACGGTGTGGGTGGCGCTGTCGATGACGGTGCTGATTGCCATCATGCTGTGGAAGAAGGTGCCAGGGATCGTCACCTCCACGCTCGACGGCAGCATCGCCGAGATCAAGAAGCAGCTCGACGAGGCCAAGACGCTGCGCGCCGAGGCCGAGGCACTGCGCAGCGAATACGCCGACAAGATTGCCAATGCCGAAAAGGACGCCGTGGCGATGCTCGATCACGCCCGGCACGAGGCCGATGCCATCGTCGCCAAGGCAGAGACCGACACCGCCGCCGTCGTCGCCCGGCGCGAGAAAATGGCCGAGGACAAGATCGCCGCCGCCGAACGCGCCGCGATCACCGAACTGCGCGCCAGAGCCGCATCCGCCGCCACCGTGGCGGCGCGCGGTCTGATCCGGGGCAAGCACTCGCCAGACGCCGACCGCGCGCTGGTGGACGAGGCGATCTCGGCGCTTTGAGGAGAAACCGTCTCCGGGGTTCGTTAGCGCCTGGCGGCGGATAGCGTCCGCCCCGAGCTAGCTAGCTCAGGAAAGGGACAGGCCGAAGGCTGGCGGAGGTAACCGCTAAGGGGCTATATGGGAGTGACGCCCTCATGAGATTCGATCCCGACGCACTCTTGGCAGCTCTGCCCAAACGCGAGATAAAGCCGCTTCCCGCTGGCATCCGGGTCTCGCCCTCCAAATTGCGAGAAGTCCGATCCGGCTCGGTCCTGGGCGATGAGGGCGAATACAACGGTTTTACCAGTAAGGAGCGGAGCCGCACGGCTGCCGTATCGAACTGGCTTGCCGCAGTCGGAGCAACCGAGCGGCCACCGGTCTGCGACATTTGCGGCAGGCCGGGGAAGCATGAGCACGCGGAGAACTATTACGACCTCTGCAGTTGGGTCGGCATCTGCGTCCGTTGCCACACAAACCTTCTGCACAAGCGGTTGGCCAACGATGGCCGCTGGCAGAGTTGGCTCGGCACCTGCGAGTTACCGTGCGACCACTGGAGCCGGCTCGTTTCTCCGCAACCATTCGACTTGGCAGGTTTACTCCGCGCGCGCGGAGCGCACGAGCCGCTGCGTCAGGATTTCGCGTAAAGGCGAAGCACCTTTCCACGATGAGTTCAGAAATTATCCTTCGCCGCCCGCAACGCCGCGAAGGTGGCGACCGCGTCACCGCCGCCCCAGCGCGCCTGCAGCTCCGGATTGTCGGCGCGCAGGAATGGGTTGGTCGCAAGCTCGCGTTCGAGCACGGTCGGCACCGTCGGCACATTCTCGGCGCGGCGACGGCGCACCTCCTGGGCGTAATCGGCGAGCGACCGGTTGTCCGGGTCCGCGTGGACCGCGAAGCGGGCGTTCGCCTCGGTATATTCATGCGCGCAGTAGAGCAGCGTCGCGGGCGGCAGCGCCTTGAGCCGTATGAGGCTGGCCCAGAACTGCGGCGGTGTGCCCTCGAACATGCGGCCGCAGCCCAGCGCGAACAGCGAATCGCCGATAAAGGCGATCCCCGCCTCGGGCAGGTGGTAGGCGATATGACCGAGGGTATGGCCACCAACGTCGAGCACCCGCGCTTTGGACTCGCCGATCTGGGCGGTGTCGCTCTGCTTTACCGCGCGGTCTACCCCGGCAATCTTCGATAGCTCGGCTGCAGGCGCGGTGATGTTGCAGCCCGTGGCCGCCTTGATCGCGGCGTTGCCGCCGGCGTGGTCGGGGTGCCAGTGCGTGTTCCGGATTTGGGTGATTTGCCAGCCCTTGCGCGTCGCCTCGCGCAGATAGGTATCGGCGTCCGGCGTATCGATGCACACCGTCTCTTCGCTGTCGGGATCGTGCAGCAGGAAGCCGTAATTGTCCGAGAGGCACGGGAACTGGTGGACTTCGAGCATGGCGCGTCTCCGGCCGAACATCGGACCGGCCCCATCTAGGAGGCGTTGGGCCGAAGAAAAACCCGTCCGCTCGGCCGAGCGGAGGGGTTTTCAATTTTCAGCGGTTTGGCGGGGTTACTTCTTCCCCTTAAGCGCCTCGCCGAGGATGTCGCCGAGCGACGCGCCCGAATCGGATGACCCGTACTGCTCGACCGCCTGCTTCTCTTCGGCGAGCTGATGCGCCTTGATCGAGAAGTTTGGCTTCTTCGAGCGATCGAAGCCGGTGACCATGGCATCGATCTTCTGGCCGACCTGGAAGCGGTCGGGCCGCTGCTCGTCGCGGTCACGGCCAAGGTCGGAGCGCTTGATGAAGCCGGTCGCGCCGTCCTCGCCACCCTGCACTTCAAGGCCGCCGTCACGCACTTCGAGCACGGTGACGGTAATGGTCTCGCCCCGCCGAAGCGCGTTGCCCGGGCCCGCCGCCGTCGGCGCGCCCTTTTCGAGCTGCTTCATGCCGAGGCTGATGCGCTCCTTCTCGGTATCGACGTCGAGCACCACCGCCTGGATCTGCTCGCCCTTGCGGTGCAGCGCCAGCGCGTCCTCGCCCGAGATGCCCCAGGCGATGTCGGACATATGCACCATGCCGTCGACGTCGCCATCGAGACCGATGAACAGGCCGAACTCGGTCGCGTTCTTGACCTCGCCCTCGACCGGCGATCCGATCGGATGCTGTTCGGCGAAGGCTTCCCAGGGGTTCTGCTGGGCCTGCTTGAGGCCCAGGCTAATGCGGCGCTTGTCGCTATCGACCTCAAGGACGATCACGTCGACCTCCTGGCTGGTAGAGACGATCTTGCCGGGGTGGACGTTCTTCTTGGTCCAGCTCATCTCGGAGACGTGGACCAGCCCCTCGATGCCGGCCTGAAGCTCGACGAAGGCGCCATATTCGGTGATGTTGGTGACGGTGCCGTGCAGCTTGGCGCCGACCGGGTACTTGGCGGCGACGCCTTCCCAGGGATCGCTCTCCAGCTGCTTCATGCCGAGGCTGATGCGCTGCGTTTCCTGATTGATGCGGATGATCTGGACGGCGACGCTGTCGCCAATGCCAATGACCTCGCTCGGGTGGTTCACCCGCTTGTAGCTCATGTCGGTGACATGCAGCAGGCCGTCGATGCCACCGAGGTCGACGAAGGCGCCATAATCGGTGATGTTCTTGACGATGCCCTCGATCACCTGGCCCTCGTGGAGCTTCTCGATCAGGCCAAGCCGTTGTTCGGCGCGGGTTTCCTCAAGCACGGCGCGGCGTGAAACGACGAGATTGCCGCGGCGGCGATCCATCTTGAGGATCTGGAAAGGCTGCGGCACGTCCATCAGCGGCGTCACGTCGCGCACCGGGCGGATATCGACCTGGCTGCCGGGCAGGAAGGCAACGGCGCCGTCGAGATCGACGGTGAAGCCACCCTTGACGCGGCCGAAGATCACGCCCTCGACGCGCTTGCCCTCGCCGAATTCATTCTCAAGCTTGTCCCACGCGGCCTCGCGGCGAGCGCGGTCGCGGCTGAGCATCGCTTCGCCGTCGGAGTTCTCGACGCGATCGACATAGACTTCGACCTCGTCGCCGATCTTGAGGCCGTGCGGTTGTCCGGGCGAGGCGAACTCGCGCAGCAGCACGCGCCCTTCGCTCTTGAGGCCGACGTCGATGACGGCCTTGTCGTTCTCGATGCCGGTGATCGTGCCCTTGACGACGCGGCCTTCAAAGCCGCCGTTGGACGCGCCGCCCAGCGATGCGTCGAGCATTGCCGCGAAATCATCACGGGTGGGATTTGCGGAGGGTGCCAAAGTGGCCATGTGTGTTCCTGTAACTGACGTCATCCGGCCTGGCGGTTGTGTCCGCCGGTCTTGGTGGCCGATCGGCCCGCCGGGCCGGATGCCGTGGCGGGCGCCCGGGCGGCTTCGTGGCCGCTCGAACCGGGGGCGCTTATGCGAGCGGTGTGCTGTTGGCAAGCGGTAGTCGCGGCGCCGGTCAGCCCTTGTTCCGAACGCGTTCGACCAGGGCGATGGCGGCGGCGATCGCCTGCTCCGGGGTCATCGCCGAATTGTCGAGCACGATGGCGTCCGGCGCCGCGTGCAGCGGGGCCTCGGCCCGGGCGCGATCGCGGGCGTCGCGAGCGGTAAGGTCGGCGAGTACATCCTGCAGCGTCACCGATCGTCCCGCCGCGCGCATCTCGCGATAACGGCGTTCGGCGCGCGCCTCGACCGAAGCGGTGACGAAAAGCTTGGCGGCGGCGTCGGGCGCGATCACCGTGCCGATGTCGCGCCCGTCGAGCACCGCGCCATCCGGCTGGCTGGCAAAGGCGCGTTGCCGATCAAACAGCGCCCGCCGCACCGCAGGATGCACCGAGACCCGGCTTGCCAGCCCGCCGCTCACCTCGGATCGCAGCTCAGGATCGGTGAGCAGCGCCTCGGGGAAACCCGTGGCGGCCAGCGCGTCGTTCTCATCATCGGGGTCGCTGCCGGCGAGGATCACCCGCCGTCCCACCGCGCGGTAGAGCAAGCCGGTGTCGAGATGCGGCAGGCCAAAGTGTTCGGCGAGCGCGCGGGCGATGGTGCCTTTTCCCGAAGCGGTCGGCCCGTCGACTGCGATGATCACGCGCGGCGCCGGCTGCGTTCGCGCATCGCCTTCGCCAGCCCCCAGATGGCGATGAGTGCCCAGAACGCTTCCAGCACCAGCGAAGGCGGGTTGAGATTGACCAGCAGCGACACGGTCAGCAGCGCCGCGCCTGCAAGGTTCACGCCGTGCTGGACGAAAGGGTTCGGCACGGATGTGGCGGTCACATAGGCATAGGCGAAGATGATGCAGGCCATGCCGGCAAAGCCGACGACATTGGCCAGGGTGTGGCCGATCATCCCGCCGTCAACCTGTCGAGCAGCGTCTCGAACGCGGGGAAACTGGTGGCGATCGGGCTGGTGTCGTCAATCGTCACACCGGCGCGGCTGGCAAGTCCGGCAACGGCCATGCTCATCGCGATGCGGTGGTCGAGTTGGGTGGCGATCGGCTCGGACGTCCCGGCAAGCGGCTCGCCGCCGCTGCCGTCGATGACCAATCCGTCGGCGCGCTCTTCGACCCGCGCGCCGACGGCGGTGAGCGCGGCCGCCATCGCGGCAAGACGGTCGGACTCCTTGACGCGCAGTTCGTCGAGGCCGCGGGTCACGGTGCGCCCCCCAGCGAGTGCGGCGGCGACGAACAGCGCGGGGAACTCGTCGATCATACTCGGGGCGACGGCGGAATCGATTTCGATGCCGGTAAGGGCGGAGTGCCGGACGAGCAGGTCGGCGACCGGCTCGCCGCCGACCTCGCGAGGCGATTGCTCCTCGATGCTGCCGCCCATCGCCCGCAGCACCGCGATCAACCCGGCGCGGGTCGGGTTGAGGCCGACGTTTTCGATGGTCAGCTCGCTGCCGGGGATTAGCAGCGCAGCGACGACGAAGAAGGCGGCGGAGGAGGGGTCGCCCGGCACCTCGATCACCTGCGGCCTGAGTTCTGCCTCGCCGCGAACGCGGATGATCCGCGCGCCGTCAGCTTCGGTCCCGACCTCGATCGCGGCGCCGAAGCCTGCGAGCATCCGCTCGGAATGGTCGCGCGTCGGCACCGGCTCGATCACCGTCGTGATCCCCGGCGTGTTGAGCCCGGCGAGCAGCACCGCGCTCTTCACCTGCGCCGAGGCGACCGGCAGCCAGTAGGCGATCGGCACGGCGGGCACGGCGCCGCGCTCGATCAGCGGCAGGGTCCCGCCGGGGCTCGTGCTGAAGTCGGCGCCCATCAGCGACAGCGGCTCGGTCACCCGCGCCATCGGCCGGCGTGACAGGCTGGCATCACCGATGAGCGCCACGGTGATCGGATGCGAAGCGATCAGACCCATCAGCAGCCGGGTCGAGGTGCCCGAATTGCCCATGTCGAGCGCGGCTTCGGGCTGGAGCAGGGCGCCGACGCCGACGCCGTTGACCCGCCAGCAGCCGGGACCGAGGCGTTCGATATGCGCGCCCATCGCCCGCAGCGCGCCGGCGGTGGCAAGCACGTCCTCGCCTTCGAGCAGGCCGGAGATGCGGCTGGTGCCCACCGCCAGCGCCGAAAGCATCAACGCGCGATGGCTGATCGACTTGTCGCCGGGCACCCGGATGCTGCCCTTCAGCGGACCGGCGGGCAGAAAGCAGCGCGGGCGCATCGCAGGTTGGGCCTGACGAGCCTCGGCAGTGGAATTGGCGGCGGTCACGGCGGCCCTTGCGCGGGAATGGGCGGAGGCGCGGCTTTTGACAGTGCCCGCCCGCTATGGCAAGGCGCGCGCCCTGATGGTGGGCGCCCGTAATCGGCGGCGGTTGAATTCGCAGCTCCACCTGCCCATCAACGCATCAACCTGTCAGGCCCGCCGATCGCCGGCGGCCGGTTTCAAGGAATTTTCATGGCCAAGCCTGAGTGGGGCGCCAAGCACGGCTGCCCGAAATGCGGCACCCGCTTCTATGATCTGGGCAAGGACGATCCAGTCACCTGCATCGAATGCGGCCACGCCTGGCATCCCGAGCCGGTGCTCAAGTCGAAGCAACCGATCCCCTATGAGGAACTGCAGAAGGACAAGGCCAAGGAGGTCGCCAACGTCGATCTCGCCGAGGAAGACCTCGACATCGACGAGGACAGCGATTCGCCGGACAACGACGTCGATTTGGGCGGCGACGAGGATCTCGGGGTTCCTGCGGCGGACGACGGTCACCACGACGAGGGCTGAAGCGGAGCGGGGCGTGGCGGCGCTCCTGCTCGTACAGGCCCCGCAACCCCATCATCGCCATGCTGAACTCGTTTCAGCATCTATCTGACCTCACGCGCCGCCGGTGGGGCCTAAGCGGGACGGCGCGGTTTGGTCGCCCCCGAGCGCCTCGCCCAACGACGAATGGACCCTGAATAAAATTCAGGGTGACGATGGCGTAGAAGGTTAGGGCATGCTCCGCCAAAACACCTTGCCAATCCTAAGCCGCCTCACTAGTGGGCGGCGTCCCGGCGCCTGACAAGTTCAGGCTATCGGGGACGGCCGGCCTCCCAGGGCGGGCCGGATGAATGGCAAGTTGAATGGCACGGGGCCGTAGCTCAGCTGGGAGAGCGCTACAATGGCATTGTAGAGGTCAGGGGTTCGATCCCCCTCGGCTCCACCATTCGCGAATTGAGGCGGAATATTATCTACACGCTGGCTGACGAGGTTTCGTCCGCCGGCGTTTTCGGCTTTGGCCTGGCCCAAGTGGCTTTGGCGGTCGCTTTGGAGTGAGCGGACGAATGTTCGACAGCCTTTCAGATCGCCTCAGCGGCGTCTTCGACAAGCTGCGCGGGCGCGGTGCGCTCCGCGAGCAGGACGTGCGCGACGCGATGCGCGAGGTGCGGATCGCGCTGCTTGAGGCGGATGTCGCGCTGCCCGTCGTCCGCCGCTTCGTCGATCGGGTGACCGAGCAGGCGGTCGGCGCTTCGGTGCTGAAGTCGGTCACGCCCGGCCAGCAGGTCGTCAAGATCGTCAACGACGCGCTGGTCGAGGTGCTCGGCGGTGAGGGTGAGGGCGGCGAGGCCGCCGGTCTCGATCTCGCCGCGGCACCGCCGGTGGTGATCCTGATGGTCGGGCTGCAGGGTTCGGGCAAGACCACGACCACCGCCAAGCTCGCCAAGCTGCTCAAGGAGAAGGACGGCAAGAAGGCGCTGATGGCGTCGCTCGACGTCGCCCGGCCGGCTGCGCAGGAGCAGCTCAAGGTGCTGGGCGAACAGGTCGGCGTGGCGACGCTGCCGATCGTGCCGGGCCAGGCGCCGGTCGATATCGCCACCCGGGCGATGCAGGCGGCGCGGTTGCAGGCGGTCGACGTGCTGCTGCTCGACACCGCCGGACGGCTGCATGTCGACCAGGCGCTGATGGACGAGATGCGCGCGGTGGCGGCAATATCGAGCCCGCGCGAGACGCTGCTGGTGGTCGATTCGCTGACCGGCCAAGACGCCGTCAACGTCGCCCAGAGCTTTGCCGGACAGGTCGATCTCACCGGCGTAATCCTCACCCGCATGGACGGCGATGCGCGCGGCGGCGCGGCGCTGTCAATGCGCGCCGTCACCGGCAAACCGATCAAATTCGCGGGCACCGGCGAAAAGCTCGATGCGATCGAGCCGTTCCACCCGCGCCGCGTCGCGGGGCGCATCCTCGGCATGGGCGACATCGTCTCGATGGTCGAGAAGGCGGCGGCGACGGTCGATGCCGAGGACGCCGAGCGGCTCGCCGAGCGCATGGCTCAGGGCAAGTTCGACATGGACGACCTGCGCAGCCAATTGCGCCAGATGCAGAAGATGGGCGGGCTCGGCATGCTTGCCGGGATGCTGCCGGGGATGAAGAAGGCCAAGGCTGCGATGGCGCAGAGCGGCATGGACGACCGGGTTTTGTTGCGGATGGACGCGATCATCGGCTCGATGACCCCCAAGGAGCGCGGGCGGCCCGAACTGCTCAACGCCAAGCGCAAGATCCGTGTCGCCAACGGTTCCGGCGCGCAGGTGCAGGATGTCAACAAGCTCATCAAGATGCACCAGGAAATGGGCCGGGCGATGAAGCAGATCAAGAAGATGGGCGGCATCAAGGGGCTTGGCGCCTTGTTTGGCAAGGGCGGGCTCGATGCCGCCATGCCCGGGCTGGGCAGCGGCGGACCGGGCGGCGGCTTCGGCGGCGGAATGGGCGGGGGACTGCCCGGCCTGGGTGGCCCCGATCTCAGCAAATTCCTGAAGAAATGATCATCACCAAATCGAACGAAAGGTAGAAATATCATGGCAGTAGCACTGCGTCTCTCACGCGGCGGGTCAAAGAAGCGTCCTTATTACCG
>JBDSIY010000066.1:0-16163 GCA_039917735.1 Novosphingobium sp. | reverse complement strand
CCCGCGCTGGGGGTCGATCGCGCCGCCGCCGGCATCGTCCTGCCGCTCGCCGTCTCGCTGTTCCGCGCGGCGAGCGCCGCCGCCAACATCGCGGTGGCGGTCTACCTCGCGCATGTGCATGGCATCGCGCTCGGCCCAGCGACGCTGGCCATCGGCGCGGCGACAGCGGCGGCGGTGAGCCTCGCGGCGGTCGGCCTGCCGGCGCAAATCTCGTTCTTCGCGACGATCAGCCCGGTCTGCCTCGCAATGGGAGTGCCGGTCGCGCTGCTGCCGCTGCTGCTCGCGGTGGAGACGGTGCCCGATATCTTTCGCACCCTGGGCAATGTCACCGCCGACCTGGCGGTCACCCGCCTGGCCGGGCGCGGGGCTACGACCGACGCGGACGGCGAATGAGCGCGCAAACCAGCGCGATGCGGTCCACCTCGGCGTAGGCTTCGGAGCCAAGTTCCTCGCCGAACACATCGGGATCGATCTCGCGATAGCGTAGTGTGAAGCCGGCCTCCGCAACGGCGTCGGCGAGCGCGGCGCGCAGTCGATCTTCACCATCGACGATCGCGCTGCCGGTATAGAGCAGCAAACGCCCGCCCTCGGCGAGCTTCGCCATGGCCTCTCGCGTCATGCGGAGGGGTAGCGCCGCGCCGTGCATGTCGCCGCCGTCGCGATAGGCACGACGTGCCGAGTCAATGATATAGGGCGGATTGATCAGGATCAGGTCGAACTCTCCCGGCACCGCAGCGACGCTATCGGCGAGCATCGGCTCGATCGCAACGCCTACAACGGCGGCGTTAATCGCGGCGAAACGGAGCGCCAGCGGGTTGATGTCGGTGGCGACGACCCGCGCATCCGGACAGAGCAAGGCGGCGGTGATCGCGCCTACTCCGGCTCCGGTGCCGATATCGAGGATGCGCGCGCCCGCGGGCACCCGCTCCGCGTCGAGTTCGGCCGTGATCGCTACGGCGAAGCGGTAGCTGTCGGGCCCGAGGAACACCGCATCGGGCGCAGTCGTGGGAAATGCCGAGTGGATGTAGAGCACCGAGCCGATGCAAGAGACACGGATCGTGCAACGGAGCAGCTGGCCCCGCTCCTCGATCACCCCGGCAGCGCTCAGATCATGGAACAGCTCGTCCACCAGCACGCCGCGAGCAAACGGCAGGCTCCAGCCCAGCACATCGACGACCGTTCGCGCGGTCGATTTCGAAGGCCGCGCCAGCACGCGGGCGTGCGACGCCGGAGTGATGGTGACGAAGCGATAGTCCCGCGCCGCCAGCTTGCGCAGCAGCGCGCCAAAGAGGGCGTCGTTCAGCGCCACAGCCCACCTGCCCCTGCCAGATCGTTACGAATCGCCGTCGCCGCGACCCCGGCCTCGCCCATCGCGTGGCTGATCTGGTCGAGTCCCTTGGAGACATCTCCGGCAGCATAAATGCCGTGAACGCTCGTGCGCTGGTGCTCATCAATTACGAGGCAGCCTTCCTCGCTCATCTCAGCCCCGAGCGGCCGCGCCAGCTCCGAGCGGATCACCGAACCGAGCGCCGGATACACGGTGTCGAAGGCCAGCTCTCCGCCTGGAGCGGGAACGAAAATCCGTTCCCGCTCGATCCTGATCGTTTCGCAAGGCCCGTCGACGAGCCCGATACCAAGCCGCGCCAGCCGCGCCCTCTCGTCCCCCGACAGCGCGTGGGCACCATCGGGCGCGATCAGCGTCAGGTCCTTCGTGTACATCCGCACGAACAGCGCCTCATTGTATGCACGCGCCCCCGTGCCGATCACGGCAACGCGCTTGTCCCGCACTTCGTAGCCATCGCAGATGGGGCAATAGCGCAACAGGCCCCGAGACAGCGCCACGTCATGCAGTTCGGGAGAAATCTTCGGGCGGTTATTGACGACGCCGGTGGCCAGCAGGACCGTACGGGCGATCAGCTCACCGTCGCCCACGAGCGCGAAGAATTGCTCCCCTCGCTTCCCGATCTTCTCGACGACGCCGTCGGTCACGTCGGCGCCGAATGCGGCCGCCTGCTCGCGCATCAAGGCGAGAAGCGCTTTCCCCGCGATGCCCTCCGGGTAGCCGGCATGGTTGCGGGTGCGGGGGATCGTGGCGCAGCGACTGTTGCCGGCATCGACGATCCGCAGCCGAAGGTTGAAGCGGGCCAGGTAGATCGCGGCGGTAAGCCCAGCGGGCCCCGCCCCGACGACGACACAATCGTATATGGGTTCCATGCACGGCAAAGCGCCGGAACCCTGGCTTCGTTCCGAACATCATCCTAGGCTGCCGCGGAGTCAGCGGGACGCCCGGGCGGTTGCACATACCAGCCGCGCCTCACGTCCGGAAAAAGGATGCGCAAAATGGCGAAGAGTCAAAAAAAGTCTAACCGCGAAGTCAGGAAACCCAAGGCCGAAAAGCCGAAAAAGCAGAACGCTTCGAATCCATCGCAAAAGGCCACCGGCCTGGCGCCGCCGACCCCGAAAAGCTAAACCATTCCCGTTTGCTCGCGGACCCACTGCCAAAGCTCGGCGACTTCGCCGGCGGCCTTGCCATCGGGATCGCCCTCCGATGCCACCGCCCCCGCCGAGGAATAGTGGTGGAATGCGGCGCGCTCCCCCAACCGGATCGGGCAGATCTGCAGCGAGAGGCCCTCGACGAAGCGGCTGACTTCCAAGATCAGGTTCGTTGCGCGCGGCGGAACGGCGTTGAACAGCACGAAGGCGGGCTTGCGCGCGAATTTGGCGAGTTCCGCCGTGGCCTCGATGGCGTGTAGATCGAACGCCCGCGGCCGGGTCGGGATCAGCACGAGGTCGGCGGCCTTCACCGCTTCCCGGGTGGCGACGTCGGCGTGCGGCGGGGTGTCGATGACGATGAACTCAGCGCCCTCCTTGGTGGCGGTCTGAATGGCCCTGGCCAATCGCGCCGGCGGGCTGGTTATCACCGCCGGCTGGCGGTCGCCGCGCCAGTCGCCCCAGGCCGCCGCCGTCGCCTGCGGATCGATGTCGATCACGCAGGCGAGCTTGCCGTCCCTGGTCGCGGCCACGGCGAGGTTGATCGAGACGGTGGTCTTGCCGGAGCCACCCTTCTGGCTCGCAATCGCTACCGTCGCCATCCTTGTCCCTTCTGAAAACGCCCCGGCCTTGACCATGCGGTGCGAGGCGGTTGCAAGTAACGGTTTACCGGGGTCATGTCACCCGGTCGGTCGATCGTCGTGGGGGAAGAACCGCCCAGCAATCAGGGCAGAGCGACGCCGGTCAATTCGTGCAGAAGCGCGAGCAGCCGATCCTGGTAGGTGACATCGAGCGCCTGGCACGCCGGCTGTTCCTGGCGGCAATTGCGCCAGTAGCCGCCGCTGACCAGGCCCGCGGCATCCTTCGTCACCGCCAGCCAGGCTTGGGTCCATTGGCCGGTGTCGATGTCGACCGGAGCCGACGAGCCTCCCATTCGGGTGCGTACCCAGCCGGGATCGACCGCGCTGCTGATCACCGCTGGCCAGCGCTTCGCCACCGCCGAGGCGAGCGCGACAACGTACAGCTTGCTCTCCGCATAGGCGCGGGCCGCGTCCCACGGCCGGTTGACCCAGTCGATATCCTCCAGCGGGCCGATGCCGCCGCGATGCAGGCCGCTGCTCAGATAGACGAGACGATCGGGTCGCTCGATCAGTGCCGTCAGCATGTAAGGCGCGAGCGTGTTCACGGCGAGTATCGCGGCGTGGCCCTCGTGAGTCGGCGCGCGGCTTGGCTCGCCATAGATGCCGGCGTTGTGGATGACGGCATCCATCCGCCCGATCGCATTGACCTGATCGGCGACGGAGCGCGTTTCCACCGCGCTGCGCAGGTCACCGATGACGATGCCGTCGCACGATGCGGCCATGTCCCCCAGCGCCTCGGCACGCTCGGATGATCGCGCATGCAGGACTACCCGGTGGCCGCCGTCGACCAGCGAGCGTGCCGCCGCATGCCCAAGCCCATCCGTGCTGCCGGTGATGAAGATACGCGCCACGGCTCGCTTCCTTTCCGCCACCCCCAGATGGGGTGAACTGCGGTTAAACTCTCCGGCCCGGCGGATTTGCCCGGGCCGGCCCGCCACGGCGACGGGTTCGCGCGCTGAGGGGTCGCAAGCTTTTCCGGGTCAGCGCTTGCCCTCAGATCAGGGTGATGTTCGAGGCCAGCAGCGTCGGATGGTTGAGCAGCCGCGCGATCTCGATCTGAGGCGCGCCGCCGACACCATCGGCGTCGTAATAGAGCGCGCCGTTGCGGGTGTTGTAAATCAGGTGCTGGCTGGCGGTGGTCGCGGCGGCGCCATAAGCGAGCTCCCCGGCGGACAGCGGACCCGGGCCGAAGCTGGCAAGGCCGGCGAAAGCCGCTATCGCGATCTCGATGTGGTCGTCGGACGACTTGAAGTCCCAGATCGTGTCGGCGCCGGCTGGATCGAGCGTGTCAAACACGAAGGCATCCGAGCCCGCGCCGCCGACCAGTTGATCCACCCCGGCGCCGCCGATCAGTCGGTCGTTGCCGTCCTGACCATAGAGCTTGTCGTCGCCATCGCCGCCAAACAAGACATCGTCGCCGACCCGGCCCCACAATATGTCGTTGCCGATGCCGCCGTAGAGCGTGTCATTGCCCTCGCCGCCATCGAGCGTGTCGTTGCCGCCGCCGCCGAACAGCAGGTCGTCCCCTGCCCTGCCACTCAGCCGATCGTTGCCGAGCCCGCCGTCGAGCACATTGGCGCCGGCGTTGCCGTTGAGGATGTCGGCGAAGCCGGAGCCGGTGAGGTTCTCGATCGCGACCAGCCGGTCCCTGCCGTGGCCGGTGTTCTGGGCAAACGCGATTCCCAGATCGACCACCACTCCGGAGGGTGCGTCGGCGTAGCTCGCGGTGTCGATGCCGCCGCGCCCGTCGAGCAGATCGTTGCCCGCGCCGCCGGTCAGGACGTTGTCGCCGTCGTCGCCGTAGAGCTTGTCATTGAAGGCCGAGCCAACGACGTTCTCGACGTTGATGATCTTGTCGGAGCCGGCGCCCCCGGTGTCCTGGACATTGGTGATGGCGAGGTCGAAAGTGATCGCCGCCGCCGCCGTGGCGAAGACGATCGTGTCGTTACCGGCGCCGCCGTCGATCGTATCGTCGCCGGGACCGCTGACGATCACATCGTCGCCGTCCTCGCCGTAGATGAGGTTGTTGCCGAGCCCGCCGTCGATGGTATCGTCGCCAGCGCCTCCGAACATCTCGTCATCGCCACCGGCGCCGAACAAATGGTCGTTGCCCGCCCCGCCGAGCATCACGTCGCCGTCGGCGGTGCCCGCGCCGGCGTAGATCCAGTCGTCGCCATCGCCGCCGTCGAGATGATCCTCGCCGGCGCCGCCATCGATGATGTCGTCGCCTTGCCCGCCGTAGATGCTGTCGGAGCCGTCCCCGCCATACAGCTTGTCGTTGCCATCATCGCCATAAAGCGTATCGAACCCGCCGCCGCCATGAATCTCATCGGCATAGGCGGTGCCGCCGATTACCTCGTGCGCGTCGTAGCCGGATAGCGGGGTGACGCCGTCGGGTCCGATCGCGCCGTTCGGACGCGCATCGGCGATGTAACTGACGCCGCCAACGCTCACCACCGCGCCATTGCCGAAGTTGGATGCGCCCCCATCCGAATAGACGCCGAGGCCGAGCGCGAGGGCCAGATCGCCGTATTTATGCGCATCGCCGCCCGTGGCGCGCGCAGCGAGCTCGGTCGGGCTCGGAGCGTCGCCGAGCTCGATGTAGGAGTCGGCATGGAGGAAAATGTCACCGGTAAGGTGATGGATGCCGGTGGTGCGCTCGATCAGATCCTTGAACTGCTCGGTGAACAGCTGGTTGCCGAAGCTGGTCGTCTCGGGCAGCGCCGCGTCGAGGCGGAAGATGTAATACATCCGGTCGCCGTCCTGCAGCCGATCGATCTGGTCGACGAAGATCGCGTTGAAGGTGGCGCCCAGGATGCCGCCATCGACATGTTTTTCGGCGAGGCCGCCGATCCAGAGGTCGATCTTCTGGAAGCCCTGGTCGCCGCCGCTCATGAACGCGCCGTCGGCCATCGCCGCCGTAGCGGCCGTCAGATCGCCGTCGAAGCTGTAAGCGGCGATGAAATTCACCAGCGACCCCGGGTGAATCATGTTGGCGCCGAAGTCGTTCCAGCTGGCGTAGGGCGTGAGGTCGCCGCTCAGCGTGTAGGCGTTGTTGGCCTGCGTCGCGTAAATTTGCGCCCGCGCTTCGTTCAGCGTCGGCAGCCCGACATCGCGGCCGCGCGCGATGTTGATTGCCGGCAGATCCAGGGGCTGGCCGAGCAGGCTTTGCTGCAACGCCGGGGTCACGAACTCGTCGATCTCGTTACCGAGCTGATGGCTCATGCCGAGCGCGATCGCGCCCGGGCCAACCTCGGCGAACTTCTCGGGGGTGAGGAACGCCTGGGCCAGCGCGAACTGCATCACCTTGCCGGTAATTCCGCCCGCCGGATCGATCGCGTCGATCGTCTCGCGCAACTGCGAATGGCCGAAGCGGAACGCCGCCTGAGAATATTCGAGCGACAGCGACGGATCGCGGTTCACGTCGTAGGTCTCGAAGTCAGGCAGATCGGGGCTGATGTAATGCGAATACTGGTCCACCGCGATGTGCTGGTATTCCATCTCGACGATCAGCTTGGCCGCGTCGAACAGCCGGTTCTGGTCCCACGAGATCGCCCCGTGCGCGTCGACATAATTGCCGAGCGCGTCGGTCAGCGGCGTGCCGCCGGGACCAGGCACCGCCGTCTGGAAGGCGTGGATCCGGGCAGGGCTGTAGGTGCCGGCGGCCAGCGCCTGCCCCATCGTGCTGATCAGATTGTCGATCTGGAAGTTGTGCTCCTCGTGGAAAACGTGGTGCACCGAAGTCAGACCGAAGTTCTCGTTCACGCGCCCATCGCCGGCAATGTAATGCGCGCCCATCGCCTGCAGCAGCGCCTCGGCGGCGAGCGCGGGATCGGCCCCCGGCTTGACCCCCAGCACCAGCGTCGGCGAGGCGGGATCGCTCGGGTCCTGCTTGGCAAGGACGAGGATGGTGTTTAGGTCGATGCCCTGAAGGATGTTGGGTCCGTCACCGAAAACATTGAGGACCGACGTGGTATCGATGCGGTCGGAGACCGGCTTGATGTCGAGCAGCAGCGGCTGGCCGCTGCCGTGATAGTTGAGGACATCGGCATAGCTGATGTCGGTGCGGCCGAGGGTTGAATTGAGCGTCTGGTGGACGGCGACGCGCAGTTCGTCGAGCGTCGGCAGCGTCTGGTGGGTGGCGACCCCGTCCCAGCGCTGCCACGCCGTCGCCAGCGAGTGGCCGTCGAGCATCCGCATGCCGGGGATGTAGGTGCCGGGGTGGTTGGGATCCTCGACCCATTCGCGCAGCAGATCGGTGATCGCCGACCGCGAACCGTAGGTCTGGCTCTGGTCGATGAACGGCGAGGTGTGATCACCATAAGTCGGCCTGCCGTCGGCTGCGAAGCCGCTCACCGTCGCGCGGCTGAGGCTCATCTGATGGCCGGGAGCCAGGTTGTAGAGCGGATCGCTCGCCGCGAGCGGGATGACGACGCTGGCGGGTTTGCCCGTCACCGAATCGAGGTTTCCGCCCTTGTCGATGAAATCGAGGCCGTGATCAAAGAACTGGCCGAACAGCACGAACCAGCCGCTGTAGGATGCATCGCCGGCGGTCGTCGCGAGGTTGCCGATGTAGCGCGCGCCGTTGAAGCTGTCGGTCGCAGTGGCGACGCCGGTGGCGGCCAACGCCGCGTCCGAGGAGATCGTCTGGCTGATCATCCGCGGTGTGTAATCGATGACGGTATGGACGATCGCGGTGCCGGTGCCGGGGCTCTGCGTGATTGCGTAATCGGGCTGGGCCGCCAATGGAGCAAGGCCAAACCGATGCGTGGACGCGTCGAGCGCGCTGGCAAAGGAGTGGCTGGCGGAATCGGTCTCACCAGGTGCGGGCAGATATTGTCCGAGGTAGCTGGTGTAGCCGCCTGTCAGCGTGGCCAGAAAGGCCGTGTCGGTGCTGCCGAAGCGGTTCTGCCCAGGCAGCAGATTGTTGAAGGCACCATCGATGCTGCGCAGGCCGGATGGATCGTAGGCATCGGCATAGCTGTACTGGCTCGTCGTGCCGTCGAGCTGCGTCACCGTCACGGTGATGGCACCGCTCGGATCATAGCTCACGGTTCCGGACAGCGGATTGCCCGAAGCATCGGTGGCAGGGGTGATCGCATGGCCAGTGAGGCTCAGTGGCTGGAAGTTCACCTGCCGCTGGAGGAAATCCAGATCGGCCGTGATGAAGTCGAAGCGCTTCAACGCGCTGTGAAGGTTGATTGCCATGTTGCCCCCTTGGTCGCGCCATCCCTGCGCGAAGACCGGACAACTAAACGTATGTTAGCGCCTTGGAAAGGCCGAGTCCCGGAACAGGACAATGATTCTCAATAGCGGTCTGTTTCTCCAGTTGGGCATTTTTCCGGGCGGCAGGCGTCCGTCTCCGGGAAGCAGCACCAATTCCGATGTGCGCCGTTACCGCGACGTGCCGAGCGAGCATGGTCACCGGCCCGCCAGGCGGTTCGGGCGCGGCCTCGATCCCGTCCCGAGGCCGCCCACAAGTTCCTTGACCCTCGGAAATCAGCCGTTTAACGCCCCCGCTCCTGCCCTGTCGTCTAACGGTAAGACAACGGACTCTGACTCCGTTTATCGAGGTTCGAATCCTCGCGGGGCATCCACCATCCCAATCGCAGCCGTTCGCCAGCCTCCGCATAGCCCCTGAAAATCCGTTGGTCTTCCCTATCTGTTCTCCGCTTTCGTTCGTTGCGGTTCGTAGCAATCCGCGCTAGAATGTGGGAATAGATGAGGGATTGGGGCGATGGCCGGTTTGTCCGCGCTCATGGTCAAAAACGCTAAGCCTGGCCGCCACGGTGACGGCGCGGGGCTCTACCTGCTGGTATCCGGCCCTTCCGCCAAGTCGTGGATGCTGCGCGTTCAGGCGGATGGAAGGAGGCGGGACATCGGGCTGGGTTCGACTACCGACCTGTCGCTCGAAGAAGCGCGCGACAAGGCCCGTGTGCTGCGCAAGATCGCCCGCACAGGTGGCGATCCGATCGCTGACCGCGACAAGCGGGAACAAGCCCCTCCAACCTTCAAGGAGGCCGCTGAGGCCTGCCACAAGGCTCTGAGCGCCGGCTGGAAGGACAGGGGCACGCTGACGCGTTCCTCGCCACGCTACGGCTGCATGTGTTCCCGAAGATGGGCACGCTGCGCGTGGACTCCGTGGACGAGAAGGACATCGTCGCGGTGCTGTCGCCGCTCTGGACCACCAAGCCGGCGGCCGCGCGCAAGCTCCGCCAGCGGATCGGGACGGTGCTCGACTTCGCCAAGGGCAGCGGCTGGCGATCGACCGGCGCTCCGCGCGACGGCCTGCGCCCCTTGCTGTCGAGGCAGGCACGCTCGGGCAACTTCGCGTCGATGCCCTACGGCGATGTGCCGGCCTTCTTCGCCGATCAGAATGAGAAGGCGGACACGGCGGGGCGGCTGGCCCTCCTCTTCACGATACTCACGGCGGCGCGCTCGGGCGAAACTCGCTCAGCGATGTGGTCGCACATCGACTTGGACGCCAAAGAATGGCGGCGCCCCGCCGAGCTGATGAAGTCTGGGGAAGCGCATGTGGTGACGCTCTCGCCTGCGGCCCTCGCCGTCCTCAAGCGGGCGCAGGTGCTGCGGGCCACCACGCGTGACGCGCTGTTGTTCCCCGGCTCAGGCGGTCGGCCGCTCTCCGACATGACCATGAGCAAGATTGTGAAGCCGCTCGGGGTGACGGTTCACGGGTTCCGGTCATCGTTTCGCACCTGGGCGGCCGAGAACATGCCCACGATCCCGGAGGCGGTGGCTGAGGCGGCTATGGCGCACCTTGTGCCCGATCAAGTCGTGAGGGCCTGCCAGCGCGCCAAGTTCCTCGAAATACGGCGGACGCTGCTCGATGCGTGGGGCTCGTTCGTGGAAGGGCACTCCACCGTGCTGAGGCTGGTCGAGTGAGCGCATGCCGCTCCGCGCCCGGTTGGGCACGCGCCGCCGATGTTCTGCGCATCTACCAGTCTCTTGGGGAGGTGCTTCCTGATCGCGTCCTCGTTAGCGTGCGAAGCAACGCGGCGGTGGGTCACCTCGCGACTTGGGCGGCGGGGCTTCGCTATGCCGATGCGCGCAAAGACGTGAAAGAGGACCTAGGTTCTGGCCTGTTGCCCGCCGAGGTTTGGATGGACGAGAGTGTCCAGCTGGACTGGCTTACAGGCGGTCTGACTGGAGCCACGGCGTTGCAGTGCTGGCAGGCGAATGGAGTGCAATTCAGCCTTCCGGACCTAGAGAGTCTGCTGGGCCTGAACCTCACGTTGCATGGACAAGAATGCAATGAGACCGAGCAGTGCTCGTCAACCGCCGCGATCCGGGCCAATGCGTGGAAGAATGGTCGCCCGCCATCCGACGAGGAAATCTGCGCGAAGGCTGACGAAATGAAGGCAAGGGGGGTCACCAACGCTCGGCTAATTGCCCGCGACATGCATTGAGAGGCTGGCTTCGAGAATGCTGGAAACGCCCGTGTCAGGGCTGTGCTCGCCGGCCGTTATCCGTCCAGCCGCCCCAAAAAGGCGCATAAGCCGCCATCAGGAAAACCCGCCATATGCGGGTTTTGATGCGCCTTTTCGCTCCTGTCATCCCGTCCCTGTCCGCAGCGCGCCGCTGCCGCACGGAGGGATCCTGGAACCGATCACGACAACCATCGAGGGCGCGAAGGCCGCGACAGGCCTCGGCAAGACAAAGCTCTATGAGCTGATCAAGGAAGGAAGACTGCAGACCGTCAAGGTTGGCACCCGCACGCTGGTGAAGGTGGATAGCCTTCGCGATTTGGTAGCCGCCTGACCGGCCATGCGAAAGCAAAACGCCCCCGGCCGTAGGGCCGAAGGCGTCGTGTGTCTGCTTCCCGGCGACATCGACGCATATGCCATTGTCCGCCGTCAGCACCAATGGCACAGATTGAGGTTGTGATTTAAGGAGGGTTGGGGCTTCGTCGTAGTGACGAAGGAACGAAGATGAAGGCCCAACCCTCCTTGAAAAAATCGCCGACCAAGGCCCCTGCTGAGCGTGTTGTGAAGGATATTCGGCGGCAGACCCGACGTCACTTCTCGGCCGAAGACAAGATCCGCATCGTGCTCGACGGGCTGCGCGGCGAGGACAGCATTGCCGAGCTGTGCCGCAAAGAAGGCATCGCCCAGAGCCTGTATTACACCTGGTCGAAAGAGTTCATGGAAGCTGGCAAGCGCCGCCGGGCCGGCGACACCGCCCGTGCCGCGACCACCGGCGAGGTGCAGGATCTGCGCCGCGAGGCTGGTGCCCTGAAGGAATGCGTGGCCGATCTGACGCTCGAGAACCGCCTACTGAAAAAAAGGCATGATCGCGGATGGGGGCGACGACGAATGAGGTTTCCCGCATCCGAAAAGCTCGAGATCATCCGGATCGTCGAGCAGTCGCACCTGCCCGCCAAGCGGACGCTGGACCAGCTCGGTATCGCCCGTCGGACGTTCTACCGCTGGTATGACCGCTATCTCGAGGGTGGGCCGGAGGCGCTGGAGGATCGGCCATCGGCGCCGAGCCGGGTGTGGAACCGGATCCCGGCGGACATCCATGATCAGATCATCGAGCTGGCGCTGGAGCAATCCGAGCTGAGCCCCCGGGAATTGGCAGTTCGCTTCACAGACGAGAAGCGCTACTTCGTGTCCGAAGCCACGTGTCAACGGCGGTGGGATTCCAGGCCAGCGTGGCTGAGTAAAACCAGGCCAGTCGCGATGCGAGAATGATCGTATGAAGAGGGGCCCGATCGGGCCCCTCTTCATACGATTGGCTGCTTGAAGATCAGGCAGTGGTGATCTCGCCGGTGTCAGGATCGACGATTTCGGTGGGCTGGTTTTGCTCCGCCCCGGCTGTTCGGCGGCGGCGGCGTGTGGACTGCTTCAGTCGATAGCTGTCGCCGTTCATCGCCAGGATGCTGACGTGGTGGGTGAGGCGGTCGAGCAGCGCCCCGGTAAGCCGCTGCGATCCCAGCACCTGCGTCCAGTCCTCGAACGGCAGGTTGGAGGTGACGATGGTCGAGCCGCGCTCGTAGCGCTGCGAGAACACCTCGAACAGGAGCTCGGCTCCGGTCGGCGACAGCGGCACGTAGCCGAGCTCGTCGACGATCAGCAGCTTCACCGCCGCCAGATCACGCTGGAGCTTCAGCCGGCGCCGCTCGTCGCGGGCTTCCATGAGCTGGTTGACCAGCGAGGCCGCGGTCGCGAACGTGACCGGAAGCCCTTCTGGCAAGCCGCCAGGCCGAGAGCCAGGGCGGCGTGAGTCTTGCCCGTGCCGCTATTGCCCAGCGCGATCACGTTCTCCCGGCGCAGGATGTTTTCCGAACGGGCGAGTTCGAGCACCAGCGGCCTGTTGAGGCTGGGGATGGCGGCGAAGTCGAACGTGTCGAAGCTCTTCACCGCCGGGAACCGCGCCGCCCGGATCCGCCGCTCGATCGTCCGGCGCTCGCGGTCGATCAGTTCGAGCTCGATCAGGCGCAGCCGGTAGCGCGTGTGGTCGACGCCGTCGCGGGCGCACTCGCGGGCGACCTTGTCGTACTCGCGCAGCACCGTCGGCAGCTTCAGCTGCTTGAGGTGGTGGGCGAGCAGCACCTGCGGGGCGCCGCTCATGGTGCCGGAGGGCATCGTCTCGTCGGCGCCGCTCATGCCGCCAGCACTCCGTAATCAGCCGCCGACGTGGTCCTCACCGCCGTCCTCGGCAGGTGCGGATAGGCGGCCAGATCAAGCCGGACCGGGCGCTGCTCGATCCGTGCCAGCGCGATCAGCTTGACCGCATCGAAGCCGATCGCGCCGAGCTGGATCGCCTGGGTCACCGCGGTGGTGACGATGTCCAGCGGTATGGCCTCGAGCAGCCGCAGGACCTGGATGAACTCGCGCTTGCCCCGGTTGCCCATCCGCGCCTCGAGCAGGTGGCGCAGGTGCTGGAACACCTCGGGCAAGTTCCAGCCCTGGAGTGCGGCCGCCTGATCGAGCGCGCCCGGCTTGGTCTCGAGCAGCGCCAGGTAGTGGAGCGGATCGGCGACAAACGCGCCTTCGCCGTAGCAGCGCGGATGCCGGGCGATCTCCTCGCCGCCGCACAGGATCACGACCTCGTCGACGAAGCCCTTCACCACCACCTCGCGGAAGCCGTAGGCGGTCGGCACCGAGTAGTCGTTGGTGCGGTAGCGGACGAGCGCGGTCGAGGAGACCTGGCCCGAGCGCTTCTCGCACGGCTCAAGCGGCACTGCCGGAAGATCGCGCAGCACCACGATATCGGCGGCGAGCCGTTCGCCGATCGTCTCCGCATGGCGGCCGGCGCGCTCGCCCTGACGAGCCCGGCCGCGCTCGGCGATCGAGGCGTTCAGCGCGTCGAAGCTCGCCGCCTCAGGCACCGGCGTCATGAAGTTGAGCCGGGCATACTTCACCAACCCCTCGACCTTGCCTTTGTCGTTCCCTTTACCTGGCCGGCCGAAGCGGTCCTGGAACAGGTAATGGCTGACCAGCTCGGTGAGGGCCCGCGTCCGCTCGCGCTTGCCGTCGCCGAGGATCTTGGCCACCGCGATGGTGGTATTGTCGTACAAAATCGACAGCGGCACGCCGCCGAAGAACTCAAAGGCTGACACGTGCCCGTCGAGGAACGCCTCGGTGGTCTCGCGCGGATAGGTCTTGACGAAGCAGGCATCCGACTGCGGCAGGGCCATGCACAGAAAGTGGATCTTCTGGCGCACGCCGCCGATCACCCCGATCGCCTCGCCGAAGTCCACCTGCGCATGGCCCGGCGGATGCGCCAGCGGCACGAACGTCTCGCGGCCACGCGCTCGGTTGACCCGGACGTAGTCCTTCACCACCGTGTAGCCGCCGGCGTAGTCATGCTCGTCGCGCAATCGCTCGAAGATCCGCGCGGTGTGACGCTGCTTCACCGGCGCCGTCCGGTCGGCCTCGAGGATCGCGTCGATCACCGGCAGCAGCGGACCCAGCCTCGGCTTCCCCACCGCCTTCGTCCGCGTGTAGCCCGGCGGTAGCGAGAAGCGGCACATCTTCGCCACCGTCTCGCGGTTCAGCCCGAACACCCGCCCCGCCTCGCGGCGGCTGTGCCCCTCCACGAACACAAAACGCCGAACAGCGGCGTAGCTCTCCACGGCAAACATCCCCGGCCGACCCCAAAGGCCCCAGCCTACCACTGGCCGGATTTTACTCCGCCGCGCTCAGCAACTCACCGGCGCTCCGGTGGCCTGCTTTGTCACCGCCCTGCACAGCCCACCAGGGCGTTACAGTTTCACCCCATAGCGTTCAAAGTCGGTGCGGACGTCAGGGTCGATCTTCAGGGCCGCGGCGGCGTCAGTGTCCGACTTTGTGCGGTCACCCTTCCGCGCCCAGGCGACTGCCCGACCGAACAGCGAAGACGGCATATTCGGACTCTTCGATAGGGCACGATCATAGTCGGCAATCGCGTCATCAAGCCGTCCGAGACGTAGGAGGACGAGGCCTCGGCTGTCGAGGTAACCGGCGACTTCAGGCGCCTTGGCAAGCGCAGCGTTGCAGTCGGTCAGTGCGGACTCAAGCGCGACGCCAGCGATCGCTTTGGACCAGCACATGTTGTTGAAGATGACCGGCTCGGTAACCTTGACTCGCGCGCCGGCGAAATCCTTTTCGGCACGGGTTGAGTCCCCCGAGCGGGCATAAGCGATCCCCCGGCCCATCAGAAGGGAGATATCCCCAGGCGACGTTTCGAGCGCGGACGAATACGTAGCCACAGCGCCTGCCAGGTCTCCGTTGTCAGCCTGCAAATTCGCCTTCTCCGCGATCGCTCCGACAAACCTAGGGTCTAGCTTGAGGGCGGCGTCGAGGTCTGCGCGGCGGCCGGCTAGATCGGCCTTCGGGCGGCGCAGACTGCGGTTGAGGTAAACATACGCCTCGGGCTTGAGGGCGATGGCGCGATCATAGGACCGCATCGCCTCGGCGTCTTTATGGAACGCGCTGTAAATGTTCGCGGCCACGACGTGAGCGTAGCTATTGTCCGGGTTGGCAGCCGTCACAGACGCTGCCTCAGAAAGCGCCTCTTCCTGCTTACCTTGGCTCCTGAGAATGTTAGCACGCAGCAGGTAGAGATCGATCCATCCCGGCTGTTGCTTGAGAGCCGATGAGGCATCTTGGAGGGCTGCATCGTTGTCCCCAACCGCGCGTGCCGCCTCCGCCCGATGTCCCAGGGCAAAACCACTGCTAGGCTCGATTTGAAGGGCCGCGGTATACGCAGCAATTGCGTCTCGCGAAGCTCCCTTTTGCTGTGCGATCAAACCACGGGCACGGAACACAACGACGTTCTTAGGATCGATTGCGAAGGCGGCATCGAGGTCTTTTGCTGCGGCTTCAAGGTCTCCCTTCCAAGCCCGCGCCATTCCTCGATCTGCGAGTGTCATCGCACTCTTTGGGTCAAGCGCAATCGCCCTATCGAAGTCCTTGATCGCTTCATCGAACCGCATGGTATCGAGCATTAGATTGCCGCGGTCGAGGTAGGGAGAAGAGGCCTCAGGGTTGGCTGCTATAGCCGCAGCAGCCTTCGTAGCGCGGTCTGCATTCGCGTGCTCGCTGTCGCCGACGGCGGCGTAGGCGGCGGCGCGCTGCTCCAACGCGTAATTGTTGTCCGGCTCGCGCTGAAGCGCCTTGGTGTAGGCGTCGACCGCATCCTTTGGGCGGTGCTCTACGTCGGCCAGCATACCTCGGCCGATGAAGACTTGAACATACGTTGGATCGAGAGCTTCGGCCTTGGCAAGATCCGACCTTGCTCCTGCAAGGTCACCCACCTGAACCCTTGTAATCGCTCTGTTGGACCATGACCAAACGTCGCTTGGATCGAGTTCGATGCCTTTGCTGTAATCCTCTAACGCTTCCTTACGCATCCCGCGGTCGATGAAGAGGCCAGCCCGTTTGCCGTACGCATCGGCTGTCTTAGAGCCTGATCCGAAATTAAGTTGAGTGGTATCAGCGGGTTAGCTTGACGCTGTGCCTGATCGTTGATTCTGGGGTTTTGCAACAAACTTCCGGAGTTCGACGATGTGGACCGACACCACTC
>JBDSIY010000065.1:0-25638 GCA_039917735.1 Novosphingobium sp. | reverse complement strand
GCCATCCGGCGAAGTACAGGGGTATGCCACCGTCCTTGAGGAATGCGGTGGCGCCGAGTCCGGCCTCGCCGATGTAATCCATCGCGGTCCACACGAACTCGCCGAGGAAATAGGGTGCTCGCTGGGTCAGCGCGGTATATTCGAACACCTCTCTGGCAAACGTCTCCGAGCCATAGACCACCCGCTCAGGGTGATCGGCCTGCTCCCGTTCAATATCCTCGATCCGGTAGTTGTAGCCGGGGACGTCGAGGAACACGGTCGAAGCGTTGTCGACGAGGCCGGCGCGCGCCTGCCGGGAGGTTTCCGGAGCGGGGCGCACCTCCTGACCCAACACGCCGTTGAGCCCGGCGGTGACCGGCCGCGTCGGATCGAGCCGCTTGATCGCGTTGGCCAGCGTCCACGACCACTTCAGCCCCTCGTCGGAAGTGCGTGACGGAATCTCGTTGCCGATACTCCACATGATCACCGATGGGCTGTTACGCGCCGGCAGCACCATCGCGCGGATGACCTCTTGCCAGTGATCGGCGAAGCGGGTGGAGAAATCCAGCGGCAGCTTGGCCTCATGCCACGCGTCGAACGCCTCTCCGATCAGCAGCATACCGAGCCGATCGCAGGCGTCGCGGAGCGTGTGCGACGCCGGATTGTGCGAGCTGCGGATGGCGTTGAAGCCTCGCGCCTTCAGCAGGCGGACACGGCGATCGTCGGCATCGGCGAAGGCGCATGCGCCGAGCAACCCGTTGTCGTGGTGGATACAGCCGCCTTGGAGTTTGGTGGGCGTGCCGTTGATGCTCATCCCGCGTTGCGGATCCAAGGTGACGATGCGGACCCCGAACGGCTGCGACAGTCGATCGACGACGGTCGCGCCTCGCCGCAGCTCGCTTTCGAGCGCGTAGAGGTTGGGCGCATCGGGGGACCACAGGCGAGGCCCGGCCACACTCAGGGTTTGCCGGACCTCACCCCCGCCCGCCGACGTCGCCTCGGCAGCGATTCTGCCCGCTGCGTCGCGCAATCGGGTGACCAGCTGCAGGCCCTCCTGGGGTGCTTCCAGCGAGGTGGTGACGTCGATCTCGGCGCGCCCGCCTTCGAGCCGCCGGGTCCATGCGCCAACGCCCCACCGGGCGATCCGCGCACCCGCGGGCAGGACGTCGAGCGTCACCTGGCGGTACAGACCCGAGCCGGGATACCACCGGCTGTTGCGGCCCTCATTGCGGATGCGGACCGCAAGGACGTTGTCGCCAGCGCGGTTCAGGTGCGGAGTAAGGTCGAAGGCGAATGGGATGTAGCCGTGAATGTTCTCGCCCAGCGGTCTTCCGTTGAGGAACACTTGGCTATCGAGATAGGCGCCGTCGAACAGCACCTCGATCCGCGAATCGGCAGGATAGGCATCGACCCGGAAGTGCTTGCGATACCAGCCCTCGCCGCCGACAGTGAACCCGGTCGCGGTCTTGCCGATGGCGTGTTTGTCGAACGGGCCGATCTGGTCGGGCGCGGCACCGCCCGGAATGTCCTCGACGCTCCAGTCGTGCGGCAGATCGAGGCGGCGCCAGCCAGCATCGTCCAGGCCGCCTGCCTCGAAGCCTTGGCCCGCCCCCCGGAAGAAGCGCCAATCGTTGTCGAATGGAATGTCGCGGCCGGGCGCCTCGTTCCCCCGGCGTAGCGGCGCCGCCGAAGCGCCCGCTCCGACCAGCGGCAGCAGAGCGGTGCCGCCGGCGAGCGCCAGCGCCTGGCGTCGGTCGGTTACCGGGCCGCCGCTCATTGGACTTCTCCCAGCGCCTTCAACTGAGCGTCGATCCGCGCGAGCGCATCCGGCTTGACGATGCCGAAGGAGATCAGCGTCGTGAACGAGAAATTGTTCAGGTGCGGCTTCATCTGCGGGCTGCCGACGCTTCGTTCGATGTTGGGAGCCTCCTTGAGTACGATCGCCCAGGCTGCGGGAATCCGCTGAAGCACCCCGATCGGCGTGTCGCGTGTGGTGAGCAGGCGCGGCAGCCGCGCCGGTTGAATATAGACGGCGGCCGGCGGATAAAGCGGTGCGTCCAATTTCCTAGCCTTTCCGGTAGGTTAGTTCCTCAGGCCCGATCCGCCGAGCTCGACGCCCGGCAAATCGGGCCAGAAACTCACTTTGCGTGGGCCGGGCAAGCAGTGCGATCCGACGCCGCCCAATCGACCGCCGCTTCCAGCACCGCCACGTACTGCGGCTGGCTGTAGGTCTCGGGGCGATGGCCGATCGCCGAATAGAACACGCGTCCCCTGCCGATGCAGTTGGTCCAGGCGATCGGGTGTTCGCCCATACGCAGGTCCATGCCCATCGCGCCGACCGGCTTGTAGGTCGATTCGTCGAGCGACAGGATCACATGCGCGCCAGCGGCCTGCGGGTTGGTTCGGAACGAGTACCATTCGTCGTTCATCACCCATTCGCGCGGCAACGCTCGCGCGATCGGATGCGCCGGATCGGAGACGACAACGCGCGCGTCCTGGAACTGCGGCGACATCGGATGCGACTTGAAGCGGGCGCCGATCAGCGTGTCGGCGTACCAGTCCCAGAAATAGACCGGATCGCCGGCCGAGCCGTGGACCGCGACGAAGCCGCCGCCACCGTCCAGGTAGCGCTGCAACGCGCGCCGCTGAGTAAGAGTGAGCACATCGCCGCTGATGTTGTTCCATATTACCGCATCGAACTGACGCAGCGTGGCCGGATTGATCGCGCCGCCCTTTTCGGTCACGGTAATCGACCAGCCTTTCCGGGCCGCCATGGCGAGGAAGGCGGCGTGAGCGGCATCGACCGAGGGGACATCGCGGAACCCGTTGATCTTCTCGAACAGCAGTAGGCGGGGTTTGCCGGCGGGGACGGTCAGGCGCGGTCGGTCATTATCGTACCGGGCGCAGCGGGCCGCCTTGTCGGCGGCGGTAACCGGCAACGCCCGCAGCGGCGGATCAAGCGCGTCGACCGCCTCCGCCGAAAGGCCGGTGAAACGTGAGGCCTCGCGCAGGGTCAGGATCGCGGCGAACGTCGGGGGCTCGGTCCCGGCAAACCGAGGAGGCATTTTGTCGAAACGGCCGGGCGCAGCCTTTTCGACCACGGCGCGCGCGGCCGGGCTCAGCAGGATATCGATCAGCGGCGAGTTGATGGAGAACGGCGCATCCCGCAGCGGGCAGTCGGTCACTGGCGCGGCGGCGGCCAGCGGGGCGGTCGCCAAGGCGCCAAGAGCGGCGCAGGCAAGCAGCAGTCTTTTCATCATGGTCGGTCCAATCGGCTTGAGAGCGGGGTGATTTTGCCTGGCGCGTCGATCGAGAGCGGGAGTTCGCCTGCCGGGCATCAACGACTTAAACCTTGCCTGCCTTGAGGAACTCGGCGGCGTGGTGCGCCGCCCGTGCGGACAAAGCCATATACGTAAGCGACGGGTTCTGGCAGCCGCTCGAAGCCATCGCCGATCCGTCCGTCACGAACAGATTGGGCACATCGTGGGCCTGATTGTAGGCGTTCAGCACCGACTTCCTGGGGTCCTTGCCCATGCAGGCGGTGCCCATTTCGTGAATGCCGAGGCCGGGGGTCCCGGGTGTGCTGCCGGTGGAGATGACCTGGCCGCCGGCTGCCTCGATCATCGCCTTGCCGTCGGCGATGATCTGACCGACCATGTTGTGCTCGTTCTCGCCGATTGCGCAATCGATGTGGACGATCGGCACGCCCCATTTGTCGGTGCGGCTGGGGTGAAGGGTAACCCGATTGTTCGGATTCGGCAGCATCTCGCCAAATCCGCCGACGTAGGCGAACCATGGTCCGAGCTTGCGCGTGCGCTCCTTCAGCTCCGCGCCGACGCCCGGCCGGCCAAGCGCGGCGTTGCGCCAGCCCATGCGTGACACCCCGCCCTGGTAACCATACCCGCGGATGAAGCCGTCGCCCGGTTCAGTCACATTGCGATACCGCGGGATGTACAGGCCGGTAGGCCGCCTGCCGCGATAATAGGTGTTGGGGCCGTTCGGCATCAGTCCGGCCACCGACAGCGCGTACACATGGTCCATCAGGTTGCGGCCGACCATGTCCGACGAATTGGCCAACCCGTTCGGCTGAGCCTCCGACTTGGAATTGAGCAGGATTTGAGCGGTCGCGATCGCCGAGGCGCAGCCAAAAATGACCTTTCCCTCGTAGGTGCGCCCCTCCTTGGTGTTGGCGTCGATCACCCGCACGCCCGTGACCTTGCCGGTCCGGGGGTCATGGATGATGCTGTGGACGATGGCGTCGGTGACGATCGTCAGATTGCCGGTACGTTCCGCGGCCGGCAGCGACGAACTCAGGCTCGAATGATACGCGCCATAGCTACACCCGCGTTCGCACAGCGAGCGGACCTGGCAGGTGGTGCGGCCGAGTTCCTCGTGGTGAGGCTGCGCCTGCGACAGATTGGCGACGCGGCCGGAGATCACCTTGCGGCCGGGGAAGTTCTTTTCCACCGCAGCCTTGAACATCAGCTCGGCGTCGTTGAGGCCGAACGCGGGCAGAAACTCGCCGTCGGGAAGCTGCGGCAGGCCTTCCTTCGATCCCGCGACGCCGATAAACTTCTCGATATGATCGTACCACGGCGCGATGTCCGCATAGCGGATCGGCCAGTCCGAGCCGTGGCCGTCCGTGGCGTTGGCCGCGAAGTCCATTTCGCTGAGCCGATACGACTGGCGCCCCCACATGATCGAGCGGCCGCCTAAGTGGTAGCCCCGGATCCACGAGAACGGCTTGTCCTCGGGCGTCGTATAGGGATGCTCGCTGTCCTTGACCCAATACTGCTTGGTCGCGGACGTGCAGGCATAGCATTGGCCCTGGATCGGATAATCGCGGGCGAGTTCCTCCTCGGGAATCATACCCCCGTTCGGAAGCTCCCACGGTTGCATCCAGTCGGTGTAGGACTCGCCGCCGTGCTCGAGCATGCGGCCCCGTTCGAGCACGAGGGTCTTGAGCCCCCGTTCGCACAGTTCCTTGGCGGCGATGCCGCCGCTCATGCCGGAGCCGATGACGATGGCATCAAACATAAATGCTCCTGCTTTCAGACGTTGCCTGCGCCGCCCCATGGCCGCGTTTCGGCCGTGATCGGGATCGACGGCTGCCAGGCACCCGGCACATGCTCGTACGGCAGCTCTTTCGTCAGCGCCGGTTCGGAATAGTAATAGAGGACGACGATCAGCTCTTTCAGCTTGGCGTAATCGGCATCGGCAACCACGGGGCCGCGCATGAACGAAGGCACCGCCGGTGGCTTCGACCGGGCTGTGCCACCAGCCTCACCCACCAACGATGCCGGCGCCTTGCCCTCGGCGGGATCCTGCTTGGGTCGTCCATAGTTGGGATCGACGACGGTCGGGGCCCGCTTGAGCGAGGCGGCCGCCGGCATCTCGGTGGGGCGCGGCGTCAGCGCGGCTGCATCGTGCGTGGTCAGCAGATCGTGGCGCACCTGCGGGGCGAGCCGGGCGAAACTTGCGCCGCCTGGCCCGGCGAGCCCTTCGATCCGATCGAGCGCGGCGATCAGCTCCGCTCGCCGCGACGGCGACGCCCAATTGCGCAGCAGCCCATCGACCAGCGCCGGCACGCCGGCATCCACTGCCCCCGGGGAGTCGGTACGCGGGACGATGGTGTCCGCCAATGCCGAAAGCAGCGCGAAGCGCCGGGCGTCAAGCTGTCGCGACGCACCTGCGACCTCGGCCGCCAGAACGTCGATGCTGAATCCGGGGGTGACCGTCGCTCCGGCAAGGACGAATGCTCGCTGCAACAAGCCACGTCGATCGATCGGCATCATACCTACCATCTCCCATCGCGCTTCTCACTTATCGGACCGACGAACGATCCGACCGCAAGGCTTGCCACTCGGATAGGCGTACGGCTGCGGTCTGGGAAGGCCGAAAAGAGCGATCGCGGCCGATTGCTCAGCAGCGATCGTGCCGCTAGCTTGCGGCGCAAGTGAGCGGGACCTTCAGTCCCGCCGTGGGATACGAGGACGCTGCCGATGCACATGTTCAACCGCCGAGACACCCTGGCCGGAATGATGGCGATGGGAACTCTGGCCATGGCGCAGAGTCCCGCCGCCGCCGCGTCGCGCCAGACCTTCTTCCGGCGCGTTGGCCTGCCAATCGGTTTGCAGGTCTATACGCTCGGCGAGGAGGCGGGCCGCGATCTCGATGCGACTTTCACCCAGGTCGCCGCCATCGGCTACCGCGACCTGGAACTGCCGAGCCTCTATGGCCGCACCCCCGCCGACATCCGGCGCGCGGCCGACGGCGCCGGCGTCGCCATCAGCAGCCTGCACTTGGCCGCGGCGCCGCGAGGACCGGCGCAAGGCCTGACGCTGGCGAACCCCGTGGCCGAGATCGCGGACAGCCTCGGCACGCTCGGCGCCAAGCGCGCGGTCCTGCCGATTATGCCGTTTCCGGACAACATGCACCTGCTGCCCGGCGAGGCCATGCAGGCGATGATGGGGCGGGTGATCGCCGCCGCCGGCGCGGACTTGTGGAAGCGTACCGCCGCGCTGCTCAACGAGCGCGCCGCCGCTCTGAACCCGCTCGGCATCCGGCTCGGCTACCACAACCACAACGTGGAATTCGCACCGATCGGCCAAAGCAACGGCTGGGACATCCTCGTCCGGGAAACCGACCCGCGCCTCGTCGACTTCGAGCTCGATGTCGGCTGGGTCGCCACCGCCGGCCGCGATCCGGTCGACGTGCTCAACAGCCTGAAAGGCCGGGTGGCCCAGTTGCACGTCAAGGACGTCGCCCGGGTGAACCCGGTCAATTTCGGATTGTCGATGAAGCCTTCAGACGTCGGCGCCGGCAAGCTCGACTGGGCGCGCATCCTCCCGGCCGCGTACCGGGCCGGCGTGCGGCACTTCTACCTCGAACAGGAGCCGCCTTTCGTGAGCTCGCGAATGGACGCTGCCCGAAACGGCTACGCCTATTTGTCGCGCTTGCGAGCCTGAGACTTCAGGTGTCGTCCCAGCAGCGGCGGATGAGGTCGAGGCCTTCGGTGTAGACTTCTTCGGGGTCGGCGAAGAAATCGCGCCAGACCCGGGTGGCCGCCGCCAGCTCGGGGACGCCGCGTCCGAATGCCTCGATCGTCAGCCAGTCGTCGTAGCCCAGCTCCTTGAGCAGGGCGATGGTCTCGCGGATCTTGGCATGGCCACGCCCCGGGGTGCCACGGTCGTTCTCCGAGATATGGACGTGCGTGAGCGCGCCCGAGGCGTGCAGCGCCCGCAACGCGGCAATCGGATCCTTCTCCTCGATATGCGCGTGGAAGGTGTCGTAGAGGATGCCGAAGCCGGGCTGATCGACTCGGGCGGCATAGGCGATCGCCTGATCGCAGGTGTTGAGCAGATGCGCTTCGAAGCGATTGAGCGGCTCGAGCCCGGAGATGATCCCGGCGGCGTACGCGATCGGCACGATCTCGCGGTGGACCTCGGCGCACCACTCAAGCTCGGCTTCGCTAGGCTTCTCGCCAGTGAACACGCCGAGCTGCTGGAACCATGGCCCCGCCATTACTTGCCCGCCGAGCGCGACCGTGCAGTCGATTACGCGGCGCAGGTGATCCACGGCGGCGCGGCGATGCGTGGCCTCGGGCGAGATCGGACTGTGCGCCTCGTCGGGGATGATCGCCACGACCGTACGTCCCAGCCCAAGATCATCTAGCATCCCGCCGAGCCGGCGGTAGTGCGCCGGGTCGGAGGCATCGAACACCGGCACCTCGACCCCATCGAAGCCGGTTGCCTTGAGTGCGTTGAGGACCGGCACATGCTCGTCGGTGACGTGGCCGGTCCACAGCAGCAGATTCATCCCGATCTTCATGAGCCGCGCCCTTCCGCTGGGTGAAAACCGGTACGCGTCTCATGCCGGCGTTCGATAAACCAGACGGCAGCGAAGACGAAGAACAGGATCACCGGAACGATGGCGATTACCTGAAACGATTGTTGGGCGGCATAGCCCAGCACTCGCTGCAGCTCCGGTCCCTTTGCCAGCGCCCCGAACGCGGATTCGCCCCCTGCCGCCTCCAGCTTGGCCTTGTCGTAGATCTTGCCGATCTCGGGCAGGACGAAGTAGATCGCCATCGCTCCGGCGAAGCCGACGATGCCGATGCTCCATGGCCCACCGCGCGGATAGCGACGGGACGACGCCGCGATCATCGTCGGCCACATGAAGCAGACGCCGAATGCCCACAGCGTTGCTGCCACCAGCGCGGTGAAGGGCGAGTTCGCGATGCTCAACAGGTAAAGTCCGATCGCCGCCGGGATCGTGCACAGGCACAGCAGCCCCATGTCGGAGAAGCGATGCTCGAGCGCGCCGGCGAAATGGCGCATGATGAACATGATCGCCGAGACGTAGATCAGCACGACGATGCCGGGCATGCCGACCGTCTGGCTCAGCGCCACATCTACCCAGGAGCCGGGCGCCAGCTCGGCCGACGCGGTGAGGAACATGATCGCGGGGAAAATCCAGAAACCGGGCCGCTTGAACGGCTCGGCCAGCATCTCCCCGAACGGCACGCCGAGGTTGGTGCTTTCGGTCTTGGGAAAGCGCTGGGTCATTGCCCAAACGCCGAACACCACCGCCGGAATCGGCATGATCGCGATCAGCGCCTGCCAGCCGAGATCGAGCTGCTGGAAGAACAGCAGGCTGGTCAGGCCGCCGAGGACGATGCCCGCCGGCCACCAGGCATGAAGCGCGTTGAGCTTGCCGGTCTTTTCGTCCGCGTACATCGCGGCGACCACCGGGTTGATCGTACCTTCCGCCGCGCCCCAGCCGCACCCGGTCGCCACCATGCCGGCGGTCAGCATCGCGTAGACCGCGTCAATTCCGTCCATCCGTGGAGAAAGCAGGATAAGGATCGGCCCGACGATAAAGCACAGCGAGGAGAACAGGATCAGGCGCTTCGCCCCGAACACGTCGAGCAGCGGGCTGATTACCAGCAGCGTCAGGGCAAAGCCGAGGAAGGCGTTGCCGAGCGCGGCGGCGATCATCTCGCCCGAATGAAGCGGGACGGCTGGATCGAGCAGCGCCGCCTTGATCGCGCCGGAAGCGCCGATGCGGACCGAGAACGACAGCGCCGCGCTGAACAGCGCGAGCACGCAGATCCAGAAGATCGCGCGGCGGTTGGTGCCGTCAGCCTGCATCAGCATTCTCCCCTTCGGGCCCTCAGGATATCCCGAGTCCCAGCACTTCGTCGATCAGCGCCTTGTCGGCGCCTGTCCCGGCGAAATCATCGAACGCCTTTTCGGCCTTGCGGATCATGTGCCTGGCGATGAACGGCGCGCCTTCGGCGGCGCCCTGCTCCGGGTGCTTGAGCGCGCACTCCCATTCCAGCACCGCCCAGCCGGCATAGCCATACTGGGTCAGCTTCGAGAATATCGCGGTGAAGTCGACCTGACCGTCGCCGAGCGAGCGGAATCGGCCCGGCCGTTCGACCCATCCCGAATAGGAGCCGTAGACCCCGGCGCGACCGTTCGGCCGGAACTCGGCGTCCTTGACGTGGAACGCCTTGATCCGCTCGTGGTAGATATCGATGAATGCCAGATAATCGAGCTGCTGCAGCACGAAGTGCGACGGATCATAGAGGATATTAGCGCGTGGATGGCCGCCTACCGCCTCTAGGAAGCGCTCGAAGGTGACGCCGTCGTGCAAATCCTCGCCCGGATGCAGCTCGAAGCAGAGGTCGATGCCGTTTTCATCGAACACATCGAGGATCGGCTTCCACCGCCGCGCCAGTTCGGCGAAACCTTCCTCAACCAGCCCGGCGGGCCGCTGCGGCCAAGGATAGACCATGTGCCACAGCAACGCGCCGGAAAAGGTCGCATGCGAAGCGACCCCGAATCGGCGGCTGGCGCGGGCCGCGAGCTTGAGCTGCTCGACCGCCCAGTCCTGCCGGGCCGCCGGGTTGCCGTGGAGCTGCGGCGGCGCGAAGCCATCGAACAGCCGGTCATACGCCGGATGGGTCGCTACGAGCTGGCCCTGAAGGTGGGTCGAAAGCTCGGCGACTTCCACGCCGTTCGTGGCGCAGACGCCCTTGATCTCGTCGACATAATCCTGGCTCGCCGCGGCCTTTTCGAGGTCGATCAGCCGGGCGTCCCAGGTCGGGATCTGGACGCCTTTGTAGCCGAGCTCTCCTGCCCATCGGGTGATCGCATCGAGCGTGTTGAACGGCGGTTCATCGCCCGCGAACTGGGCGAAAAAAATCGCTGGTCCCTTCATCCGACCGTCTCCTTCGCCACGCTTGCCAGATCGACCCAGGCCGCGCCGTTGCGGCTGGACTCGAGGGAGGCGCGGATGAAATTCATTCCGGCGAGCGCATCGTCCATCGTCGCAAAGCCGGGCTCGTCACCGTCCGCGGGCTCGCCACGAATATGGCGGCCGAACGCCGCGTATATGTTGGCAAAGGCTTCGAGATAGCCCTCGGGATGGCCGCCCGGCGTGCGCTGGATGCCGGCGAGGTCGGCCGGCAGATAGGCGCGGTTGGCGCCCGCGCCCCAGATCTCGGTGGGACGGTCACGCCGGGCGACCACCAGTTCGTTGGGCTGCTCCTGCCGCCAGTGCAGCCCGGCCTCGTCGCAATAGACCGAGATCGCCAGATCGTTGGCATCGCCGACGCAGACCTGGCTGGCGACCAGCGACCCTCGCCCGCCCCCCGTAAGCCGGAACAGCGCCGCGCCGTCGTCGTCGATCGAGCGGCCGGGAAGCGCGGTCAGCTCGGCGCAGATCGCGGCGATGCGTTGGCCGGCGATGAACTCGACCAGGTTGGCGGCGTGGGTGCCGATATCGCCGAACGCGCCGGCGTCGCCCGAACGGGCGGGATCGACTCGCCATTCCGCCTGCTTGTTACCGGCGATATCGGAAGCGCGGGACAGCCAATCCTGGGTGTATTTCACCATAACACGGCGCACTGCGCCCAGTTCGCCGCTCGCCACCATGCGGCGAGCCTGCTTGACCAGCGGATAGCCGGTATAGGTGTGGGTTACCCCGATGCGCCGTCCGGTCCGCGCGGCGGCATCGGCGATCAAGCGGGCCTGATCCAGCGACTGCGCCAGCGGCTTGTCGATGATGACGTCGAACCCCGCCTCCATCGCAGCAATCGCAGGCGGGGCGTGCATGTGGTTGGGGGTGACGATCGCCACCGCCTCGATCCGCTGATCCGCCGGCAGCGCAAGTTCCGTGTCGAACATCTGCTGGTAGGAGCCATAGGTCCGGCCCGGCTCGGTGCCGATCGCGGCGCCCGAGCGGCGCGACCGTTCCGGGTCCGAGGAAAAAGCACCCGCGACCAACTGCCAATTGCCGGCAATGGCGGCGGCGGTGCGATGCACGCCGCCGATGAACGCGCCCTCACCGCCGCCGACCATGCCATAGCGAATGGGTTCCATCGTCGCCGGCCTTGACCCAGGCGTGGCCGGCTCCATCACATTCTCCCATCCGTCCATCATGCGAACGCTGCCGTGGGTTAACTTGGCGCCCACAGGAGTCAATGAGCGTCGGAGCAGGAAACGGGCACTTTCGCTTGCTTTCATGTCCCGGCGGCGAAAAGGAGGCTTGGCCGGAATTGGGATGGGAGAGTTTGTGATCATGGCGTCCACATCCGCGATCAGTGGTTGGCTTCCCGCCGATTGGCAGAGCGGGCAGTTTATCGGCCGCATCCTGACGCCAGAGGGTCCGTCACCGATAATCGTCCGGAACGGCGAGGTGTTCGATATGAGCGCCCTCGCCCCGACCTCGGCAGCGCTGATCGAAGCAGGCGCCTTCGATTCTGCTGGCGGCCGCCTGCTCGGCCCTCTCGATGAGCTCGAATTGCCGCTGCTCAGTCCGGTCGATCTCCAATGCGTCAAGGCATGCGGCGTGACCTTCGCGGTCTCGGCGGTCGAGCGGGTGATCGAAGAGGGCGCGCGCGGCGATGCCGGGCGTTCCGGCGAGATCCGGGCAAGGCTTGAGCAGCGGGTCGGCGCCTCGATTCGCGCGGTCGTTCCGGGCACGGCGGAGGCGGCGGCGCTCAAGCTTGCGCTGATCGAGGACGGGCTGTGGTCGCAATACCTCGAAGTGGCGATCGGGCCCGACGCCGAGGTCTTCACCAAGGCACCGGTGCTGGCGACGGTTGGCCCGGGGGCCGAGATCGGCATCCGTTCGGACTCGGCCTGGAACAACCCGGAGCCCGAAATCGTCCTGCTGGTCAACAGTCGCGGCGAAGCGGTCGGCGCGACGCTGGGCAATGACGTCAATCTGCGCGACTTCGAAGGCCGCTCGGCGCTGCTGCTCGGCAAGGCCAAAGACAACAACGCCTCCTGCGCGCTCGGACCGCTGGTTCGGCTGTTCGACGACGGCTTCACCATCGACGACGTGCGGCAGGCCGATGTCGATCTGGTGATCGAAGGCACGGATAATTACCGGCTGGAAGGGGTCAGCAACATGGCGCTGATCAGCCGGGACCCCCTGGAACTGGTGCGACAGACGCTGAGCGAGCACCAGTATCCCGACGGCTTTACTCTGTTCCTCGGCACGCTGTTCGCGCCGGTGCAGGACCGCGACGATCCCGGCGGAGGCTTCACCCACAAGCTGGGCGACCTCGTGACGATCAGCACCCCCCGCCTCGGCCGGCTGGTCAATCGCGTGGTCACCTCACGCAACGCATCCCCGTGGCAATTCGGTATTAGCGCGCTGATGGCCAACCTTGCCGCGCGGGGCCTGCTGGACGGAAGGGTGTCGGCATGAGCCACGAACGCGCCAACTACCCGAGCCTCGCCGGCCGCCGCGTCGTCGTCACCGGCGGCGGCAGCGGTATCGGCGAAGGCATCGTCGAGGGGTTCGTCGCCCAAGGCGCGCGCGTGGCCTTCCTCGACATCGTCGAGGAACCGTCGCTGGCGCTGGTCGATCGGCTCGCCGGCTCGGCGGTTCACCCGCCCTTGTTCCGCGCCTGCGATCTGCGCGACCTGGATGCGCTCGCCGCCACGCTGGCCGAGTTGCTGGACACGCTCGGTGGCGTCGACGTGCTGATCAACAATGCGGCGCGCGACGACCGCCACAGCCTCGAGGAGGTAACACCGGGCTTCTGGGACGACAGCATCGCCACCAATCTGCGGCACCTGTTCTTCGCCGCGCAGGCGGTGGTGCCGGCGATGAAGCGCGCCGGCCGGGGTGTGATCATCAACCTCGGCTCGATCAGCTGGCATTTGGGCCTGCCGGAACTGGTGCTCTACGAGACCGCCAAGGCCGGGATCGAAGGGCTGACGCGCGGCATGGCGCGCGAGCTGGGGCGCGACGGCATCCGGGTGAGCACCATCCTCCCCGGCAACGTGCGCACCCCCCGCCAGCAGCAATGGTACACGCCCGAGCAGGAAATGGAGATCGTTGCCGCGCAATGTCTCGACGGCCGTCTCGAACCTGCCGACGTTGCCGCGCTGGCGCTGTTCCTCGCGTCCGACGATGCGCGGATGTGCACTGGGCACGAATACTGGATCGACGCCGGCTGGCGTTAGCTCACGGCCGCAACCGCGCCTCCGGCAAGGGCAAACCGGGAGCGGGCGCGGTGAGGGCGAAGAGGCTCCCCGCCAGCGGTTGTTCGGCGAGTTGCTCCTCGCTGAGACCCGTGCGCGCGGTGGTGACGAAGGCGGTGCGCAGGTCGTCGCCGCCGAACGCAACTTTCGTCACCCGTGCGCAGGGAAAGGGAATGTGCAGCAGCAGGGTGCCGTCGGGGGCATAACGACGCACGCCCCAGCCGTCCCACAGCGCTACCCATAGGCAATCCTCGCTGTCGACCACCACGCCGTCGGTATAGCCCTCGTCGGGCTGGAGCCGGATGAAAATCTCCCCGCCTTCCAGCTTTGGCGAGTCGGTGAGCGGAAAGCGCCAGATCGTCCGCTCGCCCGAGTCCACGTGGTAGAGCAGGCTGCCGTCGGTGGAGATCGCCGGGCCGTTGGTGACGACGGCGCTGACGGCTGTCTGGTGAAGCGTGCCCCGATCCAGGCAATAGACCCGCCCGGTCGGCTCGGCCTCGTTGTCGTCCATCGTCCCAAACCAGATGCGGCCGTCGGGATCGACGGTGGCGTCGTTGGTGCGGTTGTGATCGGGCATGTCGAGGCGGATGAGGGGCTCCCCCAGACGATCGTCATCCAGCAACCTCAGCTCGTTGCGCCAGCCGACTAGCAGCTCGCCGTCCTGCGTCGGCAGCAGGAAGCTCGGGTTGCCTCCGACTTCCAATGTCTGCCCGCCGCCGGTCGCCGGGTCATAGCGATGAAGTCGGCCCCCCTTGATGTCGACGAAGCGCAGCGCCCGCTCGCGCGGGAGCCAGACCGGCCCCTCCCCCAGCAGGGCACCGACCTGCCAGACCGGCTGCGGCGTTGTGGTCAGATTACCCGTGCCAAGCGCGTCCGGGGCGGTGGGGTGTTGAGGCACGGAAAAATCCTTCCTACGGTTTGATCTGTGCTGCCGTAAGCGTATGACGCGGTCAAATCGAGTTTAGCGGGAGAGTTGGACAAAGATGAGCGACACCACCACGCCTGCTGGCACGCTGCGTTCCGCGGCATGGTTCGACAACCCCGACAACGTCGATATGACTGCGCTCTACCTCGAGCGCTACCTGAACTTCGGGATCAGCTTCGAGGAGCTGCGCTCGGGCCGGCCAATCATCGGGATCGCCCAGACCGGCAGCGACCTCACGCCCTGTAATCGCCATCACCTGGTCCTGGCCGAACGGGTCCGCGAGGGCATCCGCGATGCCGGCGGTGTCGCGCTCGAATTCCCGGTCCATCCTATCCAGGAAACCGGCAAGCGCCCGACCGCCGGGCTCGACCGCAATCTCAGTTACCTCGGGCTGGTCGAGGTCCTCCACGGCTATCCGCTCGATGGCTGCGTCCTGACCATCGGCTGCGACAAGACGACGCCGGCCTGCCTGATGGCGGCCGCGACCGTGAACCTACCAGCCATCGCGTTGTCGGTCGGGCCGATGCTCAACGGCTGGCACAAGGGCGAGCGCACCGGCTCGGGAACGATCGTGTGGAAGGCGCGCGAGCTGCTCGCCGCCGGTGAGATCGACGCCGACGGCTTCATCCGCCTCGTCGCATCCTCGGCACCGTCGACCGGCTTTTGCAACACGATGGGCACGGCGACGACGATGAACAGCCTGACCGAGGCGCTGGGCATGTCGCTGCCGGGTTCGGCGGCGATCCCCGCGCCTTACCGGGACCGTCAGGAAAGCGCCTATTACACCGGCAAGCGCATCGTCGAGATGGTGCGCGAGGACCTCAAGCCTTCGCAGATCATGACCCGCGACGCATTCCTCAACGCCATCGTCGTCAATTCGGCGATCGGCGGCTCGACCAACGCGCCTATCCACCTCGCCGCCATCGCCCGGCACATGGGCGTGGAATTGTCGATTCGCGACTGGCAGGATTATGGCCACAAGGTGCCGCTGCTGGTCAATCTGCAGCCGGCCGGCGAATACCTCGGCGAGGACTATTACCGCGCCGGGGGCGTTCCGGCGGTGGTTGCGCAGTTGATCGGCGCGGGGTTGATCCGCGAAGACGCGCTGACCGCCAACGGCCGGACGATCGGTGACAACTGCCGTGCTGTCGCAATCGAGGATGAAAGGGTCATTCGCCCCTTTGCGACACCGCTGCGCACCGACGCCGGGTTCGTCATCTTCTCGGGCAACCTGTTCACATCCGCGGTCATGAAGACAAGCGTCATCTCCGACGAGTTCCGCGCGCGCTATCTATCGAACCCGGACGATCTCAACGCATTCGAGGGGCCGATCGTGGTCTTCGACGGCCCCGAAGACTACCACGCCCGGATCGACGACCCTGCGCTGGGGATCGACTCCTCCACCCTGCTGATCATGCGCGGAGCCGGACCGATCGGCTATCCGGGCGCGGCCGAAGTGGTCAACATGCGCGCGCCGGCCTATCTGCTGCGGGAAGGCGTCCACTCCCTGCCATGTCTCGGCGACGGGCGGCAATCCGGCACATCGGGCAGCCCGTCGATCCTCAACGCCTCGCCCGAAGCGGCGGCGGGCGGCGGGCTGGCGCTGCTGCGCAGCGGCGACCGCGTTCGCATCGACCTCAACCGGGGCACCGCCGACGTGCTGATCGGCGCCGACGAGTTGGCGCAGCGCCGCGCCGAGCTCGATCGGGCCGGCGGCTACCAATTCCCGGCTTCGCAGACGCCCTGGCAGGCGATTCAGCGCTCGGTGGTCGGGCAGCTCGAAACGGGAGCGATCCTGGAGGGCGCCGAACAGTTCCAGCGTATCGCCCAGACCCGCGGCCTGCCCCGCGACAGCCACTAAGGAATGCCATGACCATCCAAGGAGCCATCCTCGTCGGCCGCGACGAGCGACGCCGCGAGCCCGGGTTCGCCGGAGTTGCCGCGGCCACTGGTGAGAGTTTCGGGCCGCCGGTCTCCGAAGCCAACGAACAAGACGTCAGCGACGCCTGCGCCCTCGCCGAGCAGGCGATCGAGCCGTTCGGCACCCTCGATCCCGAGGCACGCGCCGCATTCATCGAGCGAATTGCCGACGCGATCATCGGCATCGGCGACCTGCTGGTCGAGACCGCGATGACCGAGTCGGGCCTGCCGCGCGCTCGCCTGCAGGGTGAGCGAATGCGCACCTGCAACCAGCTGCGGATGTTCGCCGCCGAGGTCCGCCGGGGCCAATGGCTCGACGCGACGATCGACCCGGCGCTTCCCGACCGCTCGCCCCCTCGGGGCGACCTGCGGCGGGTGAACGTGCCGCTTGGGCCGGTGGCGGTGTTCGGCGCCTCGAACTTCCCGCTCGCCTTCTCGGTCGCTGGGGGTGACACCGCCTCAGCATTTGCGGCTGGTTGCCCGGTCGTGGTCAAGGGCCACCCGGCGCATCCGGGCACCGGCGAGCTGGTCGCGCGGGCGATCCGCGACGCGGTCCAGCAATCCGGATTGCCCGAAGGCGTGTTCTCCTATCTTCCCGGCAAGGGCAACGCGTTGGGCGGCGCGCTGGTCGCCGATCCCCGGATAAAGGCGGTCGGCTTCACCGGTTCGCGCGGCGGCGGGCTCGCACTGGTCGGTATCGCCGCCAAGCGGCCCGAACCGATCCCGGTCTATGCCGAAATGAGCAGCATCAACCCGGTGGTGCTGCTCCCCGCCGCGCTGGCTTCGCGCGCCGAGGCGCTCGCCCCGGCGTTCGTCGCCTCGCTGACCCTGGGGGCTGGGCAGTTCTGCACCAACCCGGGCTTGGTCATTGCGCTCGACGGGCCTGACCTCGATCGGTTCATCGCCGCCGCGGCGCAGGTGTTGGCCGAGGCCGCGCCGGGAACGATGCTGACCCCCGGTATCGCCGCCAGCTACCAGAAGGGCGTCGCCGCGCTCGACAGCCACGCGGCGGCACGCCGCATCGCCACCGGCAAGACCGAACTTGGTGGCGCGGCGCTGTTCGAAACCACCGCCTCCGCGTTCGAAGGTGACGAGGCGCTCGCGAGCGAAGTGTTCGGGGCCTCCTCGCTGGTCGTCCGGTGCAAGGACGTGGACGATATGCGCCGCGTGCTGAAGGGCCTCGAAGGCCAGCTGACCGTGACGCTGCACATGGACGATGCCGATGCCGAAATGGCCGCGGCCATCCTGCCGTTGCTGCGTGACCGCGCCGGCCGCGTGCTGGCCAACGGCTGGCCGACCGGGGTCGAGGTCACCCATGCGATGGTCCACGGCGGACCTTGGCCCTCGACATCCGACCCCCGCACCACTTCGGTAGGAACATTGGCGATGATGCGTTTCCTGCGCCCGGTATGTTTTCAGGATCTGCCCGACGCGCTGCTGCCGCCACCGCTGCAGGCCTCGAACCCGTGGGGCATCCCGCGCCGAATTGAGGGCGAATGGGAGCGCGGCGCATGATCCGCTCGCTGGTCCAGTTTCGCGAGGGCGGCGCGCGCGGAGTTGCGGCGCTTGACGAGGATGGCGTGGCCCGGCGGGTCGCCGGCGCCCAATCGACGCTCGAACTTGCCCGGCAGGCGTTGCGCGAGGGGCGCTCGCTCGCCGACCTCGCCGAAAGCAATGCCGGGGCGGCGATCGACTTGGAGGCCGTCGAACTGCTGCTGCCGGTCGATCATCCCGATCCGGCGCAGGTGCTGGTCAGCGGTACCGGGCTCACCCATCTCGGCTCGGCCGAGGGTCGTGACAAGATGCACAAGGCCGCGGCCAGCGCCGATGCGCCAACCGATTCGATGCGGATGTTCCTGATGGGCCTCGAAGGCGGCAAGCCGGCCGGCGGCGAGGTCGGGGTCCAGCCCGAGTGGTTCTACAAGGGCGACGGCGGCATCCTCGTTGCCTCAGGTGAGCCACTGACTATGCCCGGCTTCGCCGAAGACGCCGGCGAGGAGCCGGAGATCGCCGGGGTCTACATCATCGACGAACAGGGCGTGCCGCACCGGCTCGGCTTCGCCTTGGGCAACGAGTTCTCCGACCACATCACCGAGCGGCAGAACTACCTGTGGCTCGCCCATTCCAAGCTGCGCGAGGCGGCACTGGCGCCGGAACTGCTACTCGGCGAGCTGCCGGCCGACGTGCGCGGCACCTGCCGCATCCGGCGCGACGGCGCGGAGCTGTGGGCCAAGCCGTTCCTCTCGGGCGAGGCCAACATGTCGCACACGGTGGCCAATCTCGAGCATCACCACTTCAAGAACGCCCAGTTTCGCCGTGCAGGCAGCGTCCACGTCCACTTCTTCGGCACGGCGACGCTGTCGTTTAGCGACAACATCGAAACCCGCGAAGGCGATGTGTTCGAGATCGACGCCGATGCTTTCCTTCTGCCCGTGCGCAACCCGATCCGCCACGCGGCGGACGAGGGCAGCGTCCAGGTCCGCGCGCTGTGAGTGCAGCGGTGCGGATCGGCCTGGTCGGCCTGGGTAAGATCGCGCGCGATCAGCATTTGCCGGCTATCGCCTCGACCGACGGGGCTGAACTTTTCGCGGTCGCCAGCCGCAATGCCGGCACTGCGGATCTGCCCTGCTTCCCCGATCTGACGACGATGCTCCGCGACGGACCCGCGATCGACGCGGTGAGCCTCTGCCAACCACCGCAGGCGCGCTACGACGCGGCGCGCGAGGCACTGCTCGCCGGCAAGCACGTGTTCATGGAAAAACCGCCCGGCGTCACCGTCAGCGAGGTCCAGGCGCTCACCACCCTGGCCACCGAGCGCGGGGTCACGTTGTTCGCGAGTTGGCACTCGCGCTACGCTGCGGGCGTTGCTGCCGCTCGAGCCTGGCTGGCAGAGCGCGCGCTCCAGCGCATCTCGATCTCTTGGAAAGAAGACGTGCGCCACTGGCATCCGGGCCAGACCTGGATTTGGCAGCCGGGCGGCTTCGGCGTCTTCGACCCGGGTATCAACGCGCTGTCGATCCTGACCGAGATTGTCGCCGAACCGCTGCGGGCCATTGCTGCCACGCTCGAAACTCCGAGCAACTGCCAGGCTCCGAGCGCCGCGCGGCTGACGATGGCAACCGCTAGCGGCAAGCCGGTCGAGGCGGAGTTCGACTTCCTTCAGACCGGTCCGCAAACCTGGGACATCGTCGTCGAGACCGATCGCGGATCGCTGACCCTGGGCCATGGCGGCAATAATCTCATCATCGACGGCGTCGAGCGGCCGAACGGGGCCGAGGAGGAATATCCGGCGATGTACCGGCATTTCGTGAGGCTGATCGCCGAGCGTCGGAGCGACGTCGATCTGGCGCCGCTGCAGCTGGTGGCCGATGCCTTCCTTTGCGGCAGGAACCTTGCCGTCGCGGAATTTCACGAGTGATGCGAGGCGCGATGGCCGAACGGAGCGCCTTATAGGATTGGGCATTGGGCTCAATGTGGCAAAACTGCATGCGCTACGCTCAGGGCCTCGCCTGATAAACCCGAACTCGTCAGGAAGTCTGGTGGCTACGCCCGCCCGCAACCCCTCCGCTTGACTCCCGTTTGATCACCTACTAACTAGTAGGTAGATAAGGCGACTCGGGAGTTTTGCTGGATGTTTGAAAGTCTCTTGAGCGGTGAGCGGCTGCTTGCCCTCTGGCCATACCTGATGATCGCCGGCGGTCTGTCGCTGCTCGCCACCGGCGTGTTCAAGTCGCGCCGCATTCAGCCCGGCCGGTTCAAGTGGACGACCTTCCGCAACGAGGGCATCTTTGCGGCAATTAACCTGGTGGTTTCCGGCTTCACGCTCGGGCCGATCAACGCGTTTCTGCGGCAGAAGGGCCTGATCGCACTCAACCACGGCCCATCGGCCTGGTGGTTGTTCGCATTGGAACTCGCGGCCTATTTCTTCCTGTTCGACACCTGGTTCTACTGGTTTCACCGTGGAATGCACAAAGAGCCATTCTACAGGCTGGTCCACAAGCTCCATCATAAGTCGACTTCGCCCAACCTGCTGACCACCTTCTCCGTCAACCCTCTGGAGTCGCTCGTCAACGGCGGGTTCCTGCCGGTGTTCCTGACCGTCGCCACGCTATTGGGCGGTGTGCATGATTCGACTGTCGCGGTGATCGTGCCGCTCAACATCGCGATGGGGCTCTACGTCCACTCCGGGCATGAATTCCTGCCGCGCTGGTGGAACAAGACCTGGGCGACCAAATGGTTCATCACCACCACTTTCCACGACCAGCACCATAAATACTTCAACTACAATTTCGGCGGCTACACCCAGATTTGGGATTACCAGTGCGGCACGGTGCGCAAGAAGTACGAAGCGGATTTCGAGAACCCGAAGGCGCGGCAGATCCAGGTGGCCACGCCCGCGACGGGCGGCACGCCCGCGGCGGCCTGAGATGTCTCAGGGCGACCCCGGGGGGGGCCTGACGGTCGAGGCCGCCCGGAGACCCGTTTCTGGGCTCCGGGCGGCCCGCCTTTGAACCGAGCCTGTGAGGCGAGCGAGGCGCGGTGATGACCGGCAAGGTGGTAGCAGAAAGCGTTCCCGAGCGGCTTCGCATGCGCAAGGCCGACCGGCGCTCGGCAGTCATCGACGAAGCCATCCGCATCATCGGCGACCAGGGCTATCGCGGCTTCAGCATCAACGATCTGGCCAAGCGCTGCGGCCTGACAACCGCGGGGCTGCTGCACCACTTCGGGAGCAAGGAAGGGCTGTTGATCGCACTGCTCGAGGAGCGGGATCGTCGCGACAGCCAAGCCGTCGCCGGCAGGCTCGAAATGCAACGCGGCCAATGCCTGACCCGCGAGCAAGTGCTCATCGTCCTGCACGCGATCGTTCGGCAGAACTCCGGTCAGCCGCACCTTGTCCGCCTCTATGCAATGCTGCGCGCCGAAGCGCTGACTCGCGATCATCCCGCCCGGCAGTTTTTCCTTGATCGCGAGCAAGGAACGCGGGCGATGTTCGCCGAGATCATCGCGCCCTACGTCGAAGACGCCGCCGCGACCGCCCGGCAGCTCGCCGCGACCATGCACGGGCTGGAGACGCAATGGCTGCGCGAGGAATGCAGCTTCGACCTCGTTGCCGAATGGGACAAGGCCGCGGCCAAGCTGTTGCATTAAGGCAGGATGACGTCAGCCGACTGACCTCAAAGTCGGCTGCCACCAACCCCGCTCATGTCGAGCTAAATCGAGGCACCCGCGTACGTGTCTCGACTTCGCTCGACATGAGCGGTTGGGGGGTCCCTCAACTGGATCCTGAAGACGTGGACCAACTCGCCTGATCCTCTCCAGAACGGGAAGGATCAAGATCAAGTCATCACGCTATAGGCTTGACCGAGGCTGTCGTCGCGGAGGTTCGGCCGGAAACGCCGAGGCAGCCCGCGACGTTGCCGGAGCCCTACTGCACGACGACGCGAACCCTGCCGAGGTTGGGGATGCGGGCGTAGGGGGTGGACGCGTCGCCCTGGCGTTGGGAGAAGCCGCGCAGCGCTGGAAAGTAGGTGCCGGGCCGATCGAAGCTGTGAGTCGTCGCGACCGATATGCTTCTGGCACCCGGTGCGACCGATGAGCTCTCCGGAAACTTGCCCTTGCCATCGAAGTCCCACTCGGCCGCGACGACGGTGCCGGCGCCCGGCGGCACCGCAATCGTGCCGGTGAGTGCAACCGGCTGGCCCGCGCGCACCACGGCCCGCGCGCCGCCGTTCGCCTTCAGCGTGACCACGGGCTGGATGCCCTTGCGCTGGGCAGCGGTGGCAGGGACCACCACCTGGCCGTCGATGATCCGGTACTGGGTCGATGCCGGCGGCGGGGTGCCCTTCTCGACCCAGGCCGAGAGATCGCGCAGTGCCTGCTGCAGCACCGGAATATAGCTGACAATCCGGCTCGGATCCTCGACCCCGCCGTGCAGCGCGTGATCGGTGTAGTAGAGGCGGTAGTGCTGGTCGGCCGCCGCGCCGAGGTGCTGGCGGACCTGGCCGCGATACCAGTCGGCCTGCCACGGCAGCGCCTCGCGGTCCCACAGCGATTCGACCACGATCATCTTTCCGGTCCACTTGCCGGTCTGGATCGAGCCGCCGGTGGCCTTGACGAAGCCGGGGCCGATCAGGAACGGACGCTGCGGGTAGAGCGGGGTGCCATCGGCTTTGCGGAACTGATCCCAGGTCGTGTAGCTGGCGTCCGGCACCTGGTGGCGATGATAGGTTTCGGCGGCCAGGAAGTTGGAGTTGTCGAGCTGGACCTCGTCACCGGGCTTGAGCTGCGCCGCGACGCTGGCGTCGGCGATGCCTAGGACAGCGATGTCACCGAGTATCCGGGCCACCGGCAGGCGCTTGCCCGCAGCGGCGCCGCTCTTGACGATGAGATCGCCGCCGAGGAACGGCACCGATGGCGGCGTGCTGGCCAGCTTGAAAGCGGCAACCCGCGCGCCGTCGGCGCCCTCGGGGATCTTGAAGGCGGTGTCGACTTCGCCCCGCCCCTGCTCGCTCGAGGCATCGAGGTTGATCCGTGTCCGCGCGGCGTCGGCAGCGGTCAGCACTTGCGCGATCGTGCTCGGGTACTGGAGGCGAGCGCCCACGAACTGCTCGGGATGGTCGTGGCCCAGGTAGCCCGGGGTGGTCCAGAAGCCGGTGAAATAGGTCGGGTCGGCAGCGACCACGCCCTGGTAGAGCGCCGCGAAGCCGTGGATGCCCATCGTCCGCCAGCCGAACCACGATTGCGGCTCGAAGCCCATGCGGGTGACTTCGCGCAGCGCGTCGGCCTGGAGCGGGGTGAGCCCGGCGTAGATGTCGCCGCTGCCGCCGGGACTCGCCGCGTCGACGACCTGATCCAATTTGTCGCCGAGGATCCGCATTGCCCGGATGCGTACGGTGAACATGTTGGGAATGGCCATGTTCGAACCCATGACGAAGGGCACGGCCCCGTCCCACACACCGGTCGTGTTCTCGAACTGGCCTATGGTGCGGAATGCGCCTCCGCTGCCGCCATAGGCGTAGCCGTAGGGCCGCTTGTCCGTGTCATAAACCCGCTGCGCCACAATCCGCGAATAGGCGGCCGAGGCGGCATTGGCACGGTAGGCGGAAATCGTCGGATCCAGTTTCATGAACGACATGCTGCCGAGGTCGAACTTACCGCCGCCGTTGGTCTCCACGAAGTAGGCGCCGCTGGCCACCGAGAAGGCGATCGGGTTCTCACCGCCGAAGTCGCCCTTGCCTTGCGCCAGGTTTTCGCTGTCGGGGACCGGGGTGACGTATTGGAAGAAATGGCCCTGGTATTGCTCCTTGGGCGGGAAGTAGAACGAGAAGCGCGTTTCGGTGCCCTTGAAGCCGCCGTGGACGTAGCGGTGGCGCACGGGCGCGTCGCGCCACTCGTCGATATCGACATAGGGCTGCGCGAAAGTTGGGTCACCGTCCGGCGAATAGAGCGCCGGTGTCGCTGGCGGCGGCGTCGTGCCGGGCGCCTGGGCAGAGGCGGCGTGCCCCACGAGCCCGAGCGCGGCGGAGCCTATCACCAGCCTCCAGTATTGGCCGACCCTGCCGCCACCCGTTTTCGTGTCAACAATGCCCATCACACTGGCTCTCCCATGGCGCAGGCGGCCCGACCGACGGATGATGCCGAACGGGGGCCGCGCCGCGACTTTCCCTTTTGTATAAGCGATCAGATTTTGTTGGAAATACCGAACGGGATCAGCCGGCCGCAGGTGAAACGGTTAGAGCCGAGTGCGGAGCGCCTCGCTACGGCGCGAGTTGCAGAGCAAAGGCTGCCCCGGACCAACCGATGGCAACGATCATTCCGCTGCCGATCTACCAAGTCCCGCCTGGCTCGGCGTGGCCCCTGGCGCGAGTGGGCTTGGCTGGCCGACATCCCTGCCCTGGTCGTCGCGCGGACCGCGCGGATCGATCATTGCAGTTGCCTCAATCAGCTCAAGCGCCTGCTGGGCGGCGCCGTAGCGCCGGACGTCGGCGATCCAGCGGTCTGCGGTAACACCGCCATGAAGCCGGCCCACCTCGTCGATCGCCGCTTCAAGTCGGCCCGAGGCCAGCTTCAGCTTCGCTCGCGCCACCCGGTCCTCGGGCCGCAGCGACGGCATCGGGTCGCGGCGCACCGCGAACAGGCTCGCCAGCTCGCGCTGGAGACGAGTCCAGCCCACGGCCGCGAGTGGCGCATCGGCAAGCCGTGGCACCAGCAGGTCCAGCCGGGCGTCGAGCGCATCGAGCGTTAACGGCTCGTGGGCGAAAGCAACCAGCGTGCGCACCGCCTGCGGCTGGGCGTTGCCGAAACGAAGCTTCAGCGGCTCCTCAACATAGCCGAGCGGCTGGCCCCGGTCGATCATCCGGCGCGCGGCGAGCGCGATCAGCAGAGCCTCGGCACGCGCGGCATTTCCCGAGGCTGCGTCGGCCTGCAGGCTGAGCCGAGAAAACCGGTCCTCCAGCAGCGCGAGCCGCACTTCCATCGCGTTAACCGCATCGTGATCGCCGATGACGCCTGCGGCCGCTCGCGCCGCCACGTTCGGCTCAGTCTCGGCGCGGCCAAGGCTGGCTTGGGTAAACGGCTCCCCGCTATGCGGATGGGTAAGAAAGCGGTCCAGCTCGCCTTGCCAGCCCAGCCAGCCGACGATGGCGGCGCCCAGCAAGAAGGCGAGCAACGCGGCCGGCAGGATCGAGCGCCCTGACGTTGCCTGTGCCGCCGCAGGCTGCGGCCGAAACTGCGGATTCTCCTCCATCACCTCCCGTGCCGGTCGTTCAACCCGTCCGACGCTTGGCACATCTCGCCCGCCAAAGCCAGCAGCGCCGCGTCGTTCGGTGCCGTGGCCACCGCCAACCGGCCCCAGCCGCTCCCAGCCGCCGACGCGACCCGGGGTCCGATCGCGGCGAGCACCAGCCGCGCACGCGGGATCGCATGATGGTCGCACAGTTGGGCGAATCGCCGGGCGGCCTCGGCGGAATGCAGCAGCGCCACCGCCGGCTCGCGCAGCAGCGCGGCAAGCGGCTCCGGATAGGGCAGCGGCTCGCTGGCGTAGACGATCTGCTCATCGATCGTGACGCCAGGCGGCGCGACGAGCGGCACCCGTGTCGCCCCAGCCAGGCGCAACAGCCGCTGGTCGCTCGGTCCCAACCTGTCCAGAACCGCCTGCAACCCGCCCTCGCCGACGGCGACGACATCGAACCCGGCGGCGCGCGCCGCAGCGGCGGTGTGCGCGCCGACGGCGGAGGCGGGCTTGCCGCGATAGGCGGCAAGCCCCGGCCCCCCGTGGCGCAGCGCGTTGGCGCTGCCGATCAACAG
>JBDSIY010000064.1:0-11777 GCA_039917735.1 Novosphingobium sp. | reverse complement strand
CTGGGTTTGGCCGGGTTCGCCGGCGTAGGCCTCCTTGGCCTTGGCGCGGGCGGAATTGAGCGCATTGCTGCGCTCGGACTTGTCGGTCAGGCGATAGGCGGCGGCGATGTCCTCGCCGACCAGCTTGCGCAGCTGGTCCTTGATCGCGGTGCTGTCGGTGGTCGCGACTTCCCAAGGCTCCTTGGCGGCCTTCTCGGCGAGCTGGATGATCGCGTTTACGACCTTCCTGATCTCGTCATGCGCGAACATGACGGCGCCAAGCATGACCTCTTCCGACAGCTCCTTGGCCTCGGATTCGACCATCATCACCGCGTTACCGGTGGCGGCGACGACGAGGTCGAGCGCGCCGTTGGCGGCGTCTTCCTGGCGCGGGTTCAGCGTATATTCGCCATCGACATAGCCGACGCGGGCAGCGCCGATCGGACCCATGAAAGGCAGGCCCGAGAGCGTCAGCGCGGCCGAGGCCGCAATCAGCGCGACGATGTCGGGCTCGGTCTCGCCGTCATAGCTCATGACATGGGCGATGACGTTGATCTCGTTGTAGAAGCCTTCGGGGAACAGCGGGCGGATCGGCCGATCGATCAGCCGGGAAACCAGCGTCTCCTTCTCGGTGGCGCCGCGCTCACGCTTGAAGAAGCCGCCGGGGATACGACCCGCCGCGAAGAACTTCTCCTGGTAGTTGACGGTCAGCGGGAAGAAATCCTGCCCCTGCTTGACCGAGCGAGCGGCAGTAACGGCGCAAAGCACCACGGTTTCGCCATAGGTGGCGAGGACAGCGCCGTCGGCCTGACGGGCGATGTGTCCAGTTTCCAGAGTGAGGGTTTTCCCGCCCCACTCCAGCGATACGGTCTTGGTGTCGAACATGTAGTTTCCTTGTGAACCCGCGCGGCCAAATTGCAGCGCGGGGCCTCTTGCCGGGTGTGCCGTCCCGGTCCGGTGCGGGGCTTGTGCGCCCCATTAGGCCGGCCGCGGAATGCGGCTGAACCCCGTCGTGACCCCCGACGAGCGCCGGGGGGTTAATCGGCTGCAGGAAGGCGCCTCTCAGGCGTCCCCGGCCGAATGAGATCCTGTGATGAGCCGGGAAGCGGCGCTTACTTGCGCAGGCCCAGCTTCTGGATCAGTGCGTTGTAGCGCTCCACGTCCTTCTTCTTCAGATAGTCGAGCAGCGAGCGGCGCTTGTTGACCATCATCAGCAGGCCGCGCCGCGAATGGTTGTCCTTGGCGTGGCCACGAAAGTGGCCGGTGAGATTGTTGATCCGCTCGGTGAGGATCGCGACCTGCACCTCGGGGCTGCCGGTATCGCCCGTCGCGCGGGCGTTCTCGGTGATGATTTCCTGCTTGCGTTCAGCGCTGACCGACATGGTGTTTACTCCGCGACATCGGGAAAATTGAAACCCCGCAACACCCTGGCTTCGCCGGAGACAAGCTCGACGAGCGCCACGGGAATTGCTCCCAGCCGCGCATAATAGATGCCGTCGCTGCGGGGCAGCCCGGCCAGAACCCGGCCCTGTCGGACCGCCCTTGCCTGTTCCGGGCCGAGGTCGAGAGCCGGGATGTCGTCCAGCCCTGCCTCCAGCGGCAAGATCACGTTCTCAAGGGGCGCGCCGTTGCCGATTTCGTTCAGCCTGTCCAGCGAAATCGCGTTGGTAAGGTCGAACGGCCCCGCCCGCGTGCGGCACAGATAGGTGACGTGGCCGCAGGCGCCGAGCGCCTGGGCGATGTCGCGGGCGAGGCTGCGAATGTAGGTGCCTTTGGAGACCTTGGCGTGGAGGGTCACCAAGTCCTCCCCGGCTTGCCGGGGAGGGGGACCAGCCGCAGGCTGGTGGAGGGGTTTGCCTTTGCCGAGCACAGGGCGATCCAAGGAGACCCCTCCACCACGCTGCGCGTGGTCCCCCTCCCCGCCAGTGGGGAGGATTTCCAACGCATGCACCGTTACCCCCCGCGCCTTCAGCACGACGGCTTCCCCCGCTCGTGCCCTGTCGTACGCCCGCTCGCCATCAACCTTCAGCGCCGAAAACGCAGGCGGCACCTGCTCGATCGCGCCGGTGAAGCGCGGCAGCACCGCTTCGATCTCGGCAAGCGTCGGCCTGACCGCATTTTCCGCGACAACCCTCCCCTCGAGGTCAAGCGTATCCGTCTCTGCTCCGAACCCGATCGTGAACGCATACTCCTTGCTGGCATCGAGCATCCGCCCGCACAGCTTGGTCGCCTCGCCGAGCGCGATCGGCAGCACGCCGCACGCCATCGGGTCGAGGGTGCCGCCGTGGCCGACCTTGACCTTGCCGTACCCTGACTGGCGCAGCACCCGCTTGACCGCGCCGACCGCCTGGGTCGAGCCAAGCCCGACCGGTTTGTCGAGGATTATCCAGCCATTGACCAAGCCGCGCGGACCAGGCTCGCCGCGTTTCAGGGAAACTGGTTGCCGATCCGGCGCGGAGCGGCGCGGCCTTCCATCCAGTCGGCGAGGTTGCGGTGGAGGTTGATGACCTTCTGCTCCTGGTGCGGGTTGGGCAGCGTGCCGCGAAAGCCGCTCGATTTCATGCCCTTCTGGACGAATTCCATGTTGGAGAAATCCTGCTCGAGCACTGGACCCCAGTTCGCCGCAGTCGGCTCGGCGTATTCCCATTCGGTCACCGGCTCCTCGCCTTCCGGGAAACGTTCGAGCGCGTAGCTTTCGAAGATGCAGCGGTTGGGATCGTCGCCATAGGGGCGGACGCGATAACCGGGGCCGACGAAGGTCGCGCCGTGAAGCACGTTCTGATTGGGCCACAGCCCCCAGGCGAGCCCCGATTCAGCCTGGATATCTGGTGGGATGTCGGGCCAGATCACTCCGCGCGCGGCGTCGTCGGCCTTCGCCACCTTCAGCCAGTGGGCGATGCATTCGGCCGGGGTCGCGCCTTCGGGCAGCTCATCGACCAGTCGACTGGCTGCGTTGACCAGGGTCTCGGTCGAGGCCGTGTAATTGACCGTCTCGTAGTTCTCGCGGATCAGCTCGTAGGTCGAGATTCGCGCGTCATCGCCCTTGCCGGCGCGCACCGTGCCCGAGGCCTGCGCCATCTTAAACTTGTCGTCGCGGGTATCATAAAGGCTGACCGAATGGAGCCCATATTGGCGCGAGGCGGCGTAGTAATCGCCATAGGCCAGCAGCTGGGTGTGGGTTCCGGCGATGTGGTAGGGCTCAAGAAAGGCCTCGATCGCGGTCTTCCAGTTGCAGGGGTAGATCGCCCACTTGCGCCACTTGTAACGCATCTTGCCAATGTCGAAATGGCTCAGGATTTCCCCGGCGCGGCCGAGCCACTCGGTCAGGGATACCGAGTCCGGGTCCATGTTGATCCAGATCCACCCGCCCCAGGTGTCGACCTTGACCGTCGACAGGCAGGTCATCTCTGGGGTCAGTCGGTGCTTCCAGTCCTGCGGCTCCGCGACGTAAACGTTCTTCCCGTCCTGATCATAGGTCCAGCCGTGGAAGCCGCAGATGAAGCTCCGGCGGTTGTTGCCGCGCACCGAATGAACCGGCCGCGACCCGCTCACGCCCGTCACCGGGTCGGGGACCATGTCGGGTACCGAGACCAGCTGGCGGCCGCGATGCGGGCAGACGTTGTGGAACGCCTTGAGCGTGCCGTCGTCCTTCCTGAGGATAATGATCGATTCGTCGGCGACGTTGTAGGTGATCCAGTCGCCGGGATTGGGCAGGTCGCTCTCGCGCTCGACCATCTGCCATATCCTGGGCCAGAGCAGCTTCTTCTCGGCTTGCAGGTACTCTTTGGATAGGAAAGCTTCCGAGGAATAGGTGACCAGCACCTCGTCATCCATGTCCTTGGCGGTGATGTTCTCGTCACCGACCCTGGAAAGCTCGTTCACCATCAGTCTCCCGAAATGCGGGGCTGGCGATAGCCCCGCGTTGCCAGTGCCCGCCGGCACGCGCTCGCATGACACCTGATGTAGCGCGATTCGGCCGCGCTTGGAAACCCTGACGGACCGTCAACTCGCGCGGGAGCGCCTGCTCGGGTGCCGGCGGAAATCGGCTCACCCTGGGCGTTTCGGAAGCTCGATCTCGGCGGTGGCGGTGCACATCGTCGTCCCGGTTTGGCTGGCCATCAACTGCTTCACCTGGATCACGTGCCGGCCCGCCTCATCGACCAGCTTGTCGACCACTTCGGCATCCTGGACGGTGATGTCGCCAGACAGCGCCGGCCCGCGATAGGCGCAGTTCGAATGGACGACCCTGCCGTGCTCGCCGGCCCAACCGGCCAGGTAATCGGTCACCCAGGCCCCCATGCTGGCGCCATACCCGTAAGCGCGCGGCATGCCGATCGTGCGCGCCCAGTGCGGGAACAGATGCCCGCGCGAGGGGCCATAATAGGCGCCGTCGGTCAGCTCTGGATTAATGAGCTGCGTGTCGGGATCGTTCTCCAGCCCGGCCATCTCGGGGGTAAAGCCCAGCGCCAGCAGGTCCTGCTTGCGCAGGTCCATCGTCCCCCAGGTGTTGACCAGATAGGCGCGCCATTCGGTGGCGAAACTCGCGATCGAATGCGGCCCGAAGACGCGCTCGGGCAGCGTGTCGCCGATCTCGACATCGTCCCACCACCGCTCCTTGTGGCCGAGATCGTGCAGCATCCGGATCCAGGCGAACTTGCGATCCTCAAGGGCGTCGAGCTCCTCCTTGCTCCAGGCCGGTTCATCGAAGGCGGCGGTGTTGACCGTCTCGCCCCCGGCATCGGCGCGGTAGCGCATCGCTGTCGAGCGATGCTTGGCGAGCAGCTCGCCTTTCTGGTTGCGATAGAAATTATCGCCCCGCTGAAAGCAGGTGGGGCCGAGGGACTTGGTTTCCTTCACCACGTAGTCGAAGGGAATGCGCTCGTTGAACACCTTGTCGCCGGGGAAGACGCGGTGATCCTCGAACCACCACTCGTCGCCGCCGAACAGCAGGTGCGAATTCTCGATCTTGCCGACGCAGGCGGGGGCGCAGCCGTGGCCGTCGTCGCAGGCGATTGGAAAGCTCTGCGGCGCCACCAGCCCACCCCACCGGCTCTCCCCGGCGAATGGCGGGTCGTAGTGCAGCCGGTTGGGATAGTGCATGGCGTGGACCCAGCGCCGAATGTCGTTGTTGGCGATCGGATCGCGGATCGGCGAGGAATCCATCGGCTTGCCGAGGAAACGGTCGATGTCAGAGCAATCGAGGGTTTCTGTGCTCATGATCAAGATCCTCGTTGGCGGCCGCAGCCTTCGCGTGGGCAATCGTGGGTATGGGTGTTCGTGCGCGCTCAAGTGCCCTTGAAGCGCCGATAGGACGCTGCCATCAGCTCGGGAAAATCCTTGCGGCCGGTGGCATGCAGGTGGCGGGCCGTTTCGATGTCGACGAATTCGGCGATATCAAGTCGTTCGGCGGAAACGCAGTTTGCCTTCATCATCCGCAGCGCGAAGGGATCGCGGGTGCACAATTGCCCGGCGAGCGCCAGCACCTCGTCGTGCAGCGCCTCGCGCGCGAACAGCCGCGTGACCAGGCCAAGCTCGAGCGCCGCATTGCCATCGAACTTGGCAGGGAAGAACAGCATTTCGCGCGCCCGTGCCCCGCCGACGATGCGGGTCAGCGACCAGGCGAGGCCCATGTCCCCCGACACGCCGACGTTGAGGAAGGCGGTGGAGAACCGTGCCTCCGGAGTCGCGAAACGCAGGTCGCAGGCGGCGGCATAGCCCATACCGGCCCCGGCGCAGCCGCCAGCGATCGCGGCGATCGTAACTTGCGGCATCGAGTGAAGCAGCGTTGCCGCGTGGTGGATCAGCCCGAGTCCCGCCAACGTCTCCGGCGCGGCGCCGCCATCCTCGCCGCCGTCGGCAATATCGGCGCCAACGCAGAAGTCATCGCCCGCGCCGCGCAGCAGCAGAACCCGCGCGTCGCTCGCGGCGACATCGCGCACCGCATCGTAGATCGCGCCGCACATGTCGACAGTCAGGCCGTTGCGCCTTTGCGGCCGGTTCAGGGTGACGACCGCCACGGCGTCACGGCGCTCGACCAGCACGGTCGGCGACGCGACGCCTGCCTCGGTCATGCCGGGCTGGACCCCGGAGCGGCCCCTGGATTCGACCACTGCGGCTTGCGCTTCTGGGCGAAGGCCGTGGGGCCCTCGCGCGCGTCGGGACCAGTCAGCAGGCTGCGCACCTCGGGAATCGCGAACATGTTCTTGTTAGACGCTTCCAGCCCCTCGTTGACGTAGGAACGGATCACCGCCTTGGTCGCCATGATCGAGGCCGGCGAGCATTCGAGAATCTCGTCGGCCCAGCGGCGCGCGGTGGCCAGCAGCTGGTCAGCCGGCACCACCTCGGCGACGAAGCCGAGCGCCTGCGCCTCTTGCGCGCTGATCTTGCGGGCGGTGAGCAGCAGCGCGTGGGCGCGTTTCGGCCCGAGCTCCTCGGCGATGCGCTGGATGCCGCCGCCCAGCGCGGCGAGCCCGACGCGCGGCTCGGTCAGGCCGAAGGTCGCGGTCTCGGCGGCGATGATGATGTCGCTGGCGAGCGCGAGTTCGAAGCCGCCGCCCATTGCCGAGCCGTTGACCGCGGCGATCACCGGCTTGCGGCGGTCGAAGCGCCAGGTGAACCCTGCAAAGCCCGATGGCGGCACCGGCGGCCGGTCCTGCTTGGCGCCGGTGCCCTTGAGGTCCGCGCCGGCGCTGAACGCCTTCTCCCCAGCGCCGGTGATGATCGCGATCCACAGCTCGGGGTCGCGCTCGAATTCGTCGAACACGGCGCCGAGTTCCCAGCTCGCGTCGGAGTGCAGCGCGTTGCGCGCTTCGGGCCGGTTGATGGTGACGGTCATGACGTGGCCGTCGATTTCGACGGTGCTGAATTGGGTCTCGATCATGGCCTGTGCGTCTCTCCCGTCCTTCTTCGCTGCGAAGTCCGTTGAAGCGAATCGGTCGAAGCGTCAAGAAAGCCGGATGCGCCAAGCGACCACCATCCTGCGCTTCGCCACGACGGGGCGCGGCTTCACCGAGATCACGCGCGAGGTCAGCGGCTGGATCGTCACGACCGGCATCGAAGAGGGGCTGGCGAGCCTGCTGTGCCGCCACACCTCGGCCTCGCTGCTGATCCAGGAGAACGCCGCCCGCGCCGTGCGCGCCGACCTCGCCGACTGGCTCGAACGGCTCGCTCCCGAGGGGGAGTATTACGCGCACGACGACGAGGGGCCGGACGACATGCCGGCCCATCTGCGCGCGACGCTCACCGGGGTGACGCTGTCGATCCCGGTCAGCCGGGCGCGGATGCAGCTCGGCACCTGGCAGGGGATTTACCTCGCCGAACACCGCCGCGCCCCGCATCGGCGCGAAGTGGCGGTGCATCTGCTCGGCGAGTGAGGCGGCGGCTGGCGCGTCGCCCACCGCACGGGCCTTGTCCGCCCCCCGCATCGCTGCCTAAGGGAGCGGAAAGCAAATTGGGAGAAACAGCGCGTGAGCAGCGGATACGATACAGAGGCGCGAATGGCGCAGATAACCGGCCAGCCGCAGCGCATCGCTCCGCTCGCCGAGAACGAGCTCAACGACGACGCGCTTGAGATCTCGCGGAAACTGCGCCTCGCCTTCGGCATTCCCGAGGACGGCGAGGTGCCCGAGTTGCTGCGGACGATGCTGCGCCATCCCGGCCTGTTCAAGGTGCAGATGGACATGGGCATGGAGCTCGCCGGCAAGGGCGCCATCCCACCCCGCGACCGCGAGATCGCGGTGCTGCGCAACGCCTGGTTGATCGGCGCGCCCTATGAATGGGGGGAGCACGTCGATCTCGCCAAGCGCTATGGCATGACCGCCGAGGAGGTCGCCCGCACGATCACCGGCTCTTCGGCGCCGGAGTGGACCGAGCACGAGGCGGCGATCTGCAAGGGCGTCGAAGAGCTTCAGGCCGACGCGATGATCTCAGACGCAACCTGGGCGGTGCTGGCGAAGACCTGGGACGAGACGCAGCTGATGGAGTTCCCGATCCTCGTCGGCCAATATACCTCGACCGCGTTTCTCCAGAACTCTGTGCGGGTGCGGCTTGCGGAAGATAATCCGGGCCTGTCCCACCGCTAGCCGGGAGGCTCATTTCCCGCTATAGACGCCTTGTGCTCGGGCTTTCGCCGGAGCGTGGCGGGAGCGCGACGGAATATGCACGAGCCGCCAGCTCCCCAGTCGGATGCATCGCAAGCTCAGGCGGGTGAACTCGTGCGTCGCCATCGCCTGTCGACCCGCCTGTGGCATTGGCTGAACGTGCTGGCGCTGGTCGTCATGCTGATGAGCGGGCTGATGATCTTCAACGCGCATCCCCGGCTATACTGGGGTGAATACGGCGCGAACCCCGATCCGGCCTGGCTGGAGATCACCGCGACGCCGGGCGGCAGCGGCATGCTGCGGATTGGCCCCCTCACCGTGCCCACGACCGGCGTGCTCGGCTCGTGGATCGATCCCGATGGCATCGAGCGGCACCGCGCCTTTCCCTGGTGGGCAACCATCCCGTCTGGCTACAGCCTTGCCGAAGGGCGGATCTGGCACCTGGCCTTCGCCTGGGTGCTCGCCTTCGGGCTGCTGCTGTATCTGATATGGTCGCTGGTGAACGGCCATCTGCGGCGCGATATTCATATCCCCGCGCGCGAGTGGCGGCCCTCGCACATCTGGCACGACGTCAAGGAGCATGCGCGGCTGCGCTTCCCAACCGGCGCCGCGGCGCTGCGCTACAATGTGCTCCAGAAGCTCGCCTATGCCAGCGTTTTGTTCGTGCTGCTGCCTTTGGTGATCCTGACGGGGCTGGCCATGTCGCCCGGAATGGACGCCGCCTGGCCGGTGCTCACCGGGATTTGGGGCGGGCGGCAGTCGGCCCGGTCCATCCATTTCCTATGCGCGTTCGGGCTGGTGGCGTTTTTCATCGTCCATATCGTCATGGTCGTGCTGGCGGGGCCGTTCAATGAGGTGCGCTCGATGATCACCGGCTGGTACCGCTTACCCGGACGACGGTCGTGAGTTCCGCGCCGCTCTCGCGAAGGCGGCTGTTGCGCGCCGGCACGCTCGGCGCGGGCGGGTTGCTGCTGCCCGGCTGCGACCGGCTCAACCAGAGTCCCGGTTTCCGCTCGGTGATTGAGGACATGGACGGCTGGCACGACACATCGCAGGGGCTGCTCGGACGCGGCGCGCTGGCTCGCGAATATGCGGTTTCGCAGATGTCGCCGGTGTTCCGCACCAACGGCAATACCGTCGCATCCGATCCCGTCTTCCTCGCGGACGCGGCCTCGGGCTTCGCGCGCTGGACGCTGACCATCGACGGGTTGGTCGAGCGCCCGCTGGCGCTGCCGCTGGGCGCGCTGAAGGCGCTGCCTCAGCGCACCCAGATCACCCGTCACGATTGTGTCGAGGGCTGGAGCGCGATCGGCATGTGGCAGGGACCGCGGCTCGCGTCGGTGCTGGCGATGGCCGGGCTGATGCCGCAGGCGCGTTACATCGTGTTCCACTGCGCCGACAGCTTCGGGACGACGCCCTATTACGAATCGATCGACCGCGCCGATGCGTTCCACCCGCAGACCATCCTTGCCTGGCGAATGAACGGCCGGCCGTTGGAAACCGGCCACGGCGCGCCGCTGCGGCTGCGGCTTGAGCGCCAGCTCGGCTACAAGCAGGCCAAGTTCATCCAGCGCATCGAGGCGCGCGCCAGCCTGTCCGGGCTCTACGGCGGCAAGGGCGGCTATTGGGAGGATTCCAGCGGCTACCAGTGGTACGCCGGGATTTGACGTCATTCCTCCTCCTGCCAGGCAGGAATTAAATTTCCCGCGCCAGCAGTTCCACGATACGCGCCGCCGCCTTCCCATCCCCGTACGGATTGTGCGCGCGTGCCATCGCCGAATAGGCTTCGGGATCGTCGAGCAGCCGAACCGTTTCGATAACGATCGCCTCGGTATCGGGGCCCACCAGCCGGGCGGTGCCGCTCTCTACTCCCTCCGGGCGCTCGGTGGTGCGGCGCGTGACCAGCACCGGCTTGCCCAACGCCGGCGCCTCTTCCTGCACGCCGCCGCTGTCGGTAACGATGATCGCGGCGAGGGTCAGCAGCCGGACGAAATGCGGATAATCCAACGGCTCGATCAGCGCCACGTTGTCGAGCCGGGACAGTGCCCGCTCGACCACGCGCCGAACCTGCGGGTTGGGGTGGATCGGAAAGACCAGCGCCACATCGTCGCGCGCCGCGATCCGGCGCAGCGCTTCGACGATGGCCTCGAGACCGCCACCGAAACTCTCGCGCCGGTGGCTGGTAATGCCAATGATCCGCTTGCCGGCGAAGCGCCGTTCGAGCGCGAGCAAACCGCCGGCGAGCGAGGGATCGGCGGCAATCCGCGCAGAGACCCAGTGCAGCGCGTCGATTACCGTGTTGCCGGTGATATGGATGCGTTGCGGAGCGACGTTCTCGCGCCGCAGCGCCGCCGCCGCCCGTTCGGTGGGCGCGAAGTGCAGCCGGGCGAGCGCGCCGATCATCCGCCGGTTGCCCTCTTCCGGCCACGGCTGGTTGAGATCGTGGGAGCGCAAGCCCGCCTCGATATGATCGACCGGAATGCGGCGGTGGTAGGCGGCGAGCGCGCCGCACATCGCCGTCGACGTATCGCCCTGGACGAGCACGCTGGCCGGCGCGACCTCGTCCAATACCCGGCCCAGCCGCTCGACCAGCGCCGCCACGAGCCCGTCCAGCGACTGGCCGGGGCGCATCAGGTCGAGATCGTGATCCGGGCGGATGCCGGCAACGGCGAACACCTGGTCGAGCAGCTCGCGGTGCTGCGCCGAAACGCAGACGCGCGCATCGAATCGCGGGTCCGAACGGAGTGCGGCAATCACAGGGACCAGCTTGATCGCCTCTGGCCGCGTGCCGACAATGATCAGGATTCGCCGCCCAGACCCCATCGGACGAAACTAGCACCGTCAAGCCGGGCGGCAAGCCGCCGTAGCTCAGGCCGACCGCGTCGTCAGGTCATAAGGACGAGCAGCGTATTGATCAGCGCATCGGGCGAAGTCGGCTTGTTGCAGGTGACCGAGCCGGGGAACAGCTCCGCAAGTCTGGTGCGCGAGCCGTGGCCGGTGTGGAAGATGAAGGGCACGCCGCGAGCGCGCAACATCGCCGCGACCGGGTACACGTCGCGTCCGCCAAGATCGACGTCCAGAATCGCTCCATCGATCGCCGGGCTATTTTCAAGCCTGCCCAGCGCCTGGTCGAGCGACATCGCCGGCCCGATAACCTGCGCGCCCTCGTCCTCGCAGGAGAACTCCAGGTCGAGCGCCAGCAGCGGCTCGTCTTCGACAATAAGGATGCGCCGGCCTTCGAGCTTCAGGCCCGGCGGTGCGGCTCCCCTGCACTGCGCGCCGCCGATCCCTTCGGAACCTTCCGGCTTGGGCAGCCAGGATCGAATCTGATCGCTGCGAAAGGCGCGGGTTCGATAGCTGTTCAAGTCGTTCATCATCAGGTTCGCCGCATTTCAGCCCAATTATCTCAAGCATCCCAGCCGGTGGTTGGCATGCCTGACGGACCTTGCCCAAGCGCACCCGCCACGCTCAACTCGGTCCTCGCGGTGGACAACGCAAAGCCGCGCAATTTGATCCCCAGCGCTCGGAATCTTAGAGCAGGGCGTCGATTGCCCTTGCCATCACCAGGTCGCGACGGCTGAGCCCCGCGGCATCATGGGTGGTCAGCGTGATCGTGACGCGATTGTAGACGTTTGACCATTCGGGGTGATGATCGGCCTTCTCGGCCAGCAGCGCCACACGGGTCATGAAGCCGAACGC
>JBDSIY010000063.1:0-31178 GCA_039917735.1 Novosphingobium sp. | reverse complement strand
CCGATTTCCTGAAAGAATCTTCCGTTCTATCGACACCCTTGCCCGGCGGTCGCCCTGTAACGAAAGTGGGCCGCCCGCCGTATAGGTGAAAACTAGGTGGCTGCGGCGATGCCCATGACGTTGCTCCGAGGCTGAATTTACCCTATTCGAAAGCGGCTGTGAAACGTGTGCTTCGCCTCTTTCTAATCCTGGGAGCCCTGATCGGTCTGTTCAGCCAGGCGGTCGCATATGCGTCGGTTGTGCCTGCGGTGTCCGCGCCGATGACGATGTCCGGCATGTCAGATTCCAGGATGTCCGAAAACTGCGGGAAGATGATGGCGAAGCCACAGCAGCCCGCGCCGAAACCCTGCCAGGGCATGACACTGGCTTGCATCGCCGCGATGGGCTGTGTCGTGCCCATGGTCGTTCACAATGACGCAACGGCGCTGGCGGCACGCGCGGCCGATCCGTCGCTGGCCTTCTGGCCGACCACCACCGTCCTGCTTGGGAGTGACCTTGCTCCCGAACCGGAACCACCAACCCTCCTTGGCTGATCGAACCCCGCCTTCAGGCTGACAGGAGTAGTGCGCCTGTCGCGCGCCCAATATCCTGTCCGTCCTGCGGCTACCACGATTATTGCCAAGGATTACAGTCATGAGAATCAGCGTTTTCTATGCCCTGCTCGGCATAGCCCTTGCCGCACCCGTCGCCGCATTCGCTGGCCAGCTTGACAACTGCCAACGGTCGGGCCGCCCTGAGTGGAAGTCGGTGCCACACTATGGCCCGCGTGCCACGGGACCGGCCCAGCGGCGTGTCTGGGTGCCCGATGCCACGCAAGCGGCGGCGTGCGACCGTGACATGATGAAGATGGGCAGCACCGCCGCTGCTGATTGCATGAAGCAGATGCACAGCATGGCATCGTCTGCGTCGCCTTTTTCGGCCGGTTAGGCAAAGGATCTGGCCGCTTCAGGTCGCATAAACGGCTAGGCCAGCAGTGGCGGCGGGTTCCCCTACCTGCCGCCGCTGGCATGCCGGTCCAAGTGCACCATGCCGGCCTGATCCTCCGATCAGGAGTTTTCCATGCGATTGTTTCTTTGCGCGCCGCTGCTCGCGGCACTTCCTGGCATTGCGTCGGCTGAACCGCTCACTTTCGATGGCGCGCTTGAGCGCGCGCGACGGGATGCGCCCTCACTCAAGGCGAAGGCGCTGGGCGCTGATGCCGCGCGTTCGGCGCGGAGCGCGGCTGGCGCGCTACCCGATCCAACTCTGGCTGTGGGGATCGACAGTTTCCCAATCTCCGGCCCGCTCGCGTTCGAGCCGCAGCGCGATAATTTCACCATGGCGCGGGTTGGCGTGTCCCAGGATATTCCCAATCTCGCGAAGCGCCACGCCCAGCAGGCGCGGGCCGATAGCGACATCACGGCGGCGGACACCGAAACCGCGGTCGAGGCCCGCACCGTCGAGGTTGGCACCGCGCTCGCCTGGATCGATCTCGCCTATGCGGGACGCCGAGTGACAGCGCTCGACGGACTTCTGTCTCGCCTGGCGCGGGCGGTTGAAACGACCCCCAGTGCTGTCGCCTCCGGCAGCGCCCGGCCGGCGCAGACCCTCGCTGGGCAGCAGGCCATCGCCGCGATGGAGGATCGCCGGAGCGAGCTGGTGTCAAACATGGCGCGGGCACGCGCGACGCTGAGCCGCTGGACTGGCGACCCATCGCCTGAAATCGCCGGGCCCGGACCGAAGTTCGCGCTCGATGCGGCAGTTCTGCGGGCAGGCCTCGATCGCCATCCGACTATCCAGATGATCGCCGCGCAGGTCGGCCGGGCGGATGCCGATGTGCGTGTGGCCGAGGCTGATCGGCGATCCGATTTTGGAGTCAACCTCGCCTATCAACACCGCGACCCGCGGTTCGGCGACTACGTCTCGGCAGGGGTGACGGTGAGCCTCCCATTCTTTACCCGCGAACGCCAGAACGCGCGAATTGGCGAGGCGCAGGCGAATGCGGGGCGCGCGCTGGCCGAGCAGGAAGCGGCCCGGCGCGCGCTGGCCGCCAATCTCGATGCCGATTTCGCCGATCACCTCATGCACCATGAGCAATGGATGCGGGCGCGGGACGCGCTGCAGCCGCTTGCCGACCAGCGCGTCAGGCTGGAGACCGCCAGTTACGCGGCGGGCCGCGCCAGCCTCGTCGATGTCGCCGACGCCTATGCCGCGCTTGCCGACGCCACCCTCAACACCCTCGACCGTGAAGCCCTGGTCGCCGCCGATGGCGCCCGATTGACCCTCACCTACCGGAGTGACGACCGATGAGCCTGAAGCTGTCACCGCGCGCCCGGCTGGGTCTGGCCGCCGCCGCGCTCACGCTCGTTGCCGGTGGCGCAGGCTATGGCATCGCCTATCACTGGGGGAGCGAAGCCGCTCCGGCGCAAACGGCCGATCCCGGCCGCAAGGCGCTCTACTGGTATGACCCGATGGTCCCGTCGCAGCATTTCGACAAGCCGGGCAAATCGCCGTTCATGGATATGCAGCTCGTCCCCAAATATGCCGATGATGGCGGCGGCGAAGCGCCCGGCGTGCGGATCGATCCGGCGGCGTCGCAATCGCTGGGACTCCGTACCGTGGAAGTCCGCCGGGGTGGAATAGCGAGCAGCCTCACGGCTACGGGCACGATCGCATTCAACCAGCGCGATGTTGCGATCGTCCAGACCCGGAGCGCCGGCTTCGTACAACGAGTCTATGGTCGCGCACCGGGCGACGTGGTGCGCGCGGGAGCGCCGCTTGCCGACCTGCTCGTTCCCGAATGGGGCGGCGCCCAGGCCGAATTTCTCGCGGTCCGCCGCACCGGCAACGCGGCGCTGACCCAGGCGGCGCGCCAGCGGCTTATGCTGCTCGGCATGCCGTCGGGCACGCTCGCATCGGTCGAGCGAACGGGGCGGCCGCACAATGTCGTCACAATCTCGACGCCGATAAGCGGGGCTATCAAGGCCTTGGACGTTCGGGCCGGTATGACCCTGGCGGCGGGCCAGACGCTCGCCGAGGTCAACGGCCTTGGCACGGTCTGGCTCAACGCCGCCGTTCCCGAAGCAATCGGCGGTCCGCTCAGGCCCGGACAGGCCGTGCAGGCAACGCTCGCGGCGTTCCCCGGCACGACGATCCACGGCCGTGTCACGACGATCCTGCCCGAAACCCAGGCGGATAGTCGAACCCTCACCGTGCGGATCGAGCTGCCCAATCGCGCCGGCCGCTTGCGGCCCGGAATGTTCGCGACCGTGTCATTCGGCGGCAGCGCGCAACCCGCGTTGCTCATTCCCACCGAAGCGCTGATCCGCACCGGCACGCGGACATTAGTGATGCTGGCGCTCGACAAGGGGCGCTACCGGCCTGCCGAAGTACAGACGGGACGCGAATCCGGTGGCGATACCGAAATCCTGGCGGGTTTGCGCGAAGGCGAGAAGATCGTCGCCTCGGGCCAGTTCCTGATTGATTCCGAAGCGAGTCTTTCGGGTGTCGAAGCACGGCCGATCGGTGGCGCCACGCCACCGACGGTTGGCAAACCCGCGGGCAGTGCAGCGTTGTACGAGACTGTCGGCAAGATCGAGCAGCTCACCGGCACTTCGGTGACGCTCAGCCATGAGCCGGTACCGGCGATCGGCTGGCCAGCGATGACGATGATCTTTCAGCTTCCCGATCCAAAGATCGCGCGCGGTCTGACCCCTGGCGATCGCGTTCGCTTCGGATTTGACCGGCCTCCGGCGGGACCAACCGTGCGCCGAATGGCAAAGGTCGCGAGTTGGTGATCGCTCATCTGATAAGGTGGTCGGTCAGGAACCGCTTCTTTGTCCTCATCGGTGTGGTGGCGCTCATCGCCATCGGTCTTTGGGCGGTGCGGTCGACCGCGATCGACGCGCTGCCCGATCTTTCCGACACGCAGGTCATCATCCGCACGTCCTATCCCGGACAGGCGCCGCAAATCGTCGAGAACCAGGTCACCTATCCGCTCACCACCACCATGCTGTCGGTGCCAGGCGCCAAGACCGTGCGTGGCTACTCCTTCTTCGGCGACAGCTTCGTCTATGTGATCTTCGAAGACGGCACCGACCTTTATTGGGCGCGCAGCCGCGTACTCGAATATCTCAACCAGGTGCAGGGGCGGCTGCCGCAGGGCGCCACCGCCGCGCTCGGACCGGACGCCACCGGAGTCGGCTGGGTCTTTGAATATGCATTGATCGATCGTAGTGGCCGGCTCGATCTGGCGCAGCTGCGTTCGCTGCAGGACTGGTTCCTGCGCTATGAGCTGAAGACCGTCATGGGCGTCGCCGAGGTCGCCAGCATCGGCGGCATGGTCAAGCAACACCAGGTGCTGCTCGATCCGGTGAAGCTCGCAGCTTACGGTGTCACGCACCAGCAGGCGGTCCAGGCGATCCAGCAAGCCAACCAGGAATCGGGCGGTTCGGTGCTGGAAATGGCCGAGGCCGAATATATGGTCCGGGCCTCGGGCTATCTGAAGACGCTGGACGATTTCCGGGCGGTTCCGCTCAGGACCGCCGCCCTTGGTGTCCCGGTGACCCTTGGCGATGTCGCAACGGTCCAGATCGGACCCGAGATGCGCCGCGGCATCGCCGAGCTGAACGGCGAAGGCGAGGTTGCCGGGGGGGTCGTGATCCTGCGCTCGGGCAAGAACGCGCGAGAGACGATCGCCGCGGTCAAGGACAGGCTTGCGGACCTCACGACGAGCCTGCCGCCCGGCGTCGAGGTGGTGACGGTCTATGACCGCTCACAGCTGATCGACCGCGCGGTGGACAATCTCACACATAAATTGATCGAGGAGTTCATCGTCGTTGCCATCGTCTGCGGGCTGTTTTTGTGGCATTTCCGCTCGGCGCTGGTCGCGATCCTGACATTGCCGCTCGGTGTGCTGGCGGCCTTCGTCGTGATGCGGTTCCAGGGGGTTAACGCCAACATCATGTCGCTGGGCGGCATCGCTATCGCCATCGGCGCAATGGTCGATGCCGCAGTCGTCATGATCGAGAATGCCCATAAGAAGATCGAGCGCTGGGAGCAGGATCACCCCGATAAGCATCTCGAAAGCGAGACGCGCTGGATCGTCATCACTGAAGCCGCCGCCGAGGTCGGGCCAGCCCTGTTTTTCAGCCTGCTGATCATCACGCTGTCGTTCATTCCGGTGTTCACCCTCGAAGGACAGGAAGGCCGGCTATTCGCGCCGCTCGCCTTCACCAAGACCTATGCGATGGCCTCGGCGGCGATTCTGTCGGTAACATTGGTCCCGGTGCTGATGGGGCTGCTGATCCGGGGCAAGATTCCCCCCGAGCAGTCCAATCCGGTCAATCGCTGGCTGACCAATATCTACAGGCCCGCGCTCGACTGGTCGATGCGGCGGCCCAAGACAGTGCTGCTGATCGCGGCGCTTGCCTTCGCGACTACCGCCTGGCCGCTGACGCGCCTCGGCGGCGAGTTCATGCCGAACATGGACGAGGGGGACCTGCTGTACATGCCGTCTGCGCTGCCGGGACTGTCGGCGGCGAAAGCCTCGCAGCTGCTCCAGCAGACCGATCGGTTGATCAAGACCGTGCCCGAGGTGGCCACTGTGTTCGGCAAGGCCGGCCGGGCCGAGACCGCGACCGATCCGGCGCCGCTGGAGATGTTCGAAACCACCATCCAGTTCAAGCCGCGCGATCAATGGCGGCCGGGGATGACGCCCGAAAAGCTGGTCGACGAGCTGGACCGCACGGTGAAGCTGCCCGGCCTCGCCAATGTCTGGGTGCCGCCGATCCGCAACCGCATCGACATGCTCGCGACCGGGATCAAAAGTCCGATCGGGGTCAAAATATCCGGCGCCGACCTAGCCCAGCTCGACCGCATCGCCCATGATGTTGAGACGGTTGCGAAGACCGTCCCCGGCGTCAGTTCGGCGCTGGCCGAGCGGCTGACCGGCGGGCGCTATGTCGATGTCGACATCGACCGCGCCGCCGCCGCACGGCTCGGGCTCAACATCGCCGATGTGCAGCAGATCGTCTCGGGCGCTGTAGGCGGCGAGACCATCGGCGAGACGGTCGAGGGGCTGGCGCGCTACCCCATCAGCGTCCGCTATCCGCGAGAGTTGCGCGACAGCCTCGAAGGGTTGCGAACACTGCCGATCCTGACGCCATCGGGCCAGCAGATCACGCTCGGCACGGTGGCGAAGATCTCGATCGCCGAGGGCCCACCGATGCTCAAGACCGAGAATGCAAGGCTCTCGACCTGGGTCTATGTCGATGTGCGGGGCCGCGATCTCGCCTCGGTGGTCGGCGACCTGCAACGGGCGGTCGCCAAACAGGTGAAGCTCTCGCCGGGGGTCAGCATCGCCTATTCGGGCCAGTTCGAATATCTCCAGCGGGCCGTCGAAAAGCTCAAGCTGGTCGTGCCAGCCACGTTGCTGATCATCTTTGTGCTGCTCTACATGATCTTCGGTAGGTTCGACGAGGCTGCGCTGATCATGGGCACGCTGCCATTTGCGCTGACAGGTGGGATCTGGATCCTCTATCTTCTTGGCTTCAACCAGTCGGTCGCGACCGGGGTCGGGTTCATCGCGCTGGCCGGCGTCTCCGCCGAGTTCGGCGTGGTGATGCTGATCTACCTGAAAAATGCCCTGGAGGAGCGCGGTATCGATCCCGATGCGGCTCAGGTGGATGCGGCGGTGCGCGAAGGTGCGCTGCTCCGCGTCCGGCCCAAGGCTATGACTGTCGCGGTGATCCTCGCGGGCCTGCTGCCGATCCTGCTCGGCTCGGGCGCAGGCTCCGAGGTGATGAGCCGGATCGCCGCGCCGATGATCGGCGGTATGCTGACCGCGCCGCTGCTGTCGATGTTTGTCCTGCCCGCCGCCTATCTGCTGCTGCGGCGACGACGGGTAAAACCCCGTTCCCAACCTGTTTAACCTGCCAGGAGAAGACCATGAACCGTGCACGACTGACCATTGCCCTCGGCCTCGCCGCCCTGACCACCGCATGCGGCGAAAAGGCGGAGGCGCCGGTCGCGGCCGAGACCAACCAGGCGGCGCCCGCCGCAGCCGTGAACGGCGACATGGGCAACATGGCGATGACACCCACAGCCACTGCGCCGATCATGGCCAAGGGGCTTGGCACAGTCACCGCTATCGACAAGGCCGCAGGCACGATCACGCTCGACCATGGCCCGATCCCCGAAGCCAAATGGCCGGCGATGACGATGGCGTTCAAGGCGGCGCCCGCGATCACCGATGCGGCGAAGGTTGGAGACACGGTCGATTTCGACCTGAGGCTGACTGGCAGTGCGGGTGAAGTGACGGCCATCACCAAGCAGCCCCGATAAAGCGGGCCCAGCGGCTCGCCCAGCGCGATGGTCGAGGCGGCAGTCTGGACAAGGGTGAATGAGCAATCAACCAAGCGGGCCTGCACCGGGGAAACAACAATGGAAACTTCGTCGAGATCGGCGAGCGGGACGGATGATTGTCGGACCCGACTGTGGCCGGTGTGTCGATCCGAAGTGGAGGGTGAGTCGCAAGCACAGGGACCAGCGACGTCCGTTACCCGCTTATATTGCCGATAGGACCCAGTATCGCCGATAGGACCCAGGTGATCCAATCAGTGGGACTGCTCTGGCAAGGGCACGCCAGAGGCGTACAAGCTTCGCCACAAGGCACTCAGGTCGATCAGTAGGTCGACCGACCGCCCGATATATCGAAGGTCGCGGCGGTGGAGAAACTGCATTCCTCGCTGAGCAGCCAACAGACCAGAGCGGCCACCTCCTCGACTTCGCCGACGCGGCCCATCGGGATTTTGGCGACCATGTAATCGACCTGCGATTGCGGCATCTGGCCCAGCAAAGGCGTTCGGAAAACCGCCGGCGTCACCGCGTTGACCAGGATGCCGCTTGTCGCCAGCTCCTTGCCGAGCGCCTTGGTGAAGCCAAGTATCCCGGACTTCGATGCGGCATAGGCGGCGGCATTGGGATTGCCTTCCTTGCCACCCACCGACGACATGTTGACGATACGGCCGTAGCCGTTCGCGCGCATGAAGGGGACCGTCGCGCGGCAGGCGTGGAAGACGCCGGTCAGGTTGATGTCGATGACCCGCCGCCACTCGGCGAGGTCATAGTCGGCAACCGGGGCGGTGGCGCCCGTCACCCCTGCCGAGCACAGCAGCAAATCTAGTCGGCCGAGCGCACGGTTGACCTCTTCCGCGGCGGCGACGACGGCTTGCCCGTCGGTCACGTCGACGAGTTGCGTCAGCGCCGCGCCGGTCTCGTCCTGTGCGGCCGCGAGCGCGTTTTGGTCCATGTCCCACAATGCGACCTTCGCGCCCTCTGCGACAAGGCGCCCGGCGACAGCCTTGCCCGCGCCTGAAGCGCCGCCGGTGATAACCGCCACGCGTCCGAGAAACCGCCCTTCGATCATGACCCGCTCCGATCCACTCTGTCATTTTGGCAAGAAGGACGTCCTGCCGCGTCGGCGTGAAATTGCATGAAGCTATCCGGTCATGCCGAGCCAGCGATGCATCTTCATCCAGCCGAGGAGCGCGTCGAACCAGCCTTCACTGCTCGTGCCCTTGGGAAGACCGTGTCCGCCGCGCTCGTAGAAGTGCGCCTCGACAGGAACTCCGGCCTTGCTCCAGGCGGCCACCAGGTTCTCGGTCGTGCCGGGGAAGAGTGGATCATCGTTCGAGGCAGCAGCGAACAGCGGCGGCGCGCTCGAGGGAACGTCGCCGATCTTCTTCGGGCTGATCGTCGCTATGGCGAAATTCGGCCTTGCCAGCGCGTCGCTGGTGCGGGCGACATCGAGCGTTGTCATGCCGCCGGCGGAGCTGCCCATGAAGCCGATCCTGGCCGGATCGATGCCCCACTCCTTCGCGCGGCTCCGGATCAGGCGAACCGCAGCCAGCCCGTCTTCCACTGCCTCGGGGGTGGCTTGCAGCGCCGCGGCCGACGAGGCGTTCGGCTGGCGATTCAGGGCGACGGCCTCGCCAAGAAAGCGGAACAGATCGGTCAGGAACGTGCGGGAGTCGCGCGCCGTCGGAATGGTCCGGTACTTGAGGACGAAAACGGTGACGCCCTGGTCGGCAAGAAGGCGGGGCTCGGCGTCGTTCATGCCGAGATAGCGGAATCCGCCACCGGGAGCATAGATGATCGCGGTGCCATTGGCGTGGCCCGGCGCAGGAAAATGCGGGGTCAGCGTCGGCGTCGTCACGTTCCGAACGATCGGCCCGCCCAGGTACGATTCCCATTGCTCGCCCCCGCCCTTCGCCCTGTCCATGTGGCCGGGGTACAGAGGCAGTTCGTCCTTGTTGGCGGGCCTGGGAATCGCTGCAATCGGAGGAAGCTGCGACATTTGAGGCATTGCCGGGGCCGGCTGCGCGGCGGCAGGCATCCCGGCGATCGAGAAAGCAAAAGCGACGGCCATGATCGAGGCCGCCACTGTCGGCCTTGGCAACCGCCTGGCAGGCGCTTCGGGCGGGGCTGATTTGACACACCGGATCGCTCGACGATGTTTGAGCCTCATCTGCATTCTCCGGACGCTGCTTTGCGCAGCGCTCTAATATCAGTCGATTGACCTCCGTCAACGAATGCCCAGTCAGTTCGTGTTTGTGTCGCGAGGGTCCGCGGAGCGTCCGGAGCGCAGGTCTGTGGACCGCGCGCTTACCTTCGTCCATTCCGGGCTTGAGCGAAGCGCGTTTGATCGTCATTGAAGGTGGGCAATCGCCATCGAGGGCGGGGCCTGGGAGCTGGATAACAACGAATGAGCACGCCCTCCCATCGTACCGGAGCTTTGTCGGAGGTCGTCGCGGCCCAGGCAAGCAGCATCGTTTCGGGGCCGCCGCCGGCTGGCATCATCCTGCCGCTTCAAGTCTGAATCGGCTGCCCACCCGCCATAATCGACAACCAGCCTGAACCTTGCGCGAGACCATTCCCATGAATAACGACAATGGCATATTGCTCCGGCTGCTGACCCTGCTTTTCGGGTTGTGGCTCACCATTGGTTCGGCAGGCGCGCAAGAGCTGCCCCACGTCGAGCGCCGGGGGCAGGTGACCCAGCTGATCGTCGACGGCAAGCCTTACCTGGCGCTGGGCGGCGAGCTCCACAACTCAAGCGGGTCGAGCCCGGAGTACATGGCGCCGATCTGGGACCGGCTTGCCCGCAACCATGTCGGCACTGTCATCGGCACGGCGAGCTGGGAGCTGGTGGAACCGGCGGAGGGCCAGTTCGACTTCGCTGCGGTCGACGACCAAATCCGCCAGGCCCGCGCGCATGGCATCCGCATGGTGCTGATATGGTTCGGCGCGTACAAGAACGCGGAGTCCACCTACGCGCCAAGCTGGGTCCGACGCGACCAGGCCCGCTTTCCCCGGGCGGTGCGCGATCCGAACGCCAAGCTGCAAGGCATTGCCGCTTTCCTGCGCGGCGGGGTGGCGCTCAGCGCGTTCAACGAACGGCTGATCGAGGCTGACGCCCGCGCCTTTGCCGCGTTGATGCGGCACATCCGTCAGGTGGACAAGGATCGCACCGTCATCCTCGTCCAGGTCGAGAACGAAGTCGGGCTGATCGGTGACAGTCGCGACCGTTCCGAGCTGGCGAACCAGGCCTGGTCCCAGCAGGTGCCAGCCGAACTGATGAGCGCCATCCAGGCGAACCGCGAAACCCTGCGCCCTAACCTGCGCGACACATGGGGACGGCAGGGATTCCCTTCCTCCGGCACCTGGGCGCAGGTGTTCGGCAGCGACAAGGCGGCTGACGAGGTTTTCATGGCCTGGGGCTTTGGCCGCTATATCGAGCGGATCGCCCAGGCCGGTGCCGCGCAGTACCGCCTGCCGATGTACACCAACGCCTGGCTCGGGCCGCAGGCCAAGTCGCCCGAGCCGGGCGATTATCCCAGCGGCGGCGCCGTGGCGCGGATGATGGACGTCTGGAAGGTCGCGGCGCCGAGCCTCGCGTTCCTGTCCCCGGACATCTATATCGATGATTTCGCGGGCACGCTTGCCGACTTCCATCGGCCGAACAACCCGATCTTCGTTCCCGAGGCGAAGCCTGTAACCGGCAATCTGTTCGTCGCGCTGGCGCAGTTCAGCGCGATCGGCTTTTCCCCGTTCGGGATCGAAGACGTCCCGGACGATGGCGACTTGTTCAAAGCCTATCGGGTGCTCAAAACAATGACGCCGCAGATTGCCCAGGCTCAGCAGGAAGGCCGGATCCGCGGGTTTCGTTCGGACTCCGGCAGTGTCGGGAAGCTGGCGCTCGGGGGCTATGAAATCACGGTACAGGGGCCGCGCTCGACCGAAGGGATCTTCGGCGAAGGCACCGGCGCGGCGGCGGCCGAGAAGGCGCAAGGCTATGGGCTTGTCATCCAGACCGGGGAGGAGGAATTCCTCGTCGTCGCCCGCGCCGTCTCACTGCAGTTCGCTCTTCCCGGCGCGCAGATCGAGATCGATTCGGCGCAAGAGGGCAGGTTCGAAAAGGGGCAGTGGATCGCCGGCCGAACACTCAATGGCGACGAGCGGCACGAGTTGTTCCCGGCCAAAAAGCTGGCCGTCGTGCGGATCAGGTTGCTGCGCCGATGACCTGCCCGACGCCATCCCGCTTCGTTCGCCCATTGCGGGTATGCGAAGGACGAAAACGGGAGAGGGTGCGCGCGTGAGCGGCCGCCTGTGCGGAAAGACCTGCTTTGTTACCGGCGGCGCACAAGGGATCGGCCGGGCCATCGCCAGCGCCCTCAGCGCCGAAGGCGCCCGAGTGATCGCCGCGGACCTGCGTTTCGAGCAGGAGGGCGAGGACGACGGCATCGAACGGCGGATCCTCGATGTCACCGACGAAGCGGCGGTCGCGCGGTTGTCCAGCGAGCATCGGGACGTCTCCGTGCTGATAAACTGTGTAGGCTATGTGGCGAGCGGCGCGCTGCTCGATTGCACGCCGGCGGAGTTCGACCGCAGCATGAGCATCAACGTACGCTCGATGATGCTCACCGCGCGCGCGTTTCTCCCGGGCATGCTGGACAGAGGTGATGGTTCGATCGTCAATATCGCTTCGGTGGTTTCGTCGGTCAGGGCCGCTCCCGATCGCTTCGCCTACGCCACCAGCAAGGCGGCGGTGATCGGCCTGACCATGTCGATCGCGCGCGACTACATTGCCCGGGGGATACGCTGCAATTGCGTCAGCCCGGGGACGGTCGAGACGCCGTCCTTGCAGGAACGCTGGGCCGCGAGCGGCGACATGTTGGCCGCCCGAAGCGCGTTCGTCGCGCGCCAGCCGATGGGCAGGCTCGGCGACCCGTCCGAGATCGCCGCAATCGCCGTGCTGCTCGCGTCAGATGAGGCGAAATTCATGACCGGCAGCAATATCGTCATCGACGGAGGCATGAGCTTGTGACGCAACGATCGCGGCCCGCCCGGCGGGTTCGCAGCGCCGCTTACAGGGTTCACGGCAGGACGATGCGAGATCCGAGATCCCGGTTTGCGGCATAGCGGCGTGGCCCCCAAGCTCAGCGCCGCATGGTACAAGCAAGTGATCCGGCGTAATGCCGGGGTCTAGCGAGACGGCGCGTGAAAAGTTGCTCGCGTGAGGGAGAGAGCCTGCCGATGCCGTCCTGCCTGAAGCTAACTCGCCGCGCCTTACTGGCGAGCACCATGCTGGCTGCCGCTCCTGCGGTTATCGCCGCCGGAAAGGGCTCGTATCGCGACGCTCGAGCGCCGATCCAGGCCCGGGTGAGCGACCTCCTCGCGAGGATGACGCTGGAGGAGAAGGCGGCGCAATTGCGCTGCATGTGGGAAACCAAGGTCGGCTTCCTCGATGATCAGCGGCGGTTTTCCGAAGCCAAGGCGAGGGTCGCGATCCCGCACGGCATCGGCCAGCTTTCGCGCATCTCCGACATACGCGGCTATCCGGCTTGGGACGTCCAGCCGTTCCGCAGCTTCGAGGATACCGTCGCGCTGGCCAACGCGTTGCAGCGCTTCCTGGTCGAGCAGACCCGGCTCGGTATCCCCGCGCTGTTCCACGATGAACTCGCCCACGGCCTACTTGCCAACGATGCGACGATCTTCCCTGTCCCCCCGGCGCTGGCCAGCACTTGGGACCCCGACGTGGTCGAGCAGGTGTTCACCGTAGCCGCGCGCGAAGCGCGGGCGCGGGGTACTCACGTCGCGTTGACGCCTGTCGTCGATCTGATGCGGGACCCGCGCTATGGCCGCGTCGAGGAGTTCTTCGGCGAAGACCCGCGGCTGGTTGCCGAAATGGGTGTAGCGGCGGTGCGCGGCCTCCAGGGCCGCCAGCGGCCGCTCGGTCCGCAGCGGGTCTTCTCCGTGCTCAAGCACTTCGTCCATGCCACTCCGCAAGGCGGGCTCAACATCGGCCCGGCCGACGTGAGCGATCGCGAGCTGCGCGGGACCTACCTCGTACCGTTCGCGCGGATCATCGAGCGCGCCGATCCGGCGATCATCATGCCCTCCTACAACGAGATCCAGGGCGTTCCGTCGCACGCCAATGTCCCGCTGCTCCAGGGTGAGGGGCGGCGGAGGCTTGGCTTCAAGGGCGCATATTTCAGCGACTATGGCGGGGTCGACAATCTCGTCACCCACCACCACGTTGCCGCGAACAAGGACGACGCGGCGGTGCTGGCGATGAACGCGGGGGTCCAGGCGGACTTGCCCGAAGGCGCCAGCTACGCGCGGCTGCCAGAGCTGGTGCGGGCGGGGCGGGTCAGTGAGACGCAACTTGACGCTGCGGTCGCACAGGTACTCGCCCTGAAGTTTGAGGCCGGCCTGTTCGAGAACCCTTACCTCGACATCCGCCGCATCCGCCGCGAGACCCGGACACCGGCCGCTGTCGCGCTCGCCCGCAAGGCTGCGGAAAAGGCGCTGGTCCTGCTCAAGAACGACGGCACCCTGCCGCTCGACCAAGGCAAGGGGATGCGTCTGGCGGTGATTGGTCCCAACGCGGTCGAGCCACTCTACGGCGGATACTCGGGGTTTCATGACCAGGGCGTAGGCATTCTCGACGGCGTCCGCCGCGCCGCGCCTTCGGGCATGGTCGTCGAGCATGCGGAAGGGGTGTGGATCTCCCCGCCGGACGTGCTCGGGCGGCACCGAAGCTACTCGGCGGACGCTTCTGTCTCCGAAGCGGATGACATGCGGCGCATCACCGAGGCGAGCGAGCTCGCCAGCCGGTCTGACGTGATCCTTTTGGTGCTCGGCGACATCCCGGCGATCACGCGCGAAGCCGTCGCATGGACATTGCCGGGCGATCGCTCGACGCTGGGCCTGTGGGGCCGGCAGGACCAGCTCGTCGAAGCAATGATCGCCACTGGCAAGCCGATCGTCGCGCTGCTGCTCAACGGCCGCCCGCTGGCAGTGCCGCGCCTCGCCGACAAAGCCAACGCGCTGATCGAAGGCTGGTATCTCGGCGAGCAGGGCGGCCTTGCGTTTGCCGATGTGCTGTTCGGCAAGGTCAACCCGGGCGGCAAGCTGCCGGTTTCATTCCCGCGCTCGGTGGGCGAGCTGCCGGTGTTCTACAACCGCCATCCATCCGCCGACGTCAACCGCTACATCGAGGGTGAACGCAAGGCGCTGTTCCCGTTCGGCCACGGGCTCAGCTACACCACTTTCGACATCGCCGCGCCGCGCCTCTCGCGCCCCCAGATCGCGGTTGGGGAAAGCGCCGACATCGAGGTCGAGGTCACCAACACTGGCGCTCGCGCGGGCGACGAGGTGGTCCAGCTCTACATCCGCGACGAGATCAGTTCGGTGCCGCGACCGATCCTCGAACTCAAGGCGTTCCGTCGTGTCGCCCTGCGGCCTGGCGAGCGCCAGACGGTGCGTTTCACGCTCACGCCCGACGACCTCGCCTTTTGGGATGTCGGCATGAAATGGACGGTCGAGCCTGGCGAGTTCACCATCTCGGCCGGCTCCAGTTCCGCCGTGCTCAAGTCGGTCAAGTTGACTGTTGCGCCACCAAGACCGCCTGCGTGATCGTCAACCAGAGGTCATGCGAACTCACTCAGCGACCATTCCCGGCGCCACTCCAGATAGGGGCGGTCGCCATCGAAGCGGATCGGCAGCCAGACGTGACGGCCCAGCGAGGTATTGACGTCGAGTCCGCCGTAGCGCTGCATCATGCGCTCGTCCTCGGCATCCATGTGGTTGGTGATGAAGCGATCGGCGAATGCCTTGCGCAGCTTTCGCGACAGTTCGCCGCTGTCGAACTCGGGCCCCGACAAAGGTCCGTTCCAACGATCGGCGATCGCGATGTAGAGGTCCTTCTTGCCCGGGTGTTTGAACACGGAACTGATCTGCGAATTGAACGAGGTTTCTGTCCGGTCTCCCCGGTCGAGCCCGCCCAGCGTCGTCCACGGACCGTGATAGGTCTCGGCCATCGCAACCTCCGACGGGTTGGGGAAATAGCCGGTGGTGCCGGAACTGGCGATGTAATGCTTTGAGCCGCGCCGGAAATAGGCCAGCCCCTCGCGCGTTTCGGGGGGGCCGGGGCGGGGCAGGTGAGTCGAGTAATAGCCGGTGAAGCCGGTGTAATCGTCGGTCAGATCGGCGACGATCATCTCGGTATGGACCCGCTCGAAGAACATATAGGCCTTGTGATCGTCGGGGCTGGCGACGAGATCGAAGTCCCCCGCACCCATGCCGAGCGGCCGAATGCCCGAACGGACGATCGTATAGGGTCCGGTGATGCTGTCGGCGACCAGCACGGTGCGCGTCTGGTACTGGTCGGCGAGGAGCTTGATCCAGCAGACGAACTTTCCCGTCGCCTGATTGAAGAGGATATGCGGCCGATCGACGAACTGGAACGGGTGGAGCGGTGATGCGGGATCGTTCGGCTGCGGCGGGATGAAGGTGCCGAGGTCGGTCCAGTTGTAGAGGTCCTTCGACGAATAGGCACGCATCCCCCAGTGCCAGATCTTGTCCTTGCCGGTCGTGCGCTCCTTGTTCTCGCCATACCAGTAGAAGGTGTCGCCTACCTGGATGATCGAGCTGCCGCGAACCTGGATCGGCTCGCCCTTGGTGTCCAGCCAGACCTCGCCGGGCGTGAACGCGCTGCGCGGCCTGACGCCCGCCCGGGTCGCGGCAAGCGCCGGCAAGGGCAGGCTGGCGGCGAGCCCGCCGACGAGAACGTCGCGTCTTCCCGGCATTTTCAGGCTCCCGATTTTACCGCTGCGTCGATGTTCTGGATTTGAGGCGAAGGCGCGATCCGCGGTGTCTCACCCGCGCATCTCCTCGAGTTCCCGGCCCTTGGTTTCGTGGACCATGAGGCGAACGAAGAAGAACGAGATCAGCGCGAATATCGCATAGCCCAGGTAGGTGGGCGCCAGCCCGGGCGAATCCGCCAGCGACGGGAAGCTGACCGATACCGCGGCGTTGGCCATCCATTGCACGAAGCCGGCCACCGCGAGCCCCGATCCGCGAATCTGGGTGGGAAACATTTCGCCCAGCATGACCCACATCACCGGACCCCAGCTGAGATTGAAGAACACCACGTAGGCGTTGGCGGCGATCAGCGCGATCACGCCATTGTGCCCTGGCAGCGACACCGCGCCATCGGCGCCGGTCACCGCCGTGGAGAACGCATAGGCGACCGTTGCCAATGCTACCGTCATGCCGGCCGAGCCGATCAGCAGCAGTGGCCTGCGTCCGATTTTGTCGACCAGCGCAATGGTCAGCAGGCAGGCGCCGATCGACAATACGCCCGAGAGGATGTTGGTCAGGAGGGCATCGCTTTCCGAGAATCCGACCGCCTGCCACAGTGTCGCTCCATAGTAGAACACGACGTTGATCCCGACCAGCTGCTGGAACGCGGCGAGGCCGATCCCCGCCCAGACTATCGGACGCAGCCGCCCGGTGCCGCGATCGATCAGGTCGGAGAGGCGGGGACGGTGATGATCGGCAGCGAGGCTGGCGCGGATCTCGCCGATCTTGCGCCGGGCTTCCGCAGGGCCGAACAGACGCGTCAGCACCTTTTCCGCCTCGGGTTCGCGATCCTTGATGACGAGAAAGCGCGGCGATTCGGGGATGGTCAGCAGCGCGACAAGGTAGATCGCGGCGGGAATCGTCTGGAGCAGGAACATCCACCGCCAGGCCTGCAGCCCTGCCCACCACATCGCGGTCGAGCCTCCCGCATAATGTGCGATCAAATAGTTGGCGAGGAATGAGCCGGTCAGGCCGGTGATGATCATCACCTGCTGGACGCTCGAGAGCCGGCCGCGAATCTCGGCGGGAGTGACCTCGGAGATATACACCGGAGAGGTAACGCTCGCCGCGCCGACGCCGAGCCCGCCGACGATCCTGGCGAAGATGAACAGCGCCGAGGTCGACGCCAGCCCGGCGGTCAGAGCGCTGGCGAGGAACAACGCCGCCGCCACCAGCATGACGCCGCGCCGTCCGATTGTGTCCGACAAGCGCCCGGCGATGAAGGCGCCGATCGCCGAACCAAGCAGGATCGCGCCGACGTTGACCCCGATGCCGAGCCGGCCAAGTCCGAATGCGGCCTCCAGCCCCTTCTGGGTGCCGTTGATGACGCCCGAATCGTAACCGAACATAAACCCGCCGATCGTTGCCACGGCGACGATCAATGCAATGAAGCCCAGATTTACGCGTTCAGCCGCCCCAGTCCCACCATTCGCCAAAGCCGTCTCTCCCCACCTGTCGCCGGCTCTCTCGTCCGTTCCGCTGCCAACCTACATCGATCCAATCGATCTGTCCCTTCCGCGTTAACGCGGATCGTAATAAATGTTGCCGCGATAGGCTGGGCGTTCTCCCTTCAATGGCATCCAGCCCATCGTAGCGCAACGAAACCGAACGGGCGCGGGCTTCACATTCGCCCCATCCGATTACGCATAACCTAGCGAGAGCACCGCCGCTGCGGTGACCACCACCAAGCCCACGAGCAGGGCTCCCATCCGCGCATAGTCGGTGAAGCGATAGCCGCCCGGACCCATGACCAGCAGGTTATTCTGGTGTCCGATCGGCGTGAGGAAATCCGCCGAGGCGCCGATCAGGACGGCGAGCAGCGCTGCGTCGGGGCTGACACCCAGCAGGTGCGCGGCGTCGATCGCCAGCGGTCCCATGATGATCGCGGTCGCGACGTTGTTCAGGAAGATCGAGAGCAGCAGGGTCACGCTGCAGATCGCAGCGATCACGACGAACAGCGGCGACCCCGACAGCGCGTCACCAAGCAGCTGTGCCGCGATCGCGGCGGCGCCGCTCGTCTCGAAGCTGCGGCCAACCGGGATCATCGCGGCGAGGAGGACGATCACCGACCAGTCGATCGAGCGATAGACCTCGTCGGTTGGGATCAGTCGCGCAGCCGCGAGCACCGCCGCGGCGACGAGGAAGGCCAGCGCAGGCGAGACGCCGGCCGCGACGATGGCGAGGATCGCGCTGGCGAAGACCGCAAGGATGGCGGCGGAGCGCCCGCGCGCCAGCGGCACGGCATCGAGCCGATCGATCTCCAGCAACCGCGCGCGAGGGGCAAACCGGGCGATGGCGTCACGACAGCCGCGGATAAAGAGCTGGTCTCCGGCCTCGATGCGGAGCTGAGCGAGGGGAACCTTGCGACGCGCGGCGCGCGGGCCAACGGCGACCACCGCCAATTCCCCCTCGCTCCGCGCCGCGACATCAGCGTGCCCGAGTCCGATCAGGAACGAGCCGTGCGCAACAGCGACACGTGCCGTTACAGCGTCCGTCGCGGCGGCAGGGTCGGCCTGGGCCTCCAGTCCGGTACGCTCGGCCGTCACCCACTGGTTTTTGCGCGAGAGGATCAGGAGGCGGTCGCGAGCCGCAACACCGCTTGGCGGTATGGCAGTCAGGCGCGCGCCGCCCCTGAAAACGGCGAGCAGCCGCGCTGGCGCCCTGCGTAGCACCGGCAACAGCGTTCCAGACGACCATTCCGCGGACTCATCCGGCACCACCAGCTCGTAAACCCGCCAGGGTGGGCGGGACCGCTGGCCTTCGGTTTGGCGCACCGGCAGCAGCCGCCAGCCGAGCACCGCGAGATAGCCGAGGCCGATCACGGCGACGGCAATTCCGACCGGCGTCATCGAGAAGAAGCCGAATGGCGCGCCGAGCTCCTTCTCCCGTACCGAGGACAGGATCAAATTGGCCGGCGTGCCGATCAGCGTCGTCATTCCACCGAGGATCGTTGCGAAGGCGAGCGGCATCAGCGTCGCCGCCGGCGGCCTGCGGGCGGCGCGTGCGATCTCGGTCGCGATGGGCATCGTGATGACCAGCGCGGCGATATTGTTCATAAAAGCCGAGAGCACCGCGCCGACCAGCAGCAGCGCCGACATCCTGACGGTAAACCCGGACCGCTCGGGGATTGCCACCCGCGCGAAGGCGGCGGCGACGCCCGATAGCTCAACCGCGCGGCCAATGACTAGGATCGCCGCGACCGCCAGCACCGCCGGGTCGGCGAACCCCTCGAAGGCGTCCGCCGGCCGGACCAGCCCCATCGCGATGCAGGCGATCAAGGCGACCAGCGCGACGAGATCGTGGCGCACGCGCTCCGACACGAAGAGCACGAGCGCGCCGAGCAGGATGAGCGCGCTCAGGAAGGGCGGCGACGCAATCAAGGCGCGTTACCGGGCTTCGTCGCGTGGCGGTGGGTCATCCATGCCAGCACGCGCGCGACGCTCCCGCCTTGGACGATGACCGAGAACAGCACGACGACATAGGTGGCGGCGAGCGCCACGGAGCGCGCTGGCCCGTCCGGCAGCCCGAGCGCCAGGGCGACCGAGATGCCGCCGCGAAGACCGCCCCAGATAAGCGTCACCGGCGCAAGCGCCCCGAGCGACAGGAACGGCCGCATCGCCGCCAGCGGCGCGACCACAGCCACCCCGCGTGCGAGCAGCACCAGAGGAATCGCGGCGATCCCCAGCACCAGCAGCCGCGGGTCCGATGGGATGGTGACGACCTCCAGCCCGATCAGCAGAAAGAGTACGGCGTTGAGGATATCGTCGATCAGCGACCAGAATTTCAGCAAATAGTCGCGCGTCATATCGCTCATCGCATGCGCCACGCCGTGATTGCCGATGATCAGGCCAGCCACCGCCATGGCTACCGGGCCGCTGACATGCAACTGGCTTGCCAACGCATAGCCGCCCATGACGACCGCGAGGCTGATCATCACCTCGACATTGTATTCGTCGATCGATCGCATCGCCCGGAACGCGATCCAGCCGATAAGGAGGCCGAGCAGCACGCCGCCTCCGGCCTCGACCGCGAACAACGCGCTCGCGTTCCAAGCCGAGAAAGGCTCGGTCCCGAGCGCTCCGGTGACGAGAATGGCGAACACCACGACGCCGACACCATCGTTGAAGAGACTTTCCCCCGCGACCGTGGCTTCCAGCGTCGGGGAGACCTTGGCGCGCTTGAGGATGCCCATCACCGCGACCGGATCGGTCGGGCTGATCAGCGCCCCGAACACCAGGCACCAAATCAGCGGCATTGCGAGACCAACCAGCCCCGACAGCATGTGGAAGCCGAAACCGACGACCGCCGTCGAAATCAACACCCCGATCGTGCTCAACACCAGGATCGCCCAGCACCCCCGCCGCATCTCGCTCCAATCGACGTGGAGCGCGCCGGCGAACAGCAGGAATGACAACATCCCATCCATCAGCGCGGTGTGGAAGTCGATCCCGTCGATAAACCGGACGATCCGTTCGCCGACCCCGCTGCCCGGCAGCAGCCGGTCCATGCCGACGACGACCAGCGATGCAACAGCGCCCATTACCGTTAGTCCGATCGACGGCGGCAGGTGCAGGAATCGGTGGTTGAGATAGCCAAGCACCGCCGCCAGCACGATCAGGATCGCGGCGGCGTCGAACGGCGTGAGTGCCAACTGGTGGATCACGGTCCCCCGCCCGGCTGGGCAGCAGACAGGGTGAATGCCTGCCCAGCATCCGGCGCCGCCACCGCACGCACGCCTTGGGTGTTCAGCAGGGCGGCCACCGCAAGCGCCCGGCGTTCGGGCAGTCGAGGCCGCTGCGGCTCCGCGCCATCGGGCAACCCCGGCACCGCCAGCGCGGCGATGTTCCAGCGGCGAGCCTCCCAGGCCGACAGCACCACGGCTTCCCGCGCATTCCGGTCGAGCGTGTCGACGTTGTCGGCGAAACGGATCATCGGCAATGCGCCCAGAGGCGGAACGATGGCAATCTCCCATCCGTCGGCGGCGGCGGCGGTGCGCGCTTCGAGCGCGCGATAGGTCTCCGCTGTCGCGCCGGGCAGCGGCGCCGCCGTCGCAATCGCGCGACGATGGTCGCGGTCGAGCGTGACCGTTTCCGGGGCGACGCCGGCGGCAAGGCCCACCAGCCGAGCGATGCCGGTTGCTGTCGCAGCTTCAGCCGACACGCTGTCGGATGCCTGCCGGAGCTCGGCGCGTTGCGCCTCCAATGCGCCTGCGGACGGATCGAGCAGCACCTGATCGAGCTGGAGCTTCACCGGTCGCCCGAGCCGTTTCGCAAGCCTCGTCTCCAGCATGGCGCTGTTCTTTGCGCTGGCACGGGGCGCGATGATCACTGAGCGGACAGCAATCGGTCGCCGGTCGAAGTCGATGTCGAGCTGGGTCACGCGGGCGTTGGCTCCGAAGCTCTCGTTCAGGAAAGACCGGGCCTGGCTCGCGGTGACCGTCTCGCGCCCAATCCGTCCGAGTGCTACCGCCAACGGCACCCCCATTGCCACGAACACCAGCAGCAGCACGATCGTCTGCGCCCAGCTTTGGCGATGCGAAAGGTAATGCCCAAAGCCGTAAAATCGCGCCGTCGCCGTTGCTGCCAGTGCTATCGTCAGGAAGTTGGTGACAAACAGCGCCAGCGAGCCGCCGAGTACCGGCACGTTGCCCGTCGCGAGGCCATAGCCGACCACCCCCAGCGGCGGCATCAGCGCGGTGGCGATGGCGACGCCGACGATCGTCTCGCCCCGCCCGCGGATGATCGCGAAGGTGCCGGCCAGCGCCGCGAACAGCGCGACCAGCAGGTCGAACAGGTTGGGCCGCGTCCGGGCGAGGATCTCGGCGGTCGGCGCCTTCAGTGGCGACGCCAGCACGATCAGCGCGGTGAACACCACCGCCGCCACCCCCCCGATGGCAAGCGTCGTCAGCGATCGGCGCATCTCGGCGAAGTCGAACAAGGCGAGACTGAAGCCCAGCCCCAGGATCGGACTCATCAGCGGCGAGATCAGCATCGCGCCGATCACCACCGCCGGCGAGGACAACAGCAGGCCGAGCACCGCTATCCCGGCCGACATCATCGTCATGAAGAGATAGCGCGGCGGACAGCCGCTCTCATCGACGATCCGATCCAACACGCGCTCGTGATCGACCGACGCGACGATGGCCACGCGCCACCACCGGTAGAGCGGAATGCCGTCCCAGCGGCGGCCCGGCATGGTATGACGCGCCGGCGGCGCGGGTTTGCTCGCGTTCATCCACTCCACCGCCGTGTTCGCGTCGCGCCCGCAACCAAGCGCGGAGCGGACGGTTTGCCCTTTAGCGCCACGAGACACGGATTAATGCCCATTTCTTCACCGACACCTCGCTGATGCGCGCGCGCCTGCTTCTTCTCGGCGATCATCTGCGCGAGAGCTACTGGTTCCTGCCCACGATCATGGCCTTCTTCGCCGTGCTGCTCGCGGGCGGGATGATCCTGCTCGACTCCTACGAGGGGTCGGCGTGGATGGACCGGTTTGCCTGGCTCTACGCATCCCGGCCCAATGGGGCGCGCCTGGTGCTTTCCTCGATAGGCGGATCGATGATCACCGTGGCCGGCACCGTTTTCTCGGTAACGATCGCCGCGGTCGTCTACGCCTCGGGACAGTACGGCCCCCGCCTGCTCAGCAACTTCATGTCCGACCGGGGCAACCAGTTGACGCTCGGCACCTTCATCGCGACCTTTCTCTACTGCCTGGTGGTGCTGCGCACGATACGGTCCGCCGATGAGGCCGGTGGCGTCGGCTTCGTGCCCAATCTGGCGCTGCTGGTGGGCGTACTGCTGGCGATCTGCTCGATCGCGGTTTTGATCTTCTTCATTCATCACGTGCCGAGTCAGCTCCACATCAACACCGTCATCAAGAATGTAGGCGATCGGCTGATCCGGGGGGTCGGCCACCGGTTCCCCCATTTCACCAGCGAGACCCGGGCCGAAGGCGACATTGCGGAGGGCGTGTGCATTCCCCCGACATTTCGCCAGGAAGCGACCGCGGAGGAAGCTGGCCAGAGGATGCTGATCAACGCGAAGCATACCGGTTACATCCAGACGATCGACGAGGACGCGCTGATGGAGCAGGCCGGCAAGCACGGCCTCGTCCTCCGGCTGCAATATCAGCCCGGCGACTTCGCCCATGTCGGCCGCACGCTCGTCGAGGCATGGCCCCCGGAGCGTTGCGGGGACAAAGCGGCCCATGCCATCCGCGACGCGTTCGCGATCGGCTCGCGCCGGTCCGCGCTTCAGGACCTCCATATCCTCATCGACGAGCTGGTCGAGATCGCGGCGCGCGCGCTTTCTCCCGGTGTCAACGATCCCTTCACTGCGGTGACTTGCCTAGACTGGCTAAGCGCGGCACTGTCCGACCTTGCCGGACGGACTATACCCACACACTTGCGCGTCGGCCCGGAAGGAGCGTTGCGCGTCATCGCGCATCCGCAAACCTTCGAGAGCCTGCTCGACCGTTCGTTCGGAGCGCTCGCGCAATATTGCGCGACCGACATGGTGGCGGCCCTCCGCTACATCAGGGCGCTGGGAGAGGTCTCGCTCGACTGCGACGATCCCGCGCGGCTCTCCACGGTCGCCCGCCAGATCGAAAAGCTCGAAGGCCTCTCCCGCGAAGGGCTGTCCGGGTTCAATCTCGCCCGCGTCGTCGAGCGCGCCGACGAGTTGCGCCGCGCGCTGGCCTGGCCGGACTACAAGCGTCGCCTGCGCGACAGCACCGCCTGGCTCGGCGGCACCGCGTGATCCGAAAGGGCTTCGGATGAACGACGCGACGCACGACCAACGCAACCGCATCGAGCTGGTGCGGGGTCCTGAGGCGAGGGCGCCCGCTTGATATCGACCATCGCCATACTGGTCGGCCTAGCGGCGACCGGGTTCCTCACCTTCGGCCGATTTGCCCGCACCACGGCATGGCGCGCGACGGTCACGCCGCTTGCGTCGATCATCGGGTCGGGATTCCTCATCTGTGGACCGCTGCTCGCCAAGGAGTTCGGCGCCGCGGCGATCCTGGCGATGGCCGTGCTGCTCGCTATCGCCTACGCCGCCGGCGCAGTCATCCGCTTCAACATCATCCACCTCGAGAATCTCGCGCCGAACCTTTCGCTGCATGATCCGATGGCATGGGCGATGCGGGCCGCGCAGGTCATGCTCGCCATCGCCTACGCTGTCTCGGTCGCCTATTACCTGAAGCTGCTCGCCGAGTTCACGATGAAGCCGCTGAGCGTCTCGCCGGAATGGCACCCCCTCGTTGCCAACATCGTCGTCACCGGCATTATCGTCGTGCTGACGGCGCTCACCTTTTCGGGCGACATTCGCAAGATCGAGCACGCCGCGCATGCCAGCGTTTCGGTCAAGCTCGGGATCATCGCCGGACTGCTGGCGGGCCTGGCGGCATGGTGGGCGACGCGGAGCGGCGGGCCGCTCCTCCTGCCGCCGCCGCAGGTTTCCGCTGCTGGCGTGCCGCTGCTGCTCGGCCTGCTCATCACCGTCCAAGGATTCGAGACGTCGCGCTACATGGGTGACAGCTACGATCAGGCGACGCGGGTTCGCACGATGCGCTATGCGCAGTGGCTGTCCTCGGCGATCTATCTTGCCTTCCTGGCGCTACTCACTCCGTTCTTGAACGAGGCTCAACATGCCGAAGGCGTGGCGGGCATCCTCGACATCATGAAGCTCGTCGCGCCGATCCTCGGCATCTTCGTGCTGATCGGCGCCGTCTCCAGCCAGTTGAGCGCCGCAATCGCCGATTCGATCGGCTCCGGCGGGCTGATGGTCGAGGTGTCGCGTCGCAAGCTCAGCGTGCGCAATGCCTTCATCGCTGCCAGCGCGCTGTCGATCGCGGTCGTTTGGCTGACCGATCCCTTTTCGGTAATTGCGCTGTCGTCTCGCGCGTTCGCAATGTTCTACGCGATGCAGGCAGTGCTCGCGCTTTGGGTATCGCTCCGCACCGGGGAGGGCGGACGACCCGCGCAAGCGGGGTTTGTCGTGGTCGGCCTGGTGTGCTTTGTCGCGGCTGTTGCGGGCGCGCCCGCCGAAGGCTGATGCGGCACGAAGCTGCGCTCGCCATCGCGCAACGCGCAAGGGAACAACCGTCACGAGCAGGGGCTGACGCAGAGGAGACGTAGTATATGGATTGGCGAGCATGGTTGAGCGGAATAGGGTTGCACGTCCCCACGTCGCACGATGTCAACGCCATCGTCGTCGCCATCGTGCTGGCAGCGGGCGCCTATGGGATCGGCTGGCTCGTCGCCGGAAGGGCTGCGCCGCGCCTGACCTCCACTATCAATCGTTGGACCGGGCGCGTGAACGGCGTCACCACGAAGCTGGTCCATGCTCTGGTTCGCTACGGCCTGATCGCGCTGCTGCTCCTGATAGTCGGCAACTCCGCCGCGCTGAGCCCGATCGGCATGGTGATCGTCGCCGCCTCGCTCGGGTTCGCGACCGGCATACTGGTCTACCATATCGCAAGGGCGACGGGTCTGGGCAATGCCACGGCCACCGTCGTCGCCGCGATCGCGCTGGTCGCTACGACGGCGGGCGCTTTGGGCGGAATGCGACCGTTGATCGACGGTCTCAGCGGTGTCGGCTTCACCCTCGGCACGCGCCGCTTCTCGCTGCTCGGCGTCCTTAATTCGATCGTGGTCGTCGCGTTGTTGTTCGTCGTCGCAAAGGTCGTCAATCGCGTCCTTCTTCACTCGATCGGCCGCGTGCGCGGCCTCGACGTCTCGCAACGTGCGCTGGTCCAGAAGCTCGCCGGCATCGCCGTGATCGTGGTGGCCGGGTTGGTCGGCATCGATCTCCTCGGCATCGACCTGACGGCGTTCACGGTGTTCTCGGGCGCTTTCGGACTAGCGGTCGGCTTCGGCCTGCAAAAGACGTTGGGCAACCTGATCGCCGGGCTGATCCTGCTTATGGATCGATCGGTAAAGCCCGGTGATGTAATCGTGGTCGGCGACACGTTCGGCGCGGTTAGCAAAATCGGGGTCCGCGCTGTCTCGGTGGTCACCCGCGACGGAAAGGAGCATCTGATCCCGAACGAGCAGTTGATGACCGAGCCGGTCGAGAACTGGTCCTATTCCAGCCGCGACGTGCGCGTGCATATTCCTGTTGGCGTCGGCTACGACAGCGACCTTGCCGTCGCACAGCAGCTGATGATCGAGGCAGCGGGCGCTGCGGCGCGCGTGCTTGCCACCCCGAAGCCATCGGTATGGCTAAGGGGGTTTGGGGACAGCTCGGTGGACCACGACATTCTGGTGTGGATCGCCGATCCGGAGGCGGGCGTCGGCAATGTCCGATCGGACGTGCTCAACCGGGTGTGGCTGCTGTTCAAAGCTAACGGGATCGAGATCCCCTTCCCGCAGCGAGACGTCCACATCCGCACCATGCGTTCGAAGGATGAGGATGTGACGCAAGCGCCGCAACCGCACGGCCCGGACTAGCCTGGCCCCTCGCCAGGTCGCGACTTAATCGTCTGGCGGCTTCCAGAGCAAACCCGGCTCACGTTCTCGCCTCGCCGGCTTGGTGTGCCGGGCGGACGCGCCCGCCGCGAGACTGCGGAGCATGGACGACAAGCCGGGCAACCGCAAACACCGTGGAGCTCAGATAGATCACTCCGGCCGGTACCCACATCAGCAAGCCCGCGACCTGCTGGTCGCCAAGTGGTTGCGACGCATAGCTCACGTAGAGAGGGTTGGGGGCGAGCGTTATCAGCGCGGCCAGGAGGTTGCCCTGCAGACCCACCAGAGTGACGAGCAGGATCGCCGTGCCCGCGTCCAGACGCCGATCGCCGCTGGTCGACATCATCCGCCAGAACACTGCGGCGGTTATGAGGAAGGTGAGATGCTCCAGCGTATGCAGTTGCTCGTTGGCAAGCGCTTCCTCATAAAGACGCGGCGCGTGCCAGAGCCAAAGCCCGAGCGCGAACAACGTCGCCGCCAGGATCGGCGCGAGACGGCTCGATCCCCCGGCCTTGACCCCCGGGGTACGATTGACCCACCGGCCGACCCACCGCCGCGGCGCCATCGGAAGCGCGAACAGCGCCACCAGATGCGTGTTCGATATCGCCATGAGCGGTGCCGCGCACAGCATCAGCAACAGGTGCTGGAGCATGTGCCACGCGAAGCTGCGGTCGGCATAAGCGTCAATCGGCGAAAACAGCGCGGCGACCAGCACCGCCACCGCCCCGGCATAGCCCAGCGCACGCGGCCAGGGCGCGATCGAGCGCCGCTGCACCGCGGTCATGCGCGCGCGCCCAATCCCATAGATGAGGATCGATACGAGCAGCAGCCCGAGCGCAACGGGTTCGACGCTCCAACCCGCATGCGGCTCCCCGCCATGCGCGTGCGCCACGCCCGGCGAAATCAAGGCGAGGGCGGCGATCAGTTGAACGAAGCGAAACCAGGGCATGCCGAAAGCGTGGTTATCGCGGTGAGCTGGACAATCACCGCGAGGCCGAAGATCGCGCTCGTGCACAACCCGCAATACGCGAGGAAACGCGTGCGTCCTTCGCCGATCTCCTGCACGTGCTTGTGCCCACCCTCCTTCTCGTCCCGGGTGGCGCGGAAGTTGGCGATGGCGAGCGCCATTCCGGCGATCGTTGCGGCAAGCGCCGCGAGGTTGATCGCCACCAACCAGCCGCTCGGCGCGTTCCCCGCACCGCAGCCGTTGGCCGCGACGACGTAGCTGGCGATCACCTGAAGCGAGAATGCGATTGGGGCGAGCGTCACGCCGCCGATCGTACGCCACATCCCCACGTCCCGCCTGCCCGGGGAGGGATGGCTGATGGCGCGGGCGAGCGGATGCAAATCGCTCATGCCAGCCTCGGCGAGAGATAGATGGTCGCGAATACGAACAGCCAGACGACGTCGACGAAATGCCAGTAGAGCGTCGCCAGCGTCCGGTGCTGCTCATGGCCGGGCCCGATCCGGCCGGTCAAGCTCCACACCAGCAACACGATCAGCGCGATCAGACCGATCGCGACGTGCGCGAGATGGGTGCCGGTCAGGACGAAATAGATCGAGCTGTAGCTGTTGGTGGCAAGCGTGAAGGGCTTGTCCGACCATTCCTTGAGGCTGAGCGCGACGAATGCTGCTCCCATCAGGATACCAATCGCCAATGCAAGGCGGGCGACGCCGACCGCGCCCATGCGCGCGCGGCGCTTTGCGTATTCGAGAACGAAGCTTGATCCGACCAGCAGGATCGTGGCGGGGATTGCCAGCACCAGGCTGGGAGGCACGCCCGTCGGCGGCCAGGCCTGATAGCCCTGGCTGCCCAGGTAGGCGTAGGAGAAGATCAGATAGGCGAATAGGATGCCCTCAGTCGCGAACAGACAGAGCATGCCCCACCAAGGCGTGCCGACGCGGCCCATGCCGTGGATCGGCAGGCGTGCGTCGAGAGTTCTGGCTTCAGCCATAGACCCGCACCGCCTCGTCTTCGGCGGTGTCGGCATGGGGCGCATACCACAGGATCAGGATCACCAGGGTTGCAAGCGCGCCGAGCGCGGCGAGGAGAGTTGAATGCAACAGCAGTCCGCCGAACAAGGGCATCAGCGCGACCGACAGCGCAAAGGGCAGCCAACTGTCGCCCGGCATCTTGAGGATCACGTCGGGCTCGCCGTCGAGCGGGGTCACGGCAAGCGTTTCCTTGCCGCGGTCCAGCAGAAAGCCCTCCGCGAACAGACTCTTCTCGCCGGTATCGCCGATCCGTTCCTCCCAGAGCGGATGGCGCGAGGCGACCAGCGGGATAACCGCGAAATTATAGATCGGTGGCGGCGACGACACCGCCCATTCGAGCGTCGGCCCTTCCCAGGGATTAGGCCCTGCCGCGCGCCCACTCCGCGCTCCTAGCCAGATGTTGGTGAAGAACAGCAATATGCCGAACGCGAACAGGAAGGCGCCGATCGTCACGACCATATTGGTCGCTGAAAAACCCATATTGTGAGCGTAGGTGTAAACCCGCCGCGGCATCCCCGCGAGCCCGAGCCAGTGCATCGGCAGGAAGGCCAGGTTGAAGCCCGTGAACATCAGGCCAAACACCCAGCGGCCCAGCCGCTCGTCCATCATCCGGCCGCTCATCTTGGGGTACCAGTGGTAGATCGCGCCGGTGACGGCAAAGAGGTTGATGCCTATCAGCACGTAGTGAAGGTGCGCGACGATGAAGTAGGTGTCGGTCAGTTGCCAGTCGAGCGCAAGGCTGGCGGTCATCACGCCCGATACGCCACCGATGACGAACAACAGGATGACGCTGGTGAAGAACAGGAACGGCACGGTAATCCTCGCCCGCCCGGTCCAGATCGTCGCAATCCAGGCGAACACCGAGATCGCCGAAGGAATTGCGATCACGAAGCTCGCCGCCGAGAAGAAGCTGAGCGCCAGTGTCGGCACGCCGGTCGCGAACATATGGTGCAGCCACACCCCGAAGCCGACCACCATCGTCGCCACGGTCGCCATCGCAACCAGCGTGTAGCCGACGAGCGGGCGGCGGCAGTGGACGGGCAGCGCATCGGACACCATGCCCATCGCGGGCAGCACGATCGCGTAGACCCAGGGATGGCCGAACATCCAGAAGAGATGCTGCCAGAGCAAGGGCTGGCCGCCGCCGCTAATCTCGAAGAAATGCGTGCCCAGATTGCGATCGAACCATAGGAACAGGCAGGCGAGGCTGACCGCAGGCACCGCGAACAGATTGGCGACGCTTGCGGTCATCGTTCCCCAGACGATGATCGGCAGCCGGTTCATCGACATTCCCGGAGCGCGCATCCGCAACAGCGTGACAACAAAATTTGCCGATCCGACGGTGGTCGAAATGCCCAGGAAGATCAGGCCCAGGCAATAGACGTCGATGTTGGGCCCAGGAGAGAATTCGGACGAGCTATTGGGGACATAGTTGAACCATCCGCCATCGGGCGCGGCGCCGAGCGGGAAGCTGAGGTAGAGAAAGATCCCGGCTGCCAGGAAGAGCCAGTAGCTCAGCGCGTTCATCCTCGGGAACGCCATGTCGCGGCTGCCAAGCATCAACGGCCACAAATAGTTCGAAAAGCCCGAGAGGATCGGCAGCGCATAAAGGAAGATCATCGTGACGCCGTGCATCGAGAAGAGCTGATTATACTGCTCCGGGCTCAGCAGCGACGCGTCGGGACCGGCGAGTTGAACCCGCATCACCAGCGCTTCGATCCCGCCAATGATCAGAAAGGCAAAGGCCGTGAACAGATAGCGGATGCCGATCACCTTGTGGTCGACGCTGCCGAACCAGCCCTTCAGCCCCGGCGCCTCGCCCCACGCCGCTTCGAGCGTCTCGGCGATCTCGGGCGGATTAGGCGAGATCGGCGGATTGGGATCGACCGGGCTCATCGCAGCGCCCCAAGGTAGCGCACGACCGCGGCGCGATCGACATCGTCGAGCGGAACCTGCGGCATCAACGCGCCGGGCTTGACCCCTTGGGTGTCGGCGAGCCAGCGATCCCGCGCCGCGACGGTGTTGGGCAGCGTCCCGGCGGCTATACTGGGCCGGCTGGCGAAATGGGTAAGGTCGGGCCCGTAGATCCCCTGCGCCACCGTCCCGCGGACGCTATGGCATGCAGCGCAGTGATCGGCGAACACAGCGCGCCCGCGCGTTTCCGGGACGGTTGCCGGCGCGCGCTCGGCGACGGACCAGCGCGCGAACGCGGCGGGCGAAAGCGCGGTGACTTCGAACGCCATCCGCGCATGCTCGAGCCCGCAATATTCGGCGCATTGGCCGCGATAGGTCCCGGCATCGCGCGCATCCAGCCAGGTGACGTTGGTCTTGCCCGGGATCATGTCCATCTTGGGCCCCAGCTTGGGCACCCAGAAATCGTGAATGACATCGGCGCTGGTCAGCTCGATCCGCACCGGCACGCCGGTGGGAATGACCAACTGGTTGGCGGTGGTGACGACGTGATCGGGGTGGTCGGCGTCGCGGTAGCGGATCTCCCACCACCAACGGTGGCCGGTGATCTCAA
>JBDSIY010000062.1:0-19655 GCA_039917735.1 Novosphingobium sp. | reverse complement strand
GCCGCCAACGGGCTGTTCCTGCTGCTGGGCCTCGGCCTGTCCGATCAGGACTTCAGGGAGTGGGGCTGGCGCGTGCCGTTCCTGGCCAGCGCGCTGCTGGTCGGGATCGGGCTGTGGGTGCGGCTGCGGATCGGCGAGACGCCCGCGTTCCGCGCCGCGCAGGCGCGCGAGGCGCCGCCGGCGGTGCCGCTGGCCCGGCTGCTGGGGCATCACTCCGGAGCGGTGCTGGCGGGCGCGGCGGGCGTGGTCGCATGCTTCGCGATCTTCTATCTCGCCACCGCCTATGCGCTCGCGCGGGGGACGGGCCCGCTCGGCTATCGGCGGGAAAGCTTTCTCGCCGTCCAGCTCGCGGCCAATCTGTTCCTGGCGGTCGGTATCGTCGCCTCGGCGGTGCTCAGCGACCGCTGGGGATCGAGGAGGGTGCTGCTGCTCGGCGCGGCGGCGACGGTTCCGCTCGGGCTGGTGTTTGGGCCGGGGCTGAGCGCGGGATCGCTGCTGCTGGTGTTCGTAACGATTGCGCTGGCGCTGCTGGTGATGGGTTGCGTCTATGGCCCGCTCGGCAGCTGGCTGCCGACGCTGTTTCCGGTCCACGTCCGCTACAGCGGCATCTCGGTCGCCTTCACCGGCGGCGGCATCGTCGGCGGGGCGCTGGCGCCGATCGCCGCGCAGATGTTGAGCGAGGCCGGCGGGGCGCGGCAGGTCGGCCTGCTGCTCTCCGCCGCCGGCCTCATCACCTTTGCCGGAGCTTGGTTTGCCAAGCCGGCGGGCGTAGCACCGGCTCAGCCCGCGCGGAGCAGGTGAAGCCGGGCACGGCCGACCTCGCGCGTCGCGTCCGTCACATAGCCCCGCACTTCGACGCGCTCGTCGCGTCCTGCTTCGATGCTGATCCAGCTCGCCGGCCCGATCCAGCCGAGCCGGGTAAGGCGATCGAGCGCGACGACGCCGGCACCGCTGCCATACGGCGGGTCCATCAGCAGCAGGTCCAAGGGCGTTTTCGCGGGCCCGAGCGCCAGCACGGACGCGGCACGGACATCGGACTGGCCTTGCGCGCGCAGCGCGGCGACATTTTGACGCAACGCGCGGATCGCGGCCGGATCCTGCTCGACGAACAGGCAATGCGCGGCGCCACGCGACAGCGCCTCCAGCCCCAGCCCGCCCGATCCGGCGAAGAAATCGCCCGCGGTGAGCCCTTCGAAACCGCCGAGCCGGCTGGCGAGCATGGAGAACAGCGTCTCACGGGTGCGATCGGCGGTGGGGCGGGTGGCCTCGCCCTCGGGCGCGATGAGCCTGCGGCCGCGCCATTGGCCGGCAATGATTCTCATGATCGCGCGGTTGGCTTAGGTCGGCGAACGGCGCCACCGCCCCCCGGTCGCTTCCTCTGAAAAGGCGGGGGCGCCTTTTGGCGCTGCGGAGAAGCCCCATCCACTTCAGCGAGGGGTTGGGGGTGGTGCGCCCCAAGCAGCGACTTCCTGAACCGCTCGACATCCTGCTGCCGGATTTCGACCGCCTGGCCGCGCGGTAGATCGTCAAGCGCGAAGGGGCCGTAGCCGACGCGGATCAACCGGCTGACCTGGAGCCCCAGATGCTCGAGCACGCGGCGCACCTCCCGGTTCTTGCCCTCGGTCAGCGTCAGCTCGATCCAGCGGTTGCGGCCGCTGCCGCGCTCAAGGTTGGCGTCGATCCGGCCATAGTGCATTCCGTCGATGCTCACGCCCTCGATCAGCTCCTCGAGCCGGGCCTGGGTAATGGCCCCGTAAGTGCGCGCGCGGTAGCTGCGCGGCACCCCCGTTGAGGGCAGTTCCATCGCCCGCTTCAGCTCGCCGTCGTTGGTGAGCAGCAGCAGCCCCTCGGTGTTGAAGTCGAGCCGTCCCACCGGCATCAGCCGCGGCGTGCCGGGGGGCAGCGCGTTGCGCAGCGCGGTGTAGATCGTCGGCCGGCCGGCTGGATCGCTTGTCGCGGTGATCAGCCCGTCAGGCTTGTGGAAGCCGAACAGCCGGGGCGGTTCTGCCGCCTTTACCGGCCTGCCGTCGACGGTGACGCCTTTCAGGCTCGCAAGCACCGTCGCCGGCGTGGTCACCACCGCGTCGCCGAGCTTCACGCGCCCTTCGGCGATCATCCGCTCGGCTTCGCGCCGGCTGGCGACGCCGGCACGGGCCAGCAGCTTGGCGATGCGCTCGCCCTTAGTATCGGTGCCGGCCATTGCCGCGCCTTAGCATCATCCGCCCGGAGTGCATCGCCTGATTGCTCCACCGCTTTGCCTCAGTTCACCCATTCGCGGGGATGACGAAAGGGTGGAGCAGAGGGTAAGGGCGTGTCGATGCCAGCCCAAACGTCCACCACCCCAGCCGTTCCATCCGCAAAATCACCCGCCCGACCCAAGGGCTGGCGCCTGCTGCGGCTCGCGCTGCAGAACCGCAAATCGGCCGCGATGCTGTGCTTCGGCTTCTCCTCCGGCCTGCCTTTCGTGCTGCTGATCGGCACCCTGAACGCCTGGCTGGGCGAGGTCGGGGTCAATCTCGCGACGATTGGCGTGCTGTCGTGGATCGGGCTGTCCTATTCGTTCAAGTTCCTGTGGTCGCCGCTGGTCGATCGCCTGCCGCTGCCGCTGCTCGAGCGGCTGGGACGGCGCAAAAGCTGGATCCTGCTGTGCCAGGTCACGGTGGTGATCGCCTTCGCCGGACTGGCCGCGAGCGATCCGGCGCATGCGATCGGCACTTTCGCGCTGTTCGCGTTTCTCGGTGCACTTGGTTCGGCGACGCAGGATGTGGCGGTCGACGCCTGGCGGATCGACGTGGCCGACGAGGATACGCCGGTAGAGCTGCTCTCAGCGATCTACCAGTTCGGCTATCGTATCGCCTCAATTGTCGGCGGCGCGCTGGCGCTGGTGCTGGCGGCGCGGATCAGTTGGCCCATGGTCTATCTGGCGATGGCCGGGCTGATCCTGCTGGTCGCGGTGGTGACGCTGCGCGCCCCCGATACGCCGCGCCCCGAGCAGACCCGGCTCTACGAAGCGCTGGCGAAGCCGGGCGAACTGCAACCGGGCGTGCGCGCCGCCGCGCTCGCGGTGGTGGGGATCGGGTGGGCCTGGGCGATCTTCACCATCCTGCATTTCATGGCGAGCATGCTGGCGGAGGCGCCGCCGGGGGCGCCGCGTCCCTCGGTCGCTGACTTCACCAAGCATTACGGGCCGTGGATCATCTTTGCCGCCGTCGTGGTGCCGCTGGCCGTCGCCGCGGCCACCAACGCGCTCCGGCGGCGCGGACGCGGCGTGCTGACAGCGCCGGACCACCGGGTTTCCCCGACGCGCACGGCGATGAACCATCTCTATGTCGCGCTGGTCTCCCCGCTGGCCGAGCTATCGGCGCGGCTCGGCTGGGGGGTGTTGGCGGTGATCGGCATGATCCTCACCTACACGCTGTGTTACAATATCTGGTCGAGCTTCGCCTTTCCCTTCTACCTCGATTACCTCAAATACACGAAGGACGAGGTCGCCTTCGCCTCGAAGATCTTCGGGATATTCATGACCATGGCCGGCATCGGGTTGGGCGGCTATCTGTTCGCGCGGATCGGCCGGATGCCGACGATCCTGATCGGCGCGGTGCTGCCGATCCTCGGCAATTTCGTCTATGCCGATCTTGCCGAGGGCGCCCACGCGATCGACGCCTTCGGCAACGCCGTCGGGCTCAACGCGCTGTTCGCGCTGTTCGGTTTCGACGCGCGGATGGTCCGGCTGCTGCTGGCGATCAGCTTCGAGAACATCTCGACCGGCATCGCCGGCGCCGCCTTCGTCGCCTATCTCTCAGGCATCGTCAGCAAGGATTACACGGCGGTGCAATATGCGCTGCTATCCTCGTTGACCTTCCTGATCGGCTCGCTCGGACGGGGCATCGCCGGCGAGGCGTTCGACCTTTACGGCTATGGAACGGTATTCCGCTGGACCGCTGCCGCCGGGCTCGCGGCGGTGGTGTTCGTGCTGCTCGAATGGCTGCGGGTGTCGCGCCAGCGGAAACCGGCGGTCACTGCGGCAACTGTCGATTGAGCCGCAGCACCTCGCCGGCGAGGTAGAGCGAGCCGGCGATCAGGACATCACCGGGCCCCGATATCGCGCACAGCGCTTCCGCGACATCGGCGGCCGGGCGCGCCTCGGGGCCAAACGATTGAGGCACATGGCTATCGTGACCGGGCACTGGCACCCCCTGGAGGCTCGCTAGCCCGCTGCGCAACGGCCCGACGATGACGTCCGGTTTCTTGTTCGCGAGCATGCCGATGATGAGGTGAAGCTTCGGGGTTGCACCGAAGTGCCTTGCAATCGCCTCCCCGGCATCGGCGTTATGCCCGCCGTCCAGCCACACCCGGCGGCCAGGCGCGAGTGCGGTCAGCGGCCCGTCGCCGAGCAATTGCAACCGCGCCGGCCAGCGTGCCTCGGTGATGCCCTTCACCATTGCCGCCGGCGAGACCCGCACCAAATCCTGGTGCCGCAGCATGGCCACCGCCAGTGCTACATTGTCAGCCTGGTGCGCACCGGCGAGCGTCGGCGTCGGCAGCGCCAGAGCGCCGAGATGGTCGCGGTAGGCAATGCTTTCGGCGTCCGCTTCCGCCCACCATTCCTGCCCGCGCATGACCAGCCTGGCGCCGCGCGATGCGGCGGTGTCGGCCACCGCCTGCGCCGCACGGGCTGGATAATGCTGCGTGACCAGCGGCGTACCCGGCCGCGCGATGCTCGCTTTCTCGAAGGCGATGCGGGCGAGCGGGTCGGCGGGAACGCCATCCTCGGGGCGCAGCAGGAAGGCTTCGTGGTCGATGCCGAGTGTGGCGATACCGCAGGCGGCGGGGCTGGTCAGCACATTGGTGGCGTCGAACCGGCCGCCCAGCCCGACCTCGATCACGCAGGCGTCGGCGGGAATGCGGGCGAAGGCGAGGAACGTCGCCGCCGCTGTCACTTCGAAGAAGCTGGGGCTGAGGTCTTTGCCGGCGTCCAGAACCTCGTTCAGCAGATCGGCGAGCAACGCATCGTCGATCAGCCGCCCAAAGGGACGGGCGCCGATGCGGATGCGCTCGTTATAGCGGACCAGATGCGGCTTGGTGGCGGCGTGGACGCTGAGTCCCTCGGCCTCCAGCATCGCCCGCAGGAAGGCGCACGTGGAGCCTTTGCCGTTGGTCCCGGCGACGTGGAAGGTCGGCGGCAGATCGCGCTGAGGGTCGCCGAGCCGCTCGAGCAGGGCCTGGATCGTCTCGAGTCCGAACCGCCCCTGCGGCAGCGACAGCGCGCCCAGCCGGTCAAGCTGCGCCTGCACCGCAGGATCGTCGGAGACGGCGAAATCGCGCAAGGTCAGCGCGCGCCGTGCACCGCCTCGGCGAGCGCGCGGGTCGCCTCGCGCACTGGCCCGGCGGCATCGGCGCCGTGGCGGGCGACGATCTCGACCAGCGCCGAGCCCACGACGACCCCATCCGCCACCTTGGCGATCGCCGCAGCCTGTTCGGGGGTGCGCACGCCAAAGCCCACCGCCACCGGCAGCGAAGTTGCCGCCTTGAGCCGCGCCACCGCCAGTTCGATCGAACCGAGCGCCGCCTGCTGCTTGCCGGTGATGCCGGCGACGGAAACGTAATAGAGAAAGCCCGACGAGCCTTCGAGCACCGCCGGCAGCCGAGCCTCGTCGGTGGTGGGCGTAGCGAGGCGGATTGGGGCGATGCCGCGCTCCCGCAGCGCCGCGCCGAGGTCGGCGTCCTCCTCGGGCGGGATGTCGACGCAGATCACCCCATCGACGCCGGCCTGCGCGCATTGCTCCGCGAACCACTCCGGCCCCCGCACCGTCATCGGATTGGCGTAGCCCATCAGCACCAGCGGCACCTGCGGGTGGCGCGCGCGGAACTCGGCGGCGATGCGCAGGATGTCGGCGGTGTGGGTGCCGGCGCTGAGGGAGCGCAGGTTCGCGGCCTGGATCGCCGGGCCGTCGGCCATCGGATCGGTGAAGGGCATGCCGAGTTCGATGACGTCCGCCCCGCCCTCGACCAGCGCATCAAGGATGGACGCGCTGGCATCCGGCGTCGGATCGCCGGCCGTGACGAAGCAGACCAGGGCGGGCCCGCGCGAGAAGGCGGCGGATAGGCGAGTCACTTGATGGAAATGAGGACGCCGAGGAGGGCGATCTCAAACAAACAAAAAACGCCTACTACAAGTGTGAGCCGAACGGTCACCCAATCCAAGATTGAGCTAAGTCGCTCGTTCGGTAAACTTGCTCCCTGTAGCTGCCTAACTTCGCAGATCTCAGTCGCAATCGCTTGGGCATACCGGCTGTCCAGCCCGGCAGCCTCAAGGCGCTTCATCGACTCAGGCGGATTATATGCATTCATTGCAGTGAGCCTATCACAGCGCGAAGCCAAGCGCATCGGCGACGGTGAAGATGTCCTTGTCGCCCCTGCCGGACACATTCACGACAACGAGCTTCTCGCGCTCCATCTCCTGCGTCAGCCCCGGCAGCGCCGCCAGCGCGTGGGCGCTTTCCAGCGCCGGAATGATGCCCTCCAGCTGGCAGCATAGCTGGAACGCCGCCAGCGCCTCGTCGTCGGTGACGGGGACATAGCTCACGCGCCCGCTCTCGTGCAGCCAGCTGTGCTCGGGGCCGATGCCGGGATAGTCGAGCCCGGCGCTGATCGAATGCGCCTCGGCGATCTGGCCGTCCTCGTCCTGGAGCAGATAGGTGCGGTTGCCGTGGAGGATGCCGGGGACGCCGCCGGTCAGGCTGGCGGCGTGCGCGCCGGTGGCGATGCCGTGGCCCGCCGCCTCTACGCCCAGCATCGCCACATCGGGATCGTCGAGGAAGGGGTGGAACAGGCCGATCGCGTTCGAGCCGCCGCCGACCGCCGCCACCAGCATGTCGGGCAGCCGGCCCTCGGCCTTGAGCATCTGGGCGCGGGTCTCGGTGCCGATCACCGATTGAAAGTCACGCACCAGCTCTGGATAGGGATGCGGGCCGGCGGCGGTGCCGATGATGTAGAACGTGTCGTGGACGTTCGCGACCCAATCGCGCAGCGCCTCGTTCATCGCGTCCTTCAGCGTCTGCGCGCCGCTGGTGACCGGATGCACCTCGGCGCCGAGCAGGCGCATGCGGAAGACGTTGGGCTTCTGCCGCTCGATGTCCTTGGCGCCCATGAAGATGATGCAGGGCAGTCCGAAGCGGGCGGCGACGGTGGCGGTGGCGACGCCGTGCTGGCCGGCGCCGGTCTCGGCGATGATCCGCGTCTTGCCCATGCGCATCGCCAGCAGGATCTGGCCGATGCAATTGTTGATCTTGTGCGCGCCGGTGTGGTTCAGTTCCTCGCGCTTGAAGTAGATTTTCGGACCCTTGCCGGCTGCCGCGAGGCCACGAAAGTGCTCGGTCAAGCGCTCGGCAAAGTAGAGCGGGCTCGGCCGGCCGACGTAATGCTCGAGCAGATCGTCGAACTCGGCGCGGAACGCGGGGTCGGCCTTGGCGGCGCGGTATTCGCGCTCCAGGTCGAGCACCAGCGGCATCAGCGTTTCGGCGACGTAGCGGCCGCCGAACTTGCCGAAGTGGCCGCGTTCGTCTGGCTGGTTGCGAAAGCTGTTCAGGGAGGGGGATTGAACGGTCATTTCTGGCCCTCAGGCGGAGCGGGCCGCGTAGGCGAAGGCCGCGATCCTGTCCACATCCTTGACCCCGGGCGCGCTCTCGACGCCCGACGAGGTATCGACCAGCGGGGTGCCGGTGCGCCGCACCGCCTCGGCGACGTTGTCGGGGGTCAACCCCCCGGCCAGCCCCCATGGAGTGCGCCCCTTCCAGCCGGCCACCAGCCGCCAGTCAAAGGTCAGCCCCATGCCGCCGGGCAGCGATGCTTTCGGGGTTTTCGCGTCAAACAGGATCAGCGCGGCGGCGCCTTCATAGGCACCGGCCCGGGCGACGTCGTCCTCGCTCGCCACCGGCAGCGCCTTCCACACCGGCAGGCCGAAGTGCGCGCCGAGGCGGGCGACGCGCTCGGGCGTTTCTTCACCGTGGAGCTGGATGGCATCGAGCCGCACAGCGGTTACCGCCTTCGCGATGTCATCGTCACTCGCATCGACGAACAGTCCGACGCGCGTGATCCGGCCCTCGGCGCGGGCTCCGAGTGCGGCCGCGTCGGTCAGCGTCAGATGGCGCGGTGAAGGCGGGTAGAACACGAAGCCGGCGTATCCGGCGCGCGCGGCGATCGCCCCCTCGAGCGCGTCGGGCGTGGAGATTCCGCAAATCTTGATCGCCAGCTCGGCCATCAGCGAGCCATACAGACTGGCGCCTAGGGCGCCAGTTCGAACTGGATGGTGACGTTGGCGCCAATCTCGAGCTCGCCCGATTCGACTGGCGGCGGGGCAGGCGCTGCCTCGGCGGCCATCCGGTACATCACCGGGCGAGGCGCCGGGGAATAGCCGCCGCCCTCGCTGATCGAGAGGATGCGCACGATCCGCAGACCCGCGGCCCGCGCATAAAGCTCGGCACGCTGGCGGGCCTTGCCCACCGCGGCGGTGCGCGCTTCGTCGAGCGCGGCGTCGGGCTGATCGAGCTGGAAGCTGGGTCCGTTGACCTGGTTGGCGCCGGACGAGACCAGCGTGTCGATTACCCGTCCGTATTGCTCCAGCCGGCGCTGCTTGACGTTGACGCTGTTGGTAACCTGGTAGCCGATGATCTTTTGCCCGCCTTCGACATAGGTGCCGTCCGGCTCGCGCTTGGGCGGCGCATAGACCGGATTGAGGCTCAGATTGCTGGTCTGGATGTCGCGCCCGGCAATCCCCGCGGACTTCAGCGCCGTGACCACGGCGTTCATGGCGCGCGAGTTCTCGGCCAGCGCCGCGCTCGCGGTGGTCGCCTGGCTGGTGACGCCGGCGGTGAAGAGGGCGAGGTCGGGAGCACGGGTGGAACGTCCATCGGCGCTCACCGTGAGCAGAGCGTGACCCGCTTCGAGGACCGGGGCTGGCGTCGTTTGCGCTGAAGCTGCGCCCAGCGGCACGGCGGCGAGCGCGAGGGCTAGCGCCGTTGGAACATGGGGCTTCATCCGCTGGTCTCCTTGATCGCGTCGGTTCCGGCCCTTGGCAAGCGGGAGGGCCGGCGCCGCGTATCGTTCATTCGAACTTGCACTTTGCTGAACGCGGTCAGAGCGTCGCCTCGATCGCGCGGGCGGCGGCGAGAGGGTCTTCCGCCCGGCTGATCGGCCGGCCGATCACCAGCACGCTGGCGCCCGCGTCGCGCGCCTCACGCGGGGTGACGATGCGCTTCTGGTCGCTGCTGGCGGCGGCGCCATTGCCCTGCGCGGGGGGGCGCAGGCCCGGGACGACGAGAAACCCGTCCTTCCACTGGCGGCGCACCGCCGCGACCTCGTGCCCCGAGCAGACGATGCCGTCGAGCCCTGCGTCGTGCGCGAGTTCGGCGAGCCGCAAGGCCTGCGCATCGGGTGCGGACTCGATGCCGATCGCCTTCAAATCGGCCTCGTCGAGGCTGGTGAGCACCGTCACCGCGACCACTTTGCAGTGCTCGCCCGCAGCCGCCTTTGCGTCCTCCATCATCGCCCTTCCACCGGCGGCGTGGACGGTCACGATCGCCGGTTCGAGCAGGTGGATCGCCTGCATCGCCGCGGCCACCGTGTTGGGGATATCGTGCAGCTTCAGGTCGAGGAACAGCGGCACGCCGACCTTGGCGATTTCGAGCACGCCATGGTGGCCGTGCGCGCAGAAGAACTCGAGCCCCAGCTTGAGCCCGCCGACATGGCCGGCGACCTTGCGGGCGAGCGCCTCCGCGGCGTCGAGCCGGGGCAGATCCAGCGCCAAGTAAACGGGATTATGGTTCATGCCGGTCCGTCGATAGCGCCGTGCGCTCGGTTTCGAACTGGGTGGAGGTGGCGATCGGCGGCGCGATCGAGGTCGCGCGCACCGTGTTCTCCAGCGAGGAAATCCGCCGCTTCAGCCGCCAGCCCTGGGCGCGGTGCAGCAGATACATCGGCGCCAGCCCGAGCAGGAAGAAGATCAGCGCGATCACGCCGACCGGCCATTCAAAATGGAGATAGCCCGATTGCAGCGGCCAGAAGTTCACCGGCGCCCGCGTCCAGTTCATGGCGATGAAGCCGACCAGGATCGCGGTGATAACGATCCAGACCAATGTCCGGATGAGTTGCATCGAAAGCCTCCTCGTCCCCTGCGGGTAGGGGCTGGAGACTAGGAGGGTTTTGCGGGGAAGGGAAGGGCGGGCGGCGTCAACACCAGTTCCGGCGATGGCCGCGCCAGGGCTCGGCCAGCCCCTCTCCGGCCAGTGTCGCGCCCAGGCTCTGGCCGCCGCGAGTGACGACGCGCAGCGTCCGGCCATAGCGGTCGATCTCGCGCTCGGTGGCGGCGAGGGTGAACGGGCCCTGATTGAGCAGGCCGGTCAGCCGCTGTGTCGCCGCCTCGGCGAGCTGGGCTTCATAGGCGCATTGCGGCTTGCTCAGTTCGGGCGCGTTGATGTCGGCGATGCGGAGCTTGGTGCCGCGATACCAGATCGTGTCGCCATCGACGACGCAGGTGACGCGGCCCTGTCCTGAGCAACGGGCGAAGTGGGCTCGCTCCCGGTCTGGCTGGCTCCCCAGTGCCGAGGCGAGCAGGGAGGTTGGCGGCGCCGCGAAGCTGGCAAGAACCGTTGCGGCGAGGGGGAGGAAAGAGGTGCGTCTCATAGGCGCGACGCTGCGTCGCCGCGCTTATCGAATGGTTAACGCCGCCCTATGCGTTGCTACCGGGTTTGCCTCCGGAACGGACAGGAAAAGGGCGCCCGGACCAAGGTCCGGACGCCCCGCTCGGTCAGCCCTGAATGCGGTCAGAGGCTGTAATACATGTCGAACTCGACGGCCGAAGGCGTGGTTTCCCAGCGCATCACCTCGGGCCATTTCAGCTCGATATAGGATTCGATCTGGTCCTTGGTGAAGACTCCGCCCTGGAGCAGATAGTCGTGATCGGCCTCGAGGCATTCCAGCGCCTCGCGGAGCGAACCGCAGACAGTCGGCACCTCGGCGAGTTCGGCCGGCGGCAGATCGTAGAGGTTCTTGTCCATCGCCTCGCCAGGATGGATCTTGTTGGTCACCCCGTCGAGCCCGGCCATCAGCAACGCCGCATAGCACAGATAGGGGTTGGCCATCGCGTCCGGGAAGCGGAATTCGACGCGCTTGGCCTTGTCGCCGGTGCCGTAGGGAATCCGGCACGACGCCGAGCGGTTGCGCGCCGAATAGGCGAGCAGCACCGGCGCCTCGTAACCCGGCACCAGCCGCTTGTAGCTGTTGGTGGTCGGGTTGGTGAAGGCGTTCAACGACTTGGCGTGCTTGATCACGCCGCCGATGAAATACAGGCACATGTCCGACAGGCCGGCATAGCCGGTGCCGGCGAACAGCGGCTTGCCGCCATCCCAGATCGAGATATGCGTGTGCATGCCCGATCCATTGTCCTTCATGATCGGCTTGGGCATGAAGGTCGCGGTCTTGCCATAGGCTTGGGCGACCTGCTGGACGACGTACTTGTAGATCTGCATGCGATCGGCCGTGGTCACCAGCGTGCCGAAGGTGAGGCCGAGCTCATGCTGCGCGGCGGCAACCTCGTGGTGGTGCTTGTCGCAGGGCAGGCCCATCTCGATCATCGTCGAGACCATCTCGCCGCGAATGTCGACGCAGCTGTCGACCGGCGCGACCGGGAAGTAGCCGCCCTTGGCGCGCGGGCGATGCGCGAGGTTGCCGGCCTCGTATTTCGTGTTGGAGTTGGTCGGCAGTTCGATGTCGTCGATCGAGAAGCCGTTGCCGTTGTAGCCGTCGTAATAACGGACGTCGTCGAAGATGAAGAACTCCGCTTCCGGCCCGACATAGACGGTGTCGCCGGCGCCCGAGGATTTGACGAAGGCCTCGGCGCGCTTTGCGGTCGAACGCGGATCGCGGCTGTAGAGCTCGCCGGAGGACGGCTCGACGATGTCGCAGACGACGATCATCATCGGCGTCGCGCTGAACGGGTCGATGTAGACCGCGTCGAGATCCGGCTTGAGGATCATGTCGGACTCGTTGATCGCCTTCCAGCCCTCGATCGAGGAGCCGTCGAACATCAACCCGTCGTCCAATTCATCCTCGCCGATCAAGCCGGCGACCATCGTCAGGTGCTGCCACTTGCCCTTGGGGTCCGTGAAGCGCAGGTCGACCCACTCGATCTCTTCGTCCTTGATGCGCTTGAGGACGTCCTTTGCACTTGCCATTAGAGTCGTTCTCCGAATTGCCGCTTCCGACCCCCGGAAGTGGCTGAGTTCACATTACCTTGGATTATAGCGCGTCTTCATCGCGCTCGCCGGTGCGGATGCGCACGGCGCTTTCGATCGGGATGACGAAGATCTTGCCGTCGCCGATGCGGCCGGTCTGCGCGGCGGCGGCGATCGCCTCGACCACGCGCTCGGCGAGCACGTCGGGCACCACCACCTCGAGCTTCACCTTGGGCAAGAAGTCGACGACATATTCGGCGCCCCGGTAGAGCTCGGTGTGGCCCTTCTGCCGGCCAAAGCCCTTGGCCTCAGTGACGGTGATGCCGGAGACCCCGACCTCGTGCAGCGCCTCCTTCACCTCATCGAGCTTAAAGGGTTTGATGATCGCTTCGATCTTCTTCACGTCTTGGTTCCTGCACATGAAACCGGCCCGGCCTGTGCGGCCCCGGTGTTGGAATGTCCCCGAGCGATCGATACTGTCAGGCTAACCTCCATCAAGATTCGTGCCAGAAGCGAATGTTTGGAGTAGGGGAACGCAGGCGGGCGCGAAAGGCCGGAATCCGGGGGCCATCGCAGGGCCATGCGGCCCGGCTAGGCAATTGTCCTGAATTTGCCGGCAGGGTTTGGTCAAGTTTCGGGCAGAGGCTGCACAAAAACCGGGCGTCATAGCCGCAAGCCGGCGGTCTCGGGCAATCCGGCCATCAGGTTCAGATTCTGGACCGCCGCGCCGCTCGCCCCCTTGCCAAGGTTGTCGAGCAACGCCACCAGCCGCGCCTCGCTGCCATCGGCGCTGCCGAACACATGGAGGTCGAGCCGGTCGCTCGGCACGGTGGAGCGCCGCAGCAACAGTTCGCCGGGCGTCTCGTCATGCACGGTGACGATCGGGCTGCCCGCGTAGAACGCGGCGAGGAAGGCGCGCAGCGCGTCCGGAGACGCCGCCCCTGGGATCGCCGCCAGCGGCAGCGGCACCTCGACCAGCATGCCGCGATAGGCGGGCACCACCGCCGGCGCGAACACCGGAGAATGGCGCAGCCCGGCGTGCAGCCGCATCTCGGCGACATGCTTGTGGCCAAGGCCGAGGCCATAGGCGCGAAAGGCGATATCGGCTCCTTCGTGCGCGGCATCCTCGAAGCGGGCGATCAGCGCCTTGCCGCCGCCCGAGTAGCCGGAGACCGCGTGGCAGAGATAGGGCCAGTCCGCGGGAAGCAGTCCGCCCCGCACCAGCGGCGCGACAAGGCCGATAAAGCCTGTTGGATAGCAGCCAGGATTGCTGACGAACCGTGCGGCGGCGACCGCCTCGCGCCCGGTGACCTCGGGAAAGCCGTAGGCCCAGCCGGGCGTAACGCGATGCGCGGATGAGGCATCGATGACGCGCACTGCGGGGTTCTCAATCATCGCCACCGCCGCCTTGGCAGCATCGTCGGGCAGGCAGAGGATGACGAAATCGGCGCGATTCAGCGCCTCGGCCCGCGCGGCATCGTCCTTGCGCTGCTGGTCGGGGAGGGTGACGAGCGCGAACTCCTGGCGCCGGGCAAGCCGTTCGGCGATCTCCAGGCCGGTGGTGCCGGCGCCGCCGTCGATGAACACGCTTGCGGTCATTTCCCGCGCTCAGCTTGGCTCGATCGACGGCATCGGCAGATAGCCGACCAGCCCGTCGTCGCCGACCTGGCCCCATGCCCAGCCGCCGGCGATGTCGAGCACCTCGAACACCGTCCCCGCGTGCAGCGTGGCAAGGTCGCGGGCGCCGGCCTTGCCGGAGGCGCGCAGCGTCGCCCCGGGCGACTTGACGACATGGGCCATCGGCTCGGCATAATGCGGCACGAAGCAGCGCCCGGCGAGCGCGACGTGCGCGAGGTCGCCGCGCACCGCCAACCGCGTCGGATCGACCCGCGGGCTGGGGCCCGCCAGCGATAGTTGGCCGCGGGGCGCGCCTGTCCGCACATGGCCATCCTTGATCGGCATCGGGTTGCGGCCTCCAAAGTCAAACATCGGCGCGGCTGTCGTGGTCATGGCGGATCGCCGGCTGGAAGGGGTTGACGGGAGGGCTCGCTCAGCTCGCGGCCATTCGGGTCGGGGCCGAGCGCCGTCCAGGTGAAGAGCACCATCGCCGTGATCCCGGTAACAAGAGCGAGCGCCAGCCCGTAGTTGTTACCATGGCTTTCGGCAATCCCCGCCTGAATCACCGCATTGCGCGAGGCGATCAGATTGCCGAGCTGATAGACCAGGCCGGGAAACATCGCCCGCACCGCCGGCGGCGACAGCTCGTTCAGATAGGCGGGAACGATGCCCCACGCGCCCTGCACCGCCACCTGGATGAGAAAGCCGCCGAGCGCCATCGCGACCAGCCCGGAAGTGAAGGCCCACAGCGGGATGATCGGCAGCGCTAGCGCCGCCGCCGCCATGATCGCGCGCCGGCGGCCGATATGTTGCGAAAGCGGCGCGAAGATCAGCGCCCCGGTCAGCGCGCCCAGGTTCATGATCGCCGTCATGGTGCCGGTGGTATGGGTATCGAAGCCATGCTGCTTCTGCAGGAAGGTTGGGTAAAGATCCTGCGTGCCGTGGCTGAAGAAGTTGAACGCCGTCATCAGCACGATAAGGTACAGCGCCAGCCGCCAATGCCCGGCGATGGTGGCGAGCGCCCCCGCCACCTCGCCCTTCGCCCGCGCCGTCTGCTGCGCGACGAAGGCGGGGCTTTCCTGCACCTGCGAGCGGATCAACAGCACCAGCAGCGCCGGTGCGAAGCCGATGAAGAACATGCCCCGCCAGCCGATGTGGTCGAAAAACAGGAAATAGGCGAGGCTGGCGAGGAAGTAGCCCGAGGGGTAACCCGATTGCAGCAGGCCCGAAACGATGCCGCGCAGCCTGGCGGGGATGGTCTCCATCACCAGGCTGGCGCCCAGGCCCCATTCGCCGCCCATCGCGAAGCCGAACAGCGCCCGGATCAGCAGCAATTCGCCGAGCGAGCGCGCGAGCCCGGACAGCGCCGAGAGCACGGAAAACAGCACGATCACCAGCATCAGGATCGGCCGGCGGCCGAAGCGATCGCCCAGCCAGCCGAATACCAACGCGCCGACCGGCCGCGCCGCCAAGGTGAGGAACAGCGCTTCGGACACCGCCTTGATGTCGCTGCCGAAGCTCTCGCTGATCGCCTTGAGCATGAACACCAGCAGGAAGAAATCGAACGCGTCGAGCGTCCAGCCGAGATAGCTCGCCCAGATCGCCATCCACTGCGACCGAGTCAGGTCGGCGGTCCCGCCGGGGATGATCTTGTCCAGCACTGCCAATGCCCCCGGTTGCCCGAGCCTTCCATCCCGCTATCGCGCCAGCGTAGCAAGCAATATCCGCGCAGCCGAACCGCTTCAGGATGGGCGCCCAAACCGCCCCAGCAACATCCCCCACGCGGCCCTCAGTCCCAGCGCGTCCCCGCCCTTGGGCCGGCCGGGCTTGGCGGCGGGGCGCCAGGCGAAGGTGTCGAAATGCGCCCAGTCGGCGCGCTCGGGCACGAATCGGTCGAGGAACAGGGCGGCGACGCTCGCGCCGGCGAAGCCGTTGCTGTGCGAATTGTTGATGTCGGCGATGTCGGACTTCAGCCACTCGCGATAGGGCTCGTGGAGCGGCAGCCGCCAGCACGGATCGTCATGCGCGCGGCCGGCGGCGAGCAGCGCCTCGGCGGTCTCGTCACGCCGCGCGAACAGCGCCGGCAGGTCCGGCCCCAGCGCCGCGCGCGCGGCGCCCGTCAGCGTCGCGAAGTCGAGCATCAGCGCCGGCTCGCGCTCGCCGGCGCGAGCGAGCGCGTCGCCGAGCACCAGCCGCCCTTCCGCATCGGTATTGCCGATCTCGACGCTGAGGCCCTTGCGGCTGCGCAGGACGTCGCCCGGGCGGAAGGCATTGCCGCCGATCGCATTCTCCACCGCCGGGACCAGCAGGTGCAGCCGCACCGGTAGTCCCCCGCCGATGATCAGCCGCGCCAGCGCCAGCGCATGCGCGGCGCCGCCCATGTCCTTCTTCATCAGCAGCATGCCGGAGGACGGCTTGATGTCGAGCCCGCCCGAATCGAAGCAGACGCCTTTACCGATCACCGCGACGCGCGGGTGCGCGGGATCGCCCCATTCCAGCTCGATCATCCGGGGCGCGTGGCTGCGGGCGGCGGCGCGGCCGACCATGTGGACCATCGGGAACTTGCGCTCTAGCGCGTCGCCCCTTGTGACGTGGATGTCAGCGCGGAAGCTGCGGGCGAGGCTCTCCGCCTCCGCCTCCAGCGCCGCCGGCCCCATGTCCTCGGCCGGAGTATTGACGAGATCGCGCACCAGTTCCACCGCCGCCGCCTCGGCCAGCGTCGGCTCGATCGCCCTGACCTCCCGCGTCAGCAGCACGCGCGGACCCTCGGCGTTCTCCAGCGCCTTGTAGTGGTCGAAGCGGTACTGGCCGGTGACCCAGCCGAACAACGCGGCGCCCGGCTCGCCGCCGATCCGGCGGTAGGTGCCGGCGGGCAGCACTTCGGCGAGCTTGGCCATGCACCAGCTGGAAAGCGCGCCCGCGTCGGCGACGCCGGCGACCACCGCCCATCCCTCGCCGTCGCTCTCCGGGATGATCGCGTGGCTGAAGCCCTCGCCCTTGAATTTCTGCGCCGCAAGCGCGGTGCGCTGCTGCGCCGAGAGCCGTCGCGTGAAGTTCTCCAAGGCGGGCTTGTCGACGAGGTGAATGGAGATCGCAGGCTGGCCGCGATCGGGCTGAATCACGCTGTCGTTGTCGCTCATCATTGCGTTCCTAACCCTGGCGGTAAAGTCGGCAACAAGGAAATCGGATGCGCCGGAGGCCCTCCAGACGCTCGCAATCGCCAGCGCGATCGCCTATCAAGCTGCGATGACGCAGTATCAGACCGTCTCTGAAGATCAGACTTTGCTGCGGGACGGCAGCATCAAGCTCCACGGCCCACAGGGTTTCGCTGGCATGCGCCGCGCCGGCCGGCTCGCCGCCGAGATCCTCGATGCGCTGGCGCCGCTGGTCCAGGCGGGCATCACCACCGCCGCGATCGACGAGGCGGTGCGGGCGATGACGATCGACGGCGGCGCGGTGCCGGCGACGCTCGGCTATCGCGGCTATGCGCACAGCTGCTGCATCTCGATCAATCACGTCGTCTGCCACGGCATCCCGTCCGATAAGACCTTGAAGGATGGCGATATCGTCAACATCGACGTTACGCCGCTGCTCGATGGCTGGCATGGCGATTCGAGCCGGATGTATCTGGTCGGCGACGTACCGCTGAAGGCGCGCAAGCTCATCGACGTGACCTATGACTGCCTGATGCTTGGCATCGAGCAGGCCAGGCCCGGCAACCACCTCGGCGATATCGGCGCCGCGATCCAGCGTTATGCCGAGGGCAATCGCTACGGCGTGGTGCGCGAGTTCTGTGGCCACGGCGTTGGCCGGCTGTTCCACGACGCCCCCGAGGTGATCCACGCCGCCCGCGCCGGCACCGGTCCTGAACTGCGGCCCGGCATGTTCTTCACCATCGAGCCGATGATCAACCTCGGCCGCCCGCCGGTGAAGCTGCTCGACGACGGCTGGACGGCGGTCACGCGCGACCGCTCGCTGTCGGCGCAGTTCGAGCATTCGATCGGGATCACCGAAGACGGGTGTGAGGTTTTTACGGCGAGTCCGAAGGGATTGCACAAGCCGCCTTATTGAGTGGGTGAAGTTGTCGCGAGGGCTTCCACAGGTTCCGGCTGAGCGGACCTGGAAGGATGTCACATCCGCTCATGCTGAGCTTGTCCAAGCACGCGCGCCGCACTTATGCCCGGGCGCCCCTCACCGCCGCTCCTCCTGCGAATGGCGCCAGCGCCAGGAGTACGAGGCTTACAGCGGCGGTCAGCGCCAACCCGCTGGGCCCGTCCGCCGTCAGGCTGCCGGCCCCGAAGATCAGCAGCGGCACCGCGAGCGGGATCACCAGCAGCCCGGCGAGCGCGGCGCCGCCGCCGAGCCCGGCGGTGAGGGCGGCAACGGTAACGCCGAGAGCAGCTAGGCCCGGTGTTCCCGCCAGAAGGCCGAGTTCGACCAGCCGCAAGGTGTGCGCGTCAATCCCGAGCAGTGCCGAGGCGGGCAGCGTCGCCAGCATCAGCGTGGGGGCGAAGCTCAGCCAGTGGGCGAGGACGCGCACTGCGACGATCCATTCCTCGGCGATACCGCGCAGCGCCCATTGATCGAACATGCCAAGCTCGATGTCGGGCTCGATCAGCCGGTCGAGCGGCAGGATGGCCGCGAGCAGCGCCGCCACCCAGATCACTCCGCCGCCGGTGCGCGTGAGCAGCGCCGCGTCGGGGCCGACGGCGAAGGGATAAAGCATCGCCACCGCCAGGAAGAACAGGATCGGCAGCATCGCGCCGCCGCGCCGGTTGCCGACGAGCAGCATCGCCAGGTCGCGGCGGAGCAGGGTGATGAGGGTGCGGGTCATCGAAGCCCCTCCCGCTCGCGGGCGGGGCTGGGGTGTTCGTCTTCTTCCCCGGCGGCGCAAACCCACTCCCGGCCCCTCCCGCTTGCCGGAGGGGAGAAGGCTGTCAGCGTAATCGTCCGCATGCCGTTCAACGCGAACGGCTGGTGGGAGGCTACCACGCACAGTCCTCCCGCCGCACAATGCTCGGCCGCAAGCGTCTCGACCAGCCGCGCCGCCGCGTCATCGAGGCCGTTCAGCGGCTCGTCGAGCAGCCACACCGGGGCGCGCTGGCCGAGCAGGCGGGCGAAGGCGGCACGCATGCGCTGGCCCGTCGACAAGTAGCGCACCGGCACGTCGGCCAGCCCGGCGAGGCCGAGCCGCGCCAATTGGTCATCGCCGGCGCCATCGATCCGCCGCCAGAACGAGAGCGCTCTGGCGAGCGGAAGCTGCGGATCGAGCACCGGCCGCTCGTCGATCAGCCCGACACCGCCGACGCGCTCGACGCGTCCCTCAAACGACGGCAGCAGCCCAGCGAGGATGCGGATCAGGCTCGATTTCCCGATGCCGTTCGGTCCTTCGATGCGCAGCGCCTCGCCCGGGCCCAGCGCCAGCGACAGTCCTTCGAACAGCAGCCGGTCGCCACGCCGGCAGGCGAGGTCACGGGCGTCGAGGCGGCAGTCTTGCATCGGCGGGCGCGATAGGGGAAAGGTCCGGAACTGCCAAGCAGCGCCCCGGGGAGCCGGACATGCCGATCGAGAGACTGACCGAGGCCGAGCGCGACGCAGGCCTAGCCGAACTGCCCGAATGGACGCTGCGCGAGGATGGACTCGCGATCTCGCGCCATTTGCGCTTCGCCGACTTCAGCGCCGCGTTCGGCTTCATGACCCGTGTGGCGCTGCTGGCCGAGAAGGCCGATCATCACCCCGAATGGTCAAACGTCTACAATCGCGTCACGATCACGCTGACCACCCATGATGCCGCGGGGCTCAGCCGTC
>JBDSIY010000061.1:0-6334 GCA_039917735.1 Novosphingobium sp. | reverse complement strand
TGGCTGGTCAGCGACGCGCGCAACGACGCCCTATTCGAAGCCACGCTGCGGCGCCTGCCGCGCGGCTCCGGGCTGATCTTCCGCCATCAGCACCTCACGGATGAGGCGCGCCGACGGCGCTGGCGCCGGCTCGCGCGGCTCGCGCGGCGGCGAGGCCACCTCGCGGTGATTGCCAGCGATGCCCGCACGGCGCGCCGCTGGGGAGCGAGCGGAGCCTATGGACCGCCAGCGCGGATGGCGCGCGGACCCGCGCTGGCCCGCCTCGTTACCGCGCATTCCCTCCGCGAGATCGGTGCCGGGCACCGAGCGCGCGCCGACGTCATCCTGCTCTCGCCGGTTTTCGCCACCCGCTCGCACCCCGGCTCGCGCGTGCTCGGCCCGCTGCGCTTTCGGCTGCTGGCGGCGCGAGCGCTCGTCCCCGTGATCGCCCTCGGCGGCATGGATGCAGCCCGCGCCCGGCGGCTGCGCTGGACGCGCTGGGCGGCGATCGACGGCCTCTCCGGTGGGCAAGCGCCGCACCGTCCTTGACGCGTAGTCCCGCGCCCGCGCATTATGATGCGAGGTTTCAGGAAGGCTTCGATGGCGACACAGGCGATGGCGGGCGGCGGCCGGCGCGCTCCCAACCCGGCGTGGCGCGGGGCGCTGCGGCGCAGCCTGCGCCGCGGCGGCGAGATCGGCGGCGCCGTGCTGCTGCTGCTGGCGATGCTGTTCCTTGCGCTGGCACTCGCCAGCTATCACCAGACCGACCCCTCGGCCTCGACCGCGGCCGGCGGCGAGGCACGCAACTGGATGGGCGCGCCCGGCGCCTGGCTGGCAGACGCGGCGCTGCTGTTGTTCGGCCCTGTCGCGGTACTGCTGGTGCCGCTGCTCTATGTCTTCGCGCGCAAGTTGTGGCTTCTGGTCGAGGAGGAGGACGGCGCCCTGCCGCCGTCGAACCAGCGCTGGTGGCGCCCGACCGCGCTGCTGGCGCTGGCGATGGTGCTGCTGGCGACCGTGCTGTCGCTCGGCTTCACCGAGCCCGGCGGTTCGCTGCCGGCGTCGATGGGCGGGCTGGCTGGGCTGCTCGGAGCGAAAGCCGTGGCCGCGCTGGCGGCGATGCTCCCTTCCCAAGCGCAGGGCTGGACGATCCTCGGTATTGCCCTGCTCTGCCTCGCTGTTGGCACCGCGCTGATCGGGCGGGTGTTCGCGATTGATTGGGGGGCACTGCTGCTCACGCTTCCCGGCCTGCGCCGCGCCCGCGCCGCTGCTGACCGCACCTCCGCCGACCCCAAGGAGAGCTTTATCGCCACCCTTGCGCCCGCCCGCGCCCGCAAGGCCAAGCCGATCGAGCCGCTCGACCTCGCCCCCCGCCGCGCTCCGGAGATCAGCGATCCGACCAAGCCCCCGCGTGCCGCGCCGGCCGGCACCCGCCAGGGCGATCTGTTCGAGCAATACGAACTGCCCAGCATCGACCTGCTCACCGACCCGCCGCCGCATGCGCAGCCCAGGATCGACAAGCTCAGCCTTGAACGCAACGCCCGGCTGCTCGAAACCGTGCTCGACGATTTCAACGTCAAGGGCGAGATCACCGCTGTCCGCACCGGCCCGGTGGTGACGATGTACGAGCTGGAGCCGGCCCCCGGCATCAAGGCGAGCCGCGTCATCGGTCTCGCCGACGATATCGCCCGCAACATGAGCGCGGTCTCGGCACGCGTCTCGGCGATCCCCGGCCGCACGGTAATGGGCATCGAGCTGCCCAATGCCGACCGCCAGATTGTCGTGCTCAAGGAACTCGTCGCCTGCGAGGCCTTCGCCGCCAGCAAGGCGCTGTTGCCGATTATCATGGGCAAGGACATCGCCGGCGAGCCGGTGGTCGCGGACCTCGCCGCGATGCCGCACCTGCTCGTCGCCGGCACCACCGGCTCGGGCAAGTCGGTGGGATTGAACTGCATCCTGCTGTCGCTGCTTTACCGGATGACGCCGGCGCAGCTGCGGCTGATCCTGATCGATCCCAAGGTGCTGGAGCTCAAGAGCTACGACGAGATCCCGCATCTGCTCTCGCCCGTCGTCACCGAGCCGGCCAAGGCGGTGCGCGCGCTGAAATGGGCGGTCGAGGAGATGGAGCGCCGCTATCGCCAGATGAGCGAGATCGGCGTGCGCAACCTCGCCGGCTTCAACGACAAGGTGCGCAACCACGCCGCCAAGGGCAAGCCGCTTGGCCGCCGCATCCAGGTCGGTTTCGACCAGGAGAGCGGCGAGGAACTCTACGAGGAACGCCAGCTCGATTATCAGGTGCTGCCGCAGATCGTGCTGATCGTCGATGAACTCGCCGATCTGATGATCACCGTCGGCAAGGAGATCGAGGTGCTGATCCAGCGCCTGAGCCAAAAGAGCCGCGCCGCCGGCATCCACCTGATCATGGCGACGCAGCGGCCGTCGGTCGATGTCATCACCGGCGTCATCAAGGCCAACCTGCCTACCCGCGTCAGCTTCGCGGTGACCAGCCGCATCGATTCGCGCACGATCCTGGGCGAGCAGGGCGCCGAGCAGCTGCTGGGCAAGGGCGACATGCTCTACAAGCCAAGCGCCGACCCGATCAAACGCGTCCACGGCCCCTTCGTCAGCGACGAGGAGGTCGAGCGCGTCGCCGAGGCCTGGCGCGCGCAGGGCGCCCCCGAATACGTCGATTCGGTCACCGAAGAGCCCGAGGACGGCAGCTTCGGCTTCGACGACCTCGACGCCGCGGCGTCCGACGCGCCCGAGGACCGCAAATACCGCCAGGTCTGCCAACTCGTGTTCGAGAGCCAGAAAGCCTCGGCCAGCTGGCTCCAGCGCCAGATGGGCGTGGGCTACAACACCGCGTCGAAGTGGATCGAGCGGATGGAGCAGGACGGGCTGGTGGGCCCGGCGAACCATGTCGGGCGGCGGGAGATCTACCGGGATCGGGATGGGAATGTGCTTTGAGGGCTTGAGAGGCGGCTAAGCCTTCCGGCGAAGCTCGTCCCGAATTTCCATCAAGAGGTCGGTTTCGCTCGGGCCGGCGGCAGGCTCCGGAGGTCTGCGCATCAACCGGTTGGCCATGCGGACCATCAGGAAAATAATGAAGGCCAGGATAAGGAAGTTGAGCGAGACCGTCAGGAATTCGCCCCAGCCCAGAATCGGTACGCCAGCAGCCTTCAGGGCAGCGTAGTTGGCCAGCGATCCATGATAGCTCGCCGGAATTGCCCCAAGCACCAGGAACTTGCTTGAGAAATCCAGACCGCCGGAGATCGCACCGATGACTGGCATGATGATGTCGTCAGTCAAGCTCGCAACGATCTTGGCAAAGGCCGCCCCGATGATCACGGCCACGGCGAGGTCAAGAACGTTGCCCTTGGCGATAAACGCTCTGAATTCGCTGAGCATAAGGCTCTCCCCGGCACGGATCGGCGCAGACTGGACGGATGAGGGTCCGTGTCAAGGCTGGCGCGGCGTACAACGAGATATGCCACAGCGATTACAAGCCCTACCGGCTCATGTCACCGCGCCGGCGGCCGACCCGCGCAAACAGTTTTCCTACATCCCTGCTGGTGTGACAAACCGGGCCGGTCAGGTCGCCAGCGCGACACGCCGCGTCGAGGACCGCGTGGCGATGCCGGGGTGGCGGCGCGGCCTCGTGCCGGTGGGCGCGCAAGGTGACGGATCGGGCGCAAGGTGACAGTTTTCCCCTTGGACACCGTCAACTCTGTCAACCGTGTCACCTTGCGCGGGCTTCAACCGATCGCGCCATGGCTCCCGTAATGCAGGAATTCGTTTGTTCGCCCGACGCCGGGCTGGCACATTGGAGCGATGAGCCAAGAAACGCCAATTCGGGTAATCCAATGGGCCACCGGCCGTGTCGGACAAGCGGCGATCCGCCATTTCGCGCGCCAGCCCCGGTTCGAACTTGCCGGTGTTCTGGTCACGTCGGCTGATAAGGTCGGGCGCGATGCGGGCGTGATTGCCGGCATCGACGAGATCGGGGTCATCGCCACCGACAGCGTCGACGCCATCCTCGCGATTCAGGCGGATTGCGTCCATTATGCGCCGCTGGCCGCCGACCTCGATTCGATTTGTCGCATTCTGCGCGCGGGCAAGAACGTGGTTTCGCCAAGCGGCTACGTCTATCCAACGGACTACAACCGCGCGGATATCGACAGGATCGAGGCGGCTTGTCGCGCGGGCGGAACATCTTATCACGGCACCGGCATTCATCCTGGTTTCGCGGGCGACATCCTCCCGCTGGTGATGGCGCGCCTGATGAGCCGGATCGATCGCATCCAGGTGTACGAGTACGTTGATTTCGCCGCCAACCCCTCGCCCTGGGCCGCGCGGCTGGGTTTCGGGGGCGACCCTGCGGCGACGCGGGCAAACCCGAGCCGCGGTGAGCACGTGGTCCAGATCTTCGGCGAATCCATGGCCATGCTGGTCGAAGGGCTCGGCAAGCGGATCGAGCGGGTGACCACTGAATTCGATGTTGCCACGGCCACCCGCGATCTGGATTTGCCTTCGGGCCGGATTCGCGCCGGAACGGTTGGCGGGATGCATTATGACTGGACTGGCTGGGTCGACGGCCGGCCGTTCCTGCGTTTCCACCAGGTTTGGACAATGGGAGAGGGGGTCGAACCGAATTGGGGTACGGGCAACAATCAGTACCGCCTGCTGATCGAAGGCGATCCCGGCGTCTCGATGGTGTTTGAGGCGCCCCCTGGTCAGGAGGGGGATGCCGGATTGATCTGGACTGCGATGAACGGTGTGCATGCCATTCCCCAGGTCTGCGCCGCAGCGCCGGGACTGGTGACGCATCTCGATCTTGGGATCGTGAAGCCGTCGTGCCTTTTTGCCTAGAATGGGGCGAGGACGCTCCCTGTTGTTCGCCGAGCTTTGCGTAACCCAGCACCAGGAGGGTCAGCCAAGATCACCTTGCCGGTAATGCTGAAGGGGGACACGTTGGGGTCGCAAGGTGTCAGTTTGCCTATGGATATTGCAATGCTGTCACCAGGTGCGCGCTTCAGCCGATTAGCCGGTCATACCCCGCCATCTGCAGCGGCCCAGCCAGCGCACCCATGATCGCGCCCATCGTCGCTTTCGGCAGCTGCGCGCCGGCGGCCTTGCGCGAATCTTCGCTGTCCCAGAATTCCAGGAACTGGAAGCGGCCCGGCTCCCTGCGGTCGCGCAGCACCATCGCGCCCTGCGATCCGGCGATGGTCTTCACCGCCTCGGCGAGGTCGGCGAGCGCGTCGGCGAGCGCCTGCTCGCGGCCGGCGGCGGCGGTCATGACGTAGCTGTGGACGAGGTTCATGGCGTTGGCTCCCTGCCGGATCGGTTGACAGCTTTCGCAGAACTCTCCCTGTTCGGCTAGATATGCGCCTCTTCCTTTACGGCACGCTGATCGGCGCGAGCGACACGGCCATGGCGCGCTGGCTGGCACCCCGGCTGCGCGAGGCTGTCGGAGGCAGCGTGCCGGGGCGGCTGGTGGCGATCCCGTCGCCCGGCGGCTGGTTTCCGGCGCTCATCCGGGAGAGCGGAGGCGAGCGGGTGTGGGGGATGATCTGCCGGGCGGACTTCGCGCCTGGCGAGCTCGCCCGCCTCGATCGGTACGAGGGCGCCGAATATCGCCGCGCCGCCGCGATCGCGCGCACCGAGGACGGATTGCTGCTCACCGTCCAGCTCTACCGCTGGCGCGCGCCGCTGCCGGGCGGCGCCGAGCCGATCCGGGGCGGCGACTTCCTCGCCTGGCTCGCCAAGACCGGCCGCAAGCCCTTCTCCGTGCCGCGCAATGGCCGGTGACCGCCACTCTTGCCTTTCCCCCCGCCCCGCACTAAGGCGCGCGCTTCCATCGACACGCATTAGACGGCCGGCCTGGCGAACAAGGGCTGCCAGGGCTGGCCTGACGTGTCCCTTCCGAGGAGACGAAAAATGCCCAAGCTCAAGACCAAGAGTGGTGTGAAGAAGCGATTCCGCCTCACCGCGACGGGCAAGGTGAAGCACGGCGTTGCCGGCAAGCGCCACCGCCTGATCAGCCACAACGCCAAGTACATTCGCCAGAACCGGCGCACCGATGTCATTTCAGACGCCGATGCCAAGGTGATCAAGAAATGGGCGCCCTACGGGCTCGGCTGAGGAGTAGCGCACAATGAGCCGTATCAAACGGGGCGTGACCACGCGCGCCAAGCACAAGCGTATCCTCGATCAGGCCAAGGGCTATCGGGGACGCCGCAAGAACACCATCCGCATCGCCCGCCAGGCGGTCGAGAAGGCCGGGCAATACGCCTACCGCGACCGCAAGGTGAAGAAGCGGTCGTTCCGCGCGCTGTGGATCCAGCGGATCAACGCC
>JBDSIY010000060.1:0-10512 GCA_039917735.1 Novosphingobium sp. | reverse complement strand
GGCGACAATCCGATCTACCGGGGCATGCTCGACGTCGGCGGGATGTACGGGCTGCGCCTGCGCGGCGAGGATCACGCCTGGACCGCGGAGAACGTCGCGAGCCTGCAGCACGCGGTGCGCGGCAATGTACCTGAAAAGTACGCCGAGTTCGCGCGCACGATCAACGACCAGTCGAGCCGGATGCTGACCATCCGCGGGCTGCTCGAATTGAAGCCCGCCGCCCAGCCGCTCGACCTCAGCGAAGTCGAGCCAGCGAGCGAAATCGTCAAGCGCTTCGCCACCGGAGCGATGAGCTACGGCTCGATCAGCCGCGAGGCGCACACCACACTGGCGGTGGCGATGAACCGGATCGGCGGCAAGTCGAACACCGGCGAGGGCGGCGAGGAATCGGATCGCTTCCGGCCGCTCCCCAATGGCGATTCGATGCGCTCGGCGATCAAGCAGGTGGCCTCCGGCCGCTTCGGGGTCACCACCGAGTATCTGGTCAACGCCGACGATGTGCAGATCAAGATGGCGCAGGGCGCGAAGCCGGGCGAGGGCGGGCAGCTGCCGGGCGATAAGGTCGACAAGACCATCGCCGCCGTCCGCCACGCGACTCCGGGGGTCGGGTTGATCAGCCCGCCGCCGCATCACGATATCTATTCGATCGAGGACATTGCCCAGCTGATCCACGATCTCAAGAACGTCAATCCCAAGGCGCGGATTTCGGTCAAGCTGGTGTCCGAGGTCGGTGTCGGCACCGTCGCGGCGGGCGTTTCGAAGGCGCGCGCGGACCATGTCACGATCGCCGGATATGAGGGCGGGACCGGCGCTTCGCCGCTGACCTCGCTGACCCACGCCGGCTCGCCATGGGAGATCGGCCTCGCCGAGACGCAGCAGACGCTGCTGCTCAACAATCTGCGCGCCCGCATTGCCGTGCAGGTCGATGGCGGGCTGCGCACCGGACGCGACGTCGCAATCGGTGCGCTGCTTGGCGCCGACGAGTTCGGCTTCGCCACCGCGCCGCTGATCGCCGCCGGCTGCATCATGATGCGCAAGTGCCATCTCAACACCTGCCCGGTCGGCGTGGCGACGCAGGATCCGGCGTTGCGGGCGCGCTTTACCGGCCAGCCCGAGCACGTCATCAACTATTTCTTCTTCGTCGCCGAGGAACTGCGCGCGATCATGGCGGAGATGGGCTTCCGCACCCTCGCCGAAATGACGGGGCGGGTGGACCGGCTGGATACCAGGCAGGCGATCTCGCACTGGAAGGCGCACGGCATCGATCTCTCGCGGCTGCTGCACGAGGTGCCGCAGGGGGCCAGCCCCTCGCTCAACTGGAGCCGGCGGCAGGACCATGGGCTGGAGGGCGCGCTCGACAACGACCTGATCGCCGCCGCCGCCGATGCGCTGGACCACCGCCAGCCGGTCCGGATCGAGCGGCGGGTGATCAACGTCAACCGCACCGTCGGGGCGATGCTCTCGGGCGAGGTCGCGCGGCGCTATGGCCACGCCGGGCTTCCCGAGAACACGATTAGCATCAAACTTACCGGCGTCGCCGGCCAGAGCTTCGGCGCCTGGCTTGCGCATGGCGTCACGCTGGACCTGACCGGCGACGCCAACGACTATGTCGGCAAGGGTCTGTCGGGCGGACGGGTGATCGTCCGCCAGCCGACCCACGTCGATCGCGACCCGCTCGACAACATCATCGTCGGCAACACCGTGCTCTACGGCGCGATCGCCGGAGAGGCCTATTTCAACGGCGTCGCCGGTGAGCGCTTCGCGGTGCGCAACTCGGGCGCGATCGCCGTGGTCGAAGGCGTGGGCGATCACGGCTGCGAATATATGACCGGCGGGGTGGTCGCGGTGCTCGGCCGGACCGGGCGCAACTTCGCGGCGGGGATGTCCGGCGGCGTCGCCTATGTCTATGACGAGGACGGCGATTTCGCGCCGCTCTGCAACCAGGCGATGGTCGATCTTACGCCGGTCTCGACCGAGCGCGACGACGAGGACGGCGCGGGCCTGCCGCAGCAGCGCCCGGCCAGCGTCTACGACCTCGGCATGGGCGACATGCTGCGCCACGACGCCGAGCGGCTTCGGGTGCTGCTCGAACGCCACCACCTCCACACCGGCAGCCGCCGCGCCCGCGCGCTGCTCGACGATTGGGACAAGGCGCTGCCCCGGTTCGTCAAGGTCATGCCTCGCGACTACGCCCGCGCCTTGCGCCAGCTTGAAACCGAGCGGCTCGAAGCGGCCTCGGTGGCGGCGGAATAATCGTGATTGGACTCCTCAGTTCCCATCCACGTCATTCCCGCGCAGGCGGGAATCCAGCTAACGCCGCGCCAGAATGCACGCTCAGCTGGACCCCTGCCTTCGCAGGGGTGACGGCCAAATTGGAGATTTGACCGTCATGGGCAAGGAAACCGGCTTTCTCGAAGTCGACCGGCACGATCGCAGTTATGCGGCCCCAAAGGAGCGGCTGAAGCACTACAAGGAGTTCATCATCCCGCTGCCCGAGCCGGAGATCCGCTCGCAGGCATCCCGCTGCATGAACTGCGGCATTCCCTATTGTCACAACGCCTGTCCGGTGAACAACCAGATCCCGGACTGGAACCATCTGGTCTATGAGGCCGACTGGAAAAACGCGCTTGAGAACCTTCATTCGACCAACAACTTCCCCGAGTTTACCGGCCGCGTCTGCCCTGCGCCGTGCGAGGCGGCCTGCACGCTGAACATCATGGACCAGCCGGTGACGATCAAGTCGATCGAGTGCCAGATCGTCGATCGCGGCTGGCAGGAAGGCTGGATCACGCCGCAGGTGCCGGCCAGGCGCAGCGGCAAGTCGGTGGCGGTGGTCGGCTCGGGCGGCGCCGGGCTTGCCTGCGCCCAGCAGTTGGCGCGCGCCGGCCACTCGGTGACGCTGTTCGAGAAGAACGACCGCCCAGGGGGGCTGCTGCGCTATGGCATCCCCGACTTCAAGATGGAAAAGCACCTGATCAACCGCCGGGTGGCGCAGATGGAGGCCGAAGGCGTCACCTTCCAAACGTCGACCGAGGTTGGCGTCAGCGTCTCGGTCGCCTCGCTCAAGGCGAACTTCGACATCATCGTGCTGTCGGGTGGCGCCGAGGATGCGCGCAAGATGGACATCCCCGGCGCCGAGCTGCCGGGCGTGCGGCTGGCGATGGAATTCCTGACCCAGCAGAACAAGCGCAACGCCGGTGACGACGAGATTCGCGCCGCCCCGCGCGGCTCGATCACCGCCACCGGCAAACACGTCATCGTCATCGGCGGCGGCGACACCGGCTCCGACTGCGTCGGCACTTCCAACCGCCAGGGCGCGCTGTCGGTAACGCAGCTCGAGATCATGCCGCAGCCCCCCGAGCGTGAGGACAAGGCGCTGACCTGGCCCAACTGGCCGCTGAAGATGCGCACCTCGTCGAGCCATGAGGAAGGCGCCGCGCGCGACTGGGCGGTGCTGACCAAGCGCGTGGTCGGCAAGGGTGAGGTCGAGGGCCTCGAATGCGTCCGCGTCGAATGGTCGGGCGGCCGCATGCACGAGGTCGCGGGCAGCGAGTTCACGCTGCGCGCCGATTTGATCCTGCTGGCGATGGGCTTCCTCGGGCCGCGCAAGCGCGGCATGCTCGATCAGGCCGGGGTGGAGCTGGACCCGCGCGGCAACGTCGCCGCCAACGTCATCGACTACCGCACCAGCGATCCGCAGATCTTCGCTTGCGGCGACATGCGCCGCGGGCAGAGTCTGGTCGTCTGGGCGATCCGCGAAGGCCGTCAATGCGCCCGCGCGGTCGACGAGGCGCTGATGGGGACAAGCCAGCTGCCGAGGTGAGGGCGGCTTGGGTTCGGCATCGTTTCCCCCCGCTTGCGGGAGGGGTGTAGCTACGCGGCTCCCCCTGACGCTCACACCCGCCAGTCGATCGCCCCGCGATCATGCGCCTCCAGGTAGGCGTTGGCCTTGCTGAAGTGGCGGCAGCCGAGGAAGCCGGCATGCGCCGACAGCGGGCTGGGGTGAGGGGCGGCCAGCACCAGGTGGCGGCCTTCCGACAAGCCCGGGATCCGCGAAGCCTTGCGGCGGGCATGGCCTCCCCAAAGCATGAACACGACCGGCGCCTCACTTGCGGCCACTGCCGTCACCACCGCGTCGGTGATCGGCTCCCAGCCGGCCGCCGCATGCGATCCGGCGCGACCGGCCTCGACCGTCAGCGACGTGTTGAGCAGCAGCACCCCCTGCCGCGCCCAGCCTTCGAGGTTGCCGTGATCGGCGAGCGGCACGCCAAGGTCGGCGGCCAGTTCCTTGCGGATGTTCGAGAGCGACGGCGGCACCCGCACCCCCTCCGGCACCGAGAAGGCGAGGCCATGCGCCTGGCCCGGACCGTGGTAGGGGTCCTGGCCGAGGATCACCACCTTGACCTCCTCGAGCGGGGTCAGCGCCAGCGCCGCAAGTCGCGCCCCGCGCGGCGGATAGATCAGTTTGCCGGCGCGCTCCTCGGCCTGGAGGAAGCGGCCAAGCCGCCGCGCCTCGGGAGTCGCGAGCACCAGGGATAGCGCCGCACGCCAGCTTTCGGGAACGGCCTCAACCGCCATCGCCGTCCAAACCCCTATCGTCAGCGCTATCGCCTTTTAACCGCATAGTTCGTCACCCTGAACGTGTTTCAGGGTCCATCCCTCGTTTCATCCCGAAGCCAGAGCGTCCGCGGAACGGCGCGATTGCGCACCTTGCCGGGCTTCGAGCGTTGCCGACGATGGCTGCTGAAACAAGTTCAGCATGACAAACGATGCAGGTAGTCAGCCCGCGCAATCGCTCAACCCTGTCGCCCAAACCCCTTTCGCTCCTGCGTCGATCCGCCTAAGCATCCGGCGCTTATGGCTGTCCACCTCCACGAAGACGATCTCCCCGAAGGCGTGCTCGCCCCCGGCCCGGTCGCGGTCGATACCGAGACGATGGGGCTGATCACGCCGCGCGACCGGCTGTGCCTCGTCCAGATTTCCGATGGCGGCGGCGACGAGCATCTGGTCCGCTTCGCGCCCGGCAGCAGCTTCGCGGCGCCGCACCTGAAGAGCGTGCTCGCCGATCCGGCCAGGCTGAAGCTCTACCACTTCGCCCGGTTCGACCTTGCCGCGATCGAGCATTACCTCGGCGTGATGGCAATCCCGGTGTTTTGCACCAAGATCGCCAGCAAGCTGGTGCGCACCTACACCGATCGCCACGGTCTGAAGGATCTGGTGCGCGAACTGCTCGGCAAGGAGATTTCCAAGCAGCAGCAATCGAGTGACTGGGGCGGCACGCCGCTCAGCGAGGCGCAGCGCGAATATGCCGCGTCGGACGTTCGCTATCTGCACGCGATGCACGAGGTGCTCAGCCAGAGACTGGCGCGCGAGCACCGCACCGAGCTGGCCCAGGCCTGCTTCGATTTCCTGCCCGCCCGCGCCCGGCTCGATCTCGCCGGCTGGCCCAACCTCGATATCTTCAGCCATGAATGAGCGCTCAGGCGCGGCGCCGGTCTTTCGATGCTCACCCAGCGGGAGCGCCGCATGACGCTCCAGGCCGACCTTATCCGCGACCAACGCCGCCGCTTCGCCGCGCCGGGCGGCTCGCACGACCGGCTTGTCGGTTTTCTCGCCAAGGCGCTGCCGGTGACGATCGGCGGGGTAGCGGCGGTGATGGTGCTGGCGCCGCTGAGCCCGCGCGGCGAGGTCAGCTTCCTGCTCGATCGCCGCAAGGTGCAGGTGAGCGATGCCCGGATCGATGTCGACAAGGCCGTTTATCGCGGTGCCGACAACCAGGGTAGGCCGTTCGAGGTTACCGCTGGCAAGGCGATCCAGCGCTCACCGGGGACACCGGTCGTCGAGTTGCGCGGTCTTTCCGGGCGGCTGCAGCTCAGCGACGGACCCGCGCAAATCTCCGCGCCCGCCGCCGACTATAATTATTCGACCAGCACGGTCTCGTCGCGCCAGCCGGTGAGCATCGTCGCCGGCGACGGCTATCGGATGGTGATGAACAACGTCGACATCGACCTCACGAGCAGGATCGCAGTCGGCGGCGCGGGCGGCGGCGGCGTTTCGGGCGCGGTGCCGACCGGAACCTTCAGCGCCGATCGCATCCGCGCCGATATCGGCGCGCGGACGGTCGCGCTCGAAGGCCGCGCGCGATTGAGGATGGTGCCCGGCAAGCTGAGGATGCCCAAATGATGAGAGGCTTGCGACACATCGTTCTGGCGGCTGCGGTTGCGCTCGGTGGCGCCGGTAGCGCGTCCGCACAGGGCTTCGCCGGAGTCGACAGCAACGCGCCGGTCAATTACGCGGCCGACCGCATCGAGGTTCAGGACCGGTCCAACCGCGTCGTGCTTTCGGGCAACGTCGATATCACCCAGGCCGACCTGCGGCTGCGCGCGGCGCGGATAACGGTGAACTACACCCGGTCCGGCTCGCTGCAGATCCAGCGGATGATCGCCGGCGGCGGTGTACAGGCCCAACGCGGTAACCAGAGCGCGCGCGGCGATGTCGCGGTTTATGACCTCAACCAGCGCATCATCACCATGGCTGGCAACGTCGCCCTCAATCGCGGCGGCGATACGCTCAACGGCGGGCGGCTGGTGATCAATTTGACGACAGGCGTGTCGAGCGTCGATGGACGGTCGGGCGGCGGCACGGGGATCGGCGCGACCAGCCGGGGAGGCCGGGTATCGGGGACTTTCGCGGTGGCCAAGCGGAAGTAGCAGGAGCGGCTGAGGCAATCAGCCTGAGCGGCGATGGCTCACTTCCATCCGAAGTTGCCGATTACCGCCTTATCGCACCGCCTCCAGCGCCTTCTTCCGCCGCCGCTGGACCGAGCTGCCCAGGCCGATCGCCTCGCGATATTTCGCGACCGTGCGGCGCGCCAGGTCGAAACCACGCTCGCGGAGCAGTTCGACCAGCGCGTCGTCCGAGAGGATCGTGTCGGGCTGCTCGGCCCCGACCAATTGCCGGATCGAGGCCTTGACCGTTTCGGCCGACACCGCGCCTTCCCCCCCGGCCGCCGCCACGCCCGAGGTGAAGAAATATTTGAGCTCGAAGGTGCCGCGTCCGCACAGCAGATATTTGTTCGAGGTCACCCGGCTGACCGTCGATTCATGCATGGCGATGGCATCGGCAACGGTGCGCAGCGTCAGCGGCTTCAGGCGCGCGACGCCGTGGCGGAAAAAGCCCTCCTGCTGGCGAACGATCTCGGCGGCGACCTTGAGGATGGTTTTCTGCCGCTGGTCGAGCGCCTTGATCAGCCAGTTGGCGTCGGCAAGTTTGTCCGAAAGCCAGCTTTTCCCGGCCCGGTCGGCACAGGATCCGCGCAGCTCGACGTAATAGCTGCGGTTGACGACCAGCCGGGGGAGCGTCGCCTGGTTGAGGGCGATATCCCAGCCGCCGTCGGCTCGCGGGGTGACCAGCACGTCGGGCGTGATCGGCGCACCGGCACCGCCGCCGAAGCGCAGCCCGGGCTTGGGGTCGTAGCGGCGGAGTTCGCGCAGCATATCTCCCAGATCGTCGTCGTCGACGCCACACAGCCGCTTGATCCTGGCAAGCTCGCCGCGTCCGACGAGTTCGAGATTGTCGATCAGCCGCGCCATCGCCGGATCGTAGCGGTCGGCTTCCCTGGCTTGCAGCGCGATGCATTCGCCGAGCGAACGCGCGCCGACGCCGGTCGGATCGAGCGACTGCACCAGCGCCAGCGCGGCTTCCACGTCGGACTGACCCGCGCCGGTTTCGGCGCCGATCTCGCCGAGCGGCGTCGTCAGATAGCCGGCCTCGTCGAGCAGGCCGATAATATAGAGAGCGATGGCGGCGGTCGTTGGGTCCCGCGCGCACGCGCCGGCCTGGCGCTCCAGATGCTCGGCGAGAGTGGTTGCGACGCTGGCCCGCTCCTCGATGCCGAAGCCGTCCTCGATCGCGCCGCCGCGCCCGAAACTGCCGCCCCAATCCATCGGCGGGCCGCCCTCGCCGGTGTCGCGGTCGGTATCGATGGCGGCCGCATCGACATCGAGCGGCCGGTCGTCGGCGCCGCGGCCTTCGCCGATCAGCTGGTCCACCGGCGAAGATTCGAGCCGCGTGTGGCGCGGATCGGCGGCCTCGCCCGAGTCGCTTTCCCCTCCCGACTCCGCTTCGCCGATGTCGAGCAGCGGGTTGGCCTCGATCGCTTCGCCGATGAAGCTTTCGACCTCCAGGTTGGACAGCGCCAGCAGCTTGATCGCCTGCTGCAGCTGCGGCGTCATCACCAGCGACTGGGTCTGCCGCAGATCGAGGCGCGGACCCATCGCCATCGCTCAGCTCCCCCGAGCGATGGCCGTCACAGGGTAAAATCCTCGCCGAGATAAAGCCGCCGCACCGTCTCGTCGGCGACCAGTGCCTCGGGGCTGCCGGCGAACAGCACCTGGCCACCGTAGATGATGCAGGCGCGATCGACGATGTCGAGCGTTTCCCGAACGTTGTGATCGGTGATCAGCACGCCGATGCCGCGCGTCTTCAGGTCGCGCACCAGTTCGCGGATATCGGCGATCGACAGCGGATCGATGCCGGCGAAGGGCTCGTCGAGGAGCATGATCGAGGGCTTGGCCGACAGTGCCCGCGCGATCTCGCAGCGCCGCCGTTCGCCGCCGGAAAGCGCCATCGCCGGGCTGGCGCGCAGGCGGACGAGTCCGAACTCCTCGAGCAGCCGTTCAAGCTCGCTTTCGCGCATGGCGCGGTCCGGCTCGATCAGTTCGAGCACGCAACGGATGTTCTGTTCCACCGTCATGCCGCGAAAAATCGAGGTTTCCTGCGGCAGATAGCCCAGGCCAAGGATCGCGCGGCGGTACATCGGCAGCTTGGTGACATCGACGCCATCCATCAGGATGCGCCCGGAATCGGGCTTCACCAGCCCCATGATCGAATAGAAGCAGGTGGTCTTGCCGGCGCCGTTTGGACCGAGCAGGCCGAGAACCTCTCCCTTGGCCACCGACAGCGAAATGTCGGTCAGGACCGCGCGCTTGTCATAGCTCTTGGCGATCGAGACGACTTCGAGGCCGCCCGCTAGCGCCACCGGAATCGCGGAATCCCGCGGGCGGGAGGCGGCAAGCTGGAGCGTGTCTGTCATCGCCGGCGCGGTTTACGGCGCGGTCCGGCGTGCCGCAAGCGGGCATTTGCCGATCGAGGGCGCGTCAGGCGGGGTGTGGCAGGCTTCATGCATGGCTGTGTCGCTCAACCTATCTTTCCATAGGGTAAACGCGCTTGATCGCCGCCCTGTCGGGTTCTATCGTGACGAACGGGTCAAAAGAAGAGGATCGTTTGATGGTGAAGCCGTCGCAACCCCTGAGTGTTGCGCCTTCCGACGCGGTGCGCCCGCTCGACTGGCGGCGGAAGATGAGCGACAATATCGCTTACGCGCTGCTGGCCTACACCGTCCTCCAGATCTTCGTGACAATGAGCGCGCTGAAGAACGAGGGCATGAGCATGCTGCCCTACCTGGCGCTGGTGGTGCTGGTCGGCGCGATCATCCCGGCATGCCGCCGCTTCGAGCGCCGCTGGAACCGTCTGTCCGACGAACAGGCCTCCGATCCTCTCTTCTACCGCCCCTATCGGCGAGACCGTCTGGCGCTGTGGCTGCTGGCGATCGGCTTGCCGTTTGCGCTCACCGCGCTGTTCAAGGGCCTGGCATTCGCCTTCGCCTGACCTCGCGCTGAGCCCGCTTGCATTTTGGATCGGCCCTCGCTCACGCCGGCGAGCGGCGCGCTGGAGTTCTCCCACTAGATGTTGACCAGCCTGGAAGCGCAGAGCCGCGCCGGCGCGCTTGTCGAACGCGCCCGGCGGATGGGCGCGGACGCGGCCGATGCCGCCTATGTCGCCGAAGCCTCGGAAAGCCTGCAGGTGCGGCTCGGCAGGCTGGAGGACGTCGAGCGCTCCGAGGGCGAGCATATCGGCCTGCGCGTGTTTATCGGCCAGGGTTCGGCGAGTATCGGCTCGTCCGACCTCGGCGACGAGGCGCTGGACGAGTTGGCCCGGCGCGCGGTGGCAATGGCGCGGGCGGCGCCGGAGGATCGCTATGCGGGTCTGGCGCCGGAGGAGCTGCTCGCGCGCGGACCCTTCCCCGACCTCGATCTGGTCGATGCCGCTGAGCCATCGCCCGCGCGTCTGCGCGAGGCGGCGCTGGCGGCCGAGGATGCGGCGCGCAGCCTGGCCGGGATCACCAATTCGGAAGGCGCGGGCGCGAGCTTCGGCCGCAGCGTCTTCGCGCTGGCGACGAGCCATGGCTTTGCCGGCGCGTCGGAAACCACCAGCCACTCGCTCAGCGCCACCGTGGTCGGCGGCTCCGGATCGGGCATGCAGCGCGATTACGCCTGGCGTCAGGCGCACCATGCCGAGGACTTGCCGGCGCCGGCGGAGATCGGCCGGCTCGCTGGGGAGCGCACCGTCGCGCGGCTCGATCCCGGCCGGCTCGCCAGCGGCCAGATGCCGGTGGTGTTCGATCCGCGCGTCGGCGGCACACTGATCGGCCATCTGATCGGGGCGATGTCG
>JBDSIY010000059.1:0-9305 GCA_039917735.1 Novosphingobium sp. | reverse complement strand
CGGGCGCGGGAAGGGGCGCTTCCGGCGTGGGAGGCGGGGGAGGTTGTCGGCTCGGTGCCGGAGCTGGCGTCTCTTCTGACCAGACCCAAAGGGTTCGACCCTGGCCGCCTCGCCCGTCAGCGCGAGTTGCTGCGCGACACCTTCGCCTATGACGAAGCGCACCCGGCTTCGCTCCGGGCCGCCGAGGCGCTGCTGGAGCTGCTACCCGCCGGCTGAATTCGCAAGCAGGACGCTTCTCGCCACGTCGAGATCGTCGGGTTTGTCGATATCGAGCGCCGCCAGGCCGAACGGGGATTCGACGACCTGCGCGGACACGGCCGCCTTTCGGCCGATCCGCTCGACCGCCTGGGTCAGCGACAGCCGGCCGGACACGTAACGCAACAGCGTCGCCGCGCCCAGCATCCGAGCGAGCCGCCACGGGTGCTTGCGCTCCTGTTCGACCCGCTGCCAGAAGTGGATCGCGCCGACGGACCGTCCGGTGGCCAGGAAGAACAGGTTGCAGCCCGACCAGTCGCCGTCCGCCAGGCGGAAATAGGTCCGGCGCATCGGCGGGGCACTGGCCTCGATCGTCTCACGGCGGGCCATCAGCGCGCTGACATCGGCACCGCTCCGCGTCCGGCTCACCAGATCGACGATCCACTCCGGCCGCAGCAGCGCGTGGTCGGCGGTAGTGACCAGCAGCGGCGCGCCGAGCAGCGCCAAGCCGGCGGCGGCGCTGGCGCTCGGCCCCGGCGCCTGCGGCAAGACCTCGCAGCCGAGCCTTGCGGCGAGTTCGGCGACTGGCGCGGCACCCGTCACCACGGCGATCCGCGCCGCGCCCGCCGCTCGGACCGCCAAGACCACGCACTCCAGCAGCGTCAGCCCGCCGAGCTCGATCAGCGCTTTGTGGCTGACCCCGGCATAGGCGCTCACCGGATCGACCTCGCCGCGCGATCCGGCGAGGATCAGCGCATTGAACGGCGCCAAATCATCGCCCCGCTCAGACGTGGCGCTCGGCCTGCATCTTCTTGATCTCGGCGATCGCGCGGGCCGGCGACAGGCCCTTCGGGCAGACGCTGGCGCAGTTCATGATCGTGTGGCAGCGATAGAGCCGGAACGGATCCTCCAGCTCGTCGAGCCGCTCGCCGGTCATCTCGTCGCGGCTGTCGGCGAGCCAGCGATAGGCCTGGAGCAGGATCGCCGGGCCGAGGAATTTGTCCGAATTCCACCAATAACTCGGGCATGAGGTTGAGCAGCAGGCGCACAGGATGCACTCATAGAGCCCGTCAAGCTTCTCGCGCTGCTCGGGGCTCTGCAGCCGTTCCTTGCCCGATGGCGTGGTCGAGACAGTCTGCAGCCAGGGCTTGATCGAGGCGTATTGCGCGTAGAAATGAGTGAAATCGGGGACGAGGTCCTTGATCACGTCCATGTGCGGGAGCGGGGTGATGCGGATATCGCCCTTCAGATCCTCGATCGCGGTGGTGCAGGCGAGGCCGTTGGTGCCGTTCATGTTCATCGAGCACGAGCCGCAGATGCCCTCGCGGCAGGAACGGCGGAAGGTGAGCGTCGGGTCCGCCTCGCTCTTCATCTTGATCAGCGCGTCGAGCACCATCGGCCCGCACTGATCGAGATCGATCTCGAAACTGTCGTAACGCGGGTTCTCGCCGCTGTCGGGATCGTAGCGATAGACGGTGAACTTCTTCACCCTCGCGGCACCCTCCGCCTTGTGCACCCGCCCCTGCTTCTTGATGCGGCTGTTGGCGGGGAGAACGAAGTCGGCCATCGGCGTAAGTCCTGTGGGAGCGGCGCGAGGCCGTGTCCGCCGGTATCTAGCGATTGCGCGGGGCGGGGCAAGAGGGCGGGTCAGGGCGGGGCGAACTTCACGGAACTTCACCAACTTCGCCGATCTAAATCACCGTGACGTGTAGGACCGCGCGCCGGGGCTCGGGCGGCGGTGTTGCTGGGGATCGACGGTGTCAAAGAGCCGACGCGAGGATGACAGATTTGGGCGATGTAGGAAAGATTGCGCTTGGCCGCCAAGCCGTTAGCATCGTGCAATCTGGCAGGGCCTATCGTCGCACCAGTTCTTTTCGTGAACCGCCCCTGCCACAAACGCCCGGTCACCCGCATCCGCGCGTTGACATAACCGGTATAGTGGCGGTGCACATGCCGAAACGTTCGCCCGAGCCCGTCGCCATTGCGCGGCACGGCGACGATGTGGACATGGTTGGGCATCAGGCAATAGGACCAGATCTCCACGCCATGGCGCTCCGAGGCGCTGGCGAGCAGATCGAGGTATAGCCCGTAGTCGCCATCCTCGAAGAAGGTCCGTTCCCGCCGGTTCCCACGCTGAGTGACGTGATGCGGCATTCCGGGTCGAACCACGCCCGCAAGTCGTGCCATCAAGGTTACTCAGCCTCCGAACACTCCCGCGTCAATTTGGGGGTTTACGCACCTGTCACCGTAATCCCCGAGGGAGGGTGGCACCATCAATTACGCACTGTCACGGCAATCCCAAACGCGCTATCCGTAACAAACGCCCGACTTTGCGTACCCTACGGCGGCGTCGCATTTCACACCCAACCACAGCGATCCCAGCAAGCGTCAATGCCCAGGTTGACGGCTCTGGAACATCGCTGACGGTTATGGACCCTACGAAAGAAGCTCCGTCTGTATGATTTAAGTCATCTGAAAATTTATAAAGAACAAATCCCTTTATTAAGGTAACAGCACTGTCCATATCGCTAGGATCTTCCTTAGGCGGCGTAGTAAATCTAATTATAACATCAAACCCATTGCCAGGGCCAATTATTCCAGGAAATGTATTTGACCTCCAACTAAAAAAAGGCGAGCCATTTGGAGTTGCGATGTCGTCCTCGTTTGACGGATATATCACATCCGTAATAAACGCCTCCGTCGGTAGGATCGTCCTATCAGAACGATTACTACAAGAAATACTTAATCTTCCTGGGGCCCCCTCTATTACAGAAGTCCCGCTAGGGTAGCATATTATGCCCGCAGATGCCGCTGCAGGACTGATTCCGAGTAAAAATATATAGGAAGATACCATGCTCCTCTTGGCAAATCGCCTTAGAAAATGATTCATATCGAGGGAATATGCGCCCATGGCCTGGTCCCTTTTTAGAAACTTGGATTACGGTGACAGGGGCGAAAACCCCGAAACAGACTATGGTTTGTCGGGCCACGCACCCGCTGCCGGAAATGCCCAGTGCGATGCTCGTGCGCATCAACCCGCGCGGCGGATGCGCGGTGCGTCTGCGATCTATAGCGAGCCACCCCTGTCATCCGCCCCCGCCCCCAAGGTCGAGTCTTGTTTTCTCGACACTATGCTTAAACCTTTACCCGTTCTTTTGCTATAGCAATCGGTGCCTTTCCGCAGTGTCACCGAAATTGAATAAGGGCGGCATTCCCGTGCTTTAGCTTGGGGACGGCGGACGCTATCGTAGCTTAGTATCAGTTTGGCGATTGATGCCGCGACTCGTATTTGGCTGACAGTGCATTCAACTCTGGTTGCTCTTTGCGGCTCGCCTCGCTCCCCCTCTCCAACTGCGGCCTGGCAGCAAGCTGCCAAGCCTTCGTATCCTCTCCCGCAAGGGGAGAGGAACAAGTGCTCCTTGCGCAAACGAAGGTGGCCCCTGCGGCTCGCGCGTCGTGGATGAATTCGGTGCACTGTCACCGGAATCCGAAATCACTCGAAACGTCGCCGCTGCGCAGGCAGGGGCCCATGTGGGTTCTCGTCTTCGCGGCAAGTTCGGGTTGAGGTGGCCTCATCTGGGCCCCTGCCTGCGCAGGGGTGACGGGATTCTAAGCGGGGCCAAGGTCGCACGACGAAGTCAACGGGCTGCGGCCCGGGCGGAGCAAGGATCGGCTGGCGATCGGGCTGCTGCGCAAGGCAGCTCGCGGTCGAACGCGGGGTTTAACGGCGGGCGGCAGGCGGCCGGGCAACCTTGCAGGCGCTAGCGCTTTTACCTCGGCGGCCGGGCTGAATTCCGGCGGTCCTGGCAGAGGAGAGAGTGATGGCGGATATGACGCTCGCGCAGATTTCGGAGAAGATGCGCGATATCGATTTCGCGATGCTCTCCACCCGGACCGGCGACGGCGCGATCGCCAGCCGGCCGATGAGCAACAACCGCCAGGTCGATTTTGCCGGCGACAGCTTCTTCTTCTCCGACGGGAGTGCGCGCACCGTCGGCGATATCGAGGATGAGCCGCGCGTCGGCCTGACCTATACCGGCGCGGCCGGGCTGCTCGGAATGCGGCCGCTGTTCATCGCCATCGAGGGCAGTGCCGAGTTGATCCGGGACAAGGGCCGGTTCGTTGAGCATTGGACCAAGGGCCTCGATGGCTGGTTCGAGGGTGGGGTCGATACGCCGGGGCTGGTGCTGATCAAGGTCCACGCCGAGCGGCTGCACTACTGGAACGGCGGGGACGAAGGCGAGCTGACGCTCTGAACGGCAGGGTTCATCGCCGTGGCGCGCGAGCGGGCATCGTCACTGGCAAGCGAAGCCTCCGTGGCCCGGCGAGTGGCCGCCGAGGCATCGCGCTCCCCGTAAGCCAACCCGTCGCCCCTGCGCAGGCAGGCGCCCATGCGATTTCTCGTCATCGCGGCGGGTTTGGAATCATGCGCCGTTAGATGGGCCCCTGCCTGCGCAGGGGCGACGGGGCCTTTGGGGTTGGCCGAGGTGGTTATGGCAAAGGGGACCGTATCGATCATTGCGAGCCACCCGTCGCTTTACACGCTCCCGCCACCCCCATAGCCTGAGCGCCGCCGCAACCGGGGGAGCGCAAATCAGATGGACGTCATGAAGGGCATCCGCGGGCCTCAGCGGTTGTACCGCCTCGTGTTGTGGCTCGTGTCGCTGGTGTTTGCCGGCTTCATCGTCGGGCTCGGCAATCTGGTGATCGGCGATCTGCCGATGGTGGACGAGCAGGTGGTCGGGGCGCCGCCCGCTCAGAACGCCGAGCAGAAGCACATCGCGGCGGAGATCGCGGCGGTCGGGCTGCAGCGCGGCAGGATCGAAGATCGGCTGGCGATCGCGCGGTTGCAGCTGGAACAGGCGCAGCGGGCGTCGTCCACCGGCAGCGACACCTTTCGCGCCTGGATCGCCGCGCGCACCGCCACCACCGATCCGGCGCAGGACCCCGAGGTGTTGGCGCGCACCCGCCAGCTCGAGCAGCTCAAGACCAACGAGCGGACGATCGGCGCGACAATCGCGGCGCTAGAGAACGAGGCTCTGCCGCTCGACCAGCAGGCGGGCGCGCTCGAAACGCGCAAGGCGCGGATCGAGATGGATGCCATCCCGGCGCAGGAGCGGGCGCGGTTCGCGCAGGAGCTGCGAGTGTTCGGCCTGCGGCTGCTACTCACCCTGCCGATGCTGGCGGCGGCGGTGTGGCTGGTGCTGAAGAAGCGCAAGAGCGATTACTGGCCGCTGATGCGCGGCTTCGTGCTGGCGGCGGTGTTCGTGTTCTTCGTCGAGCTGGTGCCCTATCTGCCGAGCTATGGCGGCTATATCCGTTATGGCGTCGGCATCCTCCTGACGCTCGCCGCCGGGCATTTCCTGATCAGGAACATGCGGACCTATCTCGCCCGGCGGCAGGAGGCGGAGGCGCAGGTCGAGGTGGAGCGCCGCCGCCGCGTCAGCCATGACGAGGCGTTCAAGAAGATGGCGGCGAAGGTCTGTCCCGGCTGCGACCGGCCGATCGCCACCACCGGCGAGGCGGAATCGAACTTCTGCGTCCATTGCGGGATGACGTTGTTCGACCATTGCCGCGCCTGCGACACGCGCAAGATGGCGTTCTTTCGCTATTGCATGACCTGCGGCGTGCCTGCCGAAGAGGATTTGGCCGTGGGGCAAGGTGCGCCGAGCCCCGCACCGGCTTGACCCGCAAGCACGCCTTCGCGCCGGTGGTGGCGCAAGGCACGCGGGTGCTGATCCTCGGCAGCCTGCCGGGAGAGATGTCGCTGGCGGCGGGGCGGTATTATGCGCACCCCCGGAACCTGTTCTGGCGGCTCGCCGGGGCGGTGATCGGGCACGAGGATCTGCCGGCGCTGGCGTATGAGGCGCGGCTGGCGGCGCTGCTCGCCGCCGGGATCGGGCTGTGGGACACGGTGGCCTCGGCGAAGCGGGCGGGTAGCCTCGATGCGGCGATCCGCGATGCCGAGCATGCGCCGCTGGGAGAGCTGGTTGCGACCCTGCCAGAGTTGCGGGCAGTGGCGTTCAACGGCGGCACCTCGGCGCGGATCGGGCGGCGGCAGCTGGCGGGGACAAGGCTGGCGCTGATCGACCTGCCGTCGAGCAGCCCGGCCCATGCGGCTATGCCCGAGGCGGAAAAGCGCGCGCGATGGATGGGGTTGCGCGAGTTTCTCGAGTGATGAGCATCGGCCCAGCGCCGGAAGTTGGGCAAAATCAGCCGCCTTCGCGCTTGCGTCGCGCGCCCGCGCCGCACATATCGGGCGCATGGCTGATGGAAACGACAGGTCCTGGACCGACAAAGCCGCGGTAGCCGCTGGCGCCGCGATCGGATCGGCGGCGATCGCCGCGGCGGTGCTGTATATCCGCAACCGCAAGGATCGCACGCCGGTTTCGCCGCCGCCGCATCCCGAAAACGCGCCCGAGACCGATTGATGCGAGCGGTTCGGGCGATTTCCGGCCGGGCGATTCCGTTCGGCCGCAAGAACGTCGACACCGACGTCGTCATCCCGGCGCATTGGCTCAAGACGATCACCCGCGACGGACTCGGCAAGGGCGCGTTCGAGGCGCTGCGCAAGGAGCCGGGCAACATCTTCGACGATCCGCGCTTCGCCGGCGCGCCGATCCTGATCGCCGGCGACAATTTCGGCTGCGGATCGAGCCGCGAGCACGCCGCATGGGCGCTGCTCGACATGGGCGTGACCTGCGTCATCGCGCCAAGCTTTTCCGATATCTTCGCCGGCAACGCCTTCAAGAATGGCATTTTGACGGTGGCGCTGCCGCAGGAGGCGGTCGATCGGTTGCTGGAGGTTGCCCGGGGAATCAACGGGACTCCCGATCCAATCGACGTCGATCTGGAGGCGCAGAGCGTCACCACCCCGTTCCAGGACCGCTTTCGCTTCGAGATCGATCCGTTTCGGAAGCACTGCCTGATGGATGGGCTCGACGAGGTCGGGCTGACGCTGGCGCAGGACGATCGCATCGCCGCGCATGAGGCGCGGGTGCGGGGCGAGCTGCCGTTCCTGGCGCATGCCGCTTGAGCCGCCGCCCTTGATCACGCCACGACCGCGCCCTATCGCCACAACCCTATCCACCCGGGGGACCGCATGACCAGTTTCCAGGATCGTGAACGCGCCGAAGAGGCCAAGTTCGCGCATGACGCCGACATGGCATTCCGCATCCAGGCGCGGCGCAACCGGCTTCTCGGCCAGTGGGCGGCCGAGCGGATGAGCCTCTCCCCCGCCGAGAGCGAGGCCTATGCCAAGGCCGTAGTTCAGGCCGACTTTGAGGAATCGGGCGACGAGGATGTGATCCGTAAACTGTTGGGCGACATCACTTCGGCGGGCGTTGAGATCAGCGAGATCGAAGTGCGCGCCGCGCTCGACGACAAGCAGGTCCAGGCGCGCCGCGCGCTGCTGGGCGAAGGGTAAGCGCCGACTGGCGCCAGGGGGAAGTGCAATGGCGATGCCAGCCGACGAGATCGAGGCGCTGATCCGCGCCGCGCTGCCCGATGCCGAGGTAACGATCACCGACCTCGCCGGCGACGGCGATCACTATGCGGCGCATGTTAGTTCCGAAAGTTTCCGCGGAGTGAGCAGGGTCGCGCAGCACAAGCGGGTCTATGAGGCGCTCGGCGGGCGCATGGGCGGCGCGCTCCATGCCTTGCAACTGACCACTTCGGTTCCCAATTGATGACCCTGCTTTCGAGGGATTTCTAGCATGTCCGACGCCAACGCCCGCATCAGCGACCTGGTCCAAGCCAACGACGTCGTGCTGTTCATGAAGGGCACGCCGCTGTTTCCGCAATGTGGCTTCTCCAGCCAGGCGGTGGCGATCCTCGATCACCTCGCGGTGCCGTATGAGAGCGTCGACGTGCTGCAGGACATGGACATCCGCCAGGGCATCAAGGCCTATTCGGACTGGCCGACGATCCCGCAGCTCTACGTCAAGGGCGAGTTCGTCGGCGGCAGCGACATCATGATGGAGATGTTCCAGGCCGGCGAGCTGGAGCAGCTGCTGGTCGAGGCCGAGGTTACGCGCGCCGCCTGAGCGGGCGAAGGCGCATGGGCGTACAGCCGGCCGACGAGATCCGCAGCATCCCGGCGGCTACGGTAGTGATCTTCCGCCACTCCGCCGATGGCGGGCCTCCCGAATTGCTGATGGTGCAGCGTGCCAAGGAAATGCGCTTCGCCGGCGGGGCGGCGGTGTTTCCGGGCGGGCGGATCGACCCGGAGGATCGTATCCTCGCCGCGCGGCTCGCGCCGGATTCAGATCAGGAGATCGCCGCCGCGCGCATCGCGGGCATCCGCGAGACGCTAGAGGAAACCGGCCTCGCCATTGGCGTTGGCCGTCCCGTCAGCCCGGTCGAAGCGGCCGAGGCGCGCGCGTTGGCGCTAGCGTCGGGCGGACTTGCCCCGGTTCTCGAATGCCATGGCTGGACGCTGAGGCTCGACACGCTGGTGCCGTTCGCGCGCTGGTGCCCGCAATGGAACGGCGCCTTCGACACGCGCTTCTTCCTTCACGATCTCGGCACCGGCGCAGTCGACGTTGCGGTCGACGCTACTGAAAACACGCGGCTGTTCTGGATCAGCGCGGCGCGCGCGCTGGAGATGGCGGAGAGCGGCGAAATCCATGTGATTTTCCCGACCCGCCGCAACCTCGAGCGGCTCGCCCTGTTCGCCAGCTTCGCCGAGGCTCGCGCCCAGGCCGAGGTGACGCCGGTCCGAACCATCGCCCCGCACCAGGAACAGCGTGCGGGCGAGGTCCATCTCGTGATCCCGGACGGCCTGGGCTATCCGGTAACGTCGCAGGTGATGTCCACCGTCAAGCGCGGCTAGAGAGCAAGATGGAGCTCAGGCTGGGCTGGGCACCGCCGGAGCGGATCCGACCTTTGGGCCGGTCGCGCTGTAGAGCCCCAGCACGATCGCCAACATGAAGAAGCCGACGACGGCCATGATCGCGGGCGCGAAGCTGCCATTCGCACCAGCCTTGGCCGAGCCGATCACCCCCAGCGCCACGAAGGGCAGACTGATGATCGTGGTTAGACCGAAGCCGCGGCTGAAGGACGCCTGACCGAAGCCGTCGGAGAATGCGCGGCCAAGGCACGGAATGGCG
>JBDSIY010000058.1:0-38024 GCA_039917735.1 Novosphingobium sp. | reverse complement strand
CGGCTTGTGCGTGTCGATCCCGGTGCTCGCATCGGTCTGCGGCGGCGGCGGCGAGGCACCCCGGTCGCGGTACGACGGCAAGTCCGGAGCGCCAGTTGGCGTTGGCCGAGCTTGCAACCTTGCGATCATGTGCTTCATCTCGGCGATCTCGCGCACTTGCGCATCGATGATGCCGTCCGCCAGCTTGCGGACTTCGGGATCCTTGATGTCGGCGCGCTCGCTGGTCATGATCGCGATCGAGTGGTGCGGGATCATCGCCGTCATATAGGATACGTCATCGACCGTTTCCTGGCTGCGCACGAGCCATAGCGACAGCGCGAAGACCGCCATGCTGCCGACCAGAATACCGACATTGAGACGGGTGTTCTTGTACATGCCCCACATGAAGACGAGCATGATCACCGCCATGACCGCGCCCATGAGGAGCGCCATCCAGGCGCGGGTCTGGCTGAACTCGACATGGCTCAACGCATAGGTGTTGAGGTACATCAGCCCGAACATAACGATCGTAGAGGTCGCGATCATCGCCGCGAACCGGCCATAGCCCATGGGCATATTGCCCTGTTTGTCTTCCATCCATCGTCTCCTTGTAACGTTTATGTCATTCGCCCCCGCGATCGGCGCCGCCACCGGCAGGTCTTCAACTCACTTCATACCCGGCATATCCTTCATCATCTCGTCATGGTCCCCGGGCGCGCTTGCGACGAGGCGCTGATATTGGTCGGGGGACATGCCCGGCAGGCGCCGCACGAACGCGACCATATCCCAGATCAACGGATCGGCATGGGTCCTGCCCCAGGCGGGCATCGCGCTCAGCTTGACGCCATGCTTGATGATCCAGAATTGCTCGGCGGCGCTCAGATCCTGGCCCTTCGCCAGTTCGGGCGCCTGCGGGTAAAGTCCCTGACTCAGTTCGCTGCGCTCGACGCCGGGGCCAAGATGGCAGCTCGAGCACATTTCGGCATAAAGGCCCGCGCCCGCTGAAATCCGGGTAGGCGCATTGAGATCGGCGGGCGCGGCAATGTCTCGCGCCCTCACCGAGATCGAACGGTCGCGAAGACTGTCCAGCAGCGCATAGACCGGACGCGTGTGCGGCGCGTCGGCTGCGATGTCATAGGCACCGAAGTACACCAGGAGCGCGGCGATGAGGAGCAGAGCCACCAAGGCGATCACCACGAACATACCGCTCGGCAGATGATGACGCAGTCTTGCCCGGTCCATCGATCGATCCCTTTTCTGTTTCGCTTCCCGCGTCAGAACCAGAAACGCACGCCGGCGACGAAGCTGGTCGACGTGGCGTCCTTGCCGTCCGCGTGCGCGAAGTCGGCGGTGCGGCCGGTTTTGGCTTCGTAGGAGACACCGATATAGGGCGCGAACTCGCGGGCGAATTCGTAGCGGAGGCGAAGGCCAAGCTCGGCATCAGTCAAGCCCGCGCCGAGACGATTTTCGGGCACGTCCTGCACCGATAGATTGAGCTCGACCCGTGGCTGCAAGATCAGTCGCTGGGTGATGCGCTGGTCGTAATAGCCCTCGAAGCGCCCGAGCAGGTCGCCCTTGTTCGAGAGGAAGAGCGCGCCCTCGATCTCGAACATATACGGTGCCAGGCCTTCGAACCCGATCGTCGCATAGGTCCGGCTTGGCGTCGGCTGAAAGTCGTGACGGACGCCAGCCTGCAGGTTGAAATAGGGACCGATCGCGCGGCTGTAGAGCGCCTGGACCTCGGCGCTCTCGACGCCCTCTCCAAATGCGCCCGAACCCTCCGTCTTTATCGTGAGCCGGTTGATGTCACCGCCGAACCAGCCCTCCCCGTCCCAGCGATAGCCATCCCTGCCGTCGCGAATCTGGACTTCGGCGAGGTTGAACATGATCTGCGAGATGGGCCGGCCGCCTTCCTCCTTCATCATCGCCATGCGCGATCGGTGCATCTCCGCGCCAGGGAACAGTCGATCGGCGTAATGGTCGCTCGGCGGTAGCGGCGCGGGCGCGTCGCCAGCGGGAAGCGCGGTTCCGCTCTGGGCGGCATCAGGCATGGCCATGCCATGCATGGAATGATCGGCGTCGCCACCCGCCATATTCATTCCTGGCATGGACATACCGGGCATGGCGGAGCCCCCGGCTGCGGGCCCTAATTCCGTCTTCGCCGCCGGCATCGCCATCCCCGCCATGTTGTCCTTGTGAGGGCGCATGGACGAGGCTGCGGTCGGCCGTGGATGCGAGGCAGGCGGCCTTCTCGTTGGTGTTACCGGTCGCGTATGCGGCCTTGCGGCCGGTTTCGTCGCCGGTTTCCTCTTCGGGGCTGGCATCGGCATAGCCATGCCCTTCATGTCCATACCCTGCATCGACTGCGCGGATGCGGCACCCGCACCGGCCAGCAAGGCGCCGACGGCAAGCGCCGCGAAAACTGCGCGCTTCATGCCGCTTCTCCCCGTGGGCGGACGCTGACAACGCGCATCATCCCGGCCATCATGTGATAGAGCAGATGGCAGTGAAACGCCCAATCGCCGATCGCGTCCGCCGTCAGGTCCCAGCTCACCTTGCCGCCAGGCTGGACGATCACCGTATGCTTGCGCGGCGAATGGTCGCCATGCCCCGTGACCAGTTCGAAGAAATGGCCGTGCAGATGGATCGGGTGTGCCATCATCGTGTCGTTGATCAGCGTGACCCGCACGCGCTCGCCGTCGATGAACGGAAATGGCGCCATCGTATCGGACATCTTCACGCCGTCGAACGACCACATGAAACGCTCCATGTTGCCGGTCAGATGAATGTCGAGCGATCGGCCGGGCGCCCGCGTATCGGGATTGCGCTCCAGCGCCACGAGGTCGCGATAGACCAGCACGCGATGGCCGACATCGTCCAGCCCCTGGCCCGGTTCGCCGGTGCGGTCGACGGGACTCATCGCGACGGTTTGCACGCCGGGGTTCTTGTCGATTTTCGGGGCGTTGGAAAAGTCGCGCATCTTCATGCCCCCTCCCGACATGTCCATGCCGCCCATGGCGGAGTGGTCCATTCCCGTCATCGCGCCGCCCGTCACGCCCGCCATGTCATGGCCCATCGCGCTATGGTCCATGCCGGCCATGCCGCCATCGGGTTTGCTCAGGTCGATCGTGCCGTCGCTCGCGCCCATGTCCATGCCGGCCATCGCACCCATGCCGCCCATCCCCATGTCCTTCATGGTGGCGAGCGGACGCTTGCGCAGAGGCGGCACCTCCGCCGCCATTCCGACGCGGGGGCTGAGCGTCGCGCGGGCCATCCCGGATCGGTCGACCGCCTCGCCGACCAAGGTGTAGGCGCGGTCCTCGGTTGGGGTGACAATGGCATCATAGGTCTCGGCAACGCCGATCTGGAACTCGTCGACCGCAACCGGCCGGACATTCTGGCCATCGGCCTGGACGATGCTGAGCTTCAGACCCGGAATCCGGACATTGAACGTAGTCATCGACGAGGCATTGATGACGCGCAGTCTTACCCGCTCGCCCGGCGTGAACAATGCGGTCCAATTGTCCTGCGGCCCGTGCCCGTTGACCAGAAAGGTGTAGGTCGATCCGTTGACGTCGGAGATGTCGGTCGAATCCATCCGCATCCCGCCCCACATCACCCGCTCCTTGAGCGACTGATCCTGACCCGCAAGCAGCCCGGCCAGTGTCTGCTTCTGGTGATTGAAGTAGCCAGGCATCTGCTTCATCTTGCGGAAGATTGCTTCCGGCGACATCGGGCTGTGATCGGAGAGCACGATGACATGCTCGCGGTCCGACTGGATCGGATCGGCGACGGCCGGATCGATGACGATCGGGCCGTAATGGCCAAGCTGCTCCTGCATCCCCGAATGGCTGTGATACCAATAGGTGCCGCTCTGCAGAATCGGGAATTCGTAGAGATAGCTCGATCGCGGTTTGATGCCGGGAAAGGAAATGCCGGGCACGCCGTCAAACTGCGGCGGCACGAGCAGGCCGTGCCAGTGGATCGAGCTGTCCTCGTCAAGATCGTTGATGACGTTGAGGCGTACCTTCTGGCCTTCGCGCAGCCGGATCAGCGGCGCCGGGACCGTGCCGTTGATCCCGATCGCCCGGGATGGTCGCCCGTCGATCATCATCGTCTGGCGGGCTATGCGCAGTTCGATATCGGTGCCGGAGACCGTCGGGAGAGGCGCGGTCAGCCCCGCCGATACGGCTTGTGCCCAGACCGGCATCCATGCCGCGAGAGCAGCCGTACCGCCCGCAACCCCTGCGCCTCGCAGGAAGTCGCGACGATCCAGGTTTGAAAAAGCCATTGCTAGGTCCCTGTTCCGCACTCTCAGGGATTACGCATGCCCAGCATCAACCCCTCAATATTTCTGAAAGTTTTGAACGCGCGCGATAGAGTCTGGTTTCCACCGCCTTTTCGCTGATGCCGAGCACGCTGGCGCTTTCAGCCTGGCTCAAGCCTTCGATGGTGCGAAGGATAAGAACGTCCTTGAGCTTGGTGGGCAGCCTGGCAATGGCCGCCATCGCTTCGTCCAGCATGTGACGGTCGGCCAACCGGACGTCTGCCAAGGCGCCTGGATCGGCCACTTCCCCCGCTTCTTCTATGGGACGTGCGAAGGTGAACAGACGGCGGACGGCCCGCCGCCGCGCCCAATCGCGGGCCTTGTTGATGGCGATACGCGCCATCCAGCCGCGGAACGGGCGCTCTGCGTCATAGCGCCGCAGCGCCGAAAAGGCCGCGATGAAACTCTGCTGCGTGACGTCGAGCGCGGCATCGGCATCGCCGACATGGCTCCGGATCAGCCGGTACACCGGCTCGCGGTGGCGCCGCATCAGTTCGCTATAGGCGCTCTGTCTGCCCGCGAGCGCCAGTGCGGCCAGTTCGCCGTCCGAGCAGCCGCCGAGATCGAGCGTCACCGCTCCTTGGCCGTCAGCGCCTTGACCACCGCGGCATCGAACCGGGCGGCCTGATCGGGACGCAGCACGGCGCGCATCGCAAAGATATGCTCCAGCGTCTCCTTCTGAAGCTGGCCCATCGCCTGATGCGACCGATCCACGGCTGCGCTAACCTGCGGCCCATAGCCATGCTCGGCCTCGATCGCGTCCGCGAGGCGGGCATTGTCGGCACGCAGCTCGAGTTCCAGCGCCTGACGACGGATGGCGAAGCGGCGCTCAATCGCCTCGATCTTCGCGTGCTGGCGATTGTCCAGTTCAAGCCGCCGGTGGAGAAGTGCGTGCAGCTCGGTTTCAACAGGCGTCTGCCGCGCGACATAGGCGCGCCCGATCAGGACACCGGCGATCGCGGCGGCGAAGGCGATCAGCGCGATCAGCAGCAGGCGGCGACGATCGTTCATTCGTCACTGCCCAGCAAGGACGAGGGCGCAAGCACCGGCGGCGAACCAAAGGGCGCTACCGACGCGGCGTTGCCGGGGATGGCCGGCAGCGCCGAACTGGCGATCCCCAGCGAGAGGGCCGCGATCGCCGCAATCCCGAAAACGCTACCGGAAGGCGGATGCGCGCCTGCTGCGTACTCTGCCACGCGCTCCAGAACCCTGGCGTCGATCGACGCCAGCGCAGGATGAACAGGCATTTCGCGCAGGCGCGCCAGCGCATCATCAATATCGGTCATGCGTCATTCTCCACGCTCTTGGCCGATATACGCAACGGTGCGCCTGATCCCTCATAGCAGCATCGCCATCGCCGAATGAGGGATGGCTGCCGGGATCGCGGGCCTCACCCGCGATCCCGGCAACGAATCACTGGCCGGACTTCATCATGTTGTCGTGCCGCATCATGCCGTCGTGGTGCATCATATCGGGATGCATCCGCGCCATCCGCCGGCAGCTGGCGCTGCGCATCATCCGGCTGTGCGACATCGCCATGCAGCTGTGCATTCGGCGCATATCCGCCTTCGACATATGCGCCATCGCGCCGGATCGCATGCCATCATGCATCATCGGGTCTTGCTGGGCGAAAGCCGGGGCAGTGGCGGCGAATGCCATGGCCGAAACGGTCAGAAGGGTCAGGGTACGCATCGGGTAGTCTCCTTGTGTGGCGCCGGTTGGTGGCAGCCGCGACGCCGTCGGCTGGAGAATGGCTATAGCTTGCGCGCAGAGACAATCGGGCCGCCGCTGCCGCGCTGGAGGAACACGGCGGTGGCAAGCCCGCTCTCGCGCGCGGCCGGGAGCGGGAACGAGGCCGCGGCGCCGCTCCAGTCGCCGAGCTTGCTCAACTCGCGCACGATATTGCGATGGGGCAGCGTCCGGCCGCCGTTTTCGCCGGCGCGGATAGGGACTTGGCGCGTTCGCGGATCGTAGCGGACGAGCCAGACCGCTGCCGGTGCGTTTCGCTCCGCGGCCGCGACCCGGACGCCGGTCGCGCTCGTCGAAATCGCGGGGCCGCGGCTTGCCGCGGCCGCCCTGGCGATCGCGCTGTTGAGCGCGGGGCGATTGGCGCCGACCACGGCGTAGGCGCCGCTTACGATAAATTCCGGCGTGGCGACTTGGCCTCGCCCGGCGCGGGCATAGTCCTGCTGGCGCTCGGTGTATCGCGGCGAGCCGAACGTATCCTTCCAGCCAAGCCGGTCCCAATAGGTCACTGCAAAAGACAGCGCGAGAATGTCGCTGCGATCGGCGATCGCATTCAAGTCGGCATTGGCCGGCGGGCACGAGGAACAGCCCTGGCTCTGGAACAGCTCGACGACCACCGGATTGGCCGAAGGACCGCCAGCAACGCCGGTTCGCGAGGGAGTCGCTTCTGATGAACCGCAACTCGCCAGCGCGGCAAAGGCGGCGGTGGCAAGCAAGGCGGTCGCGATGGGTCGGTGCTGCGGCATGGGCTTGTCTCGCGTTGGGTTGCCTCCTGAATTCGCGATGCGCGTCGAACTGGTTACAGTGAGGGAAAATTTGCCGGTGGAACGAGCCAGCTCACGCACCGTTGCCGAACGAGCAGCATCGCAAGAAAACGCCGCAGCCTGTAACCGGGACCGTGATCTCGGCGAATGAACCTTCAGGAGCATGAATGCAGGCGGGCGAAGATCAGCTCAAAGCGTGGATGGCCCAAGGCCTTGATGGTGATGCCGCTTCGCACACCGCATTGCTGCGGGCGACTGCACCCTTGCTGCGCGCCTTCTATCGTCGCCGCGTCGGCGATGGCGACACCATCGAGGATCTCGTGCAGGAGACGCTGATTGCGATCCACACCCGCCGCATGAGTTACGATCGGGATCGTTCGTTCTCGGCATGGCTGTTCGCGGTCGCACGCTACAAGATGATCGATCACTTCCGCCGGACGCGGCAAACCTGCCCGATCGAGGAAATCGACCACCTCTTTTCCGACGGGTTTGAAGACGAGACCAATGCACGAATGGACATCAATCGGCTGCTGGCTGCCCTGCCGGAAAAGCAGGGACAGGCGATCCGGCAGACTCGGATCGAGGGGCACAGCATCGGCGATGCTGCCCGCCACGCCGGCATCGGCGAATCGGATGTCAAAATATCCGTCCACCGTGGCCTAAAGGCGCTGGCTATGCGTATTCGCGGAGAGCGGCCATGAACACCGAGTGCCTTATCGATAGGCTGGCCGACGACGTCAGTCCAGTGCCGCGCCATGCGGTTGGCCTCCGCCTGGCGCTTGGCGTGCTGGCTGGCGGAGCGATCACCCTGTCGCTGATCGCGCTCGGCCTGGGATTCCGCGCCGACCTCGGCTTGGCGATGCACGGCTCCAGCTTCTGGATGAAGTGGGCCTACCCGATTTCCCTGGGGGTTGGCGCAATCGCAATGGCGGCTCGCCTCGCGCGGCCCGAACCTGTCCGCATCCTTGCGTTCTGGCCTGTCCTGATCCCCTTCGTCCTGCTGACTGCGGTCACCATCGCGGAGATGGCGCACGTCCCGCCCGCCGAATGGCTGGCCATGTGGCTCGGCAAGACCTGGAAGAAATGTCCGTGGCTGGTCTTGATGCTGTCGACCCCGATCTTCGTCGGCCTGCTGTGGTCCTTCAGGCGCTTGGCGCCGACACGACTGCGCGCAGCGGGAGCGACCGCCGGCTTTGCCGCCGGTGCCTGGGCTGCGACGCTGTATTGTCTTCATTGCCCGGAAGTGTCGGCGCTGTTCGTGCTGAGCTGGTACACGCTCGGCATCCTGTTTGCGGCGGCGGCGGGCGCACTGGTCGGGCCGCGCCTGCTCCGTTGGTAGCCAGGCGCGGAGGCTTATGCATTTCCGTCACGTTAGTTGGTGGTTCCCGGGTAGCGATCCTGTTTCAGCAGCCGCGCCAGGTGCGCGGCGTTAGAGGCAACCATGGTGGCGGTTTGTGATACTTTGTCAGGGACCTTTGGAAGGTCCTGGAAATCCGTCTTGCCCATGGCTTCGCCTACCCAATATGAGACCGCGCCCGCCGGAATGGTCCAACCGGTGTCGTTAAGCCCCTGGTAGACATGCGCGCAGATGCCGTGCGCGCCGTCCTCGTTGCCGACCACGGCCAGAACCGCGACCTTCGAGTAGCTCGGCATCCGACCTTGCTCGTCCGTTTCGCTCAGAAACGCATCCATACGTTCAAGCACTCGCTTGGCGATGCTGGACATCTGCCCCATCCATACTGGCGTGCCGAAGATCAGGATGTCGTGGTCGAGTATTTGGCGCCGAAGTTGGGGCCAGTCGTCACCCTCACCCTCGTCGGACGTAACCCCGGGCTTGACGTTGTAATCGGCGACACGGATCGTCTTCGTGCATTCGACGCCTTTCGCGGCAAGGTCCGACGCGATCAGGCCGATCATCTTGTCGGTGGAGGATGGCTCCTTTCCCTCAGGTTTCAGACTGCAGTTGAGGCCGATCGCCTTCAGCGCCATGTTGTCGATCCTTTGGCGAGGGGGGTTGGCGCATGCAACGGCGGTTATCCGAGATTGTTCCGCTTCAATCGCGCCGGGGAGAGCTCGCCGGGCGCCGCATTCGTCGTCCGGGACGCCCGCGCGAAACGCCGCCGTCTAGGCCGATGATCTGGCCGGTGATGATCTGGCCGGTGATGATCGATGCGTTGCAGAACACGCGGTCGATCCGGCCATAAGCGGGGGGTGGGGCATCGACAGCGTGCTTGATCGACTTTTGGTGGGTCAGGTGCCCATCAGGTTCATCGAGCAATAGCGCGAGATCCAGGTGCAGGCGATCACCGGCGCCATTGAGCGTCGGCAGATGAAAACCCGGATCCCGGCCGCTGGCATGGCGCTCATGGCGACCAGCATCGGCCTGTCGCTCAATCGCGAGGAGCAACTGGGCGTGCGCTCCGGGCATGCCGAGGCGCTCGCGGTCCTGAAGGCGTTCCTGAGCGAACTCGAAGGTTAAGACGCCTGATTTACCAGGTGTCGCCATTCTCACCGTGCTTTGGTCCGGCACCATAAAAGCTATCGCGCGTGGCACAAGCCGCCGCCTACGGGGCAGAATTCGCCACGATCCCTGGGCATCGCTGCGCGGCGGTTCAAGCCGCTTGCCGACTGAAAGTTTGAATCCTAGGATTCCGGGGATCGAAAGTCCAGCGACGAGGATGGCGCAAACGTGGCGGTGACGGGTGACAATGCTGGCCCGAACCGCCGAGTGGTAGAAGTCATGAACTTCCTTGCCGCGCACCCGACCGAAGCGTTCACCCTGACCGAAATCGCATCGCGCGTGGGCTTGAGCAACGGTTCCGCCCATCGGGTGCTGACCACGTTGGCCGAGTCCCACTATCTCTCGCGCCACCCCAAGCACAAGACTTACTCGCTGGGCATGGCCCTGCTGGCCATTGGCCAGGCTGCGCTGTCGAAGCGTCAGGACATCGAGATCGCCCGGTACGAACTTCGCCGTCTGGCAGACGATTTGAAGACGCATTGCGTCGCCACCACCGTCGCCAACGGTGAACTCGTAATCGTCACCTGCGCCGGCACGCCGCAGACGTCAGAGCCGATCAACCAGGTCGGCGAACGCCGGCCGTTCATCCCGCCACTAGGAATTGGCTGCGTCGCATGGGCAGAGCCGGGCGAACAGCGCGACTATCTGGCGCGGGCGCCGGCGGCGCTGTCCGACAACGCCAAGGAGCGCCTTTCCCAGGCACTGCAGGTCATCCGGGAACGCGGCTACAGCATTGCCGGAAGCGGACCGGCAATCCGCGCCCTCCGCCAATTTACCAGTTTGCCGGTGGGCTACCAGGCGAACGAATCCTACTGGGCGGGCCTTCGCCAACTCCTGACCGATTTGTCCGTGTCCGAGATCCAGTTGCTCGACCTGGACGAAGTCGGACCCGAAGGCGTGTCGTATATCACCACTCCGGTCTTCTCACCGTCCGGCGAGGTCGTGCTCGAACTGTCGCTCAGTGGCTTGCTGCCGAGCCTCGGCAAAGCGGACATCGCCCGGCATATCGAGCGCCTGCGGACAGCCGCGGCGATCGTCACCAGCGGAACGCTTGGCCAATTCCCGGAACATTCCCTGGTGCCCTCCGGCCTGCGGCCTCCCGACACCTGACACGCGCGGCCGGCCCCGACCCCGCGACCTACCCCGCTGATGTTCCGACGTCGGCCGCCCAGATCGCGCCGTGGACGCCCGCTGCTTCATCCGACGCGAGGAACGCGGCGACTTGCGCTACGTCGGCCGCGCTGGCCATCCCGCGCTGACCCGAATAGCGCAGGATCTTCTCGTGTTTCATCCCTTCAGGATAGACGAGGTCCGACGCTATTTCGGTGGCCATGGGGCCAGGACACACCGCGTTCACCCGGATCGGCTCCTCGACGTATTCCATCGCCAGCGTCTTGGTCAGATTGATCAGGGCGGCCTTGGACGCGGCATAAGGCGCTGTGTAGGGCGTGCCCATCAAGCCGTTCGACGAGGCCACATTGACGATGTTGCCACGGGCCGCAATGATGTGGGGCATCGCCGCCTGGATGAGGAAGAACGGACCCGACAGGTTCACCGCGATGATGCGGTCCCACTCCTCCTCGGAAATGGCGGTGAAATGGTTGAACCGCACAATCCCGGCACAGTTCATCAGCACCGTGAGGTTGCCGAGCGTGGCCACGCAATCGCCAACCGCGTCCCTGCACTGCTCACGGCTGGAAATGTCAGCGGCGCGCGTCCGCACGGCATAGCCCGATGCGCGCAATTCGACCGCGGTTTCTTCCAGGCGGTCCCCAAGCACGTCCACGAGGTAAAGCGCATGCCCGTCGCGGCCCAGCGCCTGGGCGATTTCCTTGCCCAGCCCGCGGGCCGCGCCGGTGACGAAAGCTGCCTTGAGCGACATGGTCCTGCGCTACCTTTAACGCTTGCCCTGGGCGGGGCGCTGCTGCGTCCGGATGTTTGGCTCAGGCGTTGAGGCCGAGCCGCTCCTCGTAATTCTTGTGGAAATTGCGGATGACCGATTCCTGATAGCCCGAAAACCATACCGAGGGCGGCTGCTTGGTTTTCAACCCACGGTAGACCTGGGGCACGTTGCCGGTGTCCTGCGCGAAGATCTTGGCGAGCGAGCCCAACTCCGGTGCCTGCGTCCAGTGATCGTCGGCGCTCAGGAAGCGTCGCGGCTTGGCGGGCGGCTTCGGTTTGCCTTCGGGCCACGGCGCCAGCATCATGACATGCATCAGGCATTCCTCGTGGTTGTCACCGTTCGGGAGGAACCGGTAGATGATCCGCGCCCAGCCGCCCCAGGGGCTGAAATTGGGGAACAGGTTGTTGAACGTCTGCTCGGCCAACTCGATATCCGCATAGGCGTCCGCTTCGTCGCCGATCAGCCCGCGCAAGTATTCGCGGTTGAAATCCGCCGCCTGGCGGAACTGTTCGAGCGCTCTTTCCGGGGTGGTTATGATTCCGCGATGCGGGCTCGATCCGCCGGCGCCGGCATGGCCCATCCGCGCCCAATTGCCGAACAGGTCGAAGCGGACATCGGCCACATCGCCTCCGGTCAGGAGCAGCTGCGGATGGGTGGCGAGGCTGTGCCAGCCTTCGAGGAACGCCTCTTGCACGACCTTCCAGTTGGCCCGGATCACCTTGACCACGTCGGCCTGCTTATAGCGGTTCTGCAGCTTGGTCTTTGCGTAGTGCTCGATCATCTCGGGACCCATGTACTCGTCGAGGCTGATTGCATCGGAATCCGGGTTGATGAACACGAAGCCGGCCCAAGTGGCGACTTTCGCACCGGGTAGCTGGGACACTTTCTCGCGCACCCCCGGAAAGTCCCACTCGCTCGTCAGAATCTTGAGCGAACCGTCGATGTTCCAGGTCCAGCCGTGGAAGGGGCAACGGAAATCGACTGCCTTACGGCCATGGCATTCGCGCAGCAGGCGGCCGCGGTGCAGGCAGGCATTGACGTGCGCCCTGATCTCGTCGGGCGCGGTGCGAACGACAAGGTACTGGAGATTGGCGACTTCGTAGAGGTAGTAATCGCCGACTTCGGGAATGTCTTCTTCGCGACAGGCCATCTGCCAGACTTTCTTCCAGATGTGCTCGATTTCAAGTTCGTGATACTTACGGTCGATATAGCGATCGACCGGCACCTGGATCGGACCACCCGTCGGGGGAGAACTCCTTTTGTAGATTTCGGGAAGCAAGTCGGGCCGACGTTCGTTCTCGATGAAGAAATCGAGCGGAAGGAATGAGGCCGACCGCATGCCGTCGATCGTTTCCTTGCCCTGATCGCCGACGTAAGGCGCAATTATCCGCGGCATCTGCGCCATCGCGGCGCCCGATGCGAGCGCGCCGATGGGCGTCTTGAGGAACTCTGGAATGTCCTCCTCCAGCGGCGGCATGAGCGGGTAGGCGATATCGCGCCCTGGCGGCAGGTCCGGCCCGCCCACGAAATTCAGCATGTGCGGATCGGCATACGTCAGATCGCCCTCGACCCAGGTGCCATTCCAACGAAAGATGCCGAACTTGCCCTTGGCCTTGTCCTCGACGCGCACCAGGCCGTCGCCGAGTTCCTCGTAAACGGCTCCACTGATGGGATGCGGCTCGCTTCGCATGCTTTCTCTCCGGTCATCCGCGATGTGGACTGGCTAACGGCGGCACGACTTGCGCTCACCTGTCGACCTAGGCGCTGCCCGCGTCCATTCTCACGAACGGTAATATGCACTATCGGCCTACGATCAACCCGATAATTCCATATTTGGAAGTTCCACTTGTCCGTGGCGGCGTCATCCGATAGCCGTGGCGACTGCCGGCAATCGTGCTTTTTCGAACCCGGCGGCCTACTGCTCGCGCAAGCAAAAAAAGGGATGGACGAGGATGGATTTCGACGCCGCATCGATCATCGCGGAAGCAGAAGCCGCGACGGGCGTGACGGACACCGAAACGGCGGTCCGCGCCAATCTGGATCGGCTGATCGCCTCGCTCAAGCACGAATTTCCGACGACCCCCGAAGGGCAGGCCTGGATCCGACGCAGCTTCGTCGGCGATACGATCCACCGGCTCGAAGCTCTGAAATGGGTATCGGACTTTCCGGAAATCGCCGAGGAGCCTGTTACCGCGCCCGTTTTCCTGATGGGCCTCCCGCGGTCCGGCACGACCTTTTTCCAATATCTGTTCGACCGTGACGAACGTTTCCGCCTGATCCGTACGTGGCAGTCGACAGCGCCCTCCCCCCCGCCTGGTTTCGATCCCGAATCGGTGGGCCGGCGCAAGGCCCAATGGCTGGAAAGGCGCAAAGCCGAACCGATGTTCGAAGGTTTCGATGCCATGCACCTGATCGATGCCGATGGGTCCGATGAATGTCATGCCCTGCTGGCGCAGAGCTTTGGTGGCGTCGGCCTGAACAATCTCTATCGGGTCCCCAGCTACTTCGATTACCTGCTCGACGAAGCCGATCTCGCCGAGACATATCGCGTCCACAAGCGCCAGTTGCAGCTGTTACAGTGGAAGCTGGAGCGCAAGCCCTGGGCGCTCAAGTATCCCAATCACGTGATCGCGATCGACGCCATCCTGAAGGTCTATCCCGACGCACGCTTCGTCCAAACCCACCGCGACCCGGTGCAGACCCTGGCCTCGATAGCGAAGCTGACCGCCAATCTCCGGGCCATGCGCAGTGCCGCGCCGATCGACCCGCTGGAGGTCGGTAAGGACATGCTTTATTTCATCCAGCGCCATATCGACCGGATTCTTGAAACCGATCGCTCGGCGCACGGCGACCGCATTTTCCATGTCGACTTCTATGCGCTATCAGCCGACCCTGTAGGGCAGATGCGGCTGATCCATGAGGCTATCGGCATCGATACGCCCGCCCCGGTCGCCGATGCGGTCGCCGCCTGGCACGCGGCCAATCCCAAGAATTCGCGCGGGGTCAACGACTATGCGCTCGAGCAGTATGGGCTGGACCAGGCCGCTGTGGCCGACCAGTTCGGGGACTACATCCGCCGGTTCGAAATTCCGCGCGAAGCCGTGGGCATCGCCCGCATGGGAGCCAACGCATGACGACTGGCTGGCAAAGGCTGACAGCGGCGATCGCCGAGGCCGGCGCCCAGATCGCCGGGGTCGCCCCCGACGCGGCCACGGCCGGCGAAGGCGAAGCCTATGTCACCCGGATCGTCACCGCGGGGCTGGCGGGCGCGGTGCTGGGCCACCTGTTTCGCGAAGACGGGCTGTCTCGGGCGCTGCCCTGCCATGGCGGGCCGAACCCCGACTACCGCATGTTCCATTCGCCGATCGATCCGGCGCGAAGTTATCGGTTGAGCGGCCAACTGAACGGGTCCGAACGGGTCGGCGTCGGCCTCTACCGCTTCGGGGAGAACGGGACGTTGCTGGCGGCCGGCTATGCCGCCTTCGATGCGGAGTCGGCGGCTCCGGATGGCACATTCGCGCTCGACATGAGCCCCGACGCGGCAGGGCCGGGATCGCTTGCCCTGCAGCCGGGCACGAAGATCCTGCTGATCCGCGTGCTCCATCGCGGACCGGCATCTCAAGCGGCCGACCTGGCGCTGGAAGGCCCGCCCGCGGCCACGGGGCTTGCGCTGATGACGGGCAGCAACGACGGTGCGCTCGCCTTTGTCGCCGCCTCGTTGGGCAACACGGTGCGCGAATACCTGAAGTGGACGGAGACGGCGCGCGATCTTGCCAACCGCCTGGGTGAGGCCCCGGCGCATCTGACGGCCACGGTGCAGGGCGACCCCGACACGGTCTATCTCCTCGGCGGCTTCGTCCTGGACGAAGGCGAGTGGCTGGAGGTGACCATGCCGGCGGGGCTTGCCGGCTATTGGTCGCTTCACGCCTACAACTACTGGTTCGAACCCCTGCAGACGCCCGGCCTTCATGATCGCAACGCGGTGGCGGCGAGCGACGGGACAGTTACCGTGGCGATCGGGCCCGATACCCCCGCCAGCGCCCCGAACCGGATCGACACGGGCAACCGTGGACGCGGCGCCCTGATCTGCCGGATCATCGGCGGATTGCCCGATCGTCCGTCCGCCCGGGTGCGCCACGCCGACAAATCCTGAGCAGCTCCACAAGGATGAAATCGATCATGCATCCCGAAGAACGCGTCGCGCTTGTCACCGGCTCGGCCAGGGGCCTCGGCAAAGCGATCGCCGAGGCGCTGGCCGCTCAGGGAGTCACGCTGATGCTGGTCGATATTCTAGCCGATCGGCTCGAAGCGACCGCTTCGGACTTGCGTGCCATTGGCTCGCGCTGCGCGACCTTCGCCACCGACATCTCCGAACGAGCAAACTGCATCGCCGCGGTCGACGCCGCCATCGCGGCTTGGGGTCGCCTCGATATCCTGATCAACGCCGCCGGACTGATGCGCTTCAACCATGCCACCGATGTCTCGGAGGCGGAATTTCACAGGATCATGCAGGTAAACGCGGCCGCGCCGTTTTGGCTATGTCAGGCTGCGATCCCCCACCTGATTGCCACGGGCGGCAATATCGTCAACGTGCTGTCGCAAAGTGCATTGATGGGCACGTCCTACATCTTGCCGTATGCCATGTCGAAGGCCGCGCTGCTGCAACTCACCAAATCGCTCGCCGTCGAATACGTCGATGAACCCATCCGGGTGAACGCGGTAGCTCCCGGTGGCATGGTGACCGAAATCAGTGCCGAAGCGAAAATGCCGGAAAACGTCGATTTCGCCAAAATAGCTCGCTACGCGGGCCAGCGACCGCCAGCCGACCCAGCCGATGTCGCGAAAGTTGTTGCGTTCATCTCCTCTCCCCAGGCCAGCAGTGTGCATGGGGCAATCTGGACCGCGGACGGAGGGGTGACGGCTGGCTGAAATCTCGCGTTTTTGACCCAAACTGAAAGCGTAATATTCCACATATGGAAAAAATTACGCCTTCGCTTCCGCTTATCAACCAGATCCACTACACCACGCCGGGTCCGCCCGAAGGTTCACGAAACCGAGGGCAGACCATCGGATCCGATACCTCCAAGCGGACTGAACGAGGCAGGGAGAGATATGCAACCTGATCACCGGTTCCTCGACGATCTGGACGAAACCTCGACGCGAGTCGAACCCGCGCTCATGATCGACGACCCTGAAACTTTCGCCTGGGACGATGCTGCCGACGTGTTGGTGGTCGGCGTCGGTCTCGCCGGAGTTTGCGCCGCGCTGCGCTCAGCGGAAGACAAAAGCCTCCAGGTCATCGCCATTGATCGCGGCGAAGGTGGCGGTGCCAGCCGGCTTTCGGGCGGGGTCGTTTACATGGGCGGCGGCACCCGAGCGCAGAAAGAAGCGGGCGTCAACGACACCCCCGAGAACATGGCGAACTATCTCGCTTACGAGACCGGCAATATCGTGCGCGCCGACACCGTTCGCCAGTTTGCCGCGGCGAGCGTGCATTTTCAGGATTGGCTGGAAAAATACGGCGCGCGGTTCGGCGGGCCGGCCACCAATGACAAGACGTCCTATCCTGAAGCCGCTTCGCTTTATTTCTCCGGGAATGAAATGACCGTGCCGGGGCGTGAAAGGGCAACGCCGGCGCAGCGCGGCCACCGGGCCAAGCCAGCCAAGGGAGGCGAACCCACCAAGTTGTCCGGCCACTATCTTTTGCCGCCGCTGCTCGAATCGATGGAGCGCCAGCCCAACGTGCGCTTCTTCAGGCAAACCCGGGCGACGCGAATGGTGGTCGATGCGACGGGAGCGGTGGTCGGCATCGAGGTGATGAGCATCCCGCGCGGCTTTGCCGCATGGCGGCATGCCAGGATGATGAAGCTGACCAACAACATGGTCGTTTCCGCCCTGCAGCTCGGCGATAAGGTCGTCCGGGCAATCGGCCGAATCGAACAGAACCACGCGAAGCCGCGGCGCATTCGGGTCCGCAAGGGCGTCATCCTGTCGGCCGGCGGCTTCAACTACAACCGCACGATGCTCGCCCGGACCGCGCCCGACTACCTGCAGTCATTTCCGCTGGGGACGCTTGCCGACGACGGATCCGGTATCAAACTGGGGATGACCGTTGGGGCACGCACCGATCAACTCGATCGCATCTCGGCGTGGAAGTTCCTTTATGCGCCTGAAAGCTGGGTGAAAAGTTGCACCGTCGGCCCCGACGGTCAGCGCCTGGTCGGAGAGGAATATTACGGCGCACGGACCGGCGAGGCCGTTTTCAGCCGCGCTGGGGGCAAGGCGTGGATGATCCTCGACCAGCCCCTGTTCGACATGGTCAGCGCCGAAATCGCGGCTATGAAGGACCTGCCGCTTTTTCAGAAGGTGCAGTACCGGGCGATCCAGAACAAATACACGACCTGCGCCGAGACGCTCGACGAATTGGCGGCGACAATCGGGGTGCCGGCGGACCGACTGACGGCGACGATCGGAGATTACAACGGCTATATCGAGCGTGGCGAACCCGATCCGCTTGGGAAATCCGAGAAATACCGGCGCAAGATCGAGCGAGGCCCATTCTACGCCACCGCGATCGGCGCCTCGCTGAAGCTGTCGCCAATTCCGGCGTTAACCATGGGGGGGCTCGTCGTGGATGAAGACACCGGAGAGGTACTTTCGAACGAAGGCGGCAAGATTCCCGGGCTTTACGCCGCGGGCCGGACGGCGGTCGGAATCTGCTCGCATTATTATGTAAGCGGGCTTTCGCTCGGCGATTGCGTGTGGTCGGGTCTGCGAGCGGCGGAAACGATCAAAGGCAATGGCGGGGCGGCAGCACTTGTCGCCCAACCCCAGCAGGTATGAACCACTCAACACGCGAGGCCATCATGATACCCAATAGCCCGGATGGGGCGACCCAACTCGAAATTTTCAAGAAGATGGCTCTGCTCAAGGGCAACGACGAACGCAGCCGAAAGGTGATTTCCACCGGCCGCCTCGTCATGCCCTATTACAGCTATCGTGGACAGGAAGTGATCCCCTCCGCGCTGGCCGTGAACCTCAGGGACACCGACTACCTCTGCACGATCTACCGCGGTATCCACGACATGCTGGCCAAGGGCCTGCCGCTGCGGGATCTGTGGGCAGAGGTCGCCGGCCGCGTCCACGGCACGTGCAAGGGCAAAGGCGGTCCGATGCATCTGACCGATGTCGCCCATGGCGTGATGGTGACGACCGGGATCGTCGGGGCGTCCATGCCAATCGCCAACGGCCTCGCCTGGGCCTCGCAGTTGCGCAAGGATGGCCGTGTGGCGGTGGCCACGTTTGGTGACGGAGCCTCCAACATCGGCGCCTTTCACGAAGCGCTGAACCTTGCCTCGGTGTGGAAGCTGCCGACCATCTTCCTGTGCCAGAACAATCGCTACGGCGAACACACCAAGTATGCGACCGCCACCGGCGCGGCAAAGATTTCCGACCGTGCGATCGCCTATGGTATCAAGGGCATCCATGTGGATGGTAACGATCCGATCGCAATGTACAATGCAGCGCGGGAAGCGGTGGAACATGCTCGGGCCGGCAATGGTCCGGTGCTGATCGAAGCGATGACTTTTCGGTTTCACGGCCATGTCTTCGGCGATGCCAGCAAGTATATCCCGAAGGAAGAAATGGCAGAGGCGATCGCCAATGATCCCTATCCGCGCTTCCGCACCAAGCTGATCGACGACTGCATCGCCACCGAGGCAGAACTCGCCGCCATTGAGGCCGATGTCGAAACCCGGCTCGACGATGCCGTCGATTATGCCCTCGCCTCGCCCTTTCCGGGGCTCGAAGAAGTCAACACCGATGTTTATGGAGCCGCCGCATGAGCGACAGCCAACCCAACCAGATCACCGTCCTCGAAGCTTACCGGCAGGCGCTGATGGACGCCATGACCGACGACGGCGAGGTGCTCGTTCTCGGTGAGGACATCGCCGATCCCGAAGAGGGCGGCGTCGTCGGCATCACCAAGGGACTTTCGTCGAAGTTCGGCGACCTGCGCGTGCGCACCACTCCGATTGCCGAAGAAGCGATCATCGGCGCCGCAATCGGCGCCTCGCTGGTCGGCTTCAAGCCGGTGGCCGAAATCATGCTGATGAACTTTACCACCGTGGCCATGGACATGATCGTCAACCACGCGGCCAAGCTGCGCTATATGTCGGGTGGCCAGACGCACTGTCCGATCGTCATCCGCACCATGACCGGCGCGGGCATGTCGACCGGAGGCCAACACTCGGATTACTACGAGGCCTGGTTCGCTCACACCCCGGGGATGAAGGTCGTCTGCGCATCCACCACCGAAGATGCCTATGGTCTGCTGCGCTCGGCGATAGACGATCCTGATCCCGTGCTGATGATCGAGAACCTTCCGATCTACTGGACCAAGGGCCCCGCGCCCGTCCCGGGCCATCGTGTGCCGCTCGGAAAGGCCAAGGTCGTAGTACCGGGTACCGATCTCACGATCGTGAGCTATTCGCGCACGGTGCTGGAATCGCTCGGCGCGCTCCAGGCGCTGGGCGAAGCCGGAATCAGCGCGGAGATCATCGACCTGCGCACGATCCAGCCGTGGGATCAGGAAACCGTGCTCGCGTCGGTGGAAAAAACCGGCCGCCTGCTCGTTGCGCACGAGGCGGTTGTCCCGTTCGGCGCCGGTGCGGAGATCGCGGCGGTCGTGCAGGAAAAGCTGTTCGGCAAGCTCAAGGCGCCGGTGATGCGCATCGGGGCGTCGTTCAACCCCGTGCCATTTTCCAAACCGCTTGAGGCAGAACACATTACCGACGCCGCGAAGATCGCCAAGGCGGCAAGTGCGCTGATGAAGAAATAGAGCTGCTAGCGGCCAAAATCCTGCTTCCCCGCTCGGCGTCTCGGCAACGGAGAAGATTCAGGTCGGATGGATGAATAGCCGAACGCGGTGATGCGGGGCACCCGAAAGGGGCCCCGCCAGGAATGCAGGCCAACATGTCGGCTGCTGAGAGCCGGAAGCTTCCCGCTACTCAAGGACATGACCCGCGGATCAAGGCAGCGACCACCTCGCTCGGCTGATCCGACACCCGGATCAGCCGGTTCACGCGCTTATGGAAGGAAAGCGGCCATGGCCAACATTGCGATACCTACCGATCCTGGCGACCTAACCCTGGAAACGCTCAACCGGCTCGTCGGGGACCACATTCCGGAAGCAAGCTTCAGCGATTTCCGGATCACCGAAAGCCACCAGGTGGGCCTGGGCCTGGCATCCTCGGCCGGCCGTATCTGCATCGACGTTGACTATGCGGATGGCTCGCCCGCGGATCTGCCGACGCGTATCGTGCTGAAAGTCGCCAGGGCCGATCTCGCCGATCCGCTGCGGCCGGATCCGATCGCGGGGGCGGCGGGTGCGTTGTATCGCAACGAGCTGAACATCTATCGCCACATCGACCCGGCCAGGTTCCTTGAATCGCCCGCATTCCTTGGCGGCACCTATGATCGCGACACCAATTCGCTCCTCATGATGATTGAAGACCTGCGTCCTCGTGGGGTGACTTTTCCCCACGTCAACGTTCCCACCAGCCTGGCTCGGATGCAGTCACTGCTCGATCAACTGGCCATCCTCCACGCGCGCTACTGGAACAGCGCCGAATTGGCCGCGTCGTCGAGCTGGATGCAATCTCACATACGGGGCGACATTCACGATCAGTTTGTATCGCCGCATGTGCTGCCGCCGCACATTTCGGGTGAGCTTGCAGCCGAGCAATTCAAGCGCGAGATGGTCGAGCGGCTCGGCACCGATGCAAACGGCCTGTTCCAGCAAGTGCACCGACTTCAACGCCATCAAGCTTTCCTGCCCCGGACCTTGTGCCACGGCGACACGCACATCGGAAACACCTATCGCTTGCCGGACGATTCCGGCGGCCTGTACGATTGGCAACTGGCTTCACAAGGCTACTGCGTTCACGATGTCAGCTACCTCATAGCGACTGGCCTGACGATTGCTGAGCGGCGCCAGCACGAGCGCGAGCTTTTGTCGTTCTATCTTGACCGGCTCCGCGCTCGTGGCGGTAACGAAGCGCCATCCTTCGATGAGTTGTGGCTCGAATACTGCCGCGCCATGGTTTGGGGCGTCTATATCGGATGGCTGATTACGCCCGTTATCAACTATGGCTGGGAAATTACGGTGATGGCGCATTTGCGCACAATGACGGCCTACGAGGATCTGGAAACCGCCCGCCTTATCGGAGCCTTGGACTGAAATCGTAAGGCCCGTTGCCGCACCGGCCGCAGGGTGTTTCACCCGGGCCGTGGCGGCCGAGCCGAGGGATATCTCAGTCATGCCCACTTTCAATGCAGTCACCCTCGACAAGCCTGCTGCCAACGTCGGCACCAATCCCACTCCAGCGGTTGTCGACGTGCGCAGGGATGACGCCACTGGTCAAAACCGCGACTGGGTCTCGCATCGGCCCAAGCCCGCGCGGGCCGGAACGGTCCCGGCATGAGCGCCGCCCCCATCGATCTTATCGAGGCGCCCGCGCCCGCCACCGTCGCCTCGGTCTCGCTCGGCGAGGCCTTCTGGGTCTGGCTGCGGATCGCGGCGCTCTCCTTTGGCGGCCCCGCTGGGCAGATCGCGGTGATGCATCGCATCCTCGTCGACGAGAAGCGCTGGATCGGCGAGCATCGCTTCCTGCACGCGCTGAACTATTGCATGCTGCTGCCCGGCCCGGAGGCGCAACAGCTGGCCACCTATATCGGCTGGCTGATGCATCGGACCCGCGGCGGGATCATCGCCGGCGGCTTGTTCGTCCTGCCCGGAGCGCTGTCGATCATGGCGCTGAGCTGGATCTACGCGCTGTATGGCCGGGTGGGGATCGTCTCGGCGTTGTTCTTCGGATTGAAATGCGCGGTCCTGGCGGTGGTGCTGCAAGCGGTGATGCGGATTGGCGGCCGGGCGCTCAAGAACGACATCATGCGCGGGCTGGCGGCGCTGGCCTTCGTGCTGATCTTCTTTATCGGCGTGCCCTTCCCGGTCATCGTCCTCGGCGCCGGTGTGATCGGCTATTTCGGCGGGCGCGCGGGGCTGGATGCGTTTCAGGTCGGCGGCGGCCATGGTGCGGCGAAGGGCAAGATCGTCGCCGACGCCGATACGCTGCTCGGCGAGGAGCTGCCGGCGCACGCCAGCCCCACCATTACCGAGACGCTGCGCCAGGCGGCGGTCTGGCTGCTGCTGTGGCTCGTGCCGGTGGCAGCGCTCCTGCTGCTGCTCGGCCAGGCGCATGTCTTCAGCCAGATCGCGACCTTCTTCTCGACGATGGCCGTGGTGACGTTCGGCGGCGCCTATGCGGTGCTCGCCTATGTCGCGCAGCAGGCGGTCGAGCATTTCCATTTGCTGGCCCCTCGCGAAATGCTCGACGGGCTGGGAATGGCCGAGACGACGCCCGGGCCGCTGATCATGGTGCTGCAGTTCGTCGGCTTCATGGGCGCATACCGCCATCCGGGCGCACTCTCGCCGCTGCTGGCGGGGACGCTCGGCGGGCTGCTCGCCACCTGGGTGACGTTCATCCCGTGCTTCCTGTGGATCTTCCTCGGCGCGCCGTTCATCGAGCGGATGCGCGGCAACAAGGCGCTGTCCGGAGGGCTGTCGGCGATCACCGCCGCCGTGGTGGGCGTGGTGCTCAACCTGGCAATCTGGTTCGCGATCCACACGATCTTCCGTGCGGTAGAGCCGGTGCGGGTCGGTCCGGTCCATTTCGACATGCCGGTGCTCGCCAGCATCGACCCATGGGCGATGGCGATATCGGTCGCGGCGATCATCGCCATGTTCCGCCTGCGCGTTGGCATTTTCACAACGCTCGGCGGCGCCTCGGCGGCGGGCGTGGCGCTGCATCTTGTCGGCGTGCTCGCATGATCGGCCACGCCGACAAAGTGGACCGCAGCGTCTGATACGCATTCGGCACGACGTGGGCGGAGCACCCGCGCTCGCCCCTGCATCTGAAGAAGGTCACCCGCTTGCATCGCGGCTGGCCCGTCGCTAAAGGCTCGACCGGCCCGGCGCATGGCGGCGGGACGAAAGGCCGATGGCTCGGGCGTATAGCTCAGTGGTAGAGCACTGTGTTGACATCGCAGGGGTCGGAAGTTCAATCCTTCCTACGCCCACCATCGGCCATTCCCTTTGACTCCACATCAGCGAAATATGCGCAGCGCTGAGCGTTCCCGCGAATGGCTTTTTTGAGCGCTACCGCCCCTCCCACACCGGCTTGCGCTTCTCGGCGAAGGCGCGCGCGCCTTCCTTGGCATCCTCGGAAGTGAACACATCGGCGATATAGCGGTTCTGGCGGGCGTCGATCTCGTCGGTCGGCCACAGCCAGGATTCGCGGATGATCGCCTTCGATGCCGCCACCGCCAGCGGGCCGTTGGCGACGATCGAGCGCGCCAGTTCGCGCGCCGCCGCGATCGCCGGACCGTCGATCAGGCGGTTGACGAGGCCCAGCGCATGGGCGCGCTCGGCGCCGATCGGATCGCCGGTCAGCGCCAGCTCCATCGCCAGCGGGCGCGGCAACAGGCGGGGCAGATGGACGACCCCGCCGCCACCCGCCACCAGCCCGCGTTTCGCCTCGGGGATGCCGAACCTGGCGTCGCGGTTGGCGACGATCATGTCGCAGGCCAGCGCCAGTTCCATGCCGCCGGCGAGCGCGTAGCCATCGACGGCGGCGATCACCGGCTTGATCGGCGTCCAGGCGGTCAGCGCGCCGAAACCGCGATTGCCGGTGGTGGGGATTTCTCCCCGGAGGAACCCCTTGAGGTCCATCCCCGAGCAGAAATTGCCGCCCGCCCCGGTGATGATCGCGCAGCGCAGCGCGGCATCTGTGTCGAGCCGGTCCATCGCCGCCGCGATCCCGTCGGAGGCAGCCTTGGTCATCGCGTTGCGTTGCTCGGGACGGTTGATCGTCACCTCCAGCACGCCGTCGCATTCCGCGATCAGTACGTCCTCGCTCATCGCTTCGCCTCGCGTGCCGGTCCGAATCTTCCGTCCCGGCAGTGACGCCGGCCGCCTCGCCTGTCCAGCCGCTACCCGCCTTGCGCAGCCCGGTGCCTCTCTCTAAGACCGCCCGAAATCCGGTCTCTATCAACGTCCATCCCCGGGGAGTCAGCGTACGCCATGGCCAAGATCAAGGTGAAGAACCCCGTCGTCGAGATCGACGGCGACGAGATGACCCGCATCATCTGGCAATGGATTCGCGACCGGCTGATCCTCCCCTACCTCGATATCGACCTGCTCTATTACGACCTCTCGGTTGAGAAGCGCGACGAGACCGAGGACCAGATCACCATCGATTGCGCCAATGCCATCAAGCAGCATGGCGTCGGCGTCAAATGCGCGACGATCACCCCGGACGAGCAGCGGGTCGAGGAGTTCGGCCTCAAGAAGATGTGGAAGAGCCCCAACGGCACGATCCGCAACATCCTGGGCGGCGTCGTCTTCCGCGAGCCGATCGTCATTTCCAACGTGCCGCGGCTGGTGCCGGGCTGGACCGACCCGATCGTCGTCGGCCGCCACGCCTTCGGCGACCAGTACCGCGCCACCGATACGCTGATCCCCGGCCCCGGCACGCTACGGCTGGTGTTCGATGGCGACGACGGACAGAAGCTCGACCTGGAAGTGTTCAAGTTCCCCAGCGCCGGCGTCGCCATGGCGATGTACAACCTCGACGATTCGATCCGCGACTTCGCCCGCGCCAGCTTCAACTACGGCCTCGGCCTCGGCTGGCCGGTGTATCTTTCGACCAAGAACACGATCCTGAAGGCCTATGACGGCCGCTTCAAGGATCTGTTCCAGGAGGTGTTCGACACCGAGGGCTTCAAGGAGAAGTTCGCCGCCAAGAACATGGTCTATGAGCACCGGCTGATCGACGACATGGTCGCCAGCGCGCTCAAGTGGAGCGGAAAGTTCGTCTGGGCCTGCAAGAACTATGACGGCGACGTCCAGTCCGACACCATCGCGCAGGGCTTCGGCAGCCTCGGGCTAATGACCTCGGTGCTGATGGCGCCCGACGGCAAGACCGTCGAGGCCGAGGCGGCGCACGGCACCGTTACCCGCCACTACCGCCAGCACCAGCAGGGCAAGCAGACCTCGACCAACCCGATCGCCTCGATCTTCGCCTGGAGCCAGGGCCTGATCTACCGCGGCCGCTTCGACGACACCCCCGAAGTCGTGCGCTTCGGCGAGACGCTCGAGCGAATCTGCATCGAAACCGTCGAAAGCGGCAAGATGACCAAGGATCTGGCGCTGCTGATCGGCCCCGACCAGAACTGGATGACGACGGAGCAGTTCTTCGAGGCGGTCGTCGAGAATCTCGACAAGGAGATGGCCGGCTGGGAGTGAGCTTATGTTGAAGGGCAAGGGATAGAGAGCACTTCAGGCACCTGATGACGGACGAAAGCGCGATCTATGAGTGCATAGGCCGCGAGTTCAACGGACATTCGGCAGCCAATCATTCCGCAAAGTGGCACCCCACCACAGGCGGCTTCAAGCATTCCAACCCGGTCACTGCTGGCCTCCTCCCCAGCAGCCATGCTGCATCACATCCAAGCCACCCTGCGAATTCCCCACGACTCCATCGACGGGGAAATGCTCTAGTGCGCGAAGCCAATGTGCATCCCGTCCAGCTCAGTGGCATGGCGGATATTGGCGCCGAAGTTATCGGCAATCCTGGTCAGACGAGACGCGCCGATTCATCGGTAAATCTCTGGCGAGGAACATGCGGCACATTTTAGCTTCGAAACGGGTCGCCCTCCCCAGCCGTCGCTGATATAGGGGGACTACGCAAGATGCTGTGATTCTAGCGATCATGGTACAATTTGCGTAACGATAGGTTGGGGACGGTACGCATGAATGCTGCGATCATCCAAAACGGTGAGCTGTGGACCCGGTTCTGCGCCCGCCTGGCAGATGGAATCGAGACCTTAACCGGCGAGGGATCCCCCAACAGCTTGTTCGACCGGGCGGAGGGCGCGCGCTATCTGTCACGATTGATCCGGCTTGGGCTTGAGATGTACCTTGAGAACGGGGACGTTGACTTCCCGACTTTCTACTCGCCGAGCCACGAGACGGCTAAAATGGGGGGCGACAATCCCGACAACCTTTACCTGTCGAGCACCATCGCCGGCGATCGCAAATATCGGCTGTCCGGCAACATCGGAACCGTCACCTATCTCAGCGTGGGGTCCAAGGCGAACCGCTACGCGGTCGATGGAACCATGCCATCGACGGGCGAACTCGTTGGTGACGGTTTAAAGCCCGATGTGAACGGCGATTTCACGGTCATCGCCAGCGTCGACAAGCCGACAGGTGAAGTGGCCTGGCTGCCGCTGGCGCCGGATTCTAACATGCTTCAGATGCGCCAGACCTTCCTCGATCGCCGGGCGGAAACCCCGGCGACGGTTCAAATCGAGCGGATCAGTCCGGGACCGGCGGGCCCCGCGCCCCTCGATCCGCAAGCCCTCGGCAAGCGGCTCATGGATACCGCCGACTTCGTGGTGAACACGTCGAAGCTATTCGCCGGCTGGGCCCGCCTGTTCATGACTCATCCCAACGAGATGCGGGACTGGGGACAAGAGATGTTCATCAAGGGGGGCGGCGATCCCTCGATCTTCTATGTGCACGGCTATTGGAGACTCGCCGCCGATGAGGCGCTTGTCCTGGAGGTGGCCGAACCGGAGGCCGAACATTGGAACATTCAGATCAACAACTGGTGGATGGAAAGCCTCGACTATCGCTACCATCCGATCTGGGTGAACAAGCACAGCGCCAAGCGCAATCCGGATGGAACGCTCACCTTTGTCATCGCCCACCGGGATCCGGGATTCGGCAACTGGCTGCGGACGGTCGGCCATGACCAGGGCTTCGTGCTGCTGCGGTGGGTGAAAGCCGCGGCGACCCCGGTGCCATCCTCGCGGCTCATTACGCTGGGGTGATCGGCCCAAAATAAAGATACGCGGGGCGCTGTCTGACTGAATGATATTCGAAAGGAAATTGTATGTTGAGCTCTGCAGAATATACGCGGTTCGGTGGCGATCTTCCCGAGACGACCTGCGACATAGCGGCCGGGAAGCGGAACCTCGACCGGTTCGGCTACACCGTTCACGAGGACCTGGTGGCTCCGGACGAGCTCGCTGCGCTTCGTGAGCGACTGCTGGAACAGGCGGAGATGGAGTGCGAGGAGGGTGTCGCCGACTACCGCCTGGCCCACCAGGACAATATCGGCAAGCGCAAGCTCGGCCGCCCACCGTCGACACCGGCGTGGCAGGGGATCCGCGCCCTACCCAACAAGGGCCGTGTTTTTATCGACCTCGCCATGCACCCGGTCGTAGCAGAATACGGCCGCCACGTGCTTGGCGGCGTCCCCTACTACATGGCGCAGTCCACCGGACTCATCGTCCGCAAGGGGTCGGGGGGCCAAGTCTTGCACTCCGATCAGATCCCCGTCCCTTTCCCGACGCCGGTGCCGATCTATTTTCACGCCATGATCGCCTTGAGCGACTTCGAGCCGGATATGGGCCCGACCCAATTCGTGCCGCGGAGCCATCTCAGCCCCGCCCCTCGCATCGGCGTCAATGCGGCGACGGGCAAGGCCGAAACGCTTGAGGACGCTGAACCGGTGCCGGCGGTTTGCCGCGCGGGATCGGCGATCATCTTCGAAAGCCGGCTGTGGCATTGCCAGGGCCGCTCGACTTCGGACAAGACCCGCCTTTCGATCCTCAACGGCTATTGCATGCACTTCATGCGTGCTCAGGATGACTACGTCGCCTCGCTGCAGGACGACGTCTACGACGCGTTGAACGATGCAGAGCGGGCGATGCTGGGCTTCGAGGTGGTCAGCGAGTATACGGGCCGGATCTACCCGCGCCGTCCCGATGAGCAGCGGTATAACACCAACGCGCGCTATCCCTACATTCCCGAACTGCGCCACGGCGGGGCGAAACACGCCGCGCCATTCCCGGGGATGGGCTCGGACGAGAATTGAGCGCTACGGCAAATTCAGCGAGCCATTCGCGGCGATGGCTCACCCGCCATATAGGACGGGAAAACGGTCCTCGGGAAATGGAGCGTTGGGCTCCAGTCCCTCGATCTTCTCTCCGTAAGAGGGTCCGCCCGAATAGCGCATTGACGCGTCCATGAGATTGACGAGATAGGCCCATCGCCAGTGCGAGCCCTTATAGGCAGGGCCGCTGTGGATGGTCATGTCTCCGTGGATGGTCGCGTCACCGACTTTCATAGCCGCTGGAGGGGAAATCTCGCACTCGCCACGCAACCAGGGATTTTGCTCGAGCACATCCGTCTTGTCGAGCAGCGTCCGGCCCAGGGGGCCGACGCGGTGCGACCCGTCGAGAAAGCTCATCGCCCCGCCGTCCGCCGGCAGGTCTACGAGACTGATCCAAATATTGATCAGGCCAGTGCGCTCGAAAGGCGAGTGAGGAAGGTCCTGATGCCACGGGGTTGCCCTCCCGCCGGCCTCGGCGGGCGGCTTTACCAGCACTTCATCGTTGAAAAAGCGCACGGGCCGATCATGCAGCAGTTGCGAAGCTACGCGAGCGAGTGAGATCGAATGCGACACCTCCCGCATCAACGGTTCGATCTTCCAGATTCCCAGATAGTTGCGGAGAATGCTGGCATATTCGGCAAATTCGGGGTCGCCGCCCCCTCCCCCGGAGATTGTGTGGGCCGTATCACCCATCACGGCGCGTGACCGCGCGAGCAGACGTTTCGCAAGACCGCGAGGGATCAGCCCAGGGGCGTGAACCCAACCCTTGGCGCGATAGGTCGCGACTTCGCCGCACGTCAGATCGCGGATGCCATTCACCATCCTTGCCTCCTCATTTGCGGCCTAACCCTCGAGCTGTTCGGACGGTTATCTGCCGCTTGGCTTTCATAACAATCGCGACAACCGGCCGCCACATCGCCGAGACGGCGCGCAACCCGGCACGATCTCCTCACGAGCTCATCTGAACCACCACTTTGCCGACGGCCTTTCGATCCTGGAGAAGCGCGATCGCCTCGCCTCCCCGTTCGAGCGGGAACAACTGGGAGATGCGCGGCGCGATCCTGCCGGATTCTAGCATCGCGAACAGTTCGGCGACATGCGCGGCGTTGGCCTCGGGAAAACGTTCAACGAAGGCGCCATAGAACACGCCGCAGACATCACAGGACTTGAGCAAGGTCAGGTTGAGCGGCAGCCGGGCGATGCCGGCGGGAAAGCCGACGACCAGGAACCGGCCCTCCCAGGCGATCGAACGCAGCGCCGGTTCCGAGTAATCGCCGCCCACCGCATCGAACACCACCTGTGCTCCGTCAGGACCGCAGGCGGCCTTGAACGCCTCGGCGAGTGCCCGCGACTGCGCGCGATCCATGGCGTCGCGACCGTAGCGGACGACCTCCTCGGCGCCGGCGGCGCGGGCCGCCACGGCCTTTTCCTCGCTCGAAACCGCGGCAACGACCCGCGCACCCAGCGCTCGGCCGAGCTCGACCGCGGCAAGTCCCACGCCGCCCCCGGCGCCCAGGACCAGCAGCGAATCGCCCGGCTCGAGCCGGCCTCGATCGCTCAAGGCGTGGATGGCCGTTCCGTAAGTCAGGAGCAGCGCCGAAGCGGTCTCGAACGAGACCGCCTCGGGCATGCGGAACAACCGGCTTTGCTCGACGACCACTTTCTCGGCGAGACCACCCGACACTGTGAGCGCGAGTACCCGATCGCCGGGGCGCCACTCGGAGACGCCCTCACCGACGGCCTCGATCACGCCCGAGATCTCGCCGCCCGGCGCATAAGGACGCGCTGGCTTGAATTGGTAGAGATCGCGGATCATCAGCGTGTCGGGGAAGTTGATCGCGCACGCCTTGACGGAAACCAGCACTGTCCCGGCGTCCGGCTGGGGCGTCTCGATAATATCGAGTGTCAGGGTTTCGGGGCCGCCGACCGCATGCGTGCGCAAGGCTTTCATCGTACTGCTCCCTACCGGAATATCCCATATGTATTCGCCATGCCGTGATCGTCGGATTCGGACATCCCGACGCACGCGACCGGCTGGCCGGCGAGCGCCCAAGCATGCGATCGGCGCGCCGCGTCACAGCAGAAACTGCGTGATCCATTCAGCGATAAGCGCCGGCTTGTCCTCACCTTCGATCTCGACGGTGACTTCCAGCGTTTGCTGCCACTGCCCCGGCCGCTTCTCTTCGAGGTCCAGCAGCTTGAATTTGCCGCGTATGCGCTTGCCCGAGCGCACCGGCGAAAGGAACCGGACCTTGTTGCCGCCGTAGTTGAGCTCCATCCGAATGTTTCCAATCCGCGGAACGTCGGAGCGGCTGCTGAGCAGGGGGATCAGCGACAGGGTCAGAAAGCCATGGGCGATCGTCCCCCCGAACGGCGTCTGCGCCGCCTTTTCCGGATCAACGTGAATGAACTGGAAGTCGTCGGTCGCCTCCGCGAAGGTATCGATCCGCCCTTGGCTGATATCGATCCAGTCCGACGTGCCAATCAACTGGCCAACCCGACAAGAAAGTTCCTGTGCGCTCACTAAATCCGTGGTGCCGCCCGTCATTTCACTTGCTCCACGCCTGCTCGAACACATTTCAACGCAGTGACTCCGTTGCGTCCCACGCCATCCGAGCCAACACGGGAAACTGCTCGGCTCGGTCGCGCGCCTGCGAACTGGCGGCTGTGCCGCGAACCACCCTGCTCTTGATACCGTGAAAGATCGCCGCCAGTCGGAACAGGTTGAAGGCAACGTAGAATTCATACGCCGGGATGCCGGCCCGCCCAGTTCGAGCGCAATAGGCACCGACGTACTCGGCTTCACTCGGAATGTTTTCAGCCGCAAGATCGACGCCTGCCAAGCCGGCGACGATGTTGGACGGCATCCGATACATCATGGAGTGGTAGGCGAAGTCCGCGAGCGGATGTCCCAGCGTCGAAAGCTCCCAGTCGAGCACAGCCAGAATCTTCGGCTCGGTCGGATGAAAGATCATGTTATCACATCGAAAGTCGCCGTGAATGATCGCCGTCTCATCATCGGTCGGCATGTTCTCGGGCAACCAGGCAAGCAGCCGATCCATGTTATCGTCTCGTCCGCCGGCAACATCTTCACGGTACTGCCTGGACCAGCGCGCAATCTGTCGGACGAAGTAGCTCCCCGCCTTTCCGAAATCGCCTAGCCCTATCTTCTGGTAATCGAACGTATGCAACTGCGCTATGGCAGAATTCATCGCATCGAAATAGCTTGGTCTATCTGTCCGCGGAACGTCCGGGAAGGTCGCATTCCAGAATATTCGGCCTTCCACCATATCCATGACATAGAACGAAGTGCCAATGACTTCGGTCTCCATGCACAACCCATGCACCTGCGCCACCGGGAACCCGGCGTTGCCGACGGCCGTGAGCACTTTCGCTTCGCGCTCGACCGCATGCGCTCCGGGAAGCAATTCCCCGGGCGGCTTGCGACGCAGCACGTAGCTTTTGCCTGGCGTCACCAGCTTGTACGTCGGGTTCGACTGGCCACCGCGGAACTGCTCGACGGTGAGCGGCCCGGCATAGCCTTCGACATGGCGCCGCAGCCAGCGATCGAGGGCGGCCTCGTCGAAGGCGAAGCCCTCGCGGACGGCCGTGGTGCCACTGTTCGTGCTCGCCGAAACCGCGCTCATGCGTTTGCCGCCTTCCAGTCGCGCCGGATCTTCTTCGCCAGGCTCCACTTGTGGACCTCGGTCGGGCCGTCGTAGATGCGAAAGGCGCGGATTTCGCGAAACACCTGCTCGACGATCGTCTGGTCGCTCACCCCGGTCGCGCCCATCACCTGCACGCAGCGGTCGGCAACACGCATCAGCGCCTCGGAAACCGCGACCTTGGTCATCGAGCTTTCCACGGTCCCGAGCGATCCGGCGTCGAGAACATCGGCGCACCAGTTGATCATCAGTTCCGCCTGCTTGAGCTCGATCAGATTGTCGGCGAGCATGAAGCCGACGCCCTCGTGATCGACCAGCACCTTGCCGAACGCCTCGCGGCGGTTGGCATAGTCTGTGGCGATCTCGTGAGCGCGGGTGCAGGCGCCATGCCAGCGCATGCAGTGCGATAGCCGCGCCGGGGCGAGGCGGACCTGAGCGTAGCGGAATCCCTCGCCCGGGTTGCCGAGCATTTGTTCGGCCGGCACCCGCAAGCCATCGATCAGCACCGTCGCGTGGCCGCCCGGCCAGGAGCTGTCGATGGTATTCGGCACGGCCTCGATCCGCACGGCCGGGTCCGGCAAGTCGACCAGGAACATGCACGCGCCTTCGTCGGCCCGCGCCATGACGATGCCGATCCTCGCCCCTTCCGTTCCGGTGATGAACGCCTTGCGACCGTCGATCACCCAATCGTTGCCCTCGCGACAGCATGTGGTCTTCATCATCGAGGGGTCGGAGCCGGCGCCTCCTTCGTCCGCGGGCTCGGTCATGAAAAACGCCGAGCGCGCCGTCCCGGCGACAAGCGGGGCCAGGAAGCGTTGCTTGTGCTCGGCACTGCCGATCTTGCCCAACAGGTAGATGTTGCCCTCATCGGGGGCAGCGGTGTTGAGCGCCAGCGGCCCGAGTGGTGAGAGGCCGGACTTGCCAAGGACGTAAGCGGTCTCGCGCTGGGTGAGGTGGCGACCGTCCCCAAGGACGTGCGGCGTCAACAGCCCGGCGGCCCGCGCCTTGTCCCGCATTTCCATAATCAGCCCATCGAGCGGCCCGCCATGATGATCGCGCCTCGGGTCTTTCTCGTAGGGAATGACGACGTCCCGCACGAAGGTCTCGACCTTATCGCCGATCTCCGTGGCGAGTGCGGAGATTGTCGGGTCCAGGCTCATTGCGGCCACCACGGGTAGAACGACGGCATCGCCGACGCCTTGCCGGTGAACCGGGCAGGCCGCTTGTCGAGAAAGGCGGCAACGCCTTCCTTGCCGTCGGCAACGCTGGTGTAGAACATGGCCAAAGACTCCACGTGATGCGCGATGCGAGGATGAGGCTGAGCGCCATTGCGCAATGTCATCTGCCGGATCAGCGCGGTACTGACTGCCGAGCGGCCCCGGACCAGCGATCGAGCGAACTCACAGGCATCGGTCAACAGCTGATCGTCCGGGTGGAGCGAGCGGACGAGGCCCTTTTGCAAGGCCTCCCGAGCGTCGAAGATTTCAGCGCGATAGAACCACTCCAAGGCCTGCTGCACCCCGACGATGCGCGGCAGGAACCACGTCGAACAGCCTTCGGGGGTGATCCCCAGCCGGCCGAAGACGAAGCCGAACCGAGCGCTGTCCGAGGCCAGGCGGAAGTCCATCGGCAGCGTCATCGTCGCGCCCACGCCGACCGCGGCGCCGTTGATCGCGCCGACGATCGGCTTGCGGCAGTCGTACATCGCCAGCGCCACCCGGCCCGCAGTGTCGCGCAGGCCCCGTTCGACGGCTTCCGACACCGGCTCGGCGGTCAGGTCGGCGAGGGAGGGGGAAAGGCTCTCATCGAGGCCAAAGACGTTGCCTTCGACCGACAGGTCCATGCCGGCGCAGAATGCCTTGCCCTCACCGGTCACCACCACGGCCTGGACCGCATCGTCGTTGCTGGCGCGTTGGTAGGCGGCGACAAGCTCGTCGGCCATCTCCACGGTGAATGCGTTGAGCTGGGCGGGCCGGCAAAGCGTGATTACCGCCAGCCCCTCGTCCAGCTCGTACCGCAAGGTGTCATAAGACATTGTATTGATCACCCTCACAAAAGATATGCGTCTTGCTGAGTATAGATCTGTCGTTCAGCGCTGCTAATGGCTTACCGAATATTCACGAGATTTCATGGCGAAGTCACGAATCACGGGGTATATTTCGCGACGAAAGCGCGAGCCGGAGAACACGCCATAATGCCCGACACCCGGCTGGATGTAGTTCCTTCGCCGTTCCGGGGCTAATCCGCTGAAGACGCCATGCGCGGCCTCGGTCTGGCCAGGCGGACAGAAGTTGTCGTTGGCGCCCTCGACGGTGAGCAGGGAGAGATCACGCACGGCGGCGAAGTCTACCCTAATGCCGCGATAATCCATGACCTTTCGCGGGATATGGCGTTCGAAAAACACCTTCCGCAAGGTCTCCAAATAAAATCTCTCGGTCATGTCGAGAACTGAAAAATATTCGTCGTAAAAGGATCGAAAATCGGTCAGCGCGTCGTCTTGGCCTTTTAATGAATTGCGGACGAACCGAGCATACTGCCGCAGATGCGGCGCCAGGTTCAAGGCGATGAAACCGGCCAGTTGAGATGCACCCGGATAGACCCGGCGGCCGGACCCGGGGAAACCTCTCGGCACGGTGCGGATATTGCCCTTCTCGAATAGCCAGAGCGGCAGCCGCTGAGTCAGGCCGGTCGGGAGCTTGGATGCGGCGCTGGTGTCGACCGGCCCGCCCATGAGTGTCAGGCTGACGGGCGCATGGGCGGGATCCTGCTCGGCCAGGATTGCAGCCGCCACCATCGCCGGCGGGGCGGCTTGGCAGGTCGCCACCAGATGGGTGCCTGGGCCGAGCGTTGTCATGAACCGCACCAGGTACTCGACGTAGTCGTCGAAGCCGAAGTCACCGGCGGCGAGCGGGACCTCGCGCGCGTCCTTCCAGTCGGTGATGTATGTATCGAAATCCTGGACAAAGGCGCGAACCGTGTCCTGGAGCAAGGTCGCATGATGGCCCGACAAGGCGGCCGCGATCAGCACCCTGGGCTTGTCTGCCAAATTGTCCCCGGTGAAGTTCAACAAATCGGCAAAGGGGAGGCTCGCCACCACGCGCTGCTCGCCCGGGACTTCGTAGCGAGTTTTGGGATACGTCTTGAGCGCGCGCGCCGGTAACTCGCAGAGAGTCGCCGCGGCACGCATCGCCAGCGTCGCGCGCCATCGGTTGTTTTCGCCGCGCGCAAGCAGATGGCCACGTTCGAGCAGCCATCCCAGCGGTCGCGTGCCGCGGCGCAAGGCCGTGTAGGCTGAATAGATCATCCGTCTTCCCCCAAGATAAAGCTGCGCGGGGCAATCGCCCCCGTTACGCCGAAGTTGCCTCTGCCCCCGTTCATAGCCGGACGTAGCTTCCGGGTGCGTCGGCGAGCGGGGCAAATTTCATCGAACCGAGCGAGCGTGCCGCCGGTACTCTCGGCCCGCTGCGCTGCGCGCACCACGCGGTCCAGCTTTCCCACCAGCTTCCAGACCGCTTCTCGGCCTCCTGGTGCCAGGCGTCGGCGGTCTCGGCTGCAGCGGGCGCAATCCAGTGAAACGCCTTCGCATTGCCCGGTGGATTGACCAACGCGGCGATGTGCCCGCCATTGCTCAGGGCAAACACGGTGTCGCCCCTGAGATGGGTCTGCGACTGGTAACACGCCTTCCAAGGCGTGATGTGATCGGTAATCGCGCCCACCGCGAAGGTGTCGCAGGTGATCGCCGCAAGATTGATCGGGTTACCGCGCAAATGAAAGTCTCCGGGTCTGACCAAGTGGTTGGACTCGAACAGTTCGAGGAAGTCGCTGTGTAACCGCGCCGCAAGGTTGGTGCTGTCCTTGTTCCACGCCAAGATGTCGAAGGCCGGCGGCGGTTCTCCCATGAGATAATTGTTAACCCAGTAATTCCAGACCAAGTCGTTGGGTCGCATCCAGGTGAAGATTTTGTGCAGTTCGGAACCCGGCAATACGCCCTTCTTGTCGGACTTGGCCTTCGCGAGTTTGAGCAGCGCCGGGAACCGGAAGGCTCCCAGCGAGGCATCGGTATCGAAGTCGAGCATGGTCACGCATAGCGTCAGACTGTTGACCTTCGCCTCGTCGCTTGCCCCAAGAGAGGCGGCGACGATGGCGGAGAGAATGCCTCCGGCGCAGAAGCCGACCAGGTTTGCCCGCTCCTGGCCGGTTATCTCGAGCACCGCGTCGAGCGCCTCGCGGGCGGCGGCAGCATAGTCGTCGAGGCCGAAGTCGCGCTCCTCCTCAGACGGGTTGCGCCAGCTGATGGCGAAGTACTGCAAGCCCTGGGCGACTGTGTATTCGGCAAAGCTGCGCCCCGGAGCAAGATCAGTGAAATAATAGCGGCCGATCTGCGGCGGAACCAGCAGGACGGGGATCGCCTTTACGGACTCGGTGGCGGGAGCATAGTGGATCAGCTCGAACATCTTGGTCCGAAGCACGACCTTACCCGGGGTGATCGCCAGATTGCGGCCGACCTCGAAGCTCGAATCGTCGACCTGCCGTGGCATGCCCCCGTTCTTGGCCACGTCGGTAACGAAGGCCTTGAGGCCCCGGACGAGATTACCGCCGCCGCTCTCGATAGTCCGGGCTAGCGCTGCCGGGTTGCCGAGGAGGGTGTTGGTCGGCGCGATCGCGCTCGTGGCGATCGCCGCCACCAACTCGGCCCGAGCCTTCTTCTCGATTGGCAGATCCTCTGGAATCATCGCCTCGACCGCCTCGCAGGTGACGAGGTAGGCCTGGAGGACGCGCCTGTAGAATGGGTTGTTGAGCCAAGCGCGGTCGCGGAAGCGCGCGTCCTTCGGGTCCGCCGCGACCTCGGAGCGGCCAAGCGCGACCTTGAACATGGCGCTGTAGAAGCCCACGGCCCGGCCCAAAAGCTTGGGCTTTCGCTCGCTAAAACTGGGTCGATCGCCGCGCTTCTCAGACACCGTGGTTCCTTCCGGGCGATCGGCCAAGCTCCGTCGATTCCACCCCGAGGATCAGAGGATCGCCGGAATGGATCGCCCAGCGCGCTTCGCGCCGGACGATCCGCCAGCCCGCGGCGCGGCGCGCCCATGTGTCGACGTACTCGCCGTTGGAATCGAACGTCGGTCCGGCAACGTCACCGCCGCGCTGGTGTCTCGCCTGGACGTAGGTCCAGCTCACCGCGCGATCGCCGTCGATCTGAACATCGAGGTTGCCGATCAGGTGCTGAGTGGCGCCGCTGCCATCGAGATAGCGCGACATGGTCGCTCGCAACGCGGCGATCCCGTGCTGCTCACCCTCAGCGCCGTAATCGAACGAGAGGTCGGCGGCGAACACGTCCTCCAGCCGATCCCACGCCCTGGCATCGATCAATCGCGAGAAACGGGCAAGGCCCCGCTCGATGTCGCGTTCGTCCAGCAGTCGTTGAAGCGAGCCGTCCGCGATCATGGCCGGGCCTCCAGGAGCTGCGCCTTGACCCCTTGCCGGCGGCATTGCGCCGCCTCGGCGGTATGAGGTATCGTGAGTGGCAACGGATCGAGCACGTTCAGGCGACCTCGAACAGTCCGGCGGCGCCCAATCCGCCGGCCACGCACATCGACACCACGACATAGCGAGCGCCGCGTCGCTTGCCCTCGATCAGCGCATGGCCGGCGAGCCGGCTGCCGGTCATTCCGAACGGGTGCCCCAGAGCGATCGCGCCGCCATCGACATTCAGCTTGTCGGGATCGATGCCGAGTTTCTGCTGGCAGTAGATCGCCTGCGACGCGAAGGCCTCGTTCAGTTCCCACAGGTCCACATCGTCGATCTTCAGTCCCGCGCGCTTGAGCAGCTTGGGAATGGCGAAGACCGGGCCGATGCCCATCTCGTCGGGATCGCAGCCCGCGACCTGGAAGCCGCGATAAACCCCGAGCACCGGCAAGCCCTCCCGTTGCGCGGTGGCGAGGTCCATCACCACCTGCGCCGAGGCGCCGTCGGACAGCTGCGAGGAGTTGCCGGCGGTGATGTGCCGGCCTTCCTTGACCACCAGACCGTCGCGGAACACCGGCTTGAGCTGCGCCAGGCCTTCGGCGGTGGTGTCGGCGCGAACCCCCTCGTCGGCG
>JBDSIY010000057.1:0-9438 GCA_039917735.1 Novosphingobium sp. | reverse complement strand
CAGCCCCTCGTCCTCGGCCAGCGCATGATAGGCGCGCGCCTCTTCGATCGGGTTGAGGTCCTCGCGCTGCAAATTCTCGATCAGTGCCAGCGCCGTCACCTCGCGATCCCCCAGATCGCGAATTAATGCTGGAATTTCATGGAGTTGCGCGCGTTGAGCAGCACGCCAGCGGCGCTCCCCGGCAACCAGCTGGTAGCGTCCAGAGGCAAGTTGGCGGACGATGATCGGCTGGATCACGCCGCGTTGGGCGATCGAGGCAGCAAGCTCGTCCAGCGCCTCCTCGTCGAAGCGTCGACGCGGCTGGCCGGGATGCGGGTCGATTCCGGCAACCGGGAGCATCGCCAAGCCTTCCGCCGGCGCTCCTGGGCCGTTGATGCGGCCGCCGGGGTCATGCGGCCGAGCGACCGGCTCCTCGCGGCGGGATTCCCCCATCAGAGCGCCAAGCCCACGTCCCAGCGCCGGGGCCTTGCGCTTGCCCGGGGCGGCCAGTGTCGAATCCGAAGCCCGGGGAACGCTGATGCGGATGACCGAATTGTCGTCGCTCACGCCGCTTTTCTCCTTTCGGGCAGTCGCCCGATCAATTCGTTCGCCAGCGCCATATAGGCGCGGCTGCCGGTGCAGGCGGAATCGTAGACCAGCGCCGGCAATCCGTGGCTCGGCGCCTCGGACAGCCGCACATTGCGCGGGATCGTCGCCTCGAACACCAGTGTACCGAGGCAGGATCGCACATCGTCGGCGACCAGATCGGTCAGCCGGTTGCGGCGATCAAACATCGTCAGCACTACGCCGACGATGCCGAGATCGGCGTTGAACCCCTGCTGCACGCGCTCGACCGTCTGCAGCAAATGGCTGAGCCCTTCGAGCGCGAAGAACTCGCATTGCAGCGGCACCATCAAGGTATCGGCGGCAGTCAGCGCATTCAGCGTCAGCAGCCCAAGCGAAGGCGGGCAATCGATGAAGCAGATGTCGTAGGCCGGGTCGGTCGCAAGCGCACGGCGCAGGCGGCCGGACCTGTCCTCCATCCCCACCAGCTCAAGCTCAGCCCCGGAAAGATCGACGGTGGCGGGAAGGATGTCGAGCCCGGCTATCGAACTTCGCTGCACGCAGTGAGACAGGGGGACGTCGTCGATGAGCAGGTCATACGTGGAACGGGCGCGATCGGAGGCCGGGACGCCCAAGCCGGTCGAAGCGTTTCCTTGCGGATCTAGGTCGATGAGCAGGGTTCGCCAGCCCGAGGCCGCGAAGGCGGTGGCAATATTGACGGCGGTGGTAGTCTTGCCGACCCCCCCCTTCTGGTTGGCGATAGCGACGCGGATCATGCGCGCGAATCCTTCCTGCCGACGAGCCTGCCAATGATGATGCCGGCTTGGGGATCGGTACGCGAGGGTTCCACGTGGAACATGTGACACCACTCGCAAAGCTCCGCTAACTCATGGCTTGCCGAACGCCCCTTCGGCAATAGCCAAAGCGTCTCGCTTGTGGAGAATCGCGCGGAGAGGTTCAGCGTACGGTTGAGCGGTGCGAAAGCCCGGGCCGATATGACCGCTGCCGGGAACGATGGCAAATCTTCCAGCCGCGCGTTCAACACACGCACCTGACTGAGCCCTATGGCCTCGATCACTCGATGAAGCCACGCCGCGCGCAGCTTGCGACTTTCAACCAGAACCACGTCGATCTCCGGCCTGAGAATGGACACGACCAGCCCTGGGAAGCCAGCGCCGGTGCCAAGATCAAGCCAGGGCGATGACCCGGGCGGAGCGCAGAGCAGCAGTTGTGCGCTATCGGCGATATGGCGCTGCCACACCGCCCGTAGGCTCGCGGCGGAAACGAGGTTTTGCGCGCTGTTCTCTTCGGCGAGCAGAGCGATCAGCAGCAGCAAACGCTGGGACGCACGCCCGTCGCACTCGGGCAGCGCCTCGACCCAGCGCCGAGCCGCGTCCTCGCCGTCGATCATGCCGCCTGGCGACGCGCATGGACGAGGAGCGCTGCCAGGGCCGCCGGGGTCACGCCGGGCACTCGCCCTGCCGCCGCCAGCGTCGTCGGACGTGCGAGCGAAAGCCGCTCGACCATTTCCGCCGAGAGTCCCGGTATCGCATCGTAGGGAAAGCCGTCGGCAAGCGTCAGCGCTTCGCTCGCCCGCAATTCCCGCAGTTCGCTTTCCTGGCGTGCCAGATAGGGCGCATAGCGCACGTCTTCGCTGACCTCCTCCGCCAGGTCGGCGTCGTTGCCGGCTTGAGGCCCGATCCACTTGGCAAGAGCGGCCAACTCGATCCCCTCGGTGCGCAACCATTCGCGCAACGAAGCCCGTCCCGCCTCCGCCCGCACGGGTACACCGGCCTCCGCAAGATCGCGCGCCCCGACGACGGAATTGAGTTTCGCGTCCAGCGATACCCGAGCCTGCTCACGCTCGGTGAACCATCGGGTGCGCGCTTCGCCGACGCAGCCAGCGGCGATCGCGAGCGGCGTGAGCCGCGTCGTGGCGTTGCCGGCGCGCAACCGCAGCCGATATTCTGCCCGCGCCGTCAGCATCCGGTATGGCTCGCTGACGCCCTGCAGCGTCAGATCGTCGATCATAACCCCGATGTACGAATTCGCCCGATCGAGGCGGGCGGGCTCACGGCCGACAACCGACCCGGCGGCGTGCATGCCGGCGACCAAGCCCTGCGCCGCCGCCTCCTCATAGCCGGTGGTGCCGTTGATCTGGCCGGCGCAGTAGAGCCCGGGAATGGTGCGCAGCTCCAGGCTTGGCCGCAGCGCGCGCGGATCGATGTGATCATATTCGACCGCATATCCGGGCACGACCATCTCCACGCGCGCGAGGCCGTCGATGCTGCGCAGCATCGCAAGCTGCGCCTCGGTCGGCAGCGATGTGCTGATCCCGTTCGGATAGACCAGATGCGTGTCCAGCGCCTCCGGCTCAAGGAAGATCTGGTGGCCATCGCGGTCGGCGAAGCGGTGGATCTTGTCCTCGATTGACGGGCAATAGCGCGGCCCTCGCGCGCCGATCGCACCGCTGAACAACGGCGAACGGTCGAGATGCGCGCGGATAACATCGTGCGTGCGGGCATTGGTGCGGGTGATTGCGCAGGACAGCTGGGGGTTTGCCCGCCTTCGGCCCAGCGCCGACATGGTCCATCGGTCAGTGTCCGAAGGCTGCTCCTCCAGCCGTGCCCAATCGATCGTTCTCCCGTCAAGCCGGGGCGGCGTCCCCGTCTTCAAACGCGCCATCGGCAGGCCGGCAGCACGCAACTGCTCAGCGAGCCGTTGCGCGGAGCCCTCGCCGATCCGGCCGCCGATCATGCGCTCCTCGCCGCGGAAAAGACGCCCGCCAAGGAAGGTGCCAGTGCAAAGCAGAACGGCGGAGGCTTTGATCGGGGACCCGTCGGCAAGTTGGATCCCCGCGACGCGGCCGCTTGCCGTGCGGAGCGCCGCCACCTCTCCTTCGATGATCGTCAGCTCCTCGTATTGGCGCAACCGTATCTGGATCGCCGCTTTGAACAGACGGCGATCGGCCTGAACCCTGGGGCCCTGAACCGCGCTGCCCTTGGATCGATTGAGCATCCGGTAATGGATCGCTGCCGCATCGGCTGCTCGACCGATAAGGCCATCAAACGCGTCGACTTCGCGGACGAGATGGCCCTTGCCGAGACCGCCGATCGCGGGGTTGCAACTCATCGCCCCAACGGCCGTGCGGTCAAAGGTGACCAGCGCCACGCGCGCGCCCATCCGCGCCGCTACCCCAGCCGCCTCGCAGCCGGCATGGCCGCCACCCACCACCACGACATCGAAGGAGCGCATGCCGGCGGCCTCTATCGTAAGTGCTGACCCCGGTCAAAGCGCTGGCGCACCGTGTTCCACGTGGAACACCCCCGCTATTTGCCAATGCAGAACCGGGCGAACAGTGTGTCCAGCAGGTCTTCGGTCGCCGAGCGCCCGACCAGCACATCGAATGCCACGCGGGCGAGGCGCAGATACTCGGCGACAAGGAGCGGATCGGTAAGCTCGGTGGCGCTAGCGAGCATGAGGCGAGCCTCGGTCAGCAGGCGATGTTGCCTGGCATTCAGCGCGGCCTCGCCCGGGCGGGGCATCGCCGTGCGTGCCAGCGCAACAAGGTCGCGCCGCAGGCCGGTCAACCCCTGGCCGGTCACCGCTGAAACCCGGTGCCGCGGGTCCTGCTTGACCGGATGGCCTGGACGGTCGCTTTGCGCTTGCACTTCCCAGGCTCTGCTGGGTCCCCAGCCCTCTTCGCCCAGCCATAGCACGAGATCGGCCCGCGCCGCTTCGGCCCGAGCCCTGCCGATGCCGATCACTTCGATGGGATCGTTGGAACGCTCGTGCAGGCCTGCGGTATCGACGAAGGTGAAGGGAATGCCGTCAAGCGCGACCGGGCGGCTCAAGACATCGCGCGTGGTCCCGGCAATCGGCGTCGTGATCGCCGCTTCGCTCTCGACCAGCGCATTGAACAGCGAGCTTTTCCCCACGTTCGGCGGCCCGGCGATGACGACGCGGAAACCCTCGCGCAGGGCCTCCGCACGCGGACGCTTCAGCCATTTGGTGACTTCGTTCTCTAGCCCACGCAACCGCTTGACGAAGTCAGCCGGAATCTGGGCGACATCGTCCTCATCGGCGAAATCGAGAACCGCCTCGACCGAGGCCGACGCAATCAGCAGGCGGTCGCGCCAGTCTTCGACCTCTCGCGAAAAGCCGCCCCCGGCCATCGCCAGCGCGCTCTGTCGCTGCAGTTCGGTTTCGGCGGCGAGAAGATCGCCGAGCCCCTCCGCTTCGGCCAGATCGAGCTTTCCGTTCGCGAAAGCGCGGCGGGTGAACTCACCCGGACCCGCCGGGCGCAGCCCCGGCAGCGCCCCCAGCGCGGATTCAAGCGCCGCGATGACAGCGCGACCGCCGTGGCAGTGAATTTCAGCGATATCGTCGCCGGTCGCCGACTCGGGCGCCGGGAACCAGACCACCAGTGCATCGTCGAGCAGTTCTCCACCGGGCTGATGCAACCGCCGACGGGTCGCGCGGCGCGGTGGGGGCAGACGCGCCGTCAGACTTATCAAAGCGTCGCGAGCAAGCGGGCCGCTGATCCGGATTACCCCGATCGCTGCCGGCGGCGCACCGCTGGATAACGCGAAAATCGTATCCACCGGCAGAATGGGAATGCGCTCAGCTACGCAGTGCCCTTGCCCTTGTCTTTGCGCGCGCTCGGCCCGATGCCACCCATCGCCGCGCCGTTTTCGATGATCTTCTGGAACAGCTTGAGCCCAGCCTGCCCCATCGGCGCGACCTGCTTGGCATATTCCTGAATTTGCTCGAAGCCGCCGCCCTGCATCGCCTTCGCCATGGCGTCCACGTACATCTCGTTGACTTTGGTGACATCGGGCAGGCCCAGCGAGCGCCGCGCTTCTTCAGGCGTGCAGTCCAATTCCATGGTGACCTTCATGACACGCTCCCAAAAAGTTGCTTGTCGCCCCTTGCTGACACACGCCCTTGGCAAAGTCCATTGCCCGCGCTTAGTGGTCAATTAAACGACGATCCCATGGAGCGCACGCGATGACCACCAACACCGAGATCCCCAGCCTTGATGGCAAGGCGGTGATTCCTGCCTATGTCGCGCGGCCCGACCAGCGTCCAAATGCCGCCATTATCGTCATCCAGGAGATCTTCGGAGTCAACAAGGGCATCCGCAAGAAGGCGGATGATTGGGCCGCGCGCGGCTATCTGGCGATCGCGCCCGACGTGTTCTGGCGGCAAAAGCCCGGCATCGAGCTGAATCCCGACATTCCCGAGCAGTTCCAGGAAGCTGTCGGCTATATGATGAAGCATGATTTCGAACACGGCATCCGCGATGTCGAGGCGGCGATCCATTGGCTGCGTCGCCAGGAAGGTGTGGCCAAGGTCGGCCTGGTCGGTTTCTGCATGGGCGGCCGGATCGCCTATATGGCGGCCACGCGCACCGATATCGACGCGGCCGTCGGCTATTACGGGGTGATGATCGACCAGATGCTCAACGAGAAGCACGCGATCTCCCGCCCGCTGATGCTGCATATCCCAACCGCCGATGGCTTCGTGCCGGCTGCAGCGCAGAAGGCGATCCACGACGGATTGGACGACCATCCCAAGGTAACGCTCCACGATTACGAAGGCCTCGACCACGGTTTTGCGTCAGAGTTGGGCGCGCGCCGGGTCGAGGATGCGGCACAGTTGGCCGATGAACGGACGGCCGAGTTCTTCGCAAAGAATCTCGCCTGACCCCCGGCCGGCCGACGCCAGCGAAGGAGGACGGTGTGAGCACGGCATGGCGGATGGTCGCTCGCACCCATGGCGGCCCCGAGGTGATCGAGCGCGAGGCCTTCGATCCTGGCTGCCCGGATCCCGGCCAGCTGCTGCTCGAACAAGAGGCGATCGGGCTCAATTTCATCGATACCTATTACCGTAGCGGGCTCTACCCGGCGGAGCCTCCGGTGGCGCTCGGGGCGGAAAGCGTCGGCCGCGTCGTGGCGGTGGGTCAGGGAGTGGAGGATTTCGCGCCCGGCGACCGCGTCGGCTGCGTCGACGGCGCCGGGGCCTACGCCACCCACCGGATCATTGATGCCACCCGCGCCGTCCGCATCCCTGACGATATAGCCAGCGAGGACGCGGCGGCGATGATGCTCAAGGGTTTCACCGCGTGTTACCTCGCCGAAAAGATGCCGGGAGTGTCGCCTGGCCAAGTCGCACTGGTCCACGCGGCGGCAGGCGGCGTCGGGTCGGTGCTGGTTCCCTGGTTGCGCGACAAGGGCGTCATCGTCATCGCGCATAGCGGTTCACCTGAGAAGGCGGCCGCCATCGACGCCGACCATGTCCTTGCCGGAGACTTTGCCACGCTCACCGAGGCCGTGCGCGCAATCACCGGCGGGGAGGGGGTCGTCGTGGTCTACGACGGGGTCGGCAAAGCGAGCTGGCAGGCCTCGCTCGCCTGCCTGAGGCGACGCGGGCTGATGGTAAGCTTCGGCAACGCCTCTGGCGCCGTGCCGCCGGTGTCGCTGATCGAGCTGATGCGTGCCGGATCGCTGTTCGCCACACGGCCGACCCTGGCCGACTACACCGCGACTCCGGGTGAACTCGCCGCCACCGCAGCGCACTTGTTCGACCGCATGCGGCGCGGCGTGATCAGCGCTCAAATTGGCCAGCGCTACGCCCTTACCGACGCCGCCGAAGCCCACCGCGCGTTGGAGGGTCGTCGGACCCGGGGATCGACCATTTTGCTGCCCTGATCGTCTCAGAACAGGTGCAGCGCGACCTCGTGCCAGCCGTCCCAGATCATTTTCCCGGCAACATAGACGATCACCGCGAGGCCCACCCAACCGATCCAGCGATAGCGCTCGATGTAGCGAGCGATGATATTGGCGGCGACGCCCATCATCGCCACGGCGAAGATCAGTCCGACGATGAGGATGCCGGGATGCTCGCGCGCCGCGCCGGCAACCGCGAGCACGTTGTCGAGGCTCATCGAGACGTCGGCCAGCGCGACCGACCAGGCAGCGGCGGCAAAGCCCTTCGCCGCGGTCAGGCCCGATCGTTCGTCGCCCTCAACTTCGGGCGAACCGGCCGCATGCACTCCAGCCGCGTGGTGGCGATGAAGGTCGCGGTACATCTTCCAGGCGACCCACAGCAGCAGCAGCCCGCCCGCCAGCACCAAACCGATGATGCCCAGCAGCCAGGTAACCATCAGCGCGAAGACAATGCGCAATACCAGCGCGGCGGCGACGCCGATCGCAATCACCCGCTTGCGCTGCGCCGGCGGAAGCCCCGCCGCCAGCGCGCCGACGACGATTGCGTTATCGCCGGCCAGGACGAGATCGATCATCAGTACCTGGAAGAATGCAGCCAGCGCCGTTGGCTCAGTTATGTTACTGAAATCCTTGACGATTGCATCCCAGATATAGGCCGGACCAGCCTGACCCTGGGTGGCTATCGATCCAGCCTCGGCAAGCAGCAGCAATTCATTCATGACCGATGTCGATCTCCCGAGAAGGTCAAGGCCTATTGGCGACGAGCGGCTCGACCTGCCACCAGCCGTCCCAGATCATGCTGAGCGCAACGTAAAGTATCACGGCAAGCCCGATCCAGGCGACCCAGTGATAGCGCTGAACCAGCCTTGCCACCAGATTGGCGGCGAGGCCCATGATTGTCACCGAGAAGGCGAGGCCGAAGAAAAGAACGGTCGGGTGCTCACGGGCGGTGGCGGCAACCGCAAGCACGTTGTCGAGGCTCATCGACAAATCGGCGATGGTGATCTCGATCGCGGCGACGAGAAAGCTCTTGCTGCGGCGCGGACCGCCAACCTCGGGGGTTAGCGGATTGTCGGCGACAACCGGCGCCGGCCGCAACCCGCGATACATGTTGAAGGCGACCCACAGCAGCAGCAGGCCGCCGGCCAGCAGCAGGCCGGTGAACTGCAGCAGCCAGGTTGCGATCAGCGCGAAGCCGATCAGGAATACCAGCGCAAAGCCGACGCCGAGCATGATCACCCGCCGCCGCTCGCGCTCGGGAAGCCCGGAGGCGATCGTGCCTATGATTAGCACATTGTCGCCGGCCATGGTCAGGTCGATCAGCACGACCGAGGTCAGCGCCGTCAATCCGCCGGTCGTGAACACATCGGCAAGGTCGAGGCTAAGCAACGCGGTGAACCGCTACTGGTTCATCGTCGCGAAGAAATGTTCGTTAGATTTGGAGTCTTTCATTTTGTCGAGTAGGAACTCCATCGCATCGATAGTTCCCATCTGCATCAGAATCCGGCGCAGCACCCACATCTTCGAGAGCTGATCCTTCGGCACCAGAAGCTCTTCCTTGCGAGTGCCCGATTTGCCGACATCGAGCGCCGGGAAGATGCGCTTGTCCGAAACCTTGCGGTCAAGGATGATCTCGGAATTGCCGGTGCCCTTGAATTCCTCGAAGATGACTTCGTCCATGCGGCTGCCGGTATCGATCAGCGCGGTGGCGATTATCGACAGCGAGCCGCCTTCCTCGATGTTGCGGGCGGCGCCGAAGAAACGCTTCGGCCGCTGCAACGCATTGGCGTCGACGCCGCCGGTCAGCACCTTGCCCGAACTCGGAACGACGGTGTTGTAGGCGCGGCCCAAACGGGTGATCGAATCGAGCAGGATAACGACATCCTTCTTGTGCTCGACCAGACGCTTGGCCTTTTCGATGACCATTTCGGCGACCTGGACGTGGCGCTGCGCGGGCTCGTCAAAGGTCGAGGAAATAACCTCGCCGTGGACGCTGCGCTGCATGTCGGTGACTTCCTCGGGCCGCTCGTCGATCAGGAGGACGATTAGGAACACTTCGGGATTATTGTCGGTGATGGCGCGCGCGATATTCTGCAGCAGCACGGTCTTGCCGGTCCGGGGCGGCGCAACGATCAACGCGCGCTGGCCCTTGCCCTGCGGCGAG
>JBDSIY010000056.1:0-9670 GCA_039917735.1 Novosphingobium sp. | reverse complement strand
ACCGTGTCGTCGTCGCCGACAGCCGGAGCCCCCGCGACGGCAGCTATCTCGAGCATATCGGCACCTACAATCCGCTGCTCGCCAAGGATGACACGAACCGCGTCCGCCTGGTCGAGGACCGGGTCCGCTACTGGCTCGGCGTCGGCGCGCAGCCGACCGACCGCGTCGCCCGCATGCTCGACAAGGCCGGCATCCGCGAGCGCGCCGCGACCAGCAATCTGACCAAGGGCGAGCCCGGCAAGAAGGCCAAGGACCGCGCCGAGGACCGGGCGAAGAAGCTCGCCGAGGCCGAAGAGGCGGCGCAGGCCGCCAAGGCGGCTCCGGTGGTCGAAGCCACCCCCGTCGCTGAAGCCGAGCCCGTCGCCGACGCGGCTCCTGTCGCGGAATCGGCAGACCCGTCCGGGCCGGACAGCGACGCGGCCGCCGAGCCCGAGAACCAGGGCGTATCCGCCCAGGCTCCGGCCGAGGGCGCCGTCGAGCCGGGCTCTGAAGAGCCCAAGGTCGAAAGCAGCATGGACCCCGCCGAGGGCGCTCCGGACATAGCCTGAGCATCCGAGCCGTCGGGGTGCGCGCGGACCGTCCGGTTGCGCTCGCCGCCGTCGCCGGGGCGCATGGCGTCACCGGCGAGGTGAGGCTGAAGCTGTTCGGCGAAGGCGTCCCGGCGCTTTCCCGCCACCGCGCCTTCAACGATGGCTCGCTGACGCTGGAGCGGATCAGGGATGACGGGAAAGGCGGCGCGGTGGCCCGCTTCGCCGAGGTCAGCGACCGCAATGCCGCCGAGGCGCTGCGCGGAAGCACGCTGACCGTGCCGCGTTCGGCTCTGCCGCCGCTCGCGCAGGGGGAATACTACCACGCCGACCTGATCGGCCTCGCCACGGTCTCGACCACCGGGGAGGCGCTCGGCACCTGCGTCGCGGTTGAGAACTACGGCGCCGGCGACATCATCGAGATCGAGCGCGCGGACGGCAAGCGCTTCATGGTGCCGATGCGAGCAGAGGCGGTGCTCGAGTGGAACGACGAGCGACTGGTGATTGACGCGGCTTATGCCGGCTAGTATATACAATGCGTGTATACGGAGGCTGTATGACCGAGGATCGCGCGGAATGGGCCGGCAAGACATTCAAGTCGGGCAACTCGGTGGCGCTGCGGCTGCCGAAGGGCCTTGGTGTGCCCGAGGGCACCCAGGTGCGGATGGTGCGCGAGGCGCCGATGATTTTTCGGGTTGAGCCGGTCGATGCGCCGAAGCGGACGATCGACGTCAGCGGCTTCTGGGGAAAAGCCCCAGGCCTCGAACTTGCTCCCCGTGACGATTTCGAAGAGCGGCCGAGCACGATCGCAGCTCGCGAAGCTGCAGCGCGCGATGCGTCGAAGAAGGCGTGATCCGCTATCTTATCGATGCGGACTGCTCGGTTTATGCCATGGCGGGTGGCGACGAAGCCATGCGCCAACGCATTACCGGGCTCCAGCCAGGGGTGATCGCGATCTCGGCGATCAGCTTCGCCGAGATCGCCTATGGTACCTATGTCGGCAAGCCTCCTCCGCCCGGGATCCTTGACGCGTTCCTGGCGGCGATCCCGTTGCTCCCTTTCGACGAAGCGGCCGCGCGCGAATATGCGCGGCTGCCGTTCAGGTGGGCGCGCTTCGACCGGCTGTTGGCTGCGCATGCCCTGAGCGTCGGGGCGGTGGTCATCACCAACAACGAGACGGATTTCGCCGATGTGCCCGGCCTACGGGTGGAAAACTGGACGCGGTGAGACCCGCTCTCCCGCGGGGCCGCCGCTGATGACTTTCGCCGCTACCGTCCTCACCCTTTACCCCCAGATGTTCCCGGGTCCGCTCGGGCTGAGCCTCGCCGGGCGGGCGCTGGCCGAGGGGCGCTGGTCGCTGGATGCGATCAACATCCGCGATTTCGCGACGGACAAGCACCGCAGCGTCGACGATACGACGGCGGGAGGCGGCGCCGGAATGGTATTGCGCGCCGACGTGCTGGCGGCGGCGATCGATTATGCGCGAGCAAGCGATGCGCTGTTTCCAGTGATCGCCCTCACCCCGCGCGGCGCTCCGCTCACCCAGGCGCGCGTCCGCGAGCTCGCCGCCGGCCCCGGCGTAATTCTGCTGTGCGGCCGCTTCGAGGGCTTCGACGAACGCATCTTCGCCGCGCGCGCTATCGAGGAAATCGCAGTCGGCGATATCGTCCTGTCGGGCGGTGAACCGGCGGCGATCATGCTGCTCGATGCTTGCATTCGGCTGCTGCCCGGCGTAATGGGCGCGCCTTCCAGCGGGTGCGAGGAATCGTTCGAAAACGGTCTCCTCGAATACCCGCACTATACCCGACCTGTGGAATGGGAGGGGCGCACGATCCCCGAAGTGCTGCGATCGGGGGATCATGCGAGGATCGCCGCCTGGCGCTTGGCCCGGGCGGAGGCCGACACACGGTCACGCAGGCCGGACCTCTGGGAGCGCCATTCCGGCGCTCGGGACCGACCTGCCTCTGGCGCGCGGCGCGAAAATGAGGAGGACGGGTGATGAACCTGATCCAGCAGCTCGAGGCCGAGGCCATCGAGGAATTCAAGTCGAAGAACACCGTTCCCGAATTCCGCGCCGGCGATACGCTGCGCATCGGCGTTCGCGTCAAGGAAGGCGACCGCGCCCGCGTCCAGAACTTCGAGGGGGTCTGCATCGCCCGTTCCAACCGAGGGTTGGGCTCCAACTTCACCGTCCGCAAAATGAGCTTCGGCGAGGGGGTCGAGCGCGTTTTTCCGCTGTATTCGCCCAATGTCGAGAGCATCACCGTCGTCCGCAAGGGCGTGGTGCGGCGCGCCAAGCTCTATTATCTGCGTGGCCGCACCGGCAAACGTGCCCGCATTGCCGAGCGGCGCGATCAGCGGACCGAGCAGAAGTAGGATCGCAACCCGCTCAGCCGAGGGAGCCGCCCGGCGCGAGCCGGTCGGCGCCTGATCCGCAACAGCGGGCGGCAGCGGCTTCCCGCCCGTCGTGGGGTCAAGCCGCTCGGCGGCAGCGGAACACCCGCAGATCGTGGCCATACCACATCCGGTTGCTCCGCTGCGACAGCACCAGTTCGAACCCTTCCTCACGGGCCCAGTGCTCGACCCGAGCGGGCGGCACATAGTGGATCCACTGCCGGGCCAGGATCAGGTCGTGGAGCCGGTTGGCCGCTGCCCGCCACGTCGAATCTCCGCACATATCCTTGTAGAGCAACGTACCACCGAGCGCGGTAACGCGGCACGCGCGCCGGATCGTCTCCTCCTGCTCGGCAGGCGCGACGTGATGAAGCACGTCGATCATGGCGGTCACGCCGAAGCGCTCGCTTGGCCACGCATTCCCGGCAGCGAGATGGATGAAGCGCAAGTCCGCGTTCGATCCGCTCGCCGTCAGGCGCCCGGCCATCTGCTCGGCAAGAGAAATGCCGTCGCGCGATATGTCGACGCCGGTGCCGCTGAACGAGTGGCCGCTGGCGGCCAGCAAACCCAGGAACAGCCCACTGCCGCAGCCGATGTCGAGCATTGAAGCCCCGGCCGGAACTTCCCCGATAAGGTCTTCAAACGGGCAGATAAAAGGACGATACCGCTGCATCATACGAAGCAGCAGCGGCCCATCAACGTACAACTCGCTAGCCAGGCGCGACAAATCGCGCGGCGTCATTCGATCTGCAGCCGTCATTGTCCCTCTGCTTGCGATTTCGGTGCGCGTGAGCGTCGAATGCGACCTATTAATACCAAATGGGGCGGGAAGTCCAGTTCCTCCGAAATCCACTTGTCTGATTTGCTCGTTTTAAGGACGAGCCGGCCATGCCGCGCGCGCCCGTTTGCTGTTTTGGACTGGGTCAGCCCTCGTAGGGCTTGCCAAGCCGTTCCATCCCGACATGGCAGGCGGCGGCCTGCGCGGGATCGCGTGTCAGGGGCCGAGGCCGGCTTCGTCGGCGGACGGTCTGGACAACCGCCCCTCACGCGCTAAGGCGGCGACCCATTATCAGCGGATTGGGCGTCGGGAGGCGCGAGGAAAAATGGGTTATCGGGTAGCCGTCGTCGGAGCGACCGGAAACGTCGGCCGCGAGATGCTGAACATCCTCGCCGAGCGGGAATTCCCCTGCGACGAGATCGCTGCGGTCGCCAGTGCCCGCTCGACCGGGACCGAGGTCGATTTCGGCGAGACCGGCAAGAAGTTGAAGTGCCAGAACCTCGAGCATTTCGACTTCGCCGGCTGGGATATGGCGCTGTTCGCCGCTGGCTCCGGCCCGGCCAAGGACTATGCACCCAAGGCGGCCGCCGCCGGCTGCGTCGTTATCGACAATTCCTCACTGTACCGGATGGACCCGGACGTGCCGCTGATCGTGCCCGAGGTGAACCCGGACGCGATCGATCTCTACAAGCGCCGCAACATCATCGCCAACCCGAACTGCTCGACCGCGCAGCTGGTGGTGGCGCTGAAGCCGCTCCACGACGCGGCGAAGATCAAGCGCGTGGTGGTCTCGACCTATCAATCGACCAGCGGCGCCGGCAAGGACGGCATGGACGAGCTGTTCGAACAGACCCGCGCCGTGTTCATGCCGGCGGGCGAGATGAGCGAACCCAAGAAGTTCACCAAGCAGATCGCCTTCAACGTCATCCCGCACATCGACGTCTTCCTTGATGATGGCTTCACCAAGGAAGAGTGGAAGATGGTCGTCGAGACCAAGAAGATCCTCGATCCGAAGATCAAGCTGGTGGCCACCTGCGTGCGCGTGCCGGTGTTCGTCGGCCATTCCGAGGCGGTCAACATCGAGTTCGAAAACGAGATTTCAGCCAAGGAGGCGCAGGACATCCTGCGCGAGGCGCCCGGGATCATGCTCGTCGACAAGCGCGAGGACGGCGGTTACGTCACCCCGGTCGAGTGCGTCGGCGACGGCGCCACCTACGTCAGCCGCGTCCGCGAGGACCCGACGGTCGACAACGGGCTGGTGCTGTGGTGCGTCTCCGACAACCTCCGCAAGGGCGCCGCGCTCAACGCCGTGCAGATCGCGGAGTTGCTCGGGCGGAGGCATCTGAAGAAGGGGTGAGGGTGTGCCGAAGTCGAGCAACGCTCCGCCCAGCGGACAGTTTGTGCCCATCGTGAGGTGATGGACGCCCGTCGGGACGATTCCTGAACCCCGCGCGGGGGCAAAGATCCGCCGGCTCATTCGGGTGACGGGCGACCGGCGGCGTCTCGATCGGCTTAAGGCGTCTTGACCGTCGTCGTCGTCGTGGTGACCTGAGGCGCCGGAGCAGCGGGCTTGGCGACCTTGCGCGTAACCCTGGTCCGCGTAGTGCGGTGCGTCCGCGCCGGCGACTGGGTGGTCACCGTGGTTTCGACCTGGGTCGGCGCCGTCTGTGCGGCCGTGCGCGCGGCGGTGGCTTCGGCAGCGGAGGCGGCGGCCTGGCGCTCGGCGGCGGCGGCGCGGTCCCCGGCGGCTGCGGCCTGGGTCTGTGCCTGAGCCGCCTGGTTCTGCGCCTGTGCCGCCTGAGTTGCGCTCTGTTGCTGCGCCTCGGCGGCTTCCTGCTCCTTGCGTTTCTGCATCTCGCCGATCGCCGCGTCGGCCAACGCCTGGGCATGGATCGCGCCGTCGATCGCCTGTGACTTGCGGCCCGCCTTCAGGTCCTCCCTGGCGTTCGCCAGAGCCTCTTGCGCCTGCGCCGTAGCGGTGGGCAGCTCGGCGCCGACGCCCATCGACCGAGCGGTCTCGACCTTGGCCTCCGCAGCGGCAATCGCGGTCCGCGCCCGGTCGGACTTGCCGGCATGGGCGGGAGTGGCGACAGTCAGCGCCATGGCGCTCGCCGCGAGCAGCGGTGCGAGGAACTTGGTGCGAAGCATTATCTTTTTACCTTGGTTATTGTGAATCGCTGCCCGTATGAACGGTGCAGGCCGCCCGATGTTCCGTTAACGTCGCCCAATGACCGGACCCAGCACCACCTTCCTTCCAGGCCACGGGGGCTTCCGCCTGGCCGTCCATCGCCTCCGCGCGGAAGGCGGGGGCCGCCCCCCCGTGCTGCTCCTCCATGGGCTGTTCTCCAGCGCCGAGGTCAACTGGATCAAATTCGGCACGGCGCGCCAGCTCGCCGTAGCGGGGTTCGAAGCGATCATGCCGGATTTGCGCGCGCATGGGTTGAGCGATGCACCGCACGATCCCGCCGCCTATCCGGACGATGTGCTGGTCAAGGACGCGCTGGCGCTGGTCGCCCGGCTGGGGCTTGCCGACTACGACCTCGTCGGCTTCTCGCTGGGCGCGCGGACGGCGGTGAGGGGCGTGCTCGCGGGGCTGACGCCGCGTCGGCTGGTGTTGGGCGGCATGGGGCTTGAGGGCTTGACCGGTTGGGCCGGTCGCAGCGCGCATTTCATCGATGCGATCGACCGCTTCGGGACGATCGAGCGCGGCGATCCCGCATTTCTCGCCCAGGCCTTCATGAAAGCGCAGAAGATCGATCGCATCGCCGCGCGGCTGCTGCTGGGCTCGATCGACGATACGCCGCCCGATGCTCTGGCAGGGATTGCCATGCCGACGCTGGTGGTTTGCGGAGATCAGGATCAGGACAACGGTTCGGGCCAGGCGCTGGCGGCGGCGTTGCCCGACGCCCGCTTCGTCGAGGTACCGGGTACGCATATGTCATCGGTGACCAAGCCGGAACTCGGCGAGGCGATCGTGCGCTTCTTCACGGCTTGACCCGACCCGGAGCGCGGGACCAAGCTGTCGTCGTTCCGGTTCCCGAGCAAGGTTTCGCCCATGCAGCTGTCCGTTCCCCTGATCGCGCTGGTGGCGGCGCTCGCCGCGACGCCCGCACATGCCGAGACTCCCGCCGACGTCGAACGTTGGATCGCCGAGGCCGACCACGCCTATTTCGACCAGACCGTCCGGCAGGGGCGCGCCGACTGGGTCTATGCGACTTATGTCACCGACGATTCCGCGCAGGTCGATGCCGATGTCAGCGCGGCGACAACAAGGCTCCAGGTCGGCAATGCCGCCAGGGCCGCCGAGCTTGCCAGGGTGCCGGGACTGCCGCCAGCGACGCTACGGCGGTTGACCATGTTCCGCACGGCTATCACCGCGCCCGCGCCGACCACGGCGGGCGCGGCCGAGGAGTTCGCGCAGCTTTCCGCCAAGGTTCAGGGGCTTTACGCCAAGGGCAGCGGCACGCTCGCCGGGCAGCCGATCAACGGCAGCGACATCGAAGCGGCGATGGGCACCAACCGCGACCCTGCCCAGCTCCGCGAGATGTGGACCAGCTGGCACGACAATGTCGGGCGACCGATGAAGCCCGATTACGCGCGGATGGTCGAAATCTCCAACGCCGGCGCGCGTGAGCTCGGCTTCGCCGATACCGGTGCGCTGTGGCGCTCGAATTACGACATGGACCCCGAAGCCTTCGCGGCGCTCACCGAAAGGATATGGAACGAGGTCAAGCCGCTATACCAGCAGCTGCACTGCTACGCCCGCGCCCGGTTGAGCGCGCGTTATGGGGTGGCGGTACAGCCGGCGAGCGGCCCGATCCGCGCCGATCTGCTCGGCAATATGTGGGCGCAGGAATGGGGCAACATCTACGACATCGTCGCGCCGCCCGGCGCCGGCGACATCGGCTATGACATCGGCACGCTGCTGACGGCGAAGGCCTATGATCCGCTGCGGATGGTCCACACTGGCGAGAATTTCTATTCCTCGCTCGGCTTTGCCCCCCTGCCGCAAAGTTTCTGGGAACGCTCGCAGTTCACCAAGCCGCGCGACCGAGAGGTGGTCTGCCACGCCTCGGCCTGGGATATCGACAACAAGGACGACCTTCGGATCAAGATGTGCACGAAGGTGAACGCGACCGATTTCGTCACGATCCACCACGAGCTCGGGCACAACTACTATCAGCGCGCCTACAGCGGCCAGCCGTTCCGGCTCTATATGGAAGGCGCCAACGACGGCTTTCACGAGGCGATCGGCGACACCATGGCTCTGGCGATCACCCCCGAGTACCTGGTTCGCATCGGCCTGCTGGATGCCGCCAGGGTGCCCCCGCCCGACCGGGACATCGGCCTGCTGCTGCGCCAGGCGATGGACAAGGTCGCCTTCCTGCCCTTCGGCCTGATGATCGACCGTTGGCGCTGGCAGGTGTTCTCAGGCGAAATCAAGCCCGCCGATTACGAAACCGCATGGAACGCGATGCGGCTCGAATATCAAGGTGTCATCCCGCCCTCTCCGCGCCCGGCCGATGCCTTCGATCCCGGCGCGAAATACCACATCCCGGCGGTGGTGCCCTATACGCGCTATTTCCTCGCGCGGGTGCTGCAGTTCCAGTTTTACGAGGCGGCGTGCAAGCAGGCCGGCTGGAAAGGCCCGCTCCACCGCTGCAGCTTCTATGGCAACAAGACGGTTGGCGCGCGGCTGAACACGATGCTGACGATGGGCGCTTCGAAACCCTGGCCCGAAGCGCTGCAGGCGTTCACCGGCAGCCGCGAGATGAGCGGCCAGGCCATGCTCCGCTACTTCGCGCCGCTCTCGCGCTGGCTCGCCGAGCAGAACCGGGGGACGAGCTGCGGGTGGTAGCGCCGCCGATCTGACATGGATCGTTGCCTCAGCCGAACCCCCGCTCCAGAAATCGCTCCGCCAGCCCCGCGAGCAGCGCCGCGCCTCTCGGCATGACGCTTTCGTCCAGCATCATCCGGGTCGAATGGATGCCGCAGCAGCTCTGCCAGTCCTCGGCCTCGCGCGCGAAGCCGAGGAAGAACATCGCGCCCGGCACCTGTTCGAGCACATAGGCGAAATCCTCGGCGCCCATGATCGGGTCGGCGAGGCGCAGGAAGGCGCTCTCGCCAAACAGCTCGCGCGTCACCTGTTCGCCGAAATCCACCGCGCGGGCGTCGCAGATCGTCACCGGGAAGCCGTCCTTGACCGTTACCTCGGCGGTAAGGCCGTGCGCCCCGGCTATACCGGCGGCGAGCAGGCGGATCGAATCCTGCAGCCGCGCCCGGTGCTCGGCCGAGAGCGTGCGCATCGTGCCGCGCAGCACTGCGCGGTCGGCAATCACGTTGTGCGCGGTGCCGGCGTCGATCCGGGTGATGGTGACGATCACCGGATCGTGGGCGTTGAACTGGCGCGTCACCAGGCTCTGCAGCGCCAGCACGATCTCGCAGGCGACCGGCACCGGATCGCGGGTCTGGTGCGGCATAGACGCATGGCCGCCGTTCCCCTCGATCACGATAGCCAGCTCGTCGGCGGCGGCGAGCAGCGGCCCGGCGCGGCCGCCGACCAGCCCGTGCGGGGCGTTGGGCATGACGTGCAGCGCGAAAGCGGCGTCGGCCGGCGGCCGGTCATGCCCTTCCCCGCCCAGCAACCCGTCTTCGATCATCAGCCGCGCGCCGTGCCAGCCCTCCTCGCCGGGCTGGAACATGAAGCGGACCTCGCCGGCGAGCGACGCGGAGCGCGCGCAGAGCAGCCGAACCGCGCCGACCAGCATCGCCACATGCGCGTCATGGCCGCAGGCATGCATGACCCCCGGCGTGCCGGAGGCGAAGGGCAGGCCGGTCTCCTCCGGCATCGGCAGCGCGTCCATGTCACCGCGCAGCAGCACCGATCGCCCCGGCCCGGCGCCGCCCTTCAGGGTGGCGACCAGCCCGGTGGTCGATGGACCCTCGCGCCAGTCGAGCGGCAGGTCGGCGA
>JBDSIY010000055.1:0-15901 GCA_039917735.1 Novosphingobium sp. | reverse complement strand
GATCACATTGATCGCCACAGCTCACGCCACACCGACGCGATCGTCACCGGCGATGACGCGGCGGCGGAGCGGTTCCTCGCCGAGGTCGATAGCGCCATTGTCATGGTCAACGCCTCGACCCAGTTTGCCGACGGCGGCGAGTTCGGCCTCGGTGCCGAGATCGGCATCGCCACCGGCCGGCTGCACGCGCGCGGGCCCGTCGCGCTGGAAGGGCTGACGACCTACAAGTGGCAGGTGCGCGGCACCGGCCAGGTCCGGCCCTGAGCGGGGGCGCCACCCGCGCTGGCCTGCGCACCGGCCTCCTGGGGGGCAGCTTCAACCCCGCGCATGGCGCGCATCGTGCGGTCACGCTGCGGGCGATAGCAGCGCTGGGGTTGGACGAGGCGTGGTGGCTGGTGTCGCCCGGTAACCCGCTGAAACCGCGCGCCGGCATGGCGCCACTGGTGCGCAGGTTCGCCTCGGCGCTGGTGCAGGCACGCCGCGCCCCGATCCGGGTGACTGCGCTGGAGCGTGAGTTCGCCACAAACTACACGATCGACACGCTGCGGCTGATCCGCCGCCGCTGGCCGAAGCGGCGCTTCGTCTGGCTGATGGGCGCGGACAATCTCGCTGAGTTCAGCCGGTGGAAGCGCTGGCGGGAGATCGCCCGCACGATGCCGATTGCGGTCGTCGCCCGGCCGGGATATGATGCTGCCGCCATGGCGAGCCCCGCGATGGCCTGGCTCAGGCGCTACCGGAAACCTGCCGCCAGCCTGCGAAACCGGGGAGAGTGGAGCGCTCCGGCGCTGGTGATCCTGCGTTTCGATCCCGACAAGCGCTCGGCAACGGCGATCCGCCGTGCCGATCCGCAATGGGCTGAGCGCCGTCTCTGCAAAAACCTGCGCGATCACGTGACGCACCATTCCATTCCATTGGACGCCGCATGACCGCGCCAGCCAGGGCGCGCATTGCGGTTTCGCCGCATCAATCACACATTAGACAAGCGACAGGCGGCGATAGCCGGCGTCGCCACGCACCGGAGATATTGCGAACTCAATGAATCAGGCGATTTCAGGGCCGGCACCTGCCGGCGCCGCCATCCCGCCCACCGCCGGCGAGCCAGACTCGCTGCACGCGCTGGTGCTGCGCTCGCTCGACGACGATCAGGCGCAGGACGTCATCTCCATCCCGCTCGAAGGCAAGTCGAGCATTGCCGACCACATGGTGATCGCCTCAGGCCGGTCAAGCCGTCAGGTCGCGGCGATCGCCCAGAAGCTGGCCGAGCGGATCAAGCACGGCGGCTTCGGCAATGTCCGCATCGAGGGTCTCCCCGCGGCGGACTGGGTCCTGGTCGACGCCGGCGACATCGTCATCCACCTGTTCCGCCCGGAAGTGCGCAGCTTCTACAACCTCGAACGGATGTGGGCCTTCGGCGACGCGCCCGAGGCGGGGGCGGCGTAGCGAAGATCCTCCCCGAGCTTGCTGGGGGAGGATGTAAGGCCGATGCTCCTCCATATCATCGCGCGGGGGCGGATCGGCCGCTCGCCCGAGGGCGAGCTGGTCGAGCGCTATGCCAAACGCATCGCCTGGCCGTTCAGGCTCACCGAGCTGGCGGAGCGCGGTGGCCGGCTGCCGGAGCCCCTCACCCCCGCCCGGCTGGTTCTGCTCGACGAACGCGGCGACAGCCCCAGCTCGCAAGCCTTAGCGACGCTGCTCGAAAGTTGGCGCGACGCGGGCGTGCGTGAAGCGCGGTTCCTGATCGGCGCGGCGGACGGCCATGGTGCGGAACTTCGCGCCCAAGCGGACCTGCTACTGTCGTTCGGCGCGATGACCTGGCCGCACCTCCTCGCCCGTGCGATGCTCGCCGAGCAGCTGTGGCGCGCGACCAGCATCCTCGCGGGGCATCCGTATCACCGCTCGGGCTAGGTCTGTTCGGAGCGCGTCGGACGCCCCATATCGGGCGATGCTGGCGTTTGCCGGCGCCGGGGAGTAAGCCCGCGCCACCACCCAAGGATCGTGCCGCCGATGAAATTCGCTCCCCTCGCCCGCGCCGCGCTGCCGCTTGTCGCGCTGGCGATGCTGCCCGCGACCACCGCCGGCCTCGCCGCGGTCGATGCAAGCAGCGGGCCGCAGTTCGGCAAGCTGGTGGCGATCTACCAGCTGGTGAAGGCCAATTATGTCGATCCGGTCGATGACGACAAGCTGCTGAAGGGGGCGATCCAGGGCATGCTCTCAAGCCTCGACCCGCATTCCTCCTATCTCGACGGGGCCATGCTGCAGCGGCTCGAGACGATGATCGACGGCAATTACTCTGGGCTCGGCCTGTCGGTGGTGATGGACGATGGCGCGGTCAAGGTGGTCTCGCCGTTCCGCGGCAGCCCGGCTGAAAAGGCCGGGATCAAGGCCGGCGACTACATCACCCACCTCGACGGCAAGCTCTATTACGACGGCGAGATCGACGACGCGGTGGCGAAGATGCGCGGTCCGGCGAATACCTCGATCCGCCTGACCATCTATCGCGTCGGCCGGGACCAGCCGTTCGACGTCTCGGTGACGCGCGGGGTGATCACGCTCGAACCGGTGACCTCGAAGCTCGACAACGGCGTTGGCGTCGTCACCGTCAACGAATTCTCGCGCGACGTCGGCCGATACGTCGCCAGCGCGATCGCGACGATGCGGCAGCAAGCCGGCGGCAGGCTGTCGGGGCTGGTGCTCGATCTGCGCTCGAACCCCGGCGGCTCGCTCGACGAGGCGGTGGCGCTGTCGGACCTGTTCATCGACAGCGGCGACATCGTCTCGCAGCGTGGCCGGGTCGCCGGCGAGAACCAGTTCTACCGGGCCGAGACGGTGTTTCCGGGCGACGCCGCCGCCGGCATTCCGCTGATCGTGCTGATTGATGCGGGCAGCGCCTCGGCGTCCGAGATCGTCGCCGGCGCGTTGCAGGATCATCACCGCGCGATGATCATGGGCGAGCGCAGCTTCGGCAAGGGCAGCGTCCAGTCGATGATCCAACTCGACAAGACCAGCGCGATCAAATTGACCACCGCGCGTTATTTCACGCCTTCGGGCCATTCGGTGCAGGAAGGCGGCATCGAGCCCGATATCCGCGTGCCGCAGCTGTCCGACCCGGACGCAGCCGTCCGCTCCGAACGGGCGCTGCGCGAATCGGACTTGCGCGGCCATCTGATCAACGAGGTCAGCCTCGATGAAAAACAGCTCGAAGCCGACAAACGCGGCGATCCGCGCTTTACCCAGAGTGCCGCCGAGCTCAAGGCCAAGGGCATCGACGACTTCCAGCTGCACTATGCGATCCAGACGCTGCGGCGCGCCGCCGTGCCGGTGGTGGCGACGGCCCGCAGGCGCTAATATCCGCGCCGTGTCGGAGTCCCTCCGCCAGGCCCGAGCCGTCGCGCTGGCCGCCCCGGCGCTGCTGCTGGGCGGCGCCTATGTGGCGCAATACGGCTTCGGTCTGTACCCTTGCGAGATGTGCTGGTGGCAGCGCTACCCGCATTTTGGCGCGCTGGCGCTGGCGGGCATGGCCTTCGTGCTGCCCGCCGGGCGGCGCGCGCTGATCGCGTTGGCGGCGCTGGCGATCCTCGTCTCCGGCGTGATCGGGGCGTACCACGCCGGCGTCGAATTTGGCTGGTGGCGCGGCCTCACTACCTGCGCCGCATCGGTTTCGGCGGGCGAGGGTGACCCGCTCGACGCGATCATGAACGCGCCGCTGGTGCGGTGCGACGTGGCGCAGTGGCGGCTGATCGGCATCTCGCTGGCGGGGTGGAACTTCGTGTTCTCCACCGCCGCCGCGCTGTCCATCGGCGTGCTGCTGGCCAAGAAGAGGAAGGCACGATGACCCAGGACAAGCGCGCGCGTATGCTGCGTGTCAATCAGGCCGGCGAATATGGCGCGACGCGGATCTACGCCGGCCAGCTGGCGGTGATGGGCACCCACGCCCCTCATGCTCAGGCGATCGCCGGCATGGCCGCGCAGGAAGAGCAGCATCGTGAAAGCTTCGACGCGCTGATGGCCAGCCGGGGGGTGCGCCCGACCGCGCTGCAGCCGCTGTGGGCGGTGGCCGGCTATGCGCTCGGCGCGGCGACCGCGCTGATCGGCCCGGAAGCGGCAATGGCCTGCACCGCCGCGGTCGAGGAGGAGATCGACCGGCACTACACCAGCCAGCTCGCCCAAATCGGCGGCGACGATCCGGAGCTCGCCGCCCAGATCGACAGCTTCCGCGACGACGAGCGCGCCCATCGCGAAACCGCGCTGGCGGCCGGGGCGGAGCGCGCACCGGGCTATCCGCTGCTCTCCGGCCTAATACGGCTGGGCTGCCGCGCGGCGATTCGGCTGTCGGAGCGCATTTGAGCGGGCGGGCGCCAGCCGCCAACGGCGGCTTCCAACGCGCCGCTTCATCTACCATTCACCGCCGCGCGACCCTATATCCACGCAAGTTCATTCGTTCGTAGGGGAATATCGCCAGTGTCGCGCATCCCGACAGCAGCCACGCTTGCCCCGGCCCTCGTTTCCGCCGCGCTGGCGATGGCGCTTGGCGCGCCGCTGTCCGCCCAGGAAAGCGGCGAGAAGGTCAACCAGCTGATCGTCTTCGGCGATGATCCCTGCCCCCAGTCGACCGCTCCCGATGAGATCACGGTCTGCGCGCGCAAAGAGGAGTCCGAGCGGTTTCGCATTCCCGAGCCGCTGCGTGACATCGGCAAGCCGCCAGCGCGCGCCTGGACCGACCGGGTGCTGGCCTATGAATCCGTCGGCAAGTTCGGCACCCAGAGCTGCTCGCCAGTCGGCGCCGGCGGTTGGACCGGGTGCTCGCAGAAGTTGATTCAGAACGCCTATGCCGAAAAACATCAGGCGCCGGACGTGCGATTCGGCGAATTGATCGCCGCCGAGAGGGCGAAACGCCTCTCGACGATCGACCAGGATGCGCGCGAGACGCAGGCGCGCGTCGAGGCCGTCGAACGCGAATACGCCGCGCGCCAGGGTTCGATGGCCTCCCCCGATGCCGTCGATGCCCGGCCTGCCGCTCCGCCCGCCGGCGGCGCGGGCAAATAACCCCGAACCAGCGGGCGAGTCGCCTTTAACCGCGTTCGCGGGATCGAGGCGTTACCGCAGGGTAGCGCTCGATGGTGTTGTCGCCAGGCGGACCCGGGCGCGCGGGGTATTGCGCCAAAACGGCGGCGTTTTGCCACACAGATCGAATTCGCTGTGCTAAATGCATGTCCGCATTGCAGCTAATCCGAGCTGAGGGGTGGGGTGGTAAAGCAGCACCAAAACACGGCGGCGCCGGTCGATGGGGCGCACGATGATGGCGCCTGGCCCGACAATCCGTCGCCGGCCGAGCCCGGTAGCCGGCGCGGACTACGCTGGCGCCAGCTCATCGCGCTCGACGCCGCGCTGCACGAACACCGCCAGATTCGCCTGCTGACGCCCGAGGCCCGGGTGTTGCTGCATCTCCACCTTGCGGGGCCGGTGCCGGTCTCTGAGGCGATGCGGGTTGCCGGAACGTCGGATCGGGGCTTCTACGGGGTGCTGGCACGCCTCAAGCTGGCCGGGCTGGTGGCGACCGCAAGGGACGCGAAGGACCAGCGAATCCGCCGGCTCGCCCTTAATCCGGCATGCCGGCTGTCGGTGGGTGACGCTGGGAAGTCGCCGCCGCCCGCGCCGCCAGTCCGGCCGGGCGCCCGGCGCGCGCGGGTGGGGCGGTTGCTGTCCGCCGCCGTGTTGTTCCTCGCGCCATCGCCGTGGCTCGGCGTGAGCACCGCCTGGGGACAACCGAAAATTGACCGGGCGCCGCCGCGTGCCGCCGCAATCGCCACCGGACGTGACAGCGCAGGTACAGCGATCGGGGCGCCCCCGGCGGGCGAACCATCGACCATCAGGAGCGCTGCCGGCTCCGGCCCCGAACCTGGGCGCCTCTATGGCCCGCCGGCTCCGAAGGCGCGGCATGGCCGGCTGGGTGAGGTCGATTGGCCGAAGGCGCCGGACAGCGTGCCGCCCGCGCTCGAGGAGGCGATTGATATCGTCACCCGCAACTATCCGACCGCAAAATCCGCGAGGGCGGCGGTGCGAGCGGCGGCATCCGATGTGAACGCCGCGCGGTGGCGGCGCTTCCCCAGCTTCACCGGCAGCGTCGGCTATCTCAATTCGAGCAGCTCGCCCGAGCCGCAGTTCGTCGTATCGGCTCCGGTTTGGTCGGGCGGGCGGATCGGCGCCGACATCCGCCGCGCCAAGGCATCGGAAGACGCCTCGTCCGCCGGCTATGTCGAGACGGTGCAGACCCTCGCGCTGACCACCGTGCAGACCTATTTCGACATCATGCGCCTCACCCTGCGCGAGCAACTGCTCGCCGCCAGCATCGACGAACACCGACGGCTTGTCGGCACCATCGAGCGGCGGGTGAAGCAGGAGGTCAGCCCGCTCGCCGATCTCGAACTGGCGCGATCACGCACGGCGCAAGTCGAGCAAGAGTACAATCTGGCCCGCGCCGCCCGGCAAACCGCGCTGCGCATCATGGTGCAGCTGGTGGCCGACCCCGGCTTCGCGCTGGGGCCGATCCCCTACTTCAACCCCGCGCTCGACATCGCCAGCCCGGAGGCTTTGGAGAACGAATCCGCCGCCTATTCGCCGCAACTGCGCCGGCTGGACGCGCAGATCGACGTCGCCCGGGCAGAGGTTGACAGCCGCCGCGCCTCGATCCTGCCGCAGCTCAACGCGCAATATTCCTACGACGATTTCTTCGGTCACCGCATCGGAGCCGTCATCCGCGCCCAGGGCGATGGCGGCCTCAGCCAGTTCTCGCAGGTCAACAGTGCCCGCCAGCGGGTGGAGGCGGCGATTGAGGATGAACGCAGCGCCGAGCAGCAGCTGCGCCGCGACGTTGCTACCGACCGCATCGAGTTCGAGGCCGCCAAGGATCGCGCGGTGATTTCACACACCGCCTCGGAAACCGCCGTCAACGTCAGCGAAAGCTACATGCGGCAGTTCATCGCCGGCCGCCGATCCTGGCTCGACGTGATGAACGCGTTGCGTGAGGCGGTCAGCGCGCAGATCGGCAGGAGCGAGGCCGAGGTAGCAGCGATGGCCGCGGTTGTGCGGCTGGAACTCAAGAGCGGGCGGTGGCGGCCCGCGTTCGATCAAACAACAGCGCGCCAGTCATCCTGAAGGGGCAGACGAAGTGGCCAACGCAATCCTTTCGACCATCGCCGATCTTGCCCGGCTTCGCCGTGTCGAGCTGCGGCCGGATTGGGCCGACCCCGCCCGCGCGATGGACGGAGCGGACGAAGCCGCACTCAACGCCTGCTGCGAGGCGATCGGCTGGGCGCCGGCGGTGCATTACGAAGACAACCCGCGCGCCCATCACTTCCCGCTGCTGGTCTTCCACCCCGACCATGGCTGGGCCGTCGCCGAGCGGCTCGAAGGCGACGGCAGGCTGCGCGTCGTCGCGCATGGCATCCCTTCTGTCTGGCACGATGCGGAGCAGGCGCGGCTCTACGATCTTGTCATCCCGCTGCCGGCCGGCCGCCAGCTGTTCACCCGCGCCATCGACGTGTTCAAGGCCGCCGTGTTCCGGCGCAAGCATGTGATCACCACCGCCGTCGCCGCGACCGTGGTCATCAACATGATCGCACTCGTCACCGGCCTCTATTCGATGCAGGTCTACGATCGCGTCGTGCCGCGCGGCGCCTTCGCGACGCTTTGGGTGCTGACCGTGGGCGCGGTCGTGGCGCTGATGTTCGACTTCGCGCTCCGTGTGGTGCGCGCCAACATGCTCGAGCGCGAGTCGGTCGATATCGACACCGAGGTTTCCGAATTCTTCTTCTCGCGGGCCGGCGAGGTCCGGCTGGATGCCCGCCCGCCCTCGGTCGGGACGATGGCGGCGCAGTTGCGGGGCTTGGAGCAGGTGCGCGCGATCATGTCGTCGAGCGCGCTGTTCGCGCTCGCCGACCTGCCGTTCGCGCTGCTATTCATCGTCATCATCGCGCTGCTTGGCGGGGTTATTTCGCTGGTGCTGGTCGTCGCCTTCCCGCTGGCGATCGGCATGGCGGTGCTGTTCTCCTGGCTGATCGCCGCCGACACGGCGAAGGCCCAGATCAGCGGCAACCGCAAGAACGGCCTGCTCGTCGAGGCGTTCGACGCCGCCGAGACGATCAAGGCCAACCGCGGCCAGTGGTATCTGCTGTCGCGCTGGACGGCGCTCCAGGATGAGGTTCACGCGTCCGAGCTGCCGGTCAAGCAACTCCAGGCGATGGCGGGCTCGATCTTCGGGATCATGCAGCAGGCGTCTTACATCGGGATTATCGCCTGGGGTGCGGTCGAGGTGTTCGAGAACCGGATGACGATGGGCGCGCTGATCGCCTGCTCGATCATCTCGGGCCGGGTCAACGGGCCGCTGATCGGCCAACTGCCGCAGCTCTTGGTGCAATGGAGCTATGCCCGGACTTCGCTCAAGATGCTCGACCACATCCTGGCGCTGCCCACCGACCGGCCGCCGCAGGTCGAACAGCTGCGCCCCAATCGTCTCGCCGCAAGCCTCAGCCTCACCGGGGTCAGTTTTGCCTATCCGGGCGGGCAGGCCGGCATTTCGATCCCCCGCCTGGAGATCGCCGCGGGCGAGCGCATCGGCGTGATTGGCGGGGTCGGCTCGGGCAAGTCGACGCTGCTCAAGCTGCTGTCTGGGCTTTACGCGCCCGCAAAGGGCAAATTGCTCGTCGACGGGCTGGACATGGCGCAGGTCGCCGAGGACGTGCTGCGCCATCACATTGGCTACCTGCCGCAGGACTATCGGCTGGTGAACGGGTCGCTGCGTGACAATGTACTGCTCGGCCTGCCCGATCCGGGCGACGACCGGGTGATGGAAATGGCTCGCAAGACCGGGCTGGCGGCGCTCATCACCGCCCATCCGCGCGGCCTCGACCTGCAGATCAGCGAGGGCGGCCGCGGCCTTTCGGGGGGACAGCGGGTGCTGACCGGCCTGACCCGGCTGCTGCTCGCCGAGCCGAAGATTCTGCTGCTCGACGAGCCGACCGCCAACCTCGATGTCGAGACCGAGGCGCTGGTGCTGCGTGGGCTGCAGGAGCGGATCGCGCCAGAGACCACGCTGATCATCGTCACCCACAAGCTGCAGATCGCCAATCTCGTCCAGCGGCTGATGTTGATGCAGAACGGCCAGATCGCGATGGACGGCCCTTCGGCGGACATCATGGCGCGGCTGCGCGCGCCGCGGCCAGTGGCGCAGTCTGCCACCGTCGTGCCGAACGCCTTCGCGTCGGGCCAGCCGGGGTCGGGGCCGGGGCCAGCGGCGGCGTCGGAATCGGTCCGCGGCTTGACCAACATCGCCAGCGGCAAAGCCTGAGGGGTCCCTTCGATGTTCCGCAAGCTCTGGCTCAACCAGTCCACCATTGTCATCTTCGCGATCATCGCCTTTTTCGCGCTGGCGCTTGCCTGGTCGTTCTGGGCCGAGCTCGACCAGGTCAGCCGGGCGCCGGGCCAGATCATCCCGAGCGGCCGCATCCAGGTGATCCAGAGCAGCGATGGCGGCCAGATCACCAGCATTGCCGCGCGGGAAGGCGACCGGGTCCGGAAGGGCGAACTTCTCGTGGCGCTCGACGACGTCAAGCTTCGCGCCGCCGTGTCCGAAGCCCAGGGCAAGGTCGCGTCCTTGCTGTCCTCGATGACGCGCATCAACGCCGAGCTGTTCGATCGGCCGCTGGCTTTCCCGGCCGAGGTCCGCGCCTTCCCCGATTTCATCGCTAACCAGTCGATGCTCTATCAGAAACGCCGCCGCGCGCTGCACGACGAGATCGCCTCGCTACAGGGCATGCACGGGCTGATGCAGCAGGAACTCGACATGAACATGCCGCTGCTGCGCCAGGGCGACGTCAGCAAGGCCGACGTGCTGCGGCTGCGGCGCGGTGTCTCCGACATCGAGTCGCAGATCGTCAACGCGCGCAACAAATACGTCCAGGACCTCCAGGCCGAATATGCGCGGACCGAGGAGGAGCTGGTCAGCGCCCGTGAGGTGCTGGCGCAGCGCTCGGACGCGCTCAAGGCCACGACCATCACCGCGCCGGTCGACGGCATCGTCAAGAACGTGCGGCTGACCACGGTCGGCGGGGTCCTCCGGCCCGGCGACGAGGTGCTGACCATCGTCCCGACCGGAGAGGAACTGATCCTCGAATGCAAGATGCCGCCGCGAGACATCGCCTACATCAGGATCGGGCAGGCGGCGTCGGTCAAGTTCGACGCCTATGATTCGTCGATCTACGGCTCCGCCTCGGGGCGGGTGACCTACATCAGCCCGGACACGCTCACCGAGCAGGGACCCAACGGCAGCGAACTCGTGTTCTACCGCGTCCGCCTCAAGGTCGACACGCGCAGGATGAAGCCGCACACGCCCGGCGAGAAGATCGAGATCCTGCCCGGCATGACCGCGATCGCCGAAATCCAGACCGGGCGGAACACCGTCTGGCACTATCTGACCAAGCCGATCAATAAGACCATGGGTGAGGCGATGACCGAGCGGTGAGGGGGTGAACTCCTTCCCCTCTCGTGTCCTGAGATCGCCCGAACCCTACAACAAATGCCCAGCCCGGTCGCGTTTGGTGGCGAGGTAGCGGGCGTTGTGCGGGTTGGCGGGGTGCTGGTGCGGCACCCGTTCGGCAATGGTCACGCCTTCCGCTTCGAGCGCGGCGACTTTCGCGGGATTGTTGGTCATCAGCCGGATCACCCGCACCCCAAGCAGTTCCAGCATCCGCGCCGCGACGGGGAAGTCGCGCGCCTCGGCCGGCAGGCCGAGACGGGCGTTGGCGTCGAGCGTGTCAAAGCCCTGATCTTGCAGCCGGTAAGCGCGCAGCTTGTTGACCAGGCCGATGCCGCGCCCCTCCTGCCGCAGGTAGAGCAGCACGCCCCAGCCGGCGTCCTGGCCGGCCTCCTGCGCCATGGCGGCGAGCGCCGCGTCCAGCTGGGGGCCGCAGTCGCAGCGCAGACTGCCAAGGATGTCGCCGGTCAGGCATTCCGAATGCAGCCGGACCAGCGGCGGCCGGTCGCCATCCTGCCGGCCAATGATCAGCGCGACATGCTCGCGCATGTCGTCGGCCGAGCGGAAGGCGACGATCTCGGCCTCGTCTGCGGCGGCAATGGGCAGCCGGGCGCGGGTGGCGATCACCAGCCGGGCAGTGTCGCGCCAGGCCGCAAGGTCGTCCGCCGCAAGGTGCTGCGCCTCGCCCGCCGGGGCCGGATCGACGAGGAAGGCGGGCAGCACGCCGGCGAGCCGCGCCAGCTCCATCGCCGCCGTTGCCGCCGCCACTTCGTCGATATGCTCGGCTGCGAACGGACCCTTGAGCGGATAGCGCAGATCGAGCGCCGGGTCGGCAACGGCGCGGGCGAGCTCGAGATCGAACGGTGCGGCGGCACGAATCAGCACCGGCGCCTGCGGCACCGCCGCCTCGCGCTGGTTGGCGAGCTTCATCGTCACCGCGCGCGCCGAGGAGATCAGCATGCGGGCGGCGCGCGCGTCCGGAGCGAAGCCGGTCTCGGCCGGGAGCAGTGCGGCCGCGCCGTCAAGCGCGATGGGCCAGCCATGCCGCAGCGCGTCGATCGCCAGCGCCACCCGCCGCGCCGCCGCGTTGCCGGCCGGATCGCTGCCGCTCAGAGCGCGAACCCGGTGATCAGCGGCACGTGGTCCGAGCACTGCGTCCAATCGCGCTTCGTTTCGTGAACGCGGTGGACGCGCGCCTGCGCCGCCAGTTCCGGAGAGGCCCACATGTGATCGAGCCGACGACCGCGATCGCCCGCCCTCCAGTCCTTGGCGCGGTAGCTCCACCAGCTGTAATAACGCTCCGGGGCTGGGACCAGCGCACGGCCAAGATCTGTCCAGCCGTGGGCGTCTTGGAACCGGGCTAACGCTGCGACCTCCACGGGCGTATGGCTGACGACCTTCAGCAATGCCTTGTGGTTCCACACGTCGCATTCGAGCGGGGCGACGTTGAAATCGCCGACGATCAGCGTCGGCCGGTCGATCCGTTCGGCCCAGCGAGTCATCCGCTCGAGGAAATCTAGCTTCTGGCCGAACTTGGGGTTCGCCGCGCGATCAGGAGTATCGCCGCCCGCGGGAACATAGACGTTCTCAATGACGATGCCGCCGCCGGGGCCGGCCAACTCGACGCCGACGTGGCGTGCCTCGCCGTTGTCCTGCCAATCATGCCGGGTGAGTTCGCGCAGCGGCAACCGGCTGACCGTGGCAACGCCATGATAACCCTTCTGGCCATGGACGACGCAGTGCGGATAGCCGATCTCGGCGAAGGCCTGGTAGGGAAACAGGCCCTCAACCGTCTTGATCTCCTGAAGGCAGAGCACGTCCGGCACATGCTCGGCGAGGAAGCGAGCCACCTGCGGCATCCGCAGCCGTACCGAATTGATGTTCCAGCTGGCGATCGTGATCATGGCGGGGCGTTAGAGCATTTTGCGCTTGAACGGAATCGGCCGGTGCCGCTCATTATCGAAAGCTCTCGGCGGGGGCCGGCAAAAGAAAACCCTCGTCCCGGGGGCAGTGGGACGAGGGTTCCTTTGAGCGTTCGTCACGCCAAACCAAGAAGGCTTATTGGGAGGCAAGGGCAACAGGGGGGAAACCCCGCCTCAAGCCACCTTGGAGAGTCATATTTAGGCCGTTTGGGCTGTCTGCCAAGTGAACAGACGCCATTTAATTGTAACAACTCGTCGCGGCACGGCCACGGGCCACGGCCATGCGTGGCCCCTCATCGACGGGCTGAGATTCGGGGATCGTTCCACCGAAAGGCGCTGTCGGGAAGGGCCATGCCATAGCGCTGGTTGGAAAGCCGCACGGTCGTGCGCTTGTTCTGCGAATCGAGCGCGGCCCAGCCGGTCAGTTCGAGGCCGCCGGGGGCGGAGGCGCGTCTGGCGAACACCAGCGTGATCACGCCATATTCCGGATGCGTAGGATCGCGCACCTCCATGCTGATCACGCCGGGGTCGCCGGTCGGCTGGAGCCTGCCATACGCCGCCATGTCGCGCCCCGGATCGAGCAGTGCACCGAGCGGGCTGTTGCGGATCGGCCAGCGCTGCACCTGGCGCACTTCGTAGTCGATCAGGGTGAGGGCGCGGCCGTCCGAGACGATCAGCAGCGGCACGCCGCCGCCGTACTGGAAGCGGATCCTGCCGGGGCGCTTGAGCGTCATCACGCCAGTGGTGCGCTGACCGCCGCGATCGGTCTGGACAAAATCGGCGCGCATCGTCGTGATCGCACGCAGCGCCGCCACTGCCTCATCGAGCTGCGGCGAGCGCGCTGGCGCGGCGCGGGCAGCGGGTGTTGGGTCGACGGGAAGGCCGAGCGCCGCGGTGGCGGCCGCGAGTGCGGCAGCGCCCAGGGCTATGATCAAGCGGTTCATGGCCGCCCGGCTATAGCCGGCGGTTTGAACCGGCCGTGAACCTTACTTGATCTTGGCTTCCTTGAACTCGACGTGCTTGCGCGCGACGGGGTCGTATTTGCGGAAGCTCATCTTCTCGGTGGTGTTGCGCGGGTTCTTCTTGGTCACGTAGAAGAACCCGGTGTCGGCGCTGGAGACCAGCCGGATCTTGACGGTTGCGGGCTTCGCCATGGCGCTTTCCTGTAATTCCTACGGGGCAGCAGGCGCGGTCGCCCGATGCACTCAAGCCGCGGCCCTTGGCTCAGCGAGGGCGCGCAGTCAACCCGTCAGCCGCGTGACAGCAGCACGATCGCGGCAATGCCGGCGACGATCCGATACCAGGCGAAGGGCGCGAAGCCCGATCGGCTGACGAAGGCGACGAAGCCGCGAATCACCACCAGCGCGACCAGGAAAGCAACGACGAAGCCGATCGCGATCTCACTCCAGCCGACCGGACCCAGCCCCGAGGCCAGTGCGTGGCGGTTGTCGAGCAGCTCGAGCGTGGTCGCACCGAGCATCGTCGGCACCGCCAGGAAGAAGCTGAACTCGGCGGCGGTGCGCCGCTCGATGCCCATCGCCAGCGCCCCCATGATCGTCGCGCCTGAACGGCTGACGCCGGGAATCATCGAGATGCACTGGAACAGCCCGACACCGAGCGCCTGGCGCGCCGGCAGCTGCGCGACGCCGGTCAGCGGCCCCGGCCGGGCGAATCGCTCCACCGCGAGGATGGCGATGCCGCCCGCCACCAGCGCCCAACCGACGATGATCGGGCTACCCAGCATCACATCAATGTATTTTTTGAGCGCGAGGCCAAGCACCGCCGACGGCATGAAGGCGAGCAGGATATTGCGCACGAACGCAACGCTCATCTTCTCGAAGCGCAGCAAGCCCCAGCCCACCGCCCAGAACGTCCGCCAATATTGCACCACGACCGCCAGGATCGCGCCGAGCTGGATGACGACGTTGAACACCTTCCAGGTCTCGGCGTCATAGCCGAACAGCCTCGATGCGAGGATCAGGTGACCGGTCGAGGACACCGGGATGAACTCGGTGAGGCCTTCGACGATGCCGAGAAGGATGGCGGTGAGGGTGAGCGTCATCGGCGAAGCGCCATGGCGGGCGGCGGGGGCAAGTCAAGCGACTCCTCTTTTCCCGCACCGTTCGAGAGGTGAGGCCCGTGCCGGATCACCCCGCCGCCGCGATCCGGCGGTCGTCGAACTGCAGCGCCGCCAGCCGCGCGTACAGTCCGCCCGCGCCGCTCAGCGCCTCATGCTTGCCCTGCTCGACGATTCGGCCCTCGTCGAGCACCAGGATGCGGTCGGCCGCGCGCACCGTGGCGAGGCGGTGGGCGATGACCAGTGTCGTGCGGCTCGCCATCAGCCGGTCGAGCGCGTCCTGCACCAGCCGCTCGCTTTCGGCGTCGAGCGCGCTGGTCGCCTCGTCGAGAAGCAGGATCGGGGCGGCGCGCAGCAAGGCGCGGGCGATGGCGATGCGCTGGCGCTGGCCTCCCGAGAGCCGGGCCCCGTTCTCGCCAAGGAAGGTGTCGAGGCCCTCTGGCAGCGCCCGCAGAAACGCCTCGGCGTTGGCGCCGCGCGCCGCCTCCCACAATTCCTCATCGCTCGCGTCCCAATTGCCGTAGCGGAGGTTGTCGCGGGCGCTGGCGGCGAACAGGACGCCCTCCTGCGGCACCAGCGCGAACCGCGCGCGGATTTCGGCGGGGTCCGCAGAGGTCAGCGGCACCCCGTCGAGCTTGATGACGCCGGCCTGCGGATCGTAAAAGCGCTCGGCGAGCTGGAACAGCGTCGACTTTCCCGCGCCCGAGGGACCGACGATCGCCACCGTCTCACCCGGCTCGACAGTCAGGCTGAAGTCGGCGATCGCCGAAATCAGCGGCCGCGATGGGTAGCGGAAGGTGACTTGCTCGAAGCTCAGGCTCCCGCGCGGCGGCGCGGGCAGCGTCACCGGGCGCGCCGGCGGGGCGATCGCCGGGCGCTCGTTCAGCAGTTCCGCGAGCCGGCTGGCCGCCCCGGCGCCGCGGACCAGATCGCCATAGACCTCGGTCAGCGAGCCGAACGCGCCGGCGACCAGCCCGCCGGTGATGACGAAGGCGGCGATGGTGCCGCCGCTGATCGCGCCACTGGCAACGCCGAGCGCGCCGCGCCACATCAGCAGCGTGATCGCCCCGAACACCAGGCAGATGACGAGGCCGGTCATCGCCGCGCGGATGCCGATCCGCCGCCGGGCCACCTCGAAGGTACGCTCCACCGCGCCGGCAAAGCGCTCGGCCTCGCGACTCTCCTGGTTGAACGCCTGGACCACCCGGATCGCACCGAGCACCTCGGAAACCATCGCGCCGACGTCGGCCACCCGATCCTGGCTGGTGCGCGAGACGCTGCGCAGCCGCCGCCCGAACCAGGTGATCGGCAGCACCACCAGCGGGACGCCCAGCGCGATGAAGGCTGTCAGCCGCGGTGCGAGGTAAAACAAGT
>JBDSIY010000054.1:0-8369 GCA_039917735.1 Novosphingobium sp. | reverse complement strand
TCCCGAGGAAGTGCGGCAAGTTGAAGGCTGGAATCCGCGCCAGGGAAGGCAAATAGACGCGACGCCAGCGGAGGCAGCATAACACCGCCATGGAAGCCCGCCGCGCGACCTTCAAGCAAGCCGACCTGACCCGCGCGCTACGCGGCGCGCGAGCGGCAGGGTTGGATTTGTACGGCTGCCGCATCAATCCCGCGACGGGTGAGATTGAGATGAGGTTCGGCGCGCCGAGCGCGGGACCGAGCAACAGCTTCGACCGCATCATGGGTGATCGCTGATGGCTAAGCGATGGCTTCCGCAATGGGTTTCCGAATACAGGGACCGGCACGGCAAGGCGCGCTACCGCTTCCGGCGGAAGGGCTTTGAACAATACTTGTTCAAGCATCCACCGGGGACCGAGGGTTTCCGACAGGAATATGAGGCGTGCAAGAGCGGCGTGGCGGCTGCGGCGATCGAAGCCGGAGCGGGACGTGCCCAGCCGGGCAGCTTCGATGACCTGATAACGCGCTACTATCGCTCGCCGGACTTCCTCGACCCTTCCGATCGCACGCGGGAGGTTTATCGCGGCGTTATTGAGCGATGGCGGGTGAAATATGGCAAGGCGAAGGTTCGCGACCTAGAGCCGCGCCACGTTGCCGACATGATGGCCGAAATGCTCCCTCACCGGACGGCGGCAAACATGCTGCGAAAGCGGCTTCGCGCCCTGGTGCAGTTCGCCATCCGGCAGGGCCTGGCCGAGCGCAATCCGGTGACGGCGACAAAACCCTACAAGGTGGACTCGGCCGGCTTCCACACCTGGGATGAGGACGAGATCGCGCAATATCAGGCGCGGCATCCTGAGGGCACGAAGGCGCGATTGGCGCTGGACCTGATGCTCTGGACGGGGCAGCGGGGCGGCGACGCGCGCGTGATGGGGCCTCAGCACGTCAAAAATAAGCGGCTGCTGGTGACGCAGGAAAAGACCGGCGCGAGCGTCTCGCTTCCGATACTGCCGGCGCTCGCAGCTTCCATCATGGCTGCCAAGACAGGCGCGCTGATCTTCGTGCTGAGCGAGCACGGGAAGCCTTACAGCCGCAAAGGATTTGGCAACAAGTTCCGTCAATGGTGTGACGAAGCCGGCCTCCCGCAATGCTCTGCGCATGGGCTCAGGAAGGCGGCTGCTCGCCGCTTCGCTGAGGCGGGCTGCTCCAATCAACAGATCAAATCCTGGACCGGCCACACGACCGACAGCGAAGTTTCCCGCTACACCGCCGCCGCCGATCAACAGACATTGGCGGACGCAGCCGGCGAGATGTTGATGGCTAACCTTCGCGAGCGGTTAGCCAACCGCGACCGTAACCCTTTGGAAAAGGAGGCTTAAATGACGAACGTGGCGCACCCGACAGGATTCGAACCTGTGGCCTCTGCCTTCGGAGGGCAGCGCTCTATCCAGCTGAGCTACGGGTGCGGGCGGCGTGGCGGTTAGCAGAGCAGTGGCGGGGGCGCCAGCCCTCTATGCCGATCCAGGCGCGGCTCAGGCAGGCGCCGGCGTCGTCGGCGCCTCCGCAAGCGCTACCCGGTGGGCCTCCTCCGAGAATTGCGGATAGGGGCCGAGGGCGAGGAACAGCACGGCGGACAGGATGCCGAGCGGAAGCTGCGCCCAGAGCACGATGTCGTAGCTGTGCGTGACATCGTAGATGGCGTTGGCGACGAGCGGCGCGACGCCGTTGGTGAACAGCACCAGCCCGCTGATCGCGCCGAACAACGTTCCAAAATTGCGCATGCCGAAATGACGTGCGGCGAGGTAGGCGGTCGCGTCATATTCGGCACCCGCCGACAGGCCGATCAACAGGCAGCCGACCCGCGCCGCCCCTGCCGAATGCGGCACCGCCAGCAAAAGCAACGCCGCGATGATCGGTGCGACGACGCTACCGGCGGCGACCTTGCGGGCGTCCATGCGATCGAGCAGGTAGCCGCCGCCAAGCCTCCCGCAGATCGAGCCGATGCCGATCAGCCCCGCGATCTGGGCCGCCTCGGCATGGCCGAAGCCGCGCCCGGTCAGCACCGGCACCGCGTTGGTCGTCACCGCGCAAAGCGCCAGCGAGAACACCGTTACCGCCGCGCCAAGCCGGACGAAACGCGGCTCGGCAAGCGCCGCGCGCAGCTCGGCGCGGCTCGGCCTATGTGCGGCGGTCGGCGCCGCGCCGCGCAGCTCCCGCTTGCCGCGGAACAAGAGCAGCACAAGCGGGAAGACCACGACGAAGCAGATGCCGCCGAGGCTGAGATAGGCGCCCCGCCAGCCCTGCCGGGTGACCAGCCAATCGGTGAGCATCGGTATGACCGCGGCGGTTATGCCGGTGCCACAGAGCGCGGCCGCAAGCGCCATGCCGCGATGGCGCGCGAAGCGGCTGTTGATGGCCGCGGTCCAGACGGTCGGCAGGATGAACATGCTGGCAAAGCCGAGCAGCGCCCACAGCAGCCACCAGCTGATGACGTTCGCGGTGGCGGTCGAGAGCAGCGCCAGGGCCCCGCAGAACAGCGCGACCCCGGCCAGGCCAATCCGCCGGGGACCGAACCGGTCGATGGCGTAGCCCGTCAACGGCGCCGCCCAAAGCCCGATCAGCGCGATGATGAACGGGCCGCCGGTGATCGCGGCGCGGCTCCAGCCGAACTCACGTTCGAGCGGCGCGACCATGACGCCGAGCGAATAGCCATGCACCGCACAGAGCATGACCCCCGCCAGCGACGGCGGTAGCACCTGCCAATGCTCGCGCCATTCGCTCGGTCCCTGCGTGCCCGCCGCGCCAGCCATCGCCGCGATCTCCCGATTCCGCCTATTATCCTCGCTGTCTCGCCGTGTTTCGCGCTGTTGGGAAGCCTTGTGTTGAAGCAGCGACGGCCGCCTGACGCGGCGCTTGCCAGTTCGTGATATGTTCCGCATGAGTGCGGCATGGCTGAAAGCGATTCCCCAGACCGGCCCCAACCCGAGGCGCTGTTTGCTCCGCTGGTGCGGCGCGGGATCTGCCGGCTGTTCGCGCGCAACGACATCTGGTGCCTCGCCGAGATGCCGCTGCGGTGCGGGCGGCGCGCCGACCTGATGGGAGTCGATGCCAAGGGACGAATCGTGCTGGTCGAGATCAAGGTCAGCCGGTCAGACCTGCTTGGCGACGCCAAATGGCCCGAATATCTCGCCTATTGCGACCGCTTTTTTTGGGGGCTGCCACCAGGGCTTGATCGCAGCGCGCTCGAGGGGGAGGCCTTCCTCCCCGACCGTTGCGGAGTGATCGTGGCCGATGGCTATGATGCCGAGATCGTCCGGCCGGCACCGCTGCTGCCGCTGGCGGCGGCGCGGCGCAAGCTGGAGGTGGAGCGCCTCGCCCGCGCCGCCCTGCGCCGGCTGGTGACAGGGCATGATCCGGAAACGAGTCAGTGGGGCCGCGCCGCCGACTGAGCCCGGGCGGGCAGCGCGCGACGGTACGCCGGGCTTCGCGGACGCCGGCTCGGCCCGACTGCACCGTTTGCGGCGCGCGGCTGGGAGATTACATCGACAGGATTCGAGCGTCGGACCATACCCCTACTGACTCGCCCGCTGCTCCAGGCGCGCGAGCACCGCGCGCTTGCCCTTCGGCGAGAGGCGCGGCCAGTCGGCGATCTCTTCGAGCGTCCGGCGGCAACCGACGCAGTTGCCGTTGGCCTCGTCGATCCGGCAAACACCGGTGCAGGGTGACGGCACGTCGCGCATCGCTGACGCGCAAGCATTGGCGACTGTGGTTGGCAAGCTTTTGCAAGCAGCCCTCCGGCGCGATAAGGCGGCGCATGGTCGCTCAATCACCTGGATGGGACGGCGCGCTGCTATCCGCCGTGGCGATGACGGCGATCGTCGCGCTGCGCTATCTGGCGACGAGCGGCTTCTTCGCCTGGCTGACCGCGCGGGTCCATCCGGGTCTCTATCAGGGGCTCCGGCCGCAGATAGGCGGCGAGCTGCGCTGGTCGCTGCTGTCGGCCGCAATCTACGGCTTTCCCGCCGGCGTCATCGCCTGGGGCTGGCAGGCGCGTGGCTGGACGCGCATCTACACGAGCGTTGACGCGCTGCCGCTGTGGTGGCTGCCGCTGTCGCTGTTCGCTTACCTGCTTGCGCATGACGCCTGGTTCTACTGGACCCACCGGCTGCTGCACGCGCCGCGCCCGTTCCGCATCGCTCACGCCGTTCACCACGCCAGCCGGCCGCCGACCGCCTGGGCGGCGATGAGCTTTCATCCGATCGAGGCGCTGACCGGCGCTTTCGTCATTCCGGCGCTGGTGTTCGTCATTCCGGTCCATGTCGCGGTGCTGGGCGGGGTGCTGGCAATCATGACGCTGATGGGCGTGACCAACCATATGGGCTGGGAGCTGTTCCCGCGCCGGCTGGTCCATTCGCGGCTGGGCGGCTGGCTGATCACCGCCAGCCACCACCAGCGCCATCACGAACTCTATCGCTGCAACTACGGGCTCTATTTCCGCCACTGGGACCGTCTGTGCGGCACCGATCGGCCGCACTTCCCGGGTTAACGGCTTGAGGCGAGCGCGCTTGCCGCCGGGTCGCGGGATCAGGCTTGCAACGCGATGTGATCCGCCGGCTCGCGGCGTTACGCTGCCTTGCGCGCGGTCAGGTAAAAGGCGGCCTGGTCGCCCTCTCCGGCAGCATTGAAGGCCGCCGCCCGGCGTTTGAAATCGGCGATCTGCTCGGGCGGGAACGTCTGTGCCGCAGCCGATTTGGTGTCGATCTCGTGGAAGCGGACGCCGCGCAGGCGTAGCTCGCTGAGCACGAACTGGACCTCGTTCGAATCGTCCTGAGTGCGCACGAGATCGCAACCGGCGCCGCTGGCCAGGCTGGCCAGACCCTTGCGCGTGAACAGATAGAGGTGGCGGGGCGCATCGAGTTGCCCCCATTCGCCACCGTATATCCGCCAGGCCTGGCTATCCACCAGCGGGACACGCACGATAATCACCCCACCCGGAGCGAGCAGGCCTTTCGCCGCGGCCAAGGCGGCGCGGGGATCGACAACATGTTCGAGCGAATGGTTGAAGGTTATGACATCATAGGCACCTTCGTGCTCGGTCACGTCGCTTCTGAGCAGGCGCAAATTGCCGTCATCGCTCGGCTCGGCGAGAAATGGATCGATGCCGGTGAGGTTGGCAAATCCCGCGTCCCGCAGGTCGCGCAGCAACCGGCCGGCGCCGCACCCCACGTCGAGGATGCGCACCGACTTATCGCGGCGTGGGCCAATCCGTCCATCGAGTGCAGGCTGAAGCATGGTCAGTTGCGGATGCGGCCAGAGCCGGTAGAGCAGCGCCCCCGGGAGACCGCGGCCCTTAGCGGCGTAGGCGTTGCGCAACCCCGTCACCAACCCGCGCATCCCATTGCTGCGCTCGCTTCCCCGCATTGAATAGTAAGTCTGGCCATAGTAGCTCGCCAGATTATCGGGAATCTCGACAATCTGGAGGGTTCCGCAATTCGAACACGCAAAATACGGAAAGTAGTCACGATCGCTTTCTGCGAAATCACCGGGGACAAGCAGCGTCTTGTGCGGTCCGTGATGGGAGCATGCGATACATTCATCGCAAACATCTTGCTGAAATACGACATGCGGCACCGATATTGCTTCGAATGAGCCGTGCGGAAAGTTCATTTGCTTACCTTGATGATCGATCGACCTGAAGCGGAATTATGTCATAACCGCACTTCATCTGGCAAGCTTTCACCGGCGGACGCGCGGTTTGCCCGGCTTGCCCCGTGCCGCGAAGGGACTACATGATCGAGGGATGAGCGAAGCCGAATATCTCGCCGGTCGTCTGTTGCTGGCCATGCCCGGGATGGGCGACCCGCGCTTCGATCGGTCGGTAATCGCAATGTGCGTGCATGACCAGAACGGCGCCTTCGGGGTCAACGTTGGCCATCTGCGCGAGGGTGTGCGCTTTCGCGAACTGCTCGGGGAAGCAGGCATCGAGCCTCGGGGCGTCCCCGATTGCGGCGTCCTGCACGGCGGCCCGGTCGAGCCGGGGCGCGGCTTCGTGCTGCATTCGAACGACTGGGGCGGGCTGGGCACCATCGAGGTCAAACCTCTCGGCGCGCTGTCCTCGTCGCTGGACGTCCTGAAGGCCATCGCAGAGGGAAAGGGGCCGAGCCGCTGGCTGTTCGTGCTCGGCTATGCCGGCTGGGCTCCCGGCCAGCTCGAAGGCGAAATGCGGCGGCATGGCTGGTATGCGGCGGCGGGGCGGCCGGAAGTCCTGTTCGAGAACGAGGCTCCGTGCCGCTGGGCGGCGACCTGGCGCGCCGAGGGCATCGACCCGGCGCTACTGGCGAACGTCACCGGGCAGGCATGAGGCGACATGCGCCGGGATTATGTTGGCGCGCGATATAAGCCAGAGTAGCCCTCAATACGTCCGCTCGAGGATAGCATTGTCGCAAGCGACCCCGCCTTCGAAACGGCCGAGGCCATAATCGCCCTTGATCGTCGTGCGCTGCATCCGTCGGCCATGGCGCGGATCGTGGCCGGTCACCGCGTGCAACACGCGCCAGTTGTCCCAGATCAGCATGTCGGTGAGCTTCCACTCGTGGAAGTAGGACAGCCGCCTGCCATGCGCGAAGATCTCGCGGCAGATCGCATCGAGCAGTGCGTCGCCCTCCGGCGTCTCGTCGCCTTCGATGCCCTCGGCCATCCAAGGCGAGACGTGGAGCACCTTTTCACCGGAGGCGCGCGTCCAGACCGCCGGATGCAGGGCGCGGGGAACACCTGCGGCCTCGTCCATCACCGCGTTTGCCGCATCGCTCTCGCTCAGCACCACGTAATCGTCAGGCGCGCCGAAGTGGAAATTCCGCATGATGACATTCATCCGGTAGAGGATGTTCTTACCATCAATGCGCTCGCGCAGCTCAGGCGATAGCGCCCGGTACAGCTCGATGCCGTCGACGAACCCGGTCCGGCCGTCGGTGGGGGGTATTTCCAGCGCCCGCAGCACGCCGGCGCGGTTGAGCTCGTTGTTGTAAGCGTGGTCGAAATGCCAGGGGAGCCATTGGGTGATCTCGCGACCGCCAATCGAGATGCGCCCCGGCGGGTTCGGCTTGCAGGTCATGTCGATGACCCCCACCATCCCATCCTGGTCGACGCGCGGCACCGCCGCGCTCGGATGATCCTTCAGCGGCCCGAAGATGTTGCTCACAGCGACATGCATCTGACCGGAGGGCTCGACCTCCTCGAAGACGATCATGCCCTTCTCTTCGAACAGCGCGTTGATCGCCTGGCGCACGCCCGAGTCGAGCGTCTGCTCGCGGGTGATGCCGCGGACGCGGGCGCCGAACGCGCGGCCCTCCTGCAGCGGCCTGATATCGAGTGCGCTCATGTTGATTCTGCTCCTCCTCACCGCCCGTCCCGCTTCCCCGCAACCGGCGGGGAGCTTCACGCATGCACCAGCCTGGTGCCATTCTGATTGCCTCAGGAATGCCATGTTCTGGGCGCCAGCTTGGAGGCTTGGTCATAGCATGCTTTGACGGCAGCGGAATAGGTGCGCCTTGAGTGGCCGGCCTGCCCCGGGCGATCAAAGACGAGGCGAGCCGCACTGCTATCGCCGACACTTGCGTCCGCGCGCGCGCAAGTGGCGCAGGGTCAGCCCGGTCAGGGGATCGCGCCAGCACCCGGCGATGCGCGCGGCCGGGTTCAGCACGAAGGCACGAGTGCGAAAGGCGATGTGCGGGATGGTGAGGCCATCGGAGGACCATGTGCCGCCCTCCCACAAGATGATGTCGAGATCGAGCACCCGCGCCCCCCAGCGTGCGCCACGCCGGCGCCTGCCGAAGGCGTGTTCGATGCGGTGGAGCCGGCCAAGCGCCGCCGGCGGGGCGAGATCGCTGCGGACGATCGCGGCCGCGTTGGCGTAGCGCCGCCGTGAGGGGCCGAGCGGGGCGCTGGCGATGATCGGGGAGACCGCCTCAAGGCTGAGACCATCGCGATCGAGCGCGGCGAAAGCCGCCCGCAGCACTCCCTCGGGCCGGCCGTGACGCGGGTGTCGAACATTGGAGCCGAGCGCCACCAGGTAGCGCCGCGCGCCCAATCCTCAGCGGTCCTCACAGATGCGCGTATAAAGCTCCGGCCGGCGGTCGCGGAAGAAGCCCATGCCGGCGCGGTGGCGGGCAGCGCGGGCGAGGTCGATGGTGGCGATCAGCGCGCCGCTTTCCGTGGCTCCGAACTCGGCGAGCATTTCGCCGAACTCGTCGGTGATGAAGCTGTGGCCGTAGAAGCGCTGCGGATCGCCCCCATGTTCGTTCTCAGCGCCGATCCGGTTGGCGGCGATCACCGGCATGCAGTTGGACACGGCATGGCCGAGCATCGCGCGGCGCCACATCCGGCTGGTGTCGA
>JBDSIY010000053.1:0-2830 GCA_039917735.1 Novosphingobium sp. | reverse complement strand
TGGGGCTTGCCTGGGACGGCGCGGTGCTGCGCCAGTCGCTGCGGCTGGCGCGCTATGCCGCGGCGGGCGAGCGGCTCAAGGCGATGGGGCTGCTCTATCCGTGCCACTGCACCCGCGCCGAAATCGCCGCCGCCGCCGACGCGACGGGTCCGGACGGCCTGGTTTATCCCGGAACCTGCCGTCACGGCCGCGCCGACCCGGAAGGGGCGGCGTGGCGGCTGGACACGGCCAAGGCGCTGGCGCTCACCGGCCCGCTGGAATGGTTCGACGCGCTTGCCGGGCGCCAGTGCGCCACCCCTGAAATCTTTGGCGACGTCGTGCTGCTGAGGAAGGGCCTGCCCGCCAGCTACCACCTCGCCGCGACGCTCGACGATGCCGCCGATGGCGTCACCCTGGTGACGCGCGGCGCCGATCTGTTCGCGGCGAGCCACATCCATCGCCTGCTGCAGGCCCTGCTCGGCCTGCCGGTGCCGGTCTGGCATCATCACCCGCTGCTGCTCGATGCCAACGGCCGCAAGCTCGCCAAACGGCGCGGATCGGCGTCGCTGGCGGAAAGCCGGCGCGCCGGCGAGAGCGGCCCGGCGCTTGCCGCGCTGCTGCGCGCCGGCCGCCTGCCGGACGGTATTTCGCTGGCTGGAAATTGGCGGCAAGCGACCCTACATGATCGGCCATGATCTACATTCTCGTCATCATTCTCGTAGGCCTGATGGCCATGGTGCTCATCAGCCTGCTGCGCGGCCTCAACTCGTTCCGCCAGAGCATGGATCAGGACCGGGCGCCGGGCAGCGCGCCGACCGAATTCCAGTTCCAGCAGAACCGGATGATGTGGGCGCGGATCAAATATCAGGCACTGGCGGTGGGCGTCGTCGTCATCCTGCTGGTGCTGGCTCGCTGATCCGGCGCCGTCTTGGTCAAGCTCAATCGGATCTACACGCGCACCGGCGATGACGGCACCACCGGGCTGGTCGATGGCTCGCGCACGCCCAAGCACGCCGCGCGGATCGAGGCGATCGGCGCGGTGGATGAGGCGAACAGCGCGATCGGCCTCGCCGTGGTCGCGCTTGCGGACGGCGAGCACAGGCTTGCGATGACTCGCATCCAGAACGACATGTTCGACCTCGGCGCCGACCTGGCGACTCCGGGCGAAGACTTCGCCCCGTCGGAAATGGTGCTGCGGATCGTGCCGGCGCAGGCGGAGCGGCTCGAGGCGGAGATCGACGCGCTGAACGCGCGGCTTACCCCGCTTTCGAGCTTCATCCTGCCCGGCGGCAGCGAGGCGGCGGCGCGGGTGCATGTCGCGCGGGCGGCCGTTCGCCGCGCGGAACGGGCGATGACGGCGCTCGCCCTGGCCGAATCGATCAACCCGGCCGCGCTCGCCTATGCGAACCGATTGTCAGACTATCTGTTCGTGTTGGCACGAAGGGTAAATGCCGCTGGCAGCGGCGACGTTCTCTGGAAACCCGGCGCCAATCGATAGTCGCGCTATGATCCAGGCGGGCCCATAGGGGCTGGCGCAAGCGGATCGATGCGCTTAGGCACCTTGAAGTTTAACTAGGTTAAGGAGCCACGATGCAGACGGTGGCGGTGATTGGCGCTGGCATCATGGGCTCGGGGATCGCCCAGACGATCGCGCAACACGGCATCGACGTGCTGCTCACCGACCTCGATCTCGCCACCGCGCAACGCGGCAAGGCGAGCATCGAAAAGGGCCTGGGCAAGCTGGTTGCCCGCGAAAAAATGAGTTCCGACGACGCGCGGGCGCTGCTTGGCCGCATCACCCCGGTCGGCGAATACGCGGCGATGGCCGAGGCCGAGATGATTATCGAGGCGGCGACCGAGCGCGAGGAAATCAAGCATCGCATCTTCCGCACCGCCGGCGAGGTGCTCGGCAAGAACGCGATCCTCGCCTCCAACACCAGCTCGATCCCGATCACCCGCATGGCGGCGAGCGCGCCGGATCCGGCGCGCTTTATCGGCCTGCATTTCTTCAATCCGGTGCCGGTGATGGCTCTGGTCGAGGTCATCCCCGGCCTCGCCACCTCTGCCGAGACGACCGCCCGCACCCGCGCCTTCGCCGAGGCGCTGAACAAGGAAGTGGTGCTGGCGGGCGACGAGCCAGGCTTCGTCGTCAACCGCATCCTGGTGCCGATGTTGAACGAGGCCATTTTCGTGCTCGGCTCGGGCGTCGGCACGGTAGAGGATATCGACAAGGGCTGCCGGGTTGGGCTCAACCATCCGATGGGGCCGCTGACGCTCGCCGATTTCGTCGGGCTCGATACCCTGCTCGAGATCGTCAACGTCTATCACGCCACCACCGGCGATCCGAAGTACCGGCCGGCGCCGTTGCTGCAGAAATATGTCGAGGCCGGCTGGATCGGCAGGAAATCGGGACGCGGCTTCTACGATTACTCGGGCGAGACGCCGGTCCCGACGCGCTGATCGGACGGCGGGAACCCCCTCCAGCGCCCGCTCGTTGCGACAGGCGAAGGAGACGACGATGAGCGACCGCCCGAGAGACCATGACGGCGAGGACGAGCAGACCCGCCAGCTCGCGCCCGAGAACGCCAATTCCGAGCAGGTCGACGCCGACCAGGCGCAAACGGTGGCGGACGATGCCCTGCGCGGGAATGCCGAGCCGGGCCTCGGCGACACCGAGAAAGTCCCGGGTGGGATCGACGATTTCGACGCGCAAGATCTGGTCGATCACATGGAACAGATGGTGTCGAGCGGGCGCATCGACCTTTCCGCCTTTCGCGGCGAGCCCAACCTCGACGACGAAGACGGCGAGTGGGGCTCGGCTGACGGAGCAGACGAGGCGATCGAGGACGAT
>JBDSIY010000052.1:0-44593 GCA_039917735.1 Novosphingobium sp. | reverse complement strand
CCCGCGTTCGAGGACCCGCGCAGCCAGTTCGACGTGCGCTTCTACCTCGTGGCGATCCTGTTCATCGTCTTCGATCTGGAGGCGGCGTTCTTGTTCCCCTGGGCGGTTTCGCTCGACGTCACCGGCTGGGCCGGCTGGATCACGATGATGGCGTTCCTCGCCGAGTTGGCGATCGGTCTCGCCTATGCGTGGAAGAAGGGCGCGCTGGACTGGGAATGAGCGCCATTATCCACCCGACCGAGGACGCCGCCGCCCGCGCCCGAGCGCTGCAGGCCCGTGACCAGACCGCGCCTGACGGTGCGTTCTTCGACAGCCTCAACCAGGAGGTCTCCGACAAGGGCTTCCTGATCGCCTCAACCGAAGAGCTGTTCCAGTGGGCGCGCACCGGCTCGCTGTGGTGGATGACCTTCGGCCTAGCCTGCTGCGCGGTGGAGATGATCCACGTCAACATGCCGCGCTATGACATGGAGCGCTTCGGCGTCGCCCCGCGCGCCAGCCCACGCCAGTCCGACGTGATGATCGTCGCCGGCACGCTGTGCAACAAGATGGCGCCAGCGTTGCGCAAGGTCTACGACCAGATGTCGAACCCCAAGTACGTCATCTCGATGGGCAGCTGCGCCAACGGCGGCGGCTATTACCATTACAGCTATTCGGTGGTGCGCGGCTGCGACCGGATCGTTCCGGTCGATATCTACGTGCCCGGCTGCCCGCCGACGGCGGAGGCGTTGCTCTACGGGGTGATGCAGCTGCAGCGCAAGATCCGCCGGGTGGGGACGGTGGAGCGGTGAGCGATCGATCTCTCCGTCCTGCGCTCGCGCTGCTGCCGCTGGTCCTGACGCTGCCCATGTTCGTTCGTGGCTGGCCGCGGATCGTCGAGACTGCGCCGATTTGGCTGGCGCTACTCTGCCGGGCCGTCGTGTACATGCTCATCCTGGCTGCGTTGGCAGGAGCCGTGGCATTCTTACGTACGATGCAGCGTGGCATGTCGGAATGACCGTCCTCCACTCTGCCCCCAAAATAACCTCGAACGAGGGCGTGCGCGAAACGCTGGCCGCCGCGCTCGGGGACATGCTCGTCGACCACAAGGAGGAGCATGGCGAGATCACGCTCACCGTCCGCCGTGAGGCGATCGAGGACGCGCTGCGGCTGCTACGCGACGAGCACGAATACCAGCAGCTGATGGAGATCGCCGGGGTCGACTATCCGGACCGGGGCGAGCGGTTCGAAGTTGTCTACATGCTGCTGTCGCTGACCCGGAACCACCGGATCATGGTCAAGCTCACGGCGTCGGAGAACACACCGGTGCCGACCGTGACGACGCTGTGGCCGGTCGCCGGCTGGCTCGAACGCGAGGTGTTCGACCTTTACGGGGTGATCTTCGCCGGCAATCCCGATTTGCGCCGCATCCTCACCGACTATGGCTTCGAGGGCCATCCGTTCCGCAAGGACTTCCCGCTCACCGGCTATGTCGAGCTGCGCTATTCCGAGGAGGACCAGCGCGTCGTCTATGAGCCGGTCAGCCTCCCGCAGGATCTGCGCAGCTTCGACTTCACCAGCCCGTGGGAGGGCGCCGACTATCCGCTGCCGGGCGACGAGAAGGCCGGGCCGCCGCCGGTCGTCGAGGTGAAAACCACTGACACCCCCAGGCAAACCGGGGCGGGCCCCCGCGCCGATGCCAAGGCGGCGGACACGGTCGCGCCGGGCGCAACGACGGGCGGAACCATCGCCGGGCAGGGGCAGGGGCAGGGGCAAGGGCAGGGCGAGCCTGCGCCGCGCGAGGTGCCGCAGGGTGCACCGGGCGCTCCCGCTCCCACCGAGGATCGGCCGGATCGCGCCCCGCGCGAGGGCGGTGAAGCCCGGCCGAGTCCCGCGCCGGAGGGCAGCTGATTATGAGCGGCTTCGCACTCGAACACTCGCCGACCACCGGCGACGAGGTGATCTCCAACTACACGATCAATTTCGGGCCGCAGCACCCGGCGGCGCATGGCGTGCTGCGCATGGTGATGGAGCTGGACGGCGAGATCATCGAGCGGGTCGACCCGCATATCGGTCTGCTCCATCGCGGCACCGAAAAGCTGATCGAGCACAAGACCTATCTGCAGGCGCTGCCTTATTTCGATCGCCTCGATTACTGCTCACCGATGTGCATGGAACACTCCTATGTGCTGGCGATCGAGAAGCTGCTGAACCTGGAAGTTCCGATCCGCGCCCAATATCTGCGGGTGCTGTTCGCCGAACTGACCCGCATCAAGAACCACATGCTCAACCTCGGCAGCCACGTCATGGACGTCGGCGCGATGACGCCGAACCTGTGGCTGTTCGAACTGCGCGAAGATCTGATGAACTTCTACGAGCGCGCGAGCGGCGCGCGGATGCACGCGGCCTGGTTCCGCCCCGGCGGCGTCCATCAGGACGTGCCGCTGAAGCTGCTCGCCGACATCGGCGACTGGCTCGATACCCGCCTGCCGCGCCTGTTCAACGATGCGATGAGCCTGGTCGTCGACAACCGCATCTTCAAGCAGCGCAACGTCGATATCGCCATAGTGAGCAAGGACGATGCGGTGCGCTGGGGCTTTTCCGGCCCGATGATCCGTGGCTCGGGCATCCCCTGGGACCTGCGCAAGAGCCAGCCCTACGACGTCTACGACCGCATGGACTTCGAGATTCCGGTCGGCACCAACGGCGATTGCTACGACCGTTTCATGGTCCGGGTCGAGGAGGTGCGGCAATCGGCGCGGATCATGCGCCAGTGCCTGACCGAGATGCCCGACGGGCCGGTGGCGGCGGACGACGCCAAGGTGGTGCCGCCCAAGCGCGCCGAGATGAAGACCTCGATGGAGGCGCTGATCCATCACTTCAAGCTCTATACCGAGGGCTTCCACGTCCCGGCCGGCGAGGTCTATGTCGCCACCGAAAGCCCCAAGGGCGAGTTCGGCGTCTATCTGGTCTCGGATGGCAGCAACATGCCCTATCGCTGCAAGATCCGGCCGACCGCCTTCAGCCACCTCCAGGCGATGGACTTCATGTGCAAGGGCCATATGCTCCCCGACGCGACCGCCATCCTCGGCGCGATCGACGTCGTGTTCGGGGAGTGCGATAGGTGAGGCGCGGCGTCTATCCGATCTGGGTCTTCCTGATTGTGGCCGCAGCGATTGCGCTGGCCGCTTTTGTGGGCGGGCAATACGTCGAGCGTCTCGGGATGATCATCGCTGGCGGGGGTTCGACGCTCTGGACGGCCTTCGTTGCCTACAAAGGCTTGAAGGCACGAGGCAACCATGCCTGTCAAGCTGACGAATGCCTTTTTATTGGTGTTGCGGAAGGCGGCGCAATGAGGCTGGGGACGTTCGAACTGATGCGCGTGTGGGCGGCGCTGACCGGGCTGGTGCTCGCGGCGTGGTTCCTCGGCGCACTCTGGCTCGGAGACCACCCGCCGCAGATCGTAGCGATGCTCGTCACCGCGATCGGCGGCTTCGAGATCGCGCTCTATGGCTACGACCTGTGGCTCAGGCGGAAGCGGCGGCATGGCTGAGCGTTTCCTCGAACCGGATTCGCCGGAGCTGCGCGCGCGCTGGGGCGACTTCGCCTGGACTCCCGAGAACGCCGAGAAGGCGCGCGCGGCGATCGCCCGCTATCCGGAAGGACGCCAGCGTTCGGCGGTGATGGCGCTGCTCGACACTGCGCAGCGGCAGGTCGGCGCCGAGACGAACACGCAGGGCTGGCTGCCGATCCCGGTGATGGAGTTCGTCGCGCGCGAACTCGGCATGCCGGCGATCCGCGTGCTCGAAGTCGCGACCTTCTACATGATGTACAACCTGGTTCCGGTGGGGCGCTTCCACGTTCAGGTCTGCGGCACCACCCCCTGCATGTTGCGCGGTTCCGACGACCTCTTCGCCGCCTGCGAGAAGCGCGGGATGCACGCCGGGCACGTCAGCGACGATGGCTTGTGGACGTTGAGCGAGGTCGAATGCATGGGCAATTGCGCCTCCGCGCCGATGGTCCAGATCAATGACGACAATTACGAGGATCTGACCGCCGAGCGCCTTGACCACATCCTCGACGAACTCGCCGCCGGCCGCCAGCCGAAGACCGGGACGCAGGAGCCGGGACGTCACACCGTCGAGCCGCTCGGCGGGCCGACGACGCAGCGCGAGATGGTGAGCGAGAACCACGATTATCGGGGGGAGTGGTGATGGGCAAATACCTCCCTACCGCCCCTGCGAAGGCAGGGGCCTATCCAAGGCTCCGGCTTCGCATGACGAGTTTGATGGGTCCCTGCCTGCGCACGGACGACGGGCTTCTTTGGTTTGGGAACGCGTCGTGAGCCTCGCCGACAAGGACCGCATCTTCACCAACCTCTACGGCTACCAGGACTGGCGGCTGCCGGCGGCGCGCGCGCGCGGCGACTGGGACGATACCAAGGCGATCCTCACGCGCGGCAAAGACGCGATCATCGACGAGATGAAGGCGTCGGGCCTGCGCGGGCGCGGCGGCGCCGGCTTCCCGACCGGGATGAAGTGGAGCTTCATGCCCAAGCAGCCGAACCCGGCGCGGCCGAGCTTCCTTGTCATCAACGCCGACGAATCCGAACCGGGCAGCTGCAAGGACCGCGAGATCATCCGCCACGATCCGCACAAGCTGATCGAGGGCGCGCTGGTCGCCGGCTTCGCGATGGGCGCGCGCGCCGCCTATATCTACATTCGCGGCGAATATATCCGCGAGGCCGAGGTGCTGTTCGCCGCCGTCGCCGAAGCCTATGACGCCGGCCTGGTCGGCAAGAACGCCTGCGGATCGGGCTATGATTTCGACGTCTTCGTCCATCGCGGCGCCGGCGCCTATATCTGCGGCGAAGAGACCGCGATGATCGAGAGCCTGGAAGGCAAGAAGGGCCAGCCGCGCCTGAAGCCGCCGTTCCCGGCCGGCGCCGGACTGTATGGCTGCCCGACCACGGTCAACAACGTCGAATCGATCGCAGTGGCGCCGGTGATCATGCGCCGGGGCGCGAGCTGGTTCGCCAGCTTCGGCCGCGACAACAACAAGGGCACCAAGCTCTTCCAGATCAGCGGCCACGTCGAGAAGCCCTGCGTCGTCGAAGAGGCGATGAGCATCCCGTTCCGCGAGCTGATCGAGCGGCACTGCGGCGGCATTCGCGGCGGCTGGGACAATTTGCTGGCGGTGATCCCCGGCGGCTCGTCGGTGCCGCTGGTGCCCGGCCACATGATGATGGACGTGCCGATGGACTTCGACGGCTGCAAGGAGGTCGGCTCGGGCCTCGGCACCGCCGCGCTGATCGTCATGGACAAATCCACCGACATCGTCCGCGCGATCAGCCGGCTCAGCTATTTCTACAAGCACGAGAGCTGCGGCCAATGTACCCCGTGCCGCGAAGGCACCGGCTGGATGTGGCGGGTGATGGAGCGGCTGCGCCACGGCGAGGCGCTGGTCGAGGAAATCGACATGCTCCAGCAGGTGACCAAGCAGGTCGAGGGCCACACCATCTGCGCTTTGGGCGACGCGGCGGCCTGGCCGATCCAGGGGTTGATCAAGCACTTCCGGCCCGAGCTGGAACGGCGGATCGAGGAGCGGCTCGGCGCAGTGCGGGAGGCAGCGGAGTGAGTACGCCTTCGAAAATCCTCCCCGGCACGGGGAGATGGCAGCCCGCAGGGCTGACGGAGGGGGCCGGTGGTCTGCCGCAGCGTTGCGTCCAAAGGCGCGCCCCCTCCATCAGCCGCTGCGCGGCCGCCACCTCCCCACCGGTGGGGAGGATTTGCACACCCAGTCCCGCCGCCCGTCGTCACCCTGAACTTCTTTCAGGGTCCATTTCTCCCCACGCGGCTCAGCATCCGGACGCGCGAGGGATGCTGAAACAAGTTCAGGGTGACCAAGCTGGGCAGCGAAATGGGCGAAAATTGCCCTCGCGACCGGTGTTCGCTGCCATGTTGTCGGCGGTCGGGGTCTTCTGCCTTAACTCGCCGGCTTTTGCCGCAGAGGAATCCGCGCGCGACAGACGTAATGGCCGCAATCTGGTTGGTGAGTTTGCGGATTGCGTGGTGAAGGTCAACGCCCCTTTAGCGCGGGGCACTATATTGCAGAACCTCAGCCCCGGGCAGATCGCCCGTAATCGGCTTGCGCGTCAGTTGATTAATGACTCATGTGCAGCGCGCGTGAATCAGGGATCGGGCGTCAACCTGTCGTTTGGGTCGGACTTGTTCAGATATAGTATAGCAGAGGCATTGGTTAGGAAGGACTACGCAGTAGTTCGCCACTTTGATTTCTCGTCCGCATCGTCGTTGAACCACTGCGACCCAAGTCCTCTCAACGCTGCGTCAGCAAATGGCACCGATGCCAGATCGAGGGCGGCGCAAGCGGCTCATTTCAAAGCAACGACCGCCGCATTGCTGTCGCGCTTCGGCGAATGCGTCACCCGGCGCAGCCCGGACGGCGTGCAAAAGCTCTTATTGAGCGCCCCTGCTTCGGCTGCTGAAAACACCGCCTTCGCTGAATTGGCTCCGTTCCTTGGGCAATGTCTCACCAGTGGTCAGGTACGATTGAGCCGCGAAGTTGTGCGAGGGGCACTAGGCTTGAATTTCTACCGCTTGGCGGGAGCACCTGCCGGAACAGAGGTTACGACATTGCGGGAAGAACCTGATGCCTAAGCTCACCGTCGACGGCCAGGAAATCGAGGTCCCGCAGGGGGCCACCGTGCTGCAGGCGTGCGAGCTCGCCGGCAAGGAGATCCCGCGCTTCTGCTATCACGAGCGGCTCTCCATCGCCGGCAACTGCCGGATGTGCCTCGTGGAGGTGAAGCCGGGACCGCCCAAGCCGCAGGCGAGTTGCGCGCTGCCGGCCGCCGACAAGCAGGAGGTGTTCACCGCCTCCGACATGGTCAAGAAGGCGCGCGAGGGGGTGATGGAGTTCCTGCTCATCAACCACCCGCTCGATTGCCCGATTTGCGACCAGGGCGGCGAATGCGATCTGCAGGACCAGGCGATGGTCTATGGCCGGGGCGGCTCGCGCTATCACGAGCACAAGCGCGCGGTGACCGACAAATACATGGGGCCGCTGATCAAGACGCAGATGACGCGCTGCATCCACTGCACGCGCTGCGTCCGCTTCTCCGAGGAGATCGCCGGGGTCGACGAGATCGGCGCGCTCTATCGCGGCGAGAGCATGCAGATCACCACCTATCTCGAACATGCCGCCAGGCACGAGATGAGCGCCAATGTCATCGATTTGTGCCCGGTCGGTGCGCTGACCAGCCGCCCCTACGCCTTCGAGGCGCGGCCGTGGGAGCTGAAGAAGACGCTGTCCATCGACGTGTCCGACGCCTGTGGCGCCAATATCCGCGTCGACAGCCGCGGGCGCGAGGTGATGCGGGTGCTGCCGCGCGTCAACGACGACGTCAACGAGGAGTGGATCAGCGACAAGGCGCGCTATCAGGTCGAAGGGCTGACTCGCCGCCGGCTCGATCGGCCGTGGATCCGGCGCGACGGTCGGCTGGTTACCGCGACATGGGACGAAGCCTTCGCCGCGATTTCTTCGGTGAACCCCGGCGCCAGCGTGGCGGCGGTGGCCGGCGACCTGCTCGATTGCGAGACCATGTTCGCTGCGAAGCGCCTGCTTGCCGGGCTGGGGTCCGAGCTGCTCGAAGGCCGGCAGACCGGGATGGATTATGACACGTCGAACCTGGCGGGGGTCGCGTTCAACTCGACTTTTGGCGGCATCGAGCACGCCGACGCGCTGCTAATCGTGGGCAGCAACGTGCGCTGGGAAGCGCCGTCGGTGCAGGTTCGCCTGCGCCGCGCGGTCAAGCGCGGCGCGAAAATGTTCCTGATCGGGCCGGAGTGGGAAACCACCTTCGGCGGCGAGTTCCTTGGCGAGGATTTGTCGGTGCTCGGTGCGCTTCCCGACCATGTCGGCGAGGCGTTCGGCGCGGCCAAGCGGCCCGCGATCATCGTCGGCGGCGCGGGGCTTGGGCGTGGCGGGCTCGGGGCGGCGCTGGCTTTGGCCGGGGAATGGAACCTCGTCCGTGATCTTGAGGAGGGCGCCCACTGGCACGGCTTCAACGTGCTCCACCTCGCCGCGAGCCGGATGGGCGGGCTGATGCTCGGCTTTGCGCAAAAGGGCGGCATCGCGGATGTCGTCGAGGCGGCGCCAAAGCTGCTGCTGTCGCTCGGCGCGGACGAGGTCGACTACACGCGCTTCGCCGGATCGACGGTCGTCTATATCGGCCACCACGGCGACAAAGGCGCGCATGCGGCCGACATCATCCTTCCCGGCGCCGCCTTCACCGAGAAGGCCGGCACCTACGTCAACACCGAAGGCCGTGTGCAATTCGCCGAAAAGGCGGTGTTCGCACCGGGTGAGGGCCGCGAGGACTGGACGATCCTGCGCGCGCTCGCCGATGCGTTTGGCGTTTCCGTCGGCTTCGACAGCTTCGAGGAACTGCGCGCGGCGATGATCGCCGAGGTGCCGGCGCTCGGCGTCGAGGGGCTCGCCGATTACGGCGGCGCGTTGCCAGGCGGAAGCGGCTCGGCGGAAGGCGCGATCGCCTATCCGATCAAGGACTTCTACCTGACCAACCCGATCGCCCGCGCCAGCCCGACGATGCAGCGCTGCTCGGCCGAATTGCTCCACGGCCAGGATTTCGCGGAGGCGGCGGAGTGACAGCCTTCTTCCAATCGCACGGCCTGACCTATGGCGGCGCGTGGTTCCTCGCCACGATCGCCGGCATCCTGCTGATCGCGCTGCCGCTGATGCTGGCGGTGGCGATGATCATCTATGCCGATCGCAAGATCTGGGCGGCGATGGCGCTGCGGCGCGGGCCCAATGTCGTCGGCCCGTTCGGGCTGCTGCAGAGCTTCGCCGACGGCCTCAAGGTGTTCCTGCAGGAGACGATCGTCCCCTCGGCATCGAACAAGGGCCTGTTCCTTATCGCGCCGATCATCACCTTCACCGTCGCGCTGATGGCCTGGGCGGTGATCCCGTTCAACTCGGGCGCGGTGCTGGCGGACATCAACGTCGGCTTGCTCTACGTGCTGGCGATCAGCTCTCTCGGGGTTTACGGCGTGGTCATCGCGGGCTGGGCTTCGAACTCGAAATACCCGTTTTTCAGCGCAATGCGGGCGTCCGCGCAGATGATCTCTTATGAAGTCTCGATCGGCTTCATCCTGATCTGCGTGGTGCTGTGGGCAGGCAGCTTTAACCTCAACGAGATCGTCCAGGCGCAACGGGGCCACGTTTTCGGCATCGTCAACGGCTTCGTCTTCAACCCGCTGCTGTTCCCGATGTGGGTGATGTTCCTGATCTCGGGCATGGCCGAAACCGGGCGCGCGCCCTTCGACCTGACTGAAGCGGAGAGCGAGCTGGTCGCCGGCTACCAGACCGAATATTCGTCGATGTCCTTCGCGCTCTACTGGCTGGGCGAATACGCGAACGTGCTGCTGATGTGCGCGCTCAACGCGACGCTGTTCTGGGGCGGCTATCTGCCGCCGCTCGAGCTGCCGATCCTCTACTGGATCCCCGGCTGGATCTGGCTGTTCGCGAAGATACTGTTTTTCTTCTTTATCTTCAGCTGGGTGAAGGCGACCGTGCCGCGCTATCGCTACGATCAGCTGATGCGGCTGGGCTGGAAGGTGTTCCTGCCGGTCTCGCTCGGCTTCGTCGTGCTGGTGAGCGGCTGGCTGATGTTTACGAGGTATGGCGGATGAATGTCGCGCAGCTCGTCAAGAGCTTCACCCTCTGGGAATTCGTCAAGGCGCATTGGCTGACGCTGAAGTATTTCTTCAAACCCAAGGCGACGATCAACTATCCCTTTGAAAAGAACCCAACGTCGCCGCGTTTTCGCGGCGAACACGCGCTGCGTCGCTACCCGAACGGCGAGGAGCGCTGCATCGCCTGCAAGCTGTGCGAGGCGGTTTGCCCGGCGCAGGCGATCACCATCGAATCCGAGCCGCGCAGCGACGGATCGCGCCGCACCACCCGCTACGATATCGACATGACCAAATGCATCTACTGCGGCTTTTGCCAGGAAGCCTGCCCGGTGGATGCGATCGTCGAGGGGCCGAATCTCGAATATTCGACCGAAACGCGGGAGGAGCTGCTCTACGACAAGGCCAAGCTGCTGGCGAACGGGGACAAGTGGGAGCGGGCGATTGCCGCGAACCTTGAAGCCGACGCGCCGTATCGCTAGGGGCGGCGCGATGACGAGGGCTGACATTAGCGACGTGCTTCGGGGCGCGTCGTGATCCAGGCGGTCGCATTCTATCTGTTCGCAACGCTGACCATCGCGTCGGGCGCGATCACCATTCTCGCCCGCAATCCGGTGCATTCGGTGCTGTGGCTGATCCTTGCCTTCTTCAATGCGGCGGGGCTGATGGTGCTGGTAGGGGCCGAGTTTATCGCGATGCTGCTGGTGATCGTTTACGTCGGGGCGGTGGCGGTGCTGTTCCTGTTCGTGGTGATGATGCTCGACATCGATTTCGCCGAGCTGCGCGCGGGCTTCATCCGCAATTTCCCGTTGGGGCTGATCGTTGCGCTGGTGCTGCTGGCCGAGATCGTGCTCGGGGTGGGCGCCTATCGCGCGGGAGCGCTGCAGCTGGGAACGCCGGACGGCGCCTCGGCGACGGCTGCCCAGGCCAGCAATATCAAGGCGATCGGCGCGCTGCTCTATGGGCGCTATCTGTTCCTGTTCGAGGCGGCAGGCATCATCCTGCTGGTGGCGATGATCGGCGCGATCGTGCTCACCCATCGCCAGCGCGGCGACTCGCGCGGCCAGAACGTGCCGCGCCAGAACGCCCGCCGGCCACAGGACGCCGTCGTCAACATGCGGCCGGAAGTGGGCCGGGGGGTGACGCTGTGATTGCCTTTCTAAATCGTCCCGGCGCGAAGCGTGGGGGCGGGGACCGTGCGCGGCATGGTGGAGGGGTACAGTCGGCATGGCGTGACCTCGCGATCTCGGCTGACCCGCCTCTACCCCTCCACCACCTGCGGTGGTCCCCCTCCCCGAGCAAGCTCAGGGAGGAGTGCACGCATGATCGGCATTGAACATTACGTCGTCGTCAGCTCGATCCTGTTCGTGCTCGGCGTGCTGGGCATCTTCCTGAACCGGAAGAACATCATCGTCATCATGATGGCGATCGAACTGATCCTGCTGGCGGTGAACATCAACCTCGTTGCCTTCAGCTCATTCCTGCACGACCTGACTGGACAGATCTTCGCGATGTTCGTGTTGACCGTGGCGGCGGGAGAGGCGGCGATCGGGCTGGCGATCCTGGTGCTCTACTTCCGCGACCGGGGGACGATCGCCGTCGATGACGTCAACCGGATGAAGGGTTGAGCGCTTGAATCCGATCCTCTTCATCACCTTCCTGCCGATCCTGGCGGCGATCGTCGCGGGCTTCGGCAATCGGATGATCGGCAACACCGCCGCCAAACTGGTGACGACCGGCGCGCTGTTCATCGCCTGCGCGCTAAGCTGGCCGATTTTCGTCGGTTTCCTGTCGGGCAGCGCCGAGGCGCAGGTCGTGCCGGTGGCGCAATGGGTGAAGTCGGGTACGCTCAGTTTCGATTGGGCGCTGCGCGTCGATGCGTTGACCTCGGTGATGCTGGTGGTGGTCACCACCGTCTCGGCGCTGGTCCACCTCTACAGCTGGGGTTATATGGAGGAGGACCCGGATCAGCCGCGGTTCTTCGCCTATCTGTCGCTGTTCACCTTCGCGATGCTGATGCTGGTGACCGCCGACAATCTGGTGCAGATGTTCTTCGGCTGGGAGGGGGTCGGCCTCGCCTCTTACCTGCTGATCGGCTTCTGGTTCCGGAAGCCCTCGGCCAGTGCCGCCGCGATCAAGGCCTTCGTCGTCAACCGGGTCGGCGACCTCGGGTTCATGCTCGGCATCTTCGGCACCTTCCTGGTGTTCGGCACCGTGTCGATCCCGGAAATTCTTGCCGCCGCGCCGCATATGGCGGGTTCGACCATTGGCTTCCTCGGCGGCCGGTTCGACACGATGACGGTGCTGTGCATCCTGCTGTTCATCGGCGCGATGGGCAAGTCCGCGCAGCTCGGGCTGCACACCTGGCTGCCGGACGCGATGGAGGGCCCGACCCCGGTCTCGGCGCTGATCCACGCCGCGACGATGGTCACCGCCGGGGTGTTCATGGTCTGCCGGCTGTCGCCGATGTTCCAGGCGAGCCCCACCGCCTCGGGCTTCGTCACCTTCATCGGCGCCGCGACCTGCTTCTTCGCCGCGACCGTCGGCACGACGCAGTGGGACATCAAGCGCGTCATCGCCTATTCGACCTGCTCGCAGCTCGGCTACATGTTCGTCGCCGCCGGGGTGGGCGCCTATGGCGCGGCGATGTTCCACCTGTTCACCCACGCCTTCTTCAAGGCGCTGCTGTTCCTCGGCGCCGGCTCGGTGATTCACGCGATGCATCACGAGCAGGACATGCGCTACTACGGTGGTTTGCGCCGGCACATTCCGCTAACCTTCTGGGGGATGATGGCGGGCACGCTGGCGATTACCGGAGTCGGCATCGTCGGCGTCGGCGGCTTCGCCGGTTTCCATTCGAAGGATTCGATCCTCGAGGCGGCCTATGCCGGGGGCGGCGAGCTTGGCACATTCGGCTTCTGGTGCGGCATTACCGCCGCGTTGATGACCAGCTTCTATTCGTGGCGGCTGATGTTCCTGACCTTCTGGGGTAAGCCGCGCTGGGCGCAATCCGAGCACATCCAGCACGCCGTTCATGGCCACCACGAGCACCCGGACGAGGAGCATTCCGGCGAGGAACACGCCGGGGCGCACGCCGAACCGCACGGGCACCACGCCGCCGCTCACGAAGGGCCTGCCGCGCACACCAGCCACGGTGACGGTACCGCCGGCTATCATCCGCATGAATCGCCGATGACCATGCTGGTGCCGCTGGTTTTGCTGAGCATCGGCGCAGTGTTCGCTGGCTTTGTGTTCAGCGGCGCCTTCGTCGGGCCGGAAACCGGCGGCGAGTTCTGGCGCGGCAGCGTCGCCTTCAACGAGCACCTGATGCACGCCGCGCACCAGGTGCCCGGCTGGGTGCAATGGTCGCCGTTCATCGTCATGGCGACCGGGCTGCTGATCGCCTGGTACGGCTACATCCGCAACACCCGCTTCCCGTCGGCGGTGGTCGAGCAAATCGGCGTCGTCCATCGCTTCGTCTACAACAAGTGGTACTTCGATGAGCTGTACGACTTCCTGTTCGTCCGCCCCGCCTTCTGGATCGGCCGGCTGTTCTGGCGGGGGGGAGACATCGGCATCATCGACCGTTTCGGCCCGAACGGCGCCGCCTGGGTGGTCGAAAAGGGCTCGGTGTTCGCGCGAAGGGTCCAGTCGGGGTACCTCACCAGCTATGCGCTGGTGATGCTGCTGGGGCTGGTCGGAGCGGTCAGCTGGGCGATGGCGCGATGAGCGGGGCGCGCGTGAATGTCCTCCCCGGCTTGCCGGGGAGGGGGACCAGCCGCTGGCTGGTGGAGGGGTGTCCTCTGGAACGTTTCGCGCTGACGGACCTACCCCTCCACCAGCTTCGCTGGTCCCCCTCCCCAAGCGAGCTTGAGGAGGACTTCGCGTGACTCATTTCCCCATCCTCACCCTCATGCTCCTCGTCCCGCTGCTCGGCGCGGTCGCCTGCCTGGGCGTTCGCGCTCCCGCTGCCCGCGCGATCGCGCTTGGCGCGACGCTGGTCGACCTCGCGCTCGGTATCGTGCTGTGGGCGAATTACGACATCGGCGGCGCCCAGTGGCAGTTCGTCGAGAAGGTGCCGCTGTTCGCCGGGTTTAACTGGGCGCTGGGTATCGACGGCATCGCCCTGATGCTGATCCTGCTCTCAGTGTTCCTGATGCCGATCTGCATCGGCGCGAGCTGGAATGCGATCGAGAAGCGCGTCGGCGAATACATGGCCGCCTTCCTGCTGATGGAAACGCTGATGATCGGCGTGTTCGCGGCGCAGGACCTCTATTTGTTCTACATCATGTTCGAGGCCGGGCTGATCCCGATGTATCTGATTATAGGCATCTGGGGCGGAGCCGATCGCATCTACGCGAGCTACAAGTTCTTCCTCTATACGCTGCTCGGCTCGGTGGTGATGCTCATCGCGATGCTGTGGATGGTGCATGAGGCCGGCACCACTGACATTCCGACGCTGATGGCGCATGATTTCCCGCGCGCCGCGCAGAACTGGCTGTGGCTGGCGTTCTTCGCCAGCTTTGCGGTCAAGATGCCGATGTGGCCGGTGCACACCTGGCTGCCCGACGCGCACGTGCAGGCGCCGACTGCCGGCTCGATCATCCTCGCCGGCGTGCTGCTGAAGATGGGCGGCTACGGCTTCATCCGCTTTTCGCTGCCGATGTTTCCGGAGGCGAGCGCCCAATTCGCCTGGTTGATCTTCGGCCTGTCAATGGTGGCGGTTGTCTATACCTCGCTGGTCGCGCTGGTGCAGCGCGACATGAAGAAGCTGATCGCCTATTCCTCGGTCGCGCATATGGCGATCGTCACCGTCGGGCTGTTCGCGTTCAACATCCAGGGGCTGGAAGGCTCGATGGTGGTGATGCTGAGCCATGGATTGGTCTCGGGCGCGCTGTTCCTCGCGGTGGGCGTGATTTACGACCGGCTGCACACCCGCGAGATCGACCGCTACGGCGGGCTTTCGATCAACATGCCGAAATACGCGCTGCTGTTCATGCTGTTCACGATGGCCTCGGTCGGCCTGCCCGGCACCAGCGGCTTCGTCGGCGAGTTCCTCAGCCTTGCCGGCATCTACAAGCTGTCGAGCTGGGTGGCGCTGGTGAGCACCACCGGCATCATCCTCGGCGCCGCCTATATGCTCTACCTCTATCGTCGCGTCGCTTTCGGCGAGCAGCGCAACGCCGACGCCGCGGCGATGCCCGATCTCGATCGCCGCGAACTGGCGATGCTCGCCGCGATCGCCGCCGTGGTGATGTGGATGGGCGTCTATCCGGAAAGCTTCCTCGCGCCGATGCGCAAGGACATTGCCGCACTCGACGCGCGCCTGGCCCAGGCGAGGCCGGCCAGCGACGCCAGGCCGACAGCCGGACGTCCGGCGCTTGCCGCCGAAGAACATCACGGGAGCATGCATTGAACCCGCTCCTCGATTCGCTGCGCCTGGTCGCTCCGGAGGAGCTGCTCAGCGTCGCCGGGCTGCTGCTGCTGCTCGTCGCCGGTTGGTCGGGCGACAAGGCGGCGCGCACCGTCAGCGTTGCCTCGGTAGCGGTGCTCGTCGGCGCTGCCTTCCTCGTCGCCCCCGCGCTCTGCGCCGGCGCGAGCGGAGCGGGGACGCAGGCCTTTTCCGGCCAGTATCGCGCCGACGCCTTCGCCAGCTTCGCCAAGCTGCTGATCTACGGCTCGGCGGCGGTGACCCTGATCGTCGCTCCTGTATTCCTCGATCGGCTGCGCGCGATGCGCGCCGAATTCCCGATCCTGGTGCTGTTCGGCGCGATGGGGATGGGGCTGATGGTATCGGCGACCGATCTGATAACGCTCTACATCGGCCTCGAGCTGAATTCGCTGGCCTCCTACGTGCTCGCCGCCTTCCTCCGCTCGGACGAGCGCTCGGGCGAGGCGGGGCTCAAATATTTCGTGCTCGGCTCGCTCGCCAGCGGCATCCTGCTGTTCGGCATGAGCCTGGTTTATGGCTTCACCGGCACCACCGGCTTCGCCGGCATCCGCGCCGCGCTCGATGGCGGACTGGCGACCGGGGCCGTCTTCGGCATCACCTTCGTGCTCGCCGGCCTCGCCTTCAAGATCGCCGCAGTGCCGTTCCACATGTGGACGCCGGACGTGTACGAGGGCTCGCCCACCCCGGTAACGGCCTTCTTCTCGACAGCGCCGAAGGTCGCCGGGCTGGCGCTGACCATGCGCGTCGCGCTCGATGCGTTCGGCACCCAGGCCGGCGCCTGGCAGCAGATCGTCATCTTCGCCTCGCTTGCCTCGATCATTGTCGGCGCACTGGGCGCGATCGGCCAGTTCAACATCAAGCGGCTGCTCGCCTATTCCTCGATCAACAACGTCGGGTTCCTGCTGATCGGGCTTGCCACTGGCACGCGCGAAGGCGCCTCGGCGATGCTGGTCTATCTGGCGATCTATGTGGCGATGAACGTCGCCGCCTTCCTCGTCGTGCTGATGCTGCGCGATGTCGAGGGCAAACCGGTCGAGGACATCGCCGATCTCGCCGGCCTTTCGCGGGTTCGGCCGGCGCTGGCCTGGGCACTGGCAGCGGCGATGTTCAGCCTGGCCGGCATTCCGCCGCTGTTCGGATTCTGGGGCAAGTTCGTGGTGTTCCGCGCCGCCGTCGATGCCGGGATGGTGCCGCTGGCGGCGATCGGCATCGCCGCCAGCGTGATCGGCGCCTTTTATTACATCAAGATCGTCAAGATAGCCTTCTTCGACGAGCCCTCGGGCCGGATCCCCGCCGACGGCGAATTCGCGCACGATAGTGACTGGGCGCACAAGGCGCTGCTGCTGCTGAGCAGCGTCGCCATCTCGCCACTCGGCTATCTGCTGACGCGGTGGCTCGGCGGACTGGCGGACAGTGCCGCGACCGCATTGCTCCACGTCGTTTGATCCACCGCGTTCCGGAAACCGGCTCGACCAGTGCCGACCTGCTCGCGCGCATCGCGGGCGGCGACCATGTGCCCGAGGGCGAGTGGCTCATCGCCGACCGCCAGAGCGCGGGAAGGGGACGGACGGGGCGCGTATGGTCCGACGGCTCCGGCAACTTCATGGGTTCGACCGCCGTCCACCGCCGCTTCGGCGATCCGGCGATGGAGAGTTTGGCGCTGGTGGCCGGGCTAGCGGTCCATGCGGCCGTCTGCGCGCATCTTCCCGCCAGCGACACCGCCCTGCTCAAATGGCCGAACGATCTGATGATCGGCCTCGCCAAGCTCGCCGGCATCCTGCTTGAGCGCAGCGGGGATAGCGTGGTGCTCGGCATCGGCGTGAACTTGGCGACGGCGCCACATGTGCCCGGGCGCGATGCGATGGCGCTTGCCGAACTCGGCCCGGCGCCTGCCCGCGATGCCTTCGCCGAGGAACTGGCCGCCGCGTTCGACCAGGAGCTCGATCGCTGGCGCTCATACGGCCTCGCCCCGATCGTCCGGCGCTGGCTCGCCGCCGCCCATCCGATCGGCACGCCGCTTACCGTCGAGGCTGGTGGCCAGACGTTCACCGGCGGTTTCGCCGGGCTGGACGAGGCGGGGGTGCTGCAACTGCGCTTGGCGGATGGCGAGACGCGTGCCATCCACGCTGGTGAGGTGCGCCTCGCGGACCAGGACAGCGACGGAGCCAGCCCATGCTGCTAGCCATCGACGCCGGCAACACCAACATCGTCTTCGCGCTGTTCGATGCGCCCGAGGCGGCCGGCCGGGCCGGCGCGATGAAGGCGCGCTGGCGTATCGCCACCGACCCGCGACGCACCGCCGACGAATACGCCGTCTGGTTGATGCAGCTGCTCGCGATCAGGGGGGTGGAGCGCAAGTCCATCACCCGGATCATCATCGCCACCGTGGTGCCGCGCGCGCTGCACAATCTGCAGGTTCTCGCCGCCAACTATTTCCAGCTGGAACCGCTGATCGCCGGACGGCCGCCGGTCGGCTACAGCATCGACATCGACGTCGATCAGCCGGAATCGCTCGGCGCCGATCGCGCGGTGAACGCCATCGCCGCGCACGCCAAATACCCGGGCGACGTCATCGTCGTCGATTTCGGGACGGCGACGACCTTCGATGTGATCGACTTCCACGGCGCCTACAAGGGCGGCGTCATCGCCCCGGGGATCAACCTGTCGCTCGACGCGTTGGTGGGCAACACCGCGATGCTGCCGCGCATCGCCATCCAGGTCCCGCGCAGCACCAGCGTGATCGGCACCAACACCGAGGACCAGATGCTGATCGGCGTGTTCTGGGGCTATGTCGCGATGATGGAGGGGCTGATCGCACGGATGCGCGCCGAGGTTGGCCGGCCGGTCAAGGTGATCGCCACCGGCGGCATGGCCGTGCTTTTCGACGAGGCGACCGACATCTTCGAGGCGGTCGATCCCGATCTGACGCTGGAAGGGCTGGCGATCCTCGCGCAGCGGGCGGGCCCGCCATGAAGCCCGGTCGCGAGCTGATCTTCTGCGCGCTCGGCGGCTCGGGCGAGATCGGCATGAACGTCAACCTTTATGGGTGCGACGGCAAGTGGCTGATGGTCGATCTCGGCATGACCTTCGGCGACTCCGACTATCCGGGCGTCGATCTGGTGTTCGCCGATCTCACCTTTATCGAGGAGCGCAAGCGTGATCTGCTCGGCGTGGTGCTGACGCACGCGCATGAGGACCACATCGGCGCGGTCCCTTATTTCGCCGCCGACCTCGGGGTGCCGCTCTATGCGACGCCGTTCACCGCGCGGCTGGTGCAGGACAAGCTGGAGGAAGCGGGGATCGCTGGCGAGGTCGATCTGCGCATCGTCGATGATCTCGAACCGTTCCGGCTCGGCGCCTTCGAGTTGCGCTATCTGCCGCTCGCCCATTCGATCGCCGAGGGCAACGCGCTGCTGATCGAAACGCCTTACGGCCGCATCTTCCACACCGGCGACTGGAAGCTCGATGACGACCCCCGCATCGGCGTGCCGACCACCGCCGAGGAGTTGAGCGTCATCGGCGACGCGGGTGTGCTCGCGCTGGTCTGCGATTCGACCAACGTTTTCAATCCGGAAGCCTCGGGCTCGGAGGGCGAGGTCTATCGCGGCCTGCTCGAGGAGGTCGGCCGCCACCATGGCAAGCGCGTGCTGGTGACGACCTTCGCCTCCAACGTCGCCCGCCTGCAGACGCTGGGCGAGGTGGCGCGGGCGACCGGGCGCCGGCTCTGCGTGGCGGGGCGCTCGCTCGATCGGATCATCGGCGCGGCGAAGAGCAGCGGCTATCTCGAACATCTGCCCGAGGCGGTCGACTTCGCCACGGCGATGCGGCTGCCGCGCGGGCAGGTGCTGATCGTCGCCACCGGCGGCCAGGGTGAGCCGCGCGCGGCGCTGGCGCGGATCACCGAGGGCAACCACCAGATCGCGCTTGAGGCCGGTGACGTCGTGCTGTTCTCCAGCCGCCAGATTCCCGGCAACGAAATCGCCATCGGCCGCATCCAGAACCGCCTTGCCGGCCGGGCGATCACCATCGTCACCGACCGACAGAGCCCGATCCACGTCTCCGGCCACCCCGGCCGCCCCGAGCTGGAGGCGCTTTACGGCTGGCTGCGGCCCGAGGTGCTGGTGCCGGTGCACGGTGAGATGCGCCACATGCGCGAGCAGGCGCGGCTCGGCGAGGCCTGCGGCATCGGCAAGGCCGTCGTCCAAGGGAACGGCGACCTCGTTCGCCTCGCGCCTGGCAAGCCTGGCAAATTCGGCGAGGTGCGCAACGGCCGGCTGCTGCTCGATGGCGACATCATCACCCCGGCGGATGGCGAAGCGATGGTCATGCGGCGGCGGCTGGCCTTCGCCGGCATCGTCACCGTCGCGATCGACGGCCGGGGGAAGGTCGCGGTGACCGGCATCGGCCTGCCACTCGACGAGGATTACGGCCGATTCGTCGAGGAGGCGAAGGCGGACGTCACGACGGCGCTCGCCAAGCTCAAGGGGCCTGCCACGCGCGATGTCGCCGCCCGGCGGGAAGCGGCGCGGCTGGCGGCACGGCGCGCGGCCCAGCGCTGGTCTGGCAAGAAGCCGCAGGTTCAGGTCATCCTGCTCGATGAGTAGCGGGTTAAGAAGCTTCCCCTCCCCTTCAGGGGAGGGGATCGAGGGGTGGGGCGTCTCCGTTGGGCGCCTTGCTTCGGGTGAGCGCCCCACCCCAACCCCTCCCCTGAAGGGGAGGGGCTTTGGCATAACCAAACTCCCGGGCAGTTAGCCATGCGCTGGCCGTCGATGCTTGCGATCTATTGCCTGGTCTGGGTGCTGAGCGCATTCCTGGTCATGCCCTTCGGCGTGCGCACCCATGAGGAAGCGGGCGAGGCGCGGGTCCCCGGTCAGGCGGACAGCGCGCCGGCGGGATTTCGCCCCGGCCGGACCGCACTGCGCGCGACGGTGCTCGCCGCCGTGCTCTTCGGCCTGTTCTACCTGAACTATGTCGAGGGCTGGGTGGGCGTCAAATCGCTCGACGTCTTCAGCGACGGGCCGCCCGGCTACAAGGACCCCGAGTACCTCAGGCGGACAGCGCCGCAGCCTTCACCGTCGTAGCCGCTCGATCGCCTGGGCGAGCGCAACATAAAGCTTGCCCATGTCCGATGAGAGCAGGGTGACGGCGAGGACGTGGCCGTCGCGCGCCGAAAGCAGCTGACGCAGCATCGCCTCGAAATCGTGAACATAGCGGCTGACATGGCCGCGGAAGGCCGGGTCCGCCTCGTAGAGACCGACGATCGAACGATTTTCGCGAGGCCCGAGCAGGCTGACGGCGCGGCGCGCGAAGACGCCGCGGTCGCCGCGCAGATAGGCAGCCCAGGCAGTGTCGGCGACATCGGCGGTCAGCGCGCCGGCGATGTCGATGGCGTTGGACTTGAGGCTCTCGCTGATCACCGCCGCGCGTTGGGCGAACTCATGCCCGGTCTGCTCCTCGGCCTCGCGCCGGGCGAGCGCGACCCGCGCTTCGAGGTTGCCGGCCAGTTCATCGACCCGGGCGATCTCATTGCGCAGTTCGCTGGTCGCCTCGCGGCTGATGCCGGCCGCATGCGACACGGCCTGTTCGAGGTGCCCAGCGGTTTCCGCCGTGCTCTCGCGCAGCACGCGCTGCAACCCGGCCGAACTTTCCTCGGCAAGCTGCCGGGACAGCGCCGAAACCGTTGCCGGACCCGCCGCGGCGACCTCGGCGAGCACCGCGGCGGCGGCGTCACCAAGCTCGCCCACCGCCGTTGCCAGCGCGCCATGCGCCTCGCCGACCAGACGGGCGTTGCGCTGCTCGATGTCGGTCAGCGCGTCACGCAACTCGTCGAGACGCGCGGCGTGGCCGGCCGCGCGCTGATCGGCGCTCGATTGCAGCTGCGTCACCTCCGCGAAACGTGAGACCAGCGCTTCGCCCGAGCCTTCGAGCTGATCGGCCAGGCGCTCGCCCTGGGTGCTGGCGTCGCCGATCGCCGAGACCAATTGCGACGCGTGCTCGGCAAGCGTCGCCAGCCCCTGCTCGCTCGCGGCGAGCGCCGCCGGGAGTTCCTCGCGGCCGTGCGCCGCACTTGCGGTGATCAGCTCCAGCAAGCGGGTGCTGGCCTCGGTGAGCGTGGCAACCCGGCTTTCGGCGCCGACCAGCTCGGACTGGCTAGCGGCGAGCGCGCTTGTGAGCGCCTCGACGCTGGCGGCAAGGCGGTTCTCCGCCTCCGCGCCATGCGCCGCGATCTCGGCGACGCGCCGCTCGCTCTGGGCAAGCCACGCCTCGATCTTCTCGCCATGCGCGACGTGCGCTGCCGCTTGCTGCTCGAAGCGGCCCTCGATCAGCTCGACCTCGTCGGAAAGCGCGCGGATCCGCTCGCGCCCGGCCTCGGCCGCGTCGCGGTGGGCGTTGTCGAGCAGCACCAGCGCGCCGCTGCTGTCGCTTTCGAGCCGGGCGGTCGCCTCGCGCCAGCGCGCCAGCGCGCTCGCTTCGCCGTCACGCAGCCGCGCGGCGACGCCCGCGCCTTCCTCGCCCAGCGCGGCCAGCCGCGCGCGCATTGTCGCCAGCGCTTCGGCCTCCTGCGCGGCAAACCGGGCGCGGAATTCCTCGCCGCTTTCGGCAAGCCCGGCGAGGGTTTCGCGCGCGCGGCCGAGCTCGCGGTTAACCGCGGTCAGCCCCGCTCCCAGCCGCTCTGTTTCATCGGGAAGCCGGGTTGCCGCCGCGTCGAAGCGGCGTGTCTGGCGTTGGCCGCGCTGCGCCAGCAGCCAGAGGACTCCGATCAGCAGCACGGGCACCGCCCAGTCGGCGATCGCGGCAGTCCACCAGCGTGGATCGGCGGCGGCGACGAATTCGGTGCGCCGGGTCCAGACAAAGAAACCCGTCCAGGCGATCGCCAGCACCAGCGCCAGCCCTCCTGCAAGCCCGCTGGGACGCCGGGATATATCTTCCGCCGGCACCGGTTCCACGGCCGGCCACAGCGCGGCTGGAGCAGCTAGTTTCTCCGGTGCGGGGGCTACGAACGTCGTTGCGAAGGGCGGCGCATCGTCGCCTTCGAGCGCGATCACTTGGCTGTTTCCGGTCATGGCGGACGTGCTTAGCACGCGCTCGCGGGCGATAAACCCCGGCGCCGTGCTTCTCCACCATCTCGGCCCGGACGGTCGCGCCCGCCCGCGCTGCTTGGCACGCGCGGGCCAATTGCCTAAGGACCGGCTGGGGTCGGCCGGGGATCAGCACGCTGCGCATTGCACTTTTTGCCATGACCGAGTCCGCGTCCGCCGATGGCGACCTGCCTCGCGCCTTCCTGACGGTGGGCGGCCGCACCCTCGCCCGGCACCAGCTCGATCTGGCGCTGGCGCTGGAATGCCGCCGGTTGATCTGCCTGGCGCGCCACGCCGGCGCCGAGCATGTCGCGCTCAAGCGGCTGGCGCAGGCGGCGGGGGCGCAGTTTAACGTCGTCTCGGGCGCGCGGGGCCTCGCTGCGCTGGTCGGTGCCGACGACGAATTGGTGGTGCTGGGCGATGGGTTGCTGGTCGAGCCGCGCGCGGCGATCGAACTGTTGGAGGCTGGTCCGGGCGTCCTCGTGCAGCCGTCGGCGATTGCGGTTACCGAGGGTTTCGAGCGCATCGACCTTCACCGCGCCTCGGGCGGGGCGATGCGCATCCCCGCGCGGCTGGTTGAGCGGCTGGTGGATCTTCCGGCCGATTACGACCTCCCCTCGGCGCTGATGCGCATTGCCCTGCAAGAGGGCGTGCCGATGCGCGAGATCCCCGAGGCGGCCCGCCAAGGCCCTCGCTGGCGGCTGGTGCGCGACGATTCCGAGGCACAGGCGGTGGAGAGCGCCTGGATCACGCTGAGCCTTGGCACGGCGCGAGCCGCGACGCCCGGCGAGGCGATCGCGCGCAAGGCGATCCATTCCTACGGCTCCTCGCTGCTCCACGCCGGCAGCAACAGCCGCATCCTCGCGCTAGGCGTTGCGCTGCTGTTGCTGCTTGCGCTCGGCGCCGGCTGGCTCGGCGCCATTGCTACCGGGCTTGTGGTGATCGTGCTCGCTTCGCTGGTCGAGCGGGCGGCGGTGATGTTGCAGCGGGTCGAGCAGGGCACGCTCGCTCCGCCCGGAACCAATGTCCCGGCGACGGCCGTGCTCGACTGGCTGATCGATGCCGCGCTGGTCGCGGTGTTGGTCTGGCAGCCGCCGCATCTTGCTGGTGAGCTGCTGCGTGAGCGATTGTTCGCGCCGCTGATCCTGATCGGCCTGCTGCGCCTCATTCCTCGCGGGTTCGATCGCCGCCCGGCGCGCTGGCTGGAGGATCGCGCGCTTATGGCCGGGCTGCTGGCGCTCGCCGCCGCCGCCGGCCTCCTTGCCGCGAGCGTCGAGCTGCTGGCGCTGCTCATCATCGGCGGCGCGCTGCTCCATGCGGCAGGCGCCCGGCGCCCGGCCTCAGGCTGACCGCCCGCCCGGATGGGGAACCTTAGCGCTTGTCGACCGGCAAATAGTCGCGCTGCGTTGGCCCGGTGTAAAGCTGGCGCGGACGGCCGATCTTCTGGCCGGGGTCGGAGATCATCTCGTTCCACTGCGCCACCCAGCCGACGGTGCGGGCGAGCGCGAACAGCGCGGTGAACATCGTCGTCGGGAAACCGATCGCCGAAAGGATGATCCCCGAGTAGAAATCGACGTTGGGGAACAGCTTCTTCTCGATGAAATAGGGATCGGACAGCGCGATTTCCTCCAGCCGCAGCGCGGTTTCGAAAACCGGGTTGCTGACGTTGAGAACCTCGAAAACCTCGCGCACCGTCTTTTGCATCACCGCCGCGCGGGGATCGTAGTTCTTGTAGACGCGGTGGCCGAAGCCCATCAGCCGGAACGGGTCGTTCTTGTCCTTGGCGCGCTCGATGTAGTGCGGGATGCGGTCGGGTGTGCCGATCTCGAGCAGCATGTTGAGCGCGGCCTCGTTGGCGCCGCCATGCGCGGGGCCCCACAGGCAGGCGATGCCGGCGGCGATGCAGGCGAAGGGATTGGCGCCCGACGAGCCGGCAAGCCGCACCGTCGAGGTCGAGGCGTTCTGCTCGTGGTCGGCGTGGAGGATGAAGATCCGGTCCATCGCCTTCTCGACCGCCGGATGAAGCTCATAAGGCTCCGCCGGCACACCGAAGGTCATGCGCAGGAAGTTGCCGGTGTAGGAGAGCGAATTGTCCGGATAGAGGAACGGTTGGCCGACCGAATATTTATAGGCCGCAGCGGCGATCGTCGGCATCTTGGCGATCAGCCGGTGCGAGCTGATCTTGCGGTGCTTCGGGTCGGAGATATCGGTGGAATCGTGGTAGAAGGCCGAAAGCGCGCCGACCACGCCGCACATGATCGCCATGGGGTGGGCGTCGCGCCGGAAGCCGCCGTAAAAGCTCATCAGCTGCTCGTGCAGCATCGTGTGACGGCTGATCGTGTAGCTGAAGTCCGACAGCTCTTTTGCCGACGGCAGTTCGCCGTTGAGCAGCAGATAGGACACTTCGGTGAAGCTCGAATGTTCGGCGAGCTGGCCGATCGGGTAACCGCGGTGGAGCAGCACGCCCTCGTCGCCGTCGATATAGGTCAGCGCGCTTTCGCAGCTCGCGGTCGAGGTGAAGCCGGGATCGAAGGTGAACAGCCCGGTCCGATCGTAAAGCTTGCGGATATCGATCACATCGGGGCCGACGCTGCCCTTGAGTACGGGAAATTCAGAATCCTGGCCGCCAGCTGCCAGCTTCGCTTGGTCACCCACCATTCACCTCCTAGGCTTGAGACCCGGCGTCGGCGTGAGCCTGCGCGGCAATCCGCGCAAGGCTTTCCTCCCTTCCGAGCAAGTGCAGTACGTCGAAAATACCCGGCGACGTGGTCTGGCCGGTCAGCGCCGCGCGCAGCGGCTGGGCGAGCTTGCCGAGGCCGAGGCCCAGCTCCTCTGCCATAAGTTTCAGAACCGGTTCAAGGCCCTCCACGGTCCATTCGCCGGCGTCCGCCAGCCGGCCGGCGATGCGGTCGAGCAAATCGCGCGCCTCGGGCGTCAGCAACGCCTCGGCCTTGTCGCTGAGTGCCAGCGGGCGGCGGGTGAAGAGGAACGCAGCGCCCTCGGCCAGCTCGCCGAGGTCTCTCGCGCGGACTTTGAGCACCGGCATCGCCCGGGTCAGCAGGGCAAGCTCCGCGCCGGCGGGCAGCCGATCGGTGACGAGCTGCGCCAGCCGGGCATCATCGGCCTCGCGCAGATAGTGCCCGTTAAGGTTGAGCAGCTTGGCCAGGTCGAAGCGAGACGGCGCCTTGCCGACATCGGCGATGTCGAACCATGCGACCGCCTGATCGCGGGCGATGATCTCGTCGTCGCCATGGCCCCAGCCGAGCCGCAGCAGATAGTTGAACAGCGCCTCGGGAAGGATGCCGAGCTCATCGCGGTAGGCATCGACGCCGAGCGCGCCGTGGCGCTTCGACAGCTTGGCGCCGTCGGCACCGTGGATCAGGGGGACATGGGCATAGATCGGGTCAGGCCAGTTGCCCTCGACCGCGTCCATCGCGCGGATGATGGCGAGCTGGCGGAAGGCGTTGTTAAGATGGTCGTCGCCACGGATGACGTGAGTCACGCCCAAGTCGTGATCGTCGACCGCCACCGCCAGCATATAGGTGGGGGTGCCGTCCGAGCGCAGCAGCACGAAATCGTCGAGCTCGGCATTGGCGACGGTGACGCACCCCTGGACGAGGTCGTCGATCACCGTCTCGCCCTCACGCGGCGCCTTAATGCGCACGACGAATGGCTGGCCTTCTGGCGCGCCCTCGCGAGTTCCGGCCGCGTCGGCTTCGCGCCATTCGCTGTCGATGCGGAACGTGCGTCGTTCGGCCTGCGCGCTGGCGCGGCGCTTGGCGAGCTCCTCGGCGGTCAGGTAGCAGCGATACGCGTGCCCGGCGTCGAGCAGCGCCTGCGCGACCTCGGCGTGGCGGGCCGAGCGGGCGAGCTGGAAAGTCGCGGGCTCGTCGCCGTCGAGACCGAGCCAGCGCAGCCCGTCGAAGATCGCCTCGATCGCCGGCTCGGTCGAGCGGGCGCGGTCGGTGTCCTCGATCCGCAGCAGATAGCGGCCGCCGTGATGGCGGGCAAACAGCCAGTTGAACAGGGCGGTGCGGGCCCCGCCGACGTGCAAATACCCGGTGGGTGAAGGCGCGAACCGGGTGACGACAGCGGGCGCGGCATCGGCGCGGGCAGCGGCAGCGGGCTTCGCGCCCGCCTCCCCCTGACTAGCCATGCCCGCGCTTGCCATCATCCGATCGATCCTGTCCTATGCCCGGCATGGCCAGCCACGCCGCGCCTTCTCAGCGATCAGCCGAGCCGTGGATTGATCCGCCCGGCGAACCGGACCCACAAGGCGCTGCACTGCAGCAAATTCCTTGGCGTAGCCGATCGATTTTGTCCAGCGCAGCCGCGTATTGCGATCGATTTCTTGGCGGGCAGGGCTTCGAACGCGCGCCATGGCTGGTCGTCGCTTTCGCGCTGGGCATCGCCGCCTGGTTCGTGCTCGACAACGCGCGTCAATGGGCGGCGCTCGCGGCGCTGTTGCTGGGGATCGCGCTGCTGGGGGCGGGGTTGATGGCCGCGCACGGGCGCTTTCCCTTCCTGCGTCAGGCGCTCGTGGCGGTGCCGCTGATGGCGCTTGCCGGCATGGGTGTGATCTGGGCCAAGTCGGAGTTGGTCGGCGCCGTGCCGATCGCGCGGCCGGTGGTGGCCCGGTTCGCCGCCACCGTGCTCGATCGGCAGGACCAGCCCGCCGAGGAGCGGGTGCGGCTGGTCCTCGCCACGCGCGAGCCTGGCACCGCGCGGCCGATCCGCGTCCGCGTCAACCTGCCGCTCGCGCTGGATCGGCCGGGAATCAACATTGGCGCGCGGCTGCGGCTGCGGCTGCGGCTGATGCCGCCGGCGCCGCCGATGTTGCCCGGCGGCTATGATTTCGCCCGCACCGCCTGGTTCGCCGGCCTGTCGGCCACCGGAACGGTGATGGGCGAGGTCGAACTGATCGGGATCGGCAGGTCGCGGGCCTGGCTGCACGAGGCCCGGGCGGCACTGTCGACCCATGTTCACGAGCAATTGGGCGGATCGGCCGGCGGTATCGCGGCGGCTTTCGCCAGCGGGGATCGCGGTGCGATCGCGGTGTCCGACGAGGAGGCGATGCGCGACGCTGGGCTCACCCATTTGCTCTCGGTCAGCGGGCTGCATGTCAGCGCGGTAATCGGCGGAGCCTATTTTGTCGCCGTCCGGCTGCTGGCGTTATGGCCGTGGCTGGCACTGCGGGTCCGGCTGCCGATCGTCGGCGCCGGAGTCGGGGCGGCGGCGGGCGTCGGCTACACGTTGCTGACCGGGGCGGAGGTGCCGACGGTGCGCTCCTGCGTAGGCGCGCTGCTGGTGCTCGGCGCGCTGGCGCTCGGCCGTGAGGCGCTGTCGTTGCGCATGCTGGCGGCGGCGGCCTTCCTGGTGCTGCTGCTGTGGCCGGAGGCGATCGTCGGGGCAAGCTTTCAGCTGAGCTTCGCTGCGGTGATCGCGATCATCGCGCTTCATGGCGCGGCGCCGATGAAGCGTTATCTGGCGCCGCGCGACGAAGGAATGATCGCGCGCGGCCTGCGCTCGCTCGCGGCGCTGCTCGCGACCGGGATCGTCGTGGAGCTGGCGCTGATCCCGATCGGTCTGTTCCACTTTCACCGCGCGGGAATTTACGGCGCGCTTGCCAATGTCGTGGCGATCCCGCTGACGACGATCCTGACCATGCCGCTGATCGCACTGGCGCTGCTGCTCGACATCATCGGCGCGGGCGCGCCCGCGTGGTGGCTGTGCGGTCGTTCGATCGACGCGCTGCTGGCGCTCGCGCATTGGATCGCGGGGCAGCCGGGCGCGGTCACCCATTTCCCGGCGCTCGGGCGCGGCGGGTTCGCGCTGTTCGTCGCGGGAAGCCTGTGGCTGGCGCTGTGGCGCGGTCGGGTCCGGCTGTGGGGGTGTGTCCCGATTGCGCTAGGCACCCTGGCGCTGGCCGCGCTGCGACCGCCGGATCTGCTCATCTCGGGCGACGGGCGCCATGTCGGCATCACCGGCGAGAGCGACGGCGAGCTGCTGGTGCTGCGCGCCGGAAAGAGCAGCTTCGCCACCGATACGCTCAGCGAGATCGCCGGCATGGGCGGCTCGTTACAACTGATCGCCGATTCGCCCGGGGCACGTTGCAATGCCGACTTTTGCACGCTCGCGCTGCACCGGGCCGGTCGCGACTGGCACCTTTTGATCTCGCGCGGCCGCGATTCCGTCCCAGAGCGGGCGCTGGCCGCCGCCTGCGAGCGGGTCGATATCGTCATCGCCGACCGCTGGCTACCGCGCAGCTGCCATCCGACGGCGCTCAAGGCAGACCGGGCGCTGCTCGCCCGCACGGGCGGCCTGGCGCTGAACCTGGCCGCCGGCCGGATCGCGACCGTCGCGCAAACCCAGGGCGAACATGGCTGGTGGCGGCCGCAACGATCATCGAGAGCATCGCCCGCTCGCCCGAGTCATCGTCCGTGGCTCAGGGCGAAAAGCGTGACGCCGTGACGCGGCGATCCAGTTCCCGGCCCAGTTCCCGGTCCCGTTCCCGGCCTGCAGACGACGAACACGCGCGCACCGCGGGCTTTCGATTACGCCGAAACTGTGCTCATGGTGATGGGCGTGGAGTGAGATCGGACCGAGCAGCTGATGGCCCAGGGCCCGATCGCCTTGGCCGCGCTCCGGTCCGGTCGCGGGGAGAAAGCTTACAATGACTCAAGTGATGAAGGGCGTTCGCGTCCTGGAGGTGGCGCAGTTCGTGTTCGTGCCGGCGGCGGGAGCGATTCTCGCGGATTGGGGGGCGGACGTCATCAAGGTCGAACATTCGGTCAGGGGCGATGCGCAGCGCGGCATGACGTCGATCGTCGGCCACACCTTCGACCCGCTGGTCAACCCGATGATGGAGCACCCCAACCGCGGCAAGCGCAGCATCGGCGTCGATATCACCACGCCTGAAGGGCAGGGGGTGATCTACGAGCTGGCGAAGACCGCCGACGTGTTCCTCACCAACTACCTTCCCGGGGCACGGCAGAAGTTGAAGATCGACCTTGAGCACATCCGCGCGGTCAACCCCAACATCATCTATGCGCGGGGCAGCGGCTATGGCGACAAGGGCGAGGACCGGGATCGCGGCGGCTATGACGCCACCGCGTTCTGGATCCACAGCGGCATCGGTCGGGCGCTGACGCCGCAGGAGTTCAATGTGCCGCTCACCATGGGAATCGGTGGCATGGGCGATTCGATGTCCGGCATGTACCTGGCGGGCGGCATCGCCGGCGCGCTGTTCCACCGGGCGCAGACCGGCGAAGCGAGCGAGATCGACGTTTCGCTGCTGAGCTCGGCGATGTGGATGTCGGGAATGGTCATCGCGCCCTACCTGCACTCGGGCAAGATGATGCACGTCGGCATCCCGGCTGCGGGCGGCGTTCCAGTCAACCCGTTCATCGGACATTATCTGACATCCGACGAGCGTGTCATCAGCCTGTTCATCATGGTTCCCGGCGCCTACATCCGCGACACCTTCGCGCACCTTGGTATTCCCGAGGCGGCCGACGATCCGCGCTTCGCCGACGCGCTGTCACTGATGAAGAACAGCGCCGAGGCGAGCGAGTTGATTACCGCAGCGTTCCTTCGCCATGACTTCGAATACTGGCGTGAGCACCTCAAGACGATGAAGGGGCAGTGGGCGGCGGTGCAGACGCTGCTCGATTTGGGACAGGATCCCCAGGCGATCGCCAACGACGCCTTCTTCGAGGTCGATGCGATCGACGGCTCCCCGCCGATGCGGGTGGTTCGCGGGCCGGTCCAGTTCGATGGTGCCCCGGTGAACGCACAGCGGGCACCCCAGGCGTTCGAGCACACCGAGACGGTGCTGCTCGAGCTGGGCATGGATTGGGACCAGATCGAGGCGCTGAAGGCGCGGGGCGCCGTCGCTTAATCGACGCAGCCGCGCGGCCTGGCGCGAACTGGGCCTTGAATCAATGTGAAACGAACGACTAAAGGCAAGTGTGGGCGGTCGGGTGGCCGCTATCGGCGTGATCGCGTGATAAAACGTGCCGCAAGCGCCAGGGACAAGAAGAGGATGACAGGATGAAACCCGGAACCCGATTGAAAAGCGCCGCCTGCGACACCGAGGTCATGGTGATCCGCACCGCCGGCGGCTCGATCGAATGCGGCGGCGCGCCGATGGCCGAGGCCAAGCCCGCCGAAGCCGCGCCGCTCGATCCGGGGTTTTCCGGCGGCACGCTGATGGGCAAGCGCTATGTCGATTCAGCCAGCTCCTACGAGCTGCTCTGCGTAAAGCCCGGCAAGGGATCGCTCGCGGTGGACGGCGTGGCGCTTGTCACCAAGGACGCCAAGCCGCTTCCCGCGTCCGATTAGGCCGCGCGCCTCGGACTTCACGATCGCCGCAGCGCGTAGGGGACAGGACGCCAGATGAACATTGCCCTCCTTTTGGAAATGGCGGCCGAGGCTTCGCCCGATCGCATCGGCCTCGTCTGTGACGGCAAACGCTGGAGCTATGCCGAGCTGCTGTCGGCGGTCCGCGGCGCCTATGAGCTGATTACCGCGAGCGGCTGCGAATATGTCGCGCTGCTCGATGAAAGCAGCGAAGCGGCGGTGATCGCGCTGTTCGGGGCGGCGCTCGCCGGCGTGCCCTATTGCCCGCTCAACTACCGGCTTGCCGACGTCGACCTCGGCGGACTGCTCGATCGCATCGCGCCGGCACTGATCGTCGGGGACGAAGAGCGGGTGATCCGGCTCTCGGGTGACAAGGGCCACACCATCTACCCGCGCGAGCTGTTCACGCTCCAGGCGCAGGAATCGACGCCGGCGTCGGACCGGGAATATGATTCCGGCGAGGGCATCGCCATCCAGCTTTTCACCAGCGGCACCACCGCCGCGCCCAAGGCGGCGATCCTGCGCCACTCGAACCTCGTGTCCTATATCCTGAGCACCGTCGAGTTCGCCGGGGCGGGAGAGGATGACGCGGCGCTGGTTTCAGTGCCGCCCTACCACATCGCCGGCATCGCCGCGCTGCTCTCCTCGATCTACGCGCAGCGCCGCATCATCGTGCTGCCCGCGTTCGAACCTTCGCGTTGGCTGAAGCTCGCCGAGTCCGAGAAGGCGACCAACGCCTTCGTCGTGCCGACCATGCTTTCGCGGATCGTCCAGACGATGGACGAAGGTGTCAATGCGTCTCTGGCAAGCCTGCGCGCGGTGGCCTACGGCGGCGGCAAAATGCCGCTCGAGCTGATCCAGCGCGCGCTGCAGCTGTTCCCCGCCACCGCCTTCACCAACGCCTATGGCCTTACCGAGACCAGCTCGACGGTGGCGCTGCTCGGCCCGGATGAGCACCGCGAGGCGCTGGCCTCGGACGATGCCAAGGCGCGGGCGCGGCTCGCTTCGGTCGGCAAGCCGCTGCCTTCGATCGAGCTGGAGATCCGCGATGAGGACGGCAACTGCTGCCCGCCCGGTGTGCCCGGCGAGATCTATGTGCGCGGCGATCAGGTCTCCGGCGAATATAAAGAGCGCAGCGCGCTCGACGCCCAGGGCTGGTTCCCCACCCGCGACGCCGGCTACCTCGACGAGGACGGCTATCTGTTCCTCTCCGGCCGCGCCGACGACGTCATCGTGCGTGGCGGCGAAAACATTTCGCCCGGCGAGATCGAGGACGTGCTGGCGACCCACCCCGCGATCGCCGACGCCGCCGCCGTCGCCATCCCCTCGGCCGAATGGGGCGAGGCGGTGGGGATCGCCGTCGTGCTGCGCGAAGGCGCCGCGCCGGTGCCCGAGGACGAGCTCAAGCAGCTGATCCGCGCCCGCCTGCGCTCATCGCGCATGCCCGACCGCGTCATGTTCCTGCCCGAGCTGCCCTACAACGAGATGGGCAAGCTGCTGCGCCGCGAGGTCAAGAAGATCCTTGGCGCTTGAGGTCCTGTTGGTGCGCGGCACCTTCGCCGGCGGCTTGCAGCATCCGCCCGGGACATGCATCGACAGGCTTAGGCGGAACGGAGTTTGGTTGGATTTCGGCAGGTAGGTACGTCAGCTCGACAACCCGCATCGGCCAAACCTGAGCCTGTGGAAGGCCACGCGGATGCATTGGCCCAAGCTCTCGGCCCCGCTATCCCTCTCGCGCCTTGGGCCGACCACCGGCTCGAGGAACTCGCCGCCGCCACCGGCTCCCCCCGGATCGCGGAACTCGATGGCGCCACGCTGCTCGGCGAGCGTGGCTCGGCCAATCATTTCACCATCAACGGCAAGCGATCGGCGGGCATCGGCGGCAGTCGGCTGATGCCGACCCGCGATGGCGGCTGGTTCGCGCTGACTCTGCTGCGCCCGGTGGATCGCGAGCTTCTTCCGGCGCTGTTCCTCGACGAGGCGCTCGACACCGCGGACGATGCGGCAGTGGAGCGGGCGGCGCTGCGGCACGACTGCGGTGAGCTGGTGGCGCGCGGCCGGCTGCTCGGGCTGCCGGTTGCCTCGGCCGATGAGACCCCTGTGTCGCCCCCGGCCGAGATCCTCTGCCGGGGACCGTTCCGGCAGCACGACCCTGGTTCGCGTCCGCTGGTGATCGACCTCTCCGCGATCTGGGCGGGGCCGCTCGCCGGGCATCTGCTCTGGCTGGCCGGTGCCGAGGTGGTCAAGGTCGAGAGCCTTACCCGGCCCGACCTGATCCGCCGCGACGATCCCGCCACCTTCGAGCTGATCAACCAGGGCAAGGCCAACGTCCTCCTCGATTTCGCCAACGCGGAGGAAAAGGCGGCGCTGATCGCGCTGATGCGGGGCGCTGATTTCGTCATCGAATCGTCGCGACTGCGGGCGCTGCGCCAGCTCGGCATCGACGCCGACGCGATGGTGCGCGAAACCCCGGGGCTGGTGTGGCTGAGCGTCACCGGCCACGGCGCCAGCGGCGAGGCGGCGAACTGGGCCGGGATCGGCAACGACTGCGGTGTCGCGGCGGGACTCAGCCGGGCGATGGCCGATGCGGACGGCGCGATTGGCTATGTAGGCGATGCGATTGCGGACCCCCTTACCGGAATCACCGCCGCGCTCGAGGGCTGGCGCGCTTATGCGGCCGGCGAAGCGCTGCGCATCGGCCTGTCGATGAGCGCCATCACCGCGCAGGCGTTGCGCGACGAGCGCGAGCGCGATCCCGCCGGACTGGAAGCGGACCTGCGCGGCTGGGCGTCGGCGGTCGGCCAGCCTTTCCCTAAAGTTCGCCGGCGCCCGATGTACGCCCAAACGCGGCCGCTGGGTGCGGACACCACACGCTACCTGTCGACGCTGGCGCGGTGCTGATTCGGGGCGCCGAGGTCTGGCGCCACGGCATCGCCGATGTCCGGCTCGCCGGAGGATCGATTGACGCCATCGGCGCCTTGCCCCCGCGCGCCGGCGAGGCGGTGATCGAGGCGAGGGGCGGGGCGCTGCTGCCAGGTCTGCACGACCACCACATCCACCTCGCCGGCTTGGCCGCGCGCGCCGCGTCGGTCCCCTGCGGGCCGCCGGAAGTGGAGGACGCCGGCCGGCTCGCCTTGGCGCTGGCGCAGCCGGGCAGCGGCTGGTTGCGCGGCGTCGGCTATCACGAAAGCGTGATGGGCCTGCCCGACGCGCGCACGCTGGACGCGCTCTGCCGAGAACGGCCGCTGCGCATTCAGCACCGCTCGGGCCGGATGTGGCTGCTCAATTCACGCGCGCTCGCCGAGCTGCTGGCGCACGCCAAGCCGCCGCCGGGGATGGAGCGCGACGCATCCGGCTTCACCGGCCGGCTGTTCGATGAGGACGAATGGCTCCGCACCGCCATTGGCAGCGTCCCGCCGGACTTCGCCGCGATCTCGGCCAAATTGGCGGGCTACGGCGTCACAGGCATAACCGACATGTCGCCGCGCAACGATCCGGCGATGGCGGCGCATTTCACCCGGCAGATCGAGGACGGCGCGCTGCGCCAACACGTCACGCTGGCCGGAGCGCTCTCGCTTGACGCGGCGGAGCCCGGACCATGGCGCCTCGGCCCGGCCAAGCTTCACCTCCACGAGGCAGCGCTGCCCGATTTCGACGAGGCAGGCGAATTTGTCCAAGCCGCGCACGCCGCAAGTCGCCCGGTCGCGATTCATTGCGTGTCGGAGGTTGAACTGGTGTTCGCCCTGGCGCTGTTCGAGGAAGCGGGGGCGGGGCCGGGGGACCGGATCGAGCACGCATCGGTTGCCTCGCTGGAGCTGGTCGCGCGAGTGGCGGGGCTCGGCCTCGCGGTCTGCGTGCAGCCGCATTTCGTCCATGAGCGGGGCGATCGCTACCTCGCCGACGTCGAGCCGCGCCACCACCCCGACCTCTATCGGCTGCGCAGCCTCGTTGAGGCTGGCCTCGCACTGGCGGGCGGAAGCGACGCGCCGTTCGGCCAGGCCGATCCCTGGGCGGCGATGCGCGCCGCTGTTTTGCGCCGCACCCGCGCCGGCCTGGCGATCACCCCCAACGAGGCGCTGACTCCCGAGCAGGCGCTCGGGCTGTTCCTCAAGCATACCGCCCGGCTCGACGAGGACCGCGCGGTTGTCCCGGGCGCTCGGGCCGATCTGTGCCTGCTCGACCGGCCGTGGGCGGAACAGCGCGTCACGCTCGGCTCCGAGGCGGTGCGCGGGTGCTGGGTGTCAGGCCGGCTCGTCCACGATGGCATCGACCAGCCGCCATTCCAACGCGCGACGGGCGGATAGCCGCCGGCCGGAAAGCATCAGCAGCGCCGCGCGTTGCCGGCCGATCCGGCGGCTCAGCGATACGCAGCCGCCCGCGCCGGGCAGGATGCCCATCGCCAGCTCGGGCAGCTGGAACCACGCGCCGGACGTGGCGGTGATCCGGTGCGCGAAGCCGGCGAGTTCCAGCCCCGCGCCGACGCAGGCGCCGTGGACATGCACGTCCAGCTTGTCCGCGCAGCGCGCCGCCTGCCGTGCCGGCAGCGTGCGCCAGCGGATCGCATGCGCGCCCGCCGGATCGGTGGTGGTGCCGAATTCGGACAATTCGGCACCGAGGCTGAAGGCCTTGCCATTCGCCCGTAGCGACACGCCGGTGATCTCGGCATCGAGCGCCGCGAGCGCAAAAGCCTCGTACAATTGGTCGCGCGTCGCCCGATCGATCGCGTTGCCGGCCTCAGGGCTGTCGAGGGTGATCGTCAGCCGCCTGCCTCCACGCTCCAGCCGCACCCTCCCGGGCTGTTCACGAACACCGACCGCGCCGCGCCCCGCGAGCCAGCGCCGGTGCTCGCCGCTGCCCTGGAGCATCGCATAGGCGAGCGACTCGGCCGTCAGGCCGGCCTCCCTGTCGAGCGCCGGCAACAGCCGCAGCAGTTGCACCGTTGCGGCGGCAGCAAGCGGAGCCGCCAGCACCTGTGTGGCGATTTGTTCCGCCTGGAAGCCGGCTTCGATTACGGCGTCGAGCCGCGATGCCAGCGGGTGTCCTGCGTTGCCGTAACCAATCACCGCGCACGGCGGCAGCTCGATGTCGTCGGGGCAGTCTCCCGCGGCATCCAGATTAATCAGTACCAGCGGCAAATCGGGTGCCGGCTCGCCGCGCCACAGGTGAGCCGGGTCAACCGTCAACGCCTCGATCCCTGGCTGCAACCCCTCCTCCTTACCCTTCCGTCCTGAGCATGTCGAAGGACCGTGCTTCACTTCGGATTGGGCGCCTGGGCGGAAGAAAGAACGACCCTTCGACGCGCTCATGGAGACGGGGTCGTGGTTCAGTCAGTTCGGTAGCGCCTCACAAGAACAGCATCACCATCCGCAATCGCTCAGGCGTCTGCCTTTTCGTACCGAGATGCGCGGCTTTCGTCGCCGTGGCGCATGAACATCTGCATGATGTCTCCAGACGTGACCGGGCGCTTGTCCCCAGCATCCACCGGCCGTTCGCCGCCGGAGGACTTGGGTGCGGTATCCACCCCCGCCGCCTTCGCCTTCTCGCGCAACGCGCCGACGGTGAGGTCCGCCTTCGCATGATGCTCGAAGGGATCGAAGCGGAACCAGCGCATGGCGTTCCGATGGGTGATCTTGTCGATCTGCTCGTCGGTCAGATGGTTGATCGTCGGCCACAGATTTTCGGGCACTTCGGGCCAGAGCGTGTCGGAGTGAGGATAGTCGCATTCATAGGCGATGTTGTCCTCGCCGATGAACTTGATGTTCTGCAGGCCGAAGGCATCGTCGATGAAGCAGTTTAGGAAATGGCGGCGGAACATTTCGCTCGGCTTCATCTCCTGGAAGCGCGAGTTGGTCCACGCCTTGTGCCGCCAGTTCGAGAAATCTGCCCTTTCGGTGAAATAGGGCACCCAGCCGATGCTCCCCTCGGACAGGGCGATGCGCATGTCCGGGTAATGGTGGAGCGCTTCAAGCTGCAGCCAGTCGGCGGCGGCATAGGCGATCGTCATCGGCATCGTCGAGATCCACGCCTCGATCGGCGTCTCCATCGATGCATGCGGCGCCGGATTGCCGCCGCCGATGTGGATGCAGATCGTCATGTCGAGCTCGTTGATCGCCTTCCAGAACGGCTGCCAATAGTCGTTGTGGATGCTCGGCAGGCCCTGGCAGGTCGGGTTCTCGCTGATCGAGACGGTGTGACAACCCTTGTCGGTGACGCGCTTGAGCTCGGCGACGGTGCGGCTCATGTCCCAAGTAGGCAGGATCGCACAGGGGATGAAGCGGCCCGGGTAGGCTCCGCACCATTCGTCGATGTGCCAGTCGTTGTAGGCGGAGAGGTGCCTGGCGGCGAGGTCGCGATCGGGCGCCTTGTGCAGCCTGCCACCGGCGAAATCGAAGACGCTGCCGAAATTGAGCGAACCGGCCATGCCGTTGACGTCCATGTCCTTGATCCGCTCATGGACGTTGTAGACGCCGGCGCGCAGCTGCTCGAGCGCGGTCGGCTCCATGCCATATTCCTCGAATGGCCGGCCGACGACGGCGTTGAGCCCCACCGAGGGGAAGCTCTGTCCCTGATATATCCAGACGTCCTTGCCGTCCTCGTCCTGGATCAGCTTGGGCGCCGATTCGAGGTCGGCGCCGGAGATCTGGTTGTCGAACATGTCGGGCGGCTCGCTGATGTGATCGTCGACGCTGACCAGCACCATGTCGTTCATTTCCATCGTCACTCTCCCAACCGGACGGCCGGCCCTGCGCCGCCGGGGCTTCTAATCGTCGCTGCTGGCCACCCTATCACCGATCGCGGCAAGCGGCACCTGCGAACCGTCGCTGAAATCGCGGCGCTCGCCGTTCATGTGATGGCCCGCGGAATCGCGCGCGCTCGGGCTATGAAGCCCTGCAGTTCGTCGGCAGCATCGTCTCGTCGCGCGCTGCTGCGCTGATTGTGCAACAGTGTCGTACAAAACTCCGCGCACAGTCGGAAACCCTTTCTGGGCAGACTGAACCTGCTAAATGTCATTTATGCGGCCCTCAGTGCCGTGGGCGGATCGCCATGAGACGGGAGCGGGGACATGAAAGCATATCACGCAATTACCACTTCGGCAGCCAGCGCGTTGGCGCTGTGTTTGGCCGCGCCGGCCTTTGCGCAGGGCGCGGGCGAGGACACCGCAACCAGCGGCAACGACATCATCGTCACCGCGCAACGCGTCGAGCAACGCCTGCAGGATGTGCCGATCTCGATCACGGTGCTCGACCAGAAGACGCTGACCGCTAACAATATCGCGAGCGCCAGGGATTTGGCGGCGTACACGCCGGGCCTCGCGGTCAACAACCGTTACGGCGCTGACAACACGACCTTTACCATCCGCGGTTTCTACCAGGAGCAGCGCAGCTTCGCGACCGTGGGTGTGTTCTTCGCCGACGTGGTGGCACCGCGCGGCAGCGGCGCGACCTTCGGCGGCGACGGCGCCGGCCCAGGCGCGCTTTTCGACCTGCAGAACGTCCAGGTCCTGAAGGGGCCGCAAGGCACTCTGTTCGGCCGCAATGTGACCGGCGGCGCGGTGCTGTTGGTGCCGAGGAAGCCCACTGACAAGCTCGAAGGCTATGTCGAGGGCAGCGCCGGTGACTATGGCATGTGGCGTGCCCAGGCTGTCCTGAACATCCCCCTTGCCGACACTTTCAAGGTGCGCCTCGGCTTCGATCACATGAAGCGCGATGGCTATCTCAAGAACGTCGGCAATTTCGGTGACGGCAAGTTCGGCAACCACGGCATGGGGGATATCAATTACTGGGCCGCGCGCGGCAGCATAGTCGCCGATTTGACGCCGGACCTCGAGAACTACACAATTTTTTCCTACACGCATTCGCAGAGCAACGGTGTCTCGCCCAAGATCACCGCGGCCTTCGCCCCGGCCGGAAACCCGACCTGCTTGCCACAAGCCAGTCCCGCCAATTACGGCTGCGAATCGATCGCGCAGATAGCCCGGGAAGCCCCATTCGGGTTCTGGTCGGTTTCGAACCGCCTGCCCGACGCGCAATCCGTCATCGATACCTGGCAGGTTATCAACACCACGACCTGGACGGCGAGCGATAGCCTGACGGTGAAGAATATCCTCTCCTATGGCGAGATGCGGGGCCATACCAACCTCGATCTCTTTGGCAACTACGCGCTTCTTCCAGGCGTGACCTTCGGCAGCGAATCGCCCAGCCAGGTCAACGGCTTTGCCTTCACCCACGACAATTCGCTTACCGGCCGTACAAATGCGGAAAGCTCTTTCATCGAAGAGCTGCAGTTACAGGGCCACCCCGGCGACGGCCGCTTTACCTGGCAGGCTGGCGGATACGTGGAAATCAACAATCCGCTCGGCATTTCCGGCGTGCAGACCGCGTCGTTCACGCCTTGCGCGGACATTTCGACGTTTAACTGCGCTCCGGCCAATCGCACACTGGGGATTGGCGGCACTGGGTCCTATTCGCTTCAGAAAACCCAGTTCCGGGATTATGCCCTCTATGCTCAGGGCACATACAAGATCACACCGCAGCTCTCGTTTACGGCCGGCATTCGTTACACTTGGGATAAGATGCATACGTTCCTGAGGAACGAAACGGCTGTGTTCAACGCGGTGCCGAGCAATGTCAAATTCGGCTGCACCAATATCAGTGCTCCAGGCTTTCTCGGGGTGATCAATGGCTTCGCACCGAACCCGGCGCTATCGCCATATACCTTAGGCCAGCAGCTGAACGTCTGCCCGCAGAACCTCGTGAAGAACACCCAGGCGCCGACCTGGCTGCTCGATCTCGACTACAAGCCGATCGACAACATCCTGCTCTACGCCAAATGGTCACGCGGCTACCGCCAGGGCGGCTTGGCCATTTTCGGCCCCGATCCCATCCAGCCCTACGACAAGGAAACGGTCGACACATACGAGGTGGGCGCGAAGACCAGCTGGCGCGGGTCAATGCCGGGCAGCTTAAATCTTTCTGGATACTACAACAACTTCCGCAACCAGCAGCTGCAGCTTGGTGTTTCCTGCGTCCCCGCACTCCCCAATTTCACCGGAGGGTGTGCCGGCAACGCGGCCATCATCAACGCGGGCAAGTCGAAAATTTGGGGCGTCGAGGCCGACGCGACCGTTTCGCCGTTTGAAGGTCTGCAGCTCAACCTTGCCTACGCCTACATAAGCGCCAAGCTGAAAAGTGTAACGATACCGACCGTTCTGCCGCCGTACAACTCGATCACCGGGTCGCTAACGCAGCCTTGCGGTGGCCCGCAGTGCGACACAATCGTGAACTCGGGTCCGCCGCATCAGGTAGTGGCTTCGGCCAACTACACGCTGCCGCTGCCGGAATCGATCGGCAGGTTCTCGGTGGGGGGAACCGTGGTTTACCAGTCGAGCCGCCGGGTCGTCGCGGACCAGGTCGTTGTGACGAACGCTGCAGGCGTTCGGATCACCTCCGGTGCTGGTGTCGCCCCGGCGACCACGGTACTGAACGTGAACGCAACCTTGGAAAATGTCGCGCAGCTGCCGGTCGATCTGTCGTTCTTCATGACCAACGTAACCAACGAGCACGTGATCCTGACAATCAACGACAACACGCCGCGCGGCTTCATCTCATCGCTCATCGGCGAGCCGCGGATGTTCGGCTTCCGGCTGCGCTACCGCTTCGGCGACTGATCGTCGTTGCGGGCCGGGAGGCAATGAAGGGCGCCGGACGGCTCGTCCGGCGCCCTTCTTCGTTGGGAGCCAGTGCGGTTCGTGTCGATGCCGGCGGGGGAGCCGCCCTGGCATAAAACCGGGCATGAAGCGCCGGTGCGGAGTGCCCGGCCTTGCCCTCACGATCGACAAGGCCCACATGCCGGGTTCATAGGCCCGGTCGCTTCGGACGATTCGATGAACCTCACCAGTCCCTTCCTTGATAGCGACGGCGACAAGTTGCGCGAGGAATGCGGAATCTTCGGCGTCATCGGCGCGAAGGACGCCGCCTCGATCACCGCGCTCGGCCTCCACGCGCTCCAGCATCGCGGCCAGGAGGCCTGCGGCATCACCAGCTTCGATGCCAGGAGCCTGGGCGGCGAGTTTCTGTCGCACCGCGGCATTGGCCATGTCGCGCAGGTGTTCGCGAGCAACGAGGTTCTGCTGGGGCTGCGCGGGGAGATGGCTTCGGGCCACGTCCGCTATTCCACCACCGGCGGCTCGGGGCTGCGCAACGTCCAGCCGCTGTTCGCCGATCTCGCCTCGGGCGGCTTCTCGATCGCGCACAACGGCAACATTTCCAACGCGATGACGCTAAAGCGCGACCTCGTCCAGCGCGGCGCGATCTTCCATTCCACCTCGGACACCGAGGTAATCATCCATCTCGCCGCGACCAGCCGCTATCCAACGCTGCTCGATCGCTTCGTCGACGCGCTGCGCATGGTCGAGGGCGCCTGGTCGCTGATCTGCACAACGCGTGAGGGCATGATCGCCTGCCGCGATCCGCTTGGCGTCCGCCCTCTGGTGATGGGCCGGCTGGGCGACGCCACGGTATTCGCCAGCGAGTCCGTCGCCTTCGACGTGATCGGCGCGGAATATGTCCGCAGCATCGAGCCGGGCGAGCTGGTGCAGGTCAACCACAAGGGCGCCATTTCCACCCACCGCCCGTTTGGCGAGCTGCCGCCGCGTCCCTGCATCTTCGAGCACGTCTATTTCAGCCGGCCGGATTCGGTGATGGACGGCAAATCGGTCTATGCGGTGCGCAAGCAGATCGGCGTGGAGCTGGCCAAGGAGGCGCCCGCAGAGGCCGATCTCGTCGTGCCGGTGCCCGACAGCGGCGTGCCGGCGGCTATCGGCTACAGCCAGCAATCGGGCATCCCCTTCGATCTCGGCATCATCCGCTCGCATTACGTCGGGCGAACCTTCATCCAGCCGAGCGACGGCGCCCGCCACGCCGACGTCAAACGCAAGCACAACGCCAATCGGGCGATCGTCGAGGGCAAGCGGATCGTGCTGATCGACGATTCGATCGTGCGCGGCACCACCTCCATGAAGATCGTGCAGATGATGCGCGACGCCGGCGCCAGCGAGGTACACATGCGCGTCGCCTCGCCGCCGACCGAGAACAGCTGCTTCTATGGCGTCGATACGCCCGAGCGCTCGAAGCTGCTCGCGGCGCAGATGGACGTCCGGGCGATGGCGGAGTTCATCCACGCCGACAGCCTCGCCTTCGTCAGCATCGACGGGCTTTACCGCGCCGTCGGCGATGCCGGCCGCAACAAGGCCTGCCCGCAATTTTGCGACGCCTGCTTTACCGGCGACTATCCGACCCGATTGACCGATCTGGCGGAGCGCGAATCGCACGATCTGCTGACGCTGCCCGTCCACAAGGTCGCGTGAGCGGACTCGAGTCCAGCGAACCGATCGCCCTGGTCACCGGGGCGAGCAAAGGCATCGGCGCGGCGACGGCGCTCGCGCTGGGCCGGCGCGGCTTTCATGTCGTGCTGTCGGCGCGCGACGCGGCGGCGCTCGAAAGGGTGGAGGAACGGATTTACGAGGCGGGCGGCTCAGCGACGATCGCGCCGGTCGACATCGCCGAGCCGGATGGCGTGGCCAGGCTGGCAAGTGCGATCGCGCAGCGCTGGAACCGGCTCGACGTGCTGCTGATCAACGCCGCGGTGCTCCCGCAATTGACCTCGGTTCCCGACATCGATCCCCGGCAGCTCAGCCAGGCGATGACCGTCAACGTCCTCGCCACGCAATCGCTGATCGCCCATTTCGACCCGCTTTTGAAGCGCAGCGCCAATCCGCGCGTGATCGGCCTGACCAGCTCGGTAGCGCAGGCGCCTCGCGCCTATTGGGGAGCCTATGCGGCGAGCAAGGCGGCGTTCGAGGTGCTGCTCGATTGCTATGCGCAGGAGACCCGCGCCATCTCGAAGCTGCGGGTCGCGATCGTCAACCCCGGCGCAACCCGCACGGCGATGCGCGCCAAGGCCTATCCGGGCGAGGACCCCGCCTCGGTCAAACCGCCCGAGGTTGTCGCCGAGCGGCTTGTTGCGCTGCTCGATGAGAGGTTCGAGAGCGGATACCGCGAGACGGTGGAGGTGAGCGCGGCAGCCCTTTAGGACCGGCCGAGCCGGCTTGCGAACCCCTTCGTTCCAGCACTTCCGCCGTGAGCCTGTCGAAGGTCCGGGCAAAGCGAAGAGCTCGTGCTCTATGGCGCGACCTGCAACTGCCCGCGCAGTGCCCCCTTGGGGAAGTCCGCCGTGTGGATGTTCACGTAATAATTGCCCGGCGCGGCGAGGATCGGCTTGAGCGCCGCGGGTTCCACCGCCTGGCACATGTCCGGAGCGACTTCGATTGCGATGACCGGCGGCCCGTCGGTGCCCGCCGCGCCGGAGTGGACATGCGCCGCCGTGGGCTTGGTGATGCCGGTGCCGCTCAGCGAATAGCAGAAGTCTCCCGTCGTCGCGTCGACTTCGGCGCTGAAACTGCCCCGGCCGTCGGGATCGCCGCCGGCGGGTTCGTTGGCGCCGGCGAGCGTGGCGGTCAGCTTCACCGGCGCGGCGAGGGCGGCGGCGGGAAGCGCCATGCTGGCCGCGAGCGCGCAGCCGGCCGACAACAGGGAATATCTCAGCATGGTTCTCTCCTCAGCGCCCGAGCGGGCGCGGCACCCGTTTCGACCGGCTGGGCACAATACTCCCGGCAGCCGGCAGGGTGGAAGTGGAAATCGGCACTGGACAAACTTTGGCGCCGCGCATTTGTACTGTCCGGGCGATCGGGGCGGGACTGGCCGCCGATGGCAGGGGCAAAGCGATGGCGAGTGGAACCGCGACTGACATCGTCGCCCGGCTGGGCCTTGCTCGCCATCCCGAAGGCGGCTGGTTCCGCGAGACCTGGCGGGCGGCCGCCGCGCCCGGCGAGCGTGCCGGCGCTACCGCGATCTATTTCCTGCTCGAAGCCGGCGATCGCTCGCACTGGCACCGGGTTGACGCCGCCGAGCTGTGGCTCTGGCACGCCGGCGCGCCACTCAACATTTCGATCACCGCCGACGCCCAGGCGCCCGTGCGCAATATCACCCTCGGCCCGGACGTGCTCGGCGGACAGCAGCCGCAGGCGCTGGTGCCCACTGGCGAGTGGCAGTCCGCCGAATCGACCGACGGCTGGGTGCTGGTGAGCTGCGTGGTGTCGCCGGCGTTCGAGTTCGCGGGCTTTGAGCTTGCGCCCACCGGCTGGGCGCCCGCCGGCGCCACCGATTGAGCGACGTCCGCCCGGGGGTTGTTAGTGCGCGGCAACCGCTCCGGCGCCGATCCCGGTTTCGGACCGCCCATGCTGCTCGAGAAAGCCCGCCTTGTCCTTCGCCGCACGCTTGCTGCGATCGAGGATCGAGACCAGCCAGATGGTGAAGAACGCGATCGGAATCGAGAAGATCGCGGGGGAGGTGTAGGGGAACACCGCTTCCCCATTGCCGAGGACGGAAACCCACACTGCCGGGGACAGGATCGTCAGTATCAGCGCCACGATCAGGCCGAGCGACCCGCCGCACACGGCGCCGCGTGTCGTGCACCCCTTCCACGGAACCCGGTGATGCCGCCCCCGGCGGTATAGAAGTCCGATGTCGTGCGCGTTCTTCGCGCCGCCCAGCGCGTGATCCCGAGCGTGACGAGGACGAACATGCCGAACACGCTGATCGCGGCCCAGTTGGTCGCTTGCTGGACAGTGGCTCCGGTCAGCGGGTCGGCCGATGCGGGCTGCGACGCTAAGAGTCCGGGTGTGAGGACAAGGGAACCCAGGAGCCGCCGATCTACCCTCACAGGCCCGCATCGTCTCGGATCTGCCTGGTCAATTCATCGAATCGTCGATTGGCGTGGAGAACGTAAATGCCCGTCAGCATCACGCCGGCGATGATCACGCCGATGCCCAGCGGTATGCCGACGGTGGTCGTTCCTGCGCGATCGGGCTCGCCAAGAACTCCCGGTTGAACGCCACCAGCAGGATGAAGCCAAAGTAGATCGCCAAGATCAACAGC
>JBDSIY010000051.1:0-37195 GCA_039917735.1 Novosphingobium sp. | reverse complement strand
AGGGCATCGAGGTGGTGCGCTTCGGCATTGCCGACGTTGTGCGCCACCCGATCGTCGGGCGGATTGTCGAGGCCTATGAGGGCCCCGGTGCCTAGCTTCCAATGCAGATCGATATCGACATCGAGGTGCCCTGGCCCGGAGCGTCCGACTGGGAGGCCCTGACCCGCCGCGTAGCCGGCGCCGCCGCCGAGGTCGCGCCCGAGCTCGCCAATCCTCGCCTCTCGGCCAGCCTGCTGTTCACCTCCGACGCCGAGGTCCACCTCCTCAACCGCGAGTGGCGGGGCAAGGACAGGCCGACCAACGTGCTGTCCTTCCCGATGCTGACCCGAGCCGAACTGCTCGCGCTGGATGCGAAGGGTCCGCCCGCTTTGCTCGGCGATATCGCCCTCGCCTTCGAGAACTGCGCGCGGGAAGCGTCCGCGAAAGGCGTGCCGATTGAGCACCACGCCGCGCATCTGATCCTCCACGGCCTGCTCCACCTGGCCGGGCACGACCATGAGACATCGCTCGACGATGCCAGGAAGATGGAGGCGCTGGAGATAAAGGCGCTTGCACTTTTGGCAATCGCTGACCCATATGGTGCCGACCAAGGTTGAGGGGATTTCCCGCGAAGATGGCGGATAGTGCGCGCGTGGGCGATTCCGCCACGGGAGAACCGGACAGTAGTCCCTCGCTTTGGCGGGCGATCCGGCGTTTCTTCGACAAGGGCGAGGACCAATCGCTGCGTGCTCAGATCGAGGAGGTCATCGACGAGCACGAGGACGAAGGGGCAGAGCACGCCCAGGCCAGCGGCGACCTGCTGCCGATCGAGCGGCAGATGCTGCGCAACCTCCTCCACTTCAGCGAACACGACGCCGACGACGTTGCGATCCCGCGCGGCGAGATCGTTGCCATCCCCGCCAGCGCCAGCTGGGAGGAATTAATCGAGGCCTTCGCCGAGCACGGTCACAGCCGCCTGCCGGTCTACGGCGAGACGCTCGATGGGATCGTTGGCATGATCCTTATGAAGGACGTGTTCCCCTTTCTGGCGCGCGGACCCGACCGGCCCGAGGATTGGAAGCAATTGATGCGGCAACCGCTGTTCGTGCCGCAGGCCAGGGGCGCGCTCGACGTGCTCGCCGACATGCGTAGCAGCCGGACCCACCTCGCCGTCGTCATCGACGAATATTCGGGGACCGACGGCATCATCACCATCGAAGATCTGGTCGAGGAGATCATCGGCGAGATCGAGGACGAGCATGACGACGCGCCCGAGGATCAGCTCGTTCCGCTCGGCGACGGGCTGTGGGACGCGGACGCCCGCGTCGAGCTCGATGAGGTTGCCGAACGCGTCGATCCGAGGCTCGCGGAGGTCCACGAGGCGGTCGACACGTTGGGCGGACTCACCTTCGTGCTGGCCGGACAGGTTCCCGATGTCGGCGCGGTGCTCGAACACGAAAGCGGCTGGCGGATCGAGGTGACTGCCGGTAACGAGCGCCATGTGACCCGGCTGCGGCTGCATCCTCCCCGTCATGGTGAGGATGCGGAAGCCTGATGATTGGCCGCCCTCGCTCCATACCAAGGGTGATCCGGTAATGGCCCTACGCCGCCTTCCGCCGCTGCGCGCCCTCGAGGCTTTCGTGCGTGTCGTCCGCCTCGGCTCGGCCAAGGCGGCGGCGAACGAACTCGGCCTCTCCCCCTCGGCGCTGTCGCGCCGGATCGTCGCGCTCGAGGAATATACCGGCAAGCGACTGTTCACGCGGCAACATCAGGCGATGAAGCTCACCGAGGAGGGGCAGGCCTTTTACAGCGCGATCGAGCCAAAGCTCGAAGAGCTGGTGCAGGCGGTCGAGAGCCAGATGGATCGCGGCAACGTCTGGCGGCTGCATCTCGGCGTGCCCTCGCTGTTCGGCGGCCAGCGCCTGTTCCCGCGTCTGCCCGAGCTGCGCAAGCTGCATCCGCGGCTGCATATCGATATCGACACCAGCCCCAATCTCGAAGGGCGGGTGGGCGACACCCTCGACGCCGCGATCATCCTCGCCAAGCAGCCTGACGCCGCGCTCTACTCGGTGCGGCTGGACCAGAACCGCGTGTATGCCTTCACTTCAAAGGAGATCGCGGCCGAGGTCGGCGAAGTCCCGAACGTCGAGGTGTTGGCCAAGCAGACCTTCCTGATCCACCACGAGCTTCCCGAAAGCTTCGACGCCTGGAAGGCGGCCGTCGGCGCCAGCAGCCTCGAACCCGCCTCCGTCGATCATTTCGATTCGGGTCAGCTGGTGCTGGAGGCGGCGGCGCAAGGCCTCGGCATCGCCATCATGCACGACGACCACTTCAAGCGCGCGCAGGACGGCAGATTGGCGCGGCTGTTCGATATCGACGTCGAAAGCCCCTACAGCTACTGGTTCGTCTGCCGCGAACGCGACCTGGAAAGCCGCCCAGTGCGGATTTTCCACGACTGGCTGGTCAAGGCAGGGGTTTAGGCAGCCCAAATCCTCCCCATCGCGACGCGACAGGGAGGATTGCTTGGGTCTTGGGCGGCCCCCGCCCCTACCCCTCGCTCACCGTCGCCTTGACGATCTTGCCCGGCGCGCGCGGCGGTTCGCCCTTGGGCAGCGCGTCGACCTGCTCCATGCCTTCCACCACCTGGCCCCACGCGGTATACTGCCGGTCGAGGAAGCGGGCGTCGGCCAAGCAGATGAAGAACTGGCTGTTCGCCGTGTTCGGCTGGTTGGTCCGCGCCATCGAGCAGACCCCGCGCACATGCGGCTCGGCGTTGAACTCCGCCTTGAGGTCGGGCTTGTCGGAGCCGCCCATGCCGGTGCCCTGCGGGCAGCCGCCCTGCGCCATGAAGCCGGGGATGACGCGGTGGAACTTGACGCCGTCGTAAAAGCCTTCGCCCACCAGCTCCTTGATCCGCGCGACGTGGCCGGGCGCAAGGTCGGGGCGCAGCTTGATCTTGACGTCTCCGTCGGTGGCGGCGTCGCCGGTATCGAGCGTGAGCGTGAGGAATTCGTCGGCCATCGGTCTCTCTCCCTATCGAAAGCGGCCGATATAGGAGCGGCGCCGGTAAAGTCACGCGCGTCGTCGGCGCCGGTGTTGCATTTGCGAAGGGGCAACTTAGACCGGCGCGGATGAGTACCGAGGAACGTGACGAGACGCTGCTGGCCGATGGTCCCGATAGCCGGGCCGGAGAGCCTGAAGCGGCGGGCAGCGGCGCCTATAACGACAGCGAAAGCCTCGATGAAGACAACCGGCTGAAGCCCGAGTTCGTCCGCGACGTCGTGGACGCACTGGCCCACGGCGATACCGACGCCGCATACGACCTCGTCGAACCGCTCCACGCCGCCGACATCGCCGACCTGTTCGAGCTGCTCGATCAAGACGAACGGCCGCTGCTCGCCAAGGCGATCCGCGACCTGATGGGCGTCGAAGTGTTCGCCGAGCTTAACGATTACGTCCGCGAGCAGTTGGTCGCGGCGCTACCCGCCGAGATCATCGCCGGCATCGTCGGGCAGCTCGAAACCGACGACGCGGTGGCGATGGTCGAGGACCTCGATGAGGCCGACCGCGACGCGGTTCTCGCCGAACTCGATCCCGAGGACCGCGCCGCCATCTCCGCCGCGCTCGCCTACCCCGAGGAATCGGCTGGGCGGCTGATGAGCGGTGATTTCGTCGCCGCCCCCGAGCATATGACGGTCGGAGACTTGATCGACTATCTGCGCGACTCCCGCGACCTCGCCACCGAGTTCTGGGAAGTGTTCGTCGTCGATCCGCGGCACCGGCCGCTCGGCACCTGCGCGCTGTCCTGGCTGCTGTGCGCGCCGCGCCATGTCCCGCTCGGCGACGTGATGAAGCGCGAGCAGACGCTGATCCCGGTGACGATGGATCAGGAGGAAGTCGCGTTGCGCTTTCAGAAATACGCGCTGATCTCCGCGGCGGTGGTGGATTCGGGGGGGCGGCTGGTCGGCCAGATCACCGTCGACGATATCGTCCACATCATTCAGGAAGAAGCCGGCGAGGATGCGCTGCTGCTGTCCGGCGCGGGCGATGGCGATATCAACGAGCCGCTGGCGCGCACCATGCGCACGCGCATGTGGTGGCTGTTCATCAACCTCGGCACCGCGATCATCGCCTCGGCGGTCGTCGCCGCGTTTGCGGGGACGATCCTGCGGCTGGTGACGCTAGCTGTGCTGATGCCGATCGTCTCGGGCATGGGCGGCAATGCCGCCACCCAGACGATGACCGTGACCGTCCGCGCGCTCGCCACCAACCAGCTGACCAATGCCAACACCTGGCGGATGATTGCCCGCGAATGGTGGATCGCCACCGCCAATGGGCTGGGGCTCGGCGCGCTGATGGCGGTGGGCTGCCAGTTGATCTACGGCGACTGGTGGCTGTCGCTGGTGCTGATGCTGGCGATGATCCTCAATGGCCTCAACGCCGGCCTCGCCGGCGTGCTGATCCCGATCGGACTTCACCGGCTGAAGATCGATCCGGCGGTGACGTCCACCGTCTTCGTGACGACGATGACCGACACCGGCGGCTTCTTCTTCTTCCTCGGCCTCGCCTGGCTGTTCAACCTCCATTGATGTCCTGCGTACACACGGACTGGCATTGACCCTCCACCTCACCAAAATCGCCTATGGCTGCGCCAGCGTTGCCGAACTGCGCGACTGGCTCGAGGCGCCCGGACCCGAATTCGGTGACGAGCGGCGGATGGTGACGCGCTATCTGCCCAAGCGTCACGCCGAGCTTGCCGGCGGTTCGCTCTACTGGATCCACGAGCATGCGCTGGTCGGTCGCACCCCGCTGATCGGCTTCACCCAGCGTGAGGAGGACGCGCGCTGGTGGATCAGGCTGGAACCCCGGCTGATCGCCATCGAGCCGCGCGCGCGGCGCGCCCACCAGGGCTGGCGCTACCTCGAAGCCGGGGCCGCGCCCCGCGACCTCGCCGGCGGTGAATCTGGCGAGATGCTGCCGTCGCGGCTGCTCGGAGAATTGGCGAAGCTGGGCCTCGTGTAGCGGCGAGAGGTTTAGCCTTCGGTCAGGCATCAGCGCCTGCGGCACCGGCCTTCTCCCGAGTTAAATGCCGCCCTTTCGGGAGGGCGATCAGGCTTGCAGTTGCTCGCAAGTTTGAGGATCGCTCCCAAATACTCCGAAGTTTTCCTTAGGTGCGATGTTTTTTTGCAACTATTTTCGGGCTGTATAAGGCCTCGAGCCGATTCTGCTCAATAACGGCTTGCCTTGGCAAGCGCCGCTTGTATGCAACGGTCATGATTGGCCCCAATAGGTGGCCTGAACGGGAGGATATCACTATGTTACAGCAGCGTTGGAAGTCGATCGCCTACGCAACCACCGCGATCTGGCTCGGAGCCGCCGTGCCCGCCTTTGCCCAGCCGGACAGCGAAACCCGCGCCAGCGATGCCACCTCCGCCAACGACATCGTCGTCACCGCCCGCCGCATGGAAGAACGCCTCCAGGACGTGCCGATTTCGGTGACCGTGTTCAACCAGCAGCAGATCGCCAACCGCAACATCGTCAACCCCGCCGATCTCGCCACTTACACCCCCTCGCTGTCAGCGAACCGGCAATATGGCACCGAGAAGTCCTCGTTCTCGATCCGCGGTTTCGTGCAGGAGCTGGGCACGCAACCCTCGGTCGGCGTCTATTTCGCCGATGTCGTCGCGCCGCGCGCGCAGGGGCCGACGACCAGCGGCAGCGGCACGATGCCCGGCACGCTGTTCGATCTGCAGAATGTGCAGGTGCTGAAGGGACCGCAGGGCACGCTGTTCGGTCGCAATACCACCGGCGGCGCCGTGCTGATCGTGCCGCAGCGCCCGACCGACAAGCTCGAAGGCTATGTCGAGGGTTCGATCGGCGATTATGACATGCGGCGGGTGCAGGCGGTGATCAACATTCCGCTCGCCGACACCTTCAAGGTCCGCCTCGGCGTCGACCGGATGACACGCGACGGCTTCCTGCGCAACCGCTCGGGTATCGGCCCGAAGGACTTCGGCAACGTCAACTACTGGTCGGCGCGCGGCAGTATTCTTGCAGAACTGACGCCCACGCTCGAGAACTACACGGTTGCGACCTATAATCTGTCGAACACCCATGGCACGCTGGGTCGGGTGGCTTCGTGCGCGCGCAATCAGGCGACAGGCGCGCTGCTGCTGTTCGGACGCGACCCTGTGACCGGCGTGGCCGCACTGCCGCCCCCGAACGGCAATGGAGTCGGCACGCCGACGCCGCTTGCTTTCGCCGCATTCGGCTGCGCTCAGATCAATCGCCAAGCGGCGCGCGGCGACGGGTTTTACGACGTCGAAAACGACGTGCCCAATCCCATGGTCCGTCTCGAGCAGTGGCAGGTGATCAACACCACCACCTGGAAGGCCAGCGACACACTGACGGTCAAGAACATCGCCAGCTATGCCCAGTTCGAAGAGAAAACTCGGGTCAATCTGTTCGGCGATCGGCTGTTCGTCCCCCTATCGGCGACGCTCTCGCTGCCGTTCCGGCTTTCGGCAATCGAGCCGGGACCGAGCGGGGTTAACGCCTCGCAATACACCTTCACCGAGGAATTGCAGCTGCAGGGCCGCTCGGCCGACGATCGGCTCAACTGGCAGGTCGGCGGCTATCTGGAAATCAGTAACCCGCTTAAGTCCAACACCCAGCTCAACCAGCTGTTCATCAACTGCGGGAACGCTGCCGCCCTGAGCTGCGTTCCCGCGCTCGGCCTCACCAGTTCGGTCGCCCTGATCGACCAGCGTTTTCGGTTCCGCAACCTCGGCGTCTATGGGCAGGCGACTTACAAGCTTACCGATGAGATCAGCCTCACCGGGGGTATCCGCTACACGAGCGACCGGATCGTGGCGCAGGATCAGAACGCAACGGCGCGCTTCCTGCCGCTGCCTGGACAGACAGGCGTCCCCCCGTTCTTCAGCTGCACCAAGAGCAACCGGCCGATCGCCTCGTTCGCTGCTCGCGGCCCTTGCGCCGAAACATTCGTCGCCAAATCGTCGCGGCCGACCTGGCTGATCGACCTGGATTACAAGCCCTCTTCCGATGTGCTGCTCTACGCCAAATACGCGCGCGGATATCGCCAGGGCACGATCAACCTACTGCCGCTCAGTCCGGCGCTCAACACCACCGGCCCCGAAAAGGTCGACACATACGAGCTTGGCGCGAAGGCAAGCTTCGGCGGTCTGATCGGCGGCAGCTTCGCCGTGGCCGCCTTCTATAATGATTTCAGCAACCAGCAACTGCAGGCGAACACGCTCGTTCGCAGTCCAAGCATCTTTCCGGTCAACGTTATCGTCAATGCCGGCAAGTCGCGGATAAAAGGCGTAGAGGCGGACCTGTCGCTTAGGCCGTTCTCGGGATTCCGGCTGGACGCGGCCTATGCCTACATCGGTTCCAAGCTCAAAACGATTACCTTCCCGGACCTCAGCGCCGATCCCAATTACAGCGCGCTGCTCTCTACCGCAAAACTCGGCGGGCCGCTGGCCCTCTCGCCCAAGAACCGCGTGACCGTGACCGGCACCTATACGCTGCCGCTTGACGATAGCATCGGCCGGATCTCGGTCGGAGCAACCTTCACCCATACCGACAAGCAGTTCGCCAACCACGGGTCAGACACGCTGGCTCCGCTGATCGGCTTCAACCCCGGGCTGCTGCCCGCCACCGACCTGCTCAACCTCAATCTCGATTGGAACAGTGTCGGCGGCCTGCCGATCGACCTCTCGCTGTTCGCCACCAACGTCACCAAGGAGAAGTACTGGCTATACGGCGGCGCGCTTCTACCGGCCGTAGGCTACGATCCCATAGTCCTCGGCGAACCCCGCATGTATGGCGCGCGGTTGCGGTTCCGCTTCGGCAATTGAGCGGCGCGGCGCGGGGGCGCATTGCTGCCTCGCGCCAGCGCCGCCGATCGATCGGCCTCGCGGCGGTGCCGCGAGTCCGGTCGATGGCGGCACCATGACAATGGGCGGATCTCCGCCGGAATCCTTTGACCGTTGGCGGCCTCATGCCTTATCAACCATCGCCGACGTGAGACGCCAAAGGCGCCGCGGGGCTGACCGATCGGTCGTGAAGGAGGGGGAAGGCTATTGTCGCATCGCAAGTTGGGAGTCAGCGTCCTTGGGGGCGGATCGTGGGGCACCACGGTCGCCCATGTGGTGGCGGCGCGCTCACCGACGATGCTATGGGCGCGCGATCGCGACGCCGTGGTCGAAATCAACGAGCACCGGACCAACCAGCGGTATCTGCCCAATGTGACGCTTGCCCCGGCCCTGAAAGCCACCGACTCCCTCGCCGAGGCGGTTAGCTCGGCCGATGTGCTGATCATGGGCGTGCCTTCGCAGGCGATGCGCGCCACCGCCAAGGCTGTTCGCAAGCATGTCAGGCCCTGGGTGCCGGTGATCAGCCTGGCCAAGGGCTTCGAGAACGGCACCGGCCTGAGGATGAGCCAGGTCATCGGCGAGGAGCTCCCCGGCCACCCGCTTGGCGTGCTCACCGGCCCGAACCTCGCCAAGGAGATCGTTGCCGGCATGGCGGCGGCCAGCGTGATCGCGATGGAGGACGAGGTGATCGTCGCCCAGCTGCAGCGCATCTTCAGCTCGGGCCTGTTCCGGGTCTACAGCAACACCGACCTGATTGGCTCCGAACTGGGCGGAGCGCTCAAGAACGTGTTCGCGATCGCCGCCGGCATGAGCGACGGGCTGGGGGCGGGCGTCAACACCCGCAGCGCCCTTTTGACCCGCAGCATCGCCGAGATGACCCGCCTCGGCGTGGCGCTGGGGGGCCGCCCCGAGACCTTCGCCGGGCTCGCCGGCGTCGGCGACCTCATCACCACCTGCACCAGCCCACAGAGCCGCAACCGCACCGTCGGCTTCGAGCTCGGCTCCGGCCGCAAGCTTCCCGATATCATCGCCAGCATGAACCAGGTCGCCGAAGGCGTGAAAAGCTGCGGTCCGATCTACGAGCTGGCGCAGTCGCTCGGGGTAGAGGTTCCAATCATCACCGAAGTCCATAAAGTGATCCACGAGGGACGCAGCCCACGCGCCGCGTTCCGGGGCCTGCTGCGACGGGGTGCCCGCTCCGAAGCGGAACCGGGTTGAATTCGCGAAGGAAAGACACCGATGTCCACGCTATCGCTGACTCGCGACGCCGAGCAAACCGCCCCGGAGGAACCGCGCAAGACGCGCGTCTATCTGGCCGAAGCAGATGGCAAGGTCGAACGCCGGCTGCTCGAGCAATGGCTAGCGGAGCGCGGCGTCGGCGGCTCGACGCGGCCGATGCAGGTGATCCATTACCAGAAGCCGCACGATACGCCGACATCCGCGCAGCTCGTCGAAATACTGAGCGCCAACGACAATCTCGACGAGAACGCCCTGCTCGCGCCGGTCCGGGTGATCTGGAAGGTGCCGGCCAGGGTCCGCGCCAAGGGTCCGAAGTGGCACGAGCTCATGCTGATGCGCAATCCGCGCGAGCCTGGCGAGAAGGCGAAGGCGCGGCTGGCGTCGGATCCGGGCGCGTGGCAGATCGTCGAAGCCGAACCGGCGAGCCTGCGCGACCTGCGCCTGCGCTGGCAGGTCCAGGTCGACGGCGCGGACGCCGACGCGCGGATATTCGCCGCCTTCGTCGCGCGCCAGGCGGAGCTGGCGCTCGAACGCGCGGAATACCGCGCCCGCGGAGCCCGCTACAAGGTGCCGCGGGTTTATAAGGAAGACGTCGCCGCCTCCGCGGGATTCCGGCGCGGCGCGGCACGGCTCGCTTCCGAGCTGGGGCGAGATGAAGCCAGCATCCGCGACGAGGCGCTCACCTATCTCGATGAGCTGCGCACCGCGCATGATCCCTTCGTGCTCGATCTCGCCGCCAAGGCGTTCCACTGGATGTACGCGCGCGGCTACGGCGAAGTCGACGTCGAGCCCGAGCAGATCGAGATGCTGCGTGAGACCTTCGCCAGGCATCCGGTGGTGCTGCTGCCATCGCACAAGACCAACCTCGACAGCCCGGTGGTGGAATCCGTGCTCGCCCAGCACGATCTGCCGCCGCCGACGCTGTTCGCCGGAATCAACATGTCCTACTGGCCGATGGGTTCGCTGATGCGCCGCGCCGGGCGGGTGTTCCTGCGCCGCAAGATTTCCGACAATCCGGTCTACAAGTTCGCCCTGCGCGAATGGCTCGGCTATCTGATCGAGAAGCGCTTCAACCTGGAATGGTTTCCGGAAGGGACACGGTCACGCACCGGTAAGCTGCTACCGCCCAAGCTGGGGCTGCTGGCCTACGCGGCCGACGCCTATAGGCAGGGGCATGTCGATGATCTGATGCTCGTGCCGATGTCGATCATCTACGATCAGGCCACAGACGTCTCCAACTATGCGCGGGAGGCGCTGGGGGAAAAGAAGAAGGCCGAGAGCCTCAGCTGGATGCTGCGCGGCATCCGCGAGCTGAGCACACCGCAAGGCCGCGTCTATCTGAGGATCGGCGCGCCGCTGTCGATGCGAGCGGCGCTCGGCCCACCCACCCCCCAGAAGGAGGAGGAGGAGGACAACGACGATGACAAGCTGGCGCTGCAGAAGCTGGCGCTCGCCGTCGCGTGGCGCACCAATCAAGTGACGCCGATCACCGGCGTCGCGGTTGTCACCTTCGCATTGCTGGCGGCAGGGCAGCGCGCGGTGACGCTGGACCGCGTCCTGCCCTATGTGCAGCTGCTGGTGCGGCAGGCACGGGCCCGCCAACAGCCGCTGACGCAGAGCGCGCAGCTCGACACGCAGGAGCAGGTCTGCGCGGTCCTCGCCGAACTGATCCGCACCGGCGTCGTCGCCCGCGACGACAAGGGGCTGGAACCCGTCTATTCGATCGTCGAGGGCCAGCACCTGACCGCCGCCTTCTATCGCAATTCGATGCTCCATTTCGTGCTCGACCGGGCGATCGGCGAGCTGGCCGTGCTCGCCGCCAGCGAGGCTCCGAGCGGCGCGCGCGTCGCTCGCTTCTGGGAAGCAGCGTTGCGGCTGCGCGACGGGCTGAAGTTCGAGTTCTTTTTCCGGGAGCGGCCTGCGTTCGAACAGTCGCTTGGCGAAGAGATGGCCCGGATCTGTCCGGATTGGCAGCGCCTGCTCGAAGAAGGCAGTGATCGCGAGGAGATCTATCGCTCGATCTATCGGCTTGGCGTGGCTCACGCGGTGTTGCGGCCGTTCATCGAGGCCTATCACATCGTCTCGCGAGCGCTGGAAACCGAACCCGCCGACGCTCAGTTCGACGAGACGGCCTTCCTAGACAAATGCCAGAAGTTGGGGCGGCAGTTGCTGCTGCAACGCGAATTGCGCAACCCGGAGTCGGTCTCTCGCCAGCTGTTCGTCACAGGGGTTCAGCTGATCAAGAACCTCAAGCTGGCGGGGCCGGGCCCGGACATCGTCCAGCGTCGCGCCGATTTCGCCAAGGGCTCCCGCGCGCTGCTTGCCCAGGTGGACTTCGCCGATCGCGAAGCGATGCGGACGTTCTAACCGGGCGAGCCGCGCCGCTTCGTCAAGTGGCGATGACGTTGGATTGAGCCACCTGTCGCCTCCTTGTCCGGAGGATCGGGCGGGTTGGTCCCATAGCTTCACATTCCAGCCGGAATACCACCCACCCGGTTGGTAGAGGTCGCCGCGCGGGTGAGACGGGCTGACGTCATCCGGCGCTACACCGGCGGATGCGCTTCCAGCCAGGCGAGGAGCTCGTCGAGCACGGCATCGTGTTCGGGCTCGTTGTAGATCTCGTGGTAAAGGCCATCGTAGATCGTGATGGTCTTGTCGGGCGATCCGATCAGCTCGTAAAGCGGCTTATTGTCGGCGGGCGGCACCGGGATGTCCCCGCCGCCGTGCTGGATCAGTATCGGCAGCCGCAAGCTGGCCGCCCGGCCCGGGTAGCTCCGCGCGGCGGCGACCATCTCCGCGATGGTCCGTGCGGCCACCTTGCCCTTGGTGACAAGCGGGTCGGCGACATAGGCGGCGACCACCACCGGATCGCGAGAGATCGTCTCTGGCGGCAGCTCGACCGTCCCGAGGTTTGGCGCCACCCGCGACAGCAGCGCTAGGATCGCGCGCTGCATCGGCGGCACGATCCCGCCCATCGCCGGCGCGGAAAGGATCACGCCGGAGAGCTTGTCCGGGTGCCGCAAGGCATAGCCGAAGGCGATCGATCCGCCCATGCTGTGGCCGAGCAGCTTGACGCGTTGCCCGCCATGCCGGGCGCGGACCTGATCGATGAAGCCGTCCAGGTCCTCCCAGACCCGCTCCATCCGGTCGATCAGCGCGCGCCTACCGCCGGAGCGGCCGTGGCCGCGATGATCGATCGCATGGACCGCGTAGCCGGCCGGGACCAGCCGATCGACGACGTTGCCATAGCGCCCGCCGTGCTCGGCATAGCCGTGAGCGATCACGACGACGTCGCGCGCGCCGGCCTCGGGCAGCCAGGTCTGCGCGAAAAGCTCGATTCCGCCTTGCCCCGGCAGGCTCCATTCCTGAACTTCGATCGTCATTCGTCCTCGTCGGGCTCGGGCCAGTCGTTGAGCGTGGCGATGAACGACTGCCGCACTTCCTCGATCTTGGCGGCCATGTTCTCCGGCGTCCAGTCGTCGACCGAAACCGGCGGCAGCACCGTGACGTCGACCGTTCCCGGCCGCATCGCCCCCTGATCGCGCCCGGCGATGTCCAGCGCATTGCGGATCACGATCGGCACCACCGGCACCCCTGCGGCCATCGCCATGTGGAAGGCGCCCTTCTTGAACGGCCCCACCGACTTTTCATGCCCGATGGTGCGCGTGCCTTCGGGCGAGAGCATCACCGAATAGCCGTCCTTCTGCATCGCATCGACCACCGGCTGCAGCGCCGCCCGCGCCGAGTCCTTGCCCCCCGAGCCGCGTTCGATGAGGACGGTGGGCATGATCTTCTGGATAAGTTTGCCGACCGGGTTCTCGCCCATCTCCTTCTTGGCGATCGCCGCATAATCGGTTTTCACCAGCGCGGCCGCGATCATCCCGTCGTAAAGGTTGCGGTGGTTGAAGATGAACACCGCAGGCCGCCGGGTCCAAAGGTGCTTCCTGCCCGACACGCGCAGCTTGACGCCGGCGCGCTGCATCTGCTTGCCGATCCAGGCCGGCATGACGACGTTGGCGAATGCGCGCTTGTCACGCGTGACCGCGCCCACGGCGAGGCCGGTCTGCAACACCGGGGCGAGCGACGCCATGCCGGCGATGTTGCGCAAGAAGTCGCCCGGCTTGGCTCCGCCGCGGCTGGTCAGCCGCAGCACCGGCCATTTGTTTTTCTTCGCCGCGTCGAGAAGCTTGCTCCCGGGATTGATCGGGTGGGGATGGCCGACACTCTCCATCAGACCGACTTCCTCGGAACCGTCAGCGTAGAAGTGGGTGTCGCTGAGCGAATGGCCCCGGTCCTCGACGAAGGCCTTGATCGCCGCCGCCTTGCCTGCGCCGTACAGGTTCTCGCCCGCCAGCTTGCCGGTCAGCTTGCCGTCCTTGACCTCGAGTTCCGTGCACAGCAGCGTGTCGATCCCGAGCGCCGTGATCGCCGGCTCCGCCTGATAGCGGCTCGCCGATGTCGCGCAGACGATGGTGTGGCCGGCGCGGCGGTGGGCGGCAAGGACTTCGCGCATTTCGGGAAAGACCGCATCCTGGATGGCGTTCTCGTAGATGTGCGAACTCAGCTCCTGCATTTCGTCGTGGGTCTTGCCCTCCCAGCGGGCGAAAGACTGGGCGACGAACTCGTTCGATTCGACCATCTTGGCCATCGTCTTGAACATGATGCTGATCGATCCGGTGATCTCGTCGCGAGTCACCTCCTTGCGCTTGCGCCGCTCCTGGAACAGCATGCTGCCGCTGTACCCGCCGATCAGCGTGCCGTCGAAATCGAAGGCGGCGACGACCTGAGGGCCTTGCGGGCCGCGCTCGATCTCCGTGATCAGTTCCGCCACCGAGCTCTTTTCCTCGGACTTTACGCGGTTGATCAACTTGCCGGCGAAGTTCCCGTAAGCCTTGATCGTGTTCATCGGATTGAGCAGCTTGACCGCACCGCCGGACAACCCAGCAAGCGTGGACTTCTTGGCCTGGTCGCCGTCCGTCGCCGTTACCTGGATGACGGTGGACGACTTGGCCCCGCCCGCATCGATCCGATCGACCCGGGCCAACAGGGCATCGCGCCGCGAGCTGGCGGCGGGAGCCGCGCTCTCGGCGGGGGTCACGCTTTTGGTTGCGCTCTTGACGGGCCCCGCACTCTTGGTGGGAGTCACGCTTTTGGCCGGAATCACGCTTTTGGCGGGAGTCGCGCCTTTGCGGGGCGTCACGCTTTTGGGGGGCGTCATGCTCTTAGGAGGAGTCACGTCCTTGGCTGCGCTCTTGATGGGGGCGGCACTCTTGGCGGGTGCCGCAGGCCTTCGCGATGTCTGACCGACTTCTTTGGCCGGCGTGTCCGTCTTGTCTGCCATTTTGTGGCGCTCCTCTCCGTGCAGGCTACCATTCGGCCGGGCGTTAGCCTAGTGCGAGCCACACATCTAGCGTGACAGCGGACCATAAGCATATCGGGGACGTCAGGCGCAAAGACACACGGAACCGAAGCTTTCGTTGCGGAAGGCTTGGCCCGGATAAGATCGAAGGAGAGGGGAAATCATGCGACAGCTCGATATGGCCGATGCGGTGTTCGTGCTCACGGAACAACCGGCGCGAAATACCCAGCATATCGGCATGATCTTCATCTTCGATCCGTCGACGGCGGAAGAACCGGTGACCTTCGAGCGGTTTCAGGCCCTTTTCGAGGAACGGTTGCCGCTGGCGCGGAGCTTTCGCGAGAAGCTGGTGCGCGTGCCACTCAACCTTGATTACCCCTATTGGATTAACGACGAGTCGTTCGACGTCGAATTTCACGTTCGTCACAGCGCGCTGGCGCGGCCGGGCGATCGCAGGCAGTTCCTGGCGCTCGCCAATCGGTTGATGTCGCTGCCGATCGACATGTCGCGGCCGTTGTGGGAGGCCTGGTTCATCGAAGGGCTTGACGCTGTCGAGGGAATGCCGCCGGGCAGCTTCGCCCTGCTCTTCAAGATGCATCATGCCGCGGTCGACGGCGTTTCCGGGATGGAAATGGTCACCGCCGTGCTCGACGACGACGAGGCGGCACAGCAGCGGCTGCCCTCCGCCGCTTGGAAGGCCGAGGCTACACCCGCTCCGCGCGAAATGTTGCTGAAGGCGCTCGGCGCCAATTGGTCCACCCCATTCAAGCTGACCAAGACGTTGCGGCGCACAATTCCGGTGATCGTCGGCAATCGCCGCAAGTTGAAGAGCGGCGAACTGACGAAGCCGACCAAGAACAAGGCGCCCAAGACTCGGTTCAACGCGCCGGTCACGCCGCACAGGGTTATGGACGGGCGCAGCTTCGCCTTTGCCGACGTCAAGCGGATCAAGGACGCAATTCCAGGGGCGACGATCAACGATGTCGTCGTCGGCGTGGTCGGAGGCGCGTTGCGCCGCTATCTGACGGCGAAGAACGAACTGCCGGAGACGTCGCTGGTGGTGACGGTGCCGATCTCGATCCGGACCGACGATCAGAAGGGAACCGGCGGCAACCAGCTCAGCATGGCGTTCGTCGCCGCCCAAACCGACATTGCCGATCCCATCGAGCGGGTCGAGGCGATCGGCGTCGCCATGCGGGCGGTCAAGGAATACAACAAGGCGGTCGACGCCAGGACCCTCGCGGACACCACCGCGGCGATGCCCGGGATGCTGATGGGCCTGGCGGTGCGGGCGATGATGAGCTTGCCCGCGAACGATCTGATGGTGGTTTCCAACACGATCGTGACCAACGTGCCGGGTCCGATGACGGCGAAGACCCTGCTAGGCGCGCGCTACGTTGCGGGGTTCGGATCAGGGCCGAGCGCCGACGGCGTCGGCCTGTTCCACATCATCACCAGCCTGTCCGGGATCCTGTCGATTGGCTTCAGCGCGTGTCGCGAGTTGCTGCCCGATCCCGAATTCTACGGCAATTGCATCGAGGAATCGTACGACGAGCTGGCGCAGGCGGTCACGAAGGTACCCGTCGAGGCCTAAGCGGTCGGCGCCGGCCGTTCCGCTCGCGCGGCGGCCGGCCCTCGTCCGAACACCGCATCCGCGTTCTCCAGCGGCGCCAGGAACGCGGCGATGGCGCGGACATGCCCCCACACCAGCGCCGAGGCCATCCCGTCCCAGCCGTGCTGGAGTCCGGGCAGCGGCACGAACTCGACCGGTGCCCGCGACATCGCCCGCAGCTTCGCCGCGAAGTCTCCGGCATCCTGCCAGGGCAGCATCGTGTCGGCGGTGCCGTGGACGACCAGCATCGGCGGCGCATCGGCACGGACGCGGTCGATCGGGCTCACCGCATGCCACAGGTCAGGGCAGGCGGCGGGCGCGCCGGGCATGATCTTGGTGGCCATGAAGTCGAGGACGGCGGCACGGTTGCGCTTCAGCCGGTTGTTGCGATCGAGGAAATCGTAGCGCCCGTAAAGCGCGACGACCGCCGCCACCGAGCAATCGGCGCCCTCGAAGCCCGGCTTGAACGCCGGGTCATCGTGCGCAAGCGCGGCGAGCGCGGCGAGATGGGCGCCCGCCGAGCCGCCGGTGATCGCGATCCGGCCTGGATCGCCGCCATACTCCGCGGCGTGTTCTCGCACCCAGGCGATCAGCCGCAACACGTCGATGATCCAGGCGGGCCCGCGATCGGCCGGACCAAGCCGGTAGGTGGCGTCGAAGCAGACCCAGCCGCGTCCGGCCATGTGGTGCAGCAGCGGCTTGCCCTGTTGATCCTTGTCGCCGGTCGCCCACCCGCCGCCGTGGACGTGGATGAGCACGGGGGCCGGCGCCGAAGGAGGGTCGTGCGACACGACGACATCGAGCAAGTTCCGTTTGCCGGCATCGCCATAGGCGAGGTCCTTTATTCGTCTCACACCGCCTGTCCCGGTCAGGAACGGCGTGAGTCCGGCATGCAACGGCACCCGCAGCGCTTCCTGCCCGACCGCCGCCAGCATCGCCCGCGCCGCCCTGCGGTTGCGGAAATGAGCCAGCGCGAACAGCACTGCGCCGCCCGCAAAGACCCAGGCCGCCGCGCCGTGGGCGACGATCGCCAGGACGGTTTCGACCAGCAGCAGCGGCAGCGCGAACAGCTGCCCCATCAGGCTGGCGATCCAGTAGAACCCGAGGGCAAGCGCCGGCAGCCGATCTGGCGTCGCCGGCAGCACTGCGCAGGTGGAGATCAGCAGGAGAAAGATTGAGACCCAGATCAATGGCGTTCCCCTCGTTCGATCACCGGCGATGATCGCGGCGGGCTCATCGCAGACCGGCTTGGCACGGCCGGAGGTGACCGGCAACCGGTACGAGCGCCGCGCGGCTCCAATGACGGCCGCGCTCGCTAGCGCAACCGAACCCGCCAGCATGGCTACCTTGACCACAACCGCACCCTGGTTGGTGGCGGGGGATGAGAGCGGGGTGGGATGACCCTCTGCCGGCAATGGTTGGCTTCGCCCGACGGGACCTGCCGGGCCGCAGCCGCTCTTGCCACATCGCCCTTGCGAGGCAATAGACGGGAAGCGCGACTGCGGCAGACCGGAGGGGAGAACAACGTATGGCGATCAAGACGAGAATTCCGCCCCTCCCCCGCGACGAATGGACCGACGAGGCGCGGACCATGTTCACGATGTTCGAAGGCCCGGACGCCTATGAGGAGGGCTCGAAGTCGAACGTGTTCCTGACCCTGGCGCGGCATCCGAAGCTCGGCAGCTCGTTCTTCAAGTATAACGGCCGGCTGCTGTTGACCTCGAAGCTGGACGTGGCGGTGCGGGAACTCGTCATCCTGCGCCTCGCCTGGCTCTACCGATCGCCGTACGAATGGGCGCAGCATGTCGAATTAAGCCTTTCGTCCGACGGGAAGATCGACCCCGAGCACGTCGAAGCCTACAAAAGCGGCACGGTCGATACCACCAAAGCGCGCGGCGTGCTGACCCCGGAACACATCGAGGCGGTGAAACGCGGCGCCGACGATCCGATCTGGACCGAGCTGCAGGCTCACGCGATCCGCGCCGTCGATCAGTGCAAGGAGAGCGGGCACATCGAGGACACGACCTGGGAGGTGCTCGCCAGGGAAATCCCCGAGAAACAGCTGCTCGAGCTGATTTTCTTCATGGGAACCTACGCGATGCTGGCGTGGGTGTTCAACGCCATCGGTCTCCAGCCGGAGGCGCGCCAGCTGGAACTGGCACGCGACCTGCTCGGGGACTGACCTTCCTTGCCCTGCCCGTCCGACCGTCTGCAATCACGGAGCACGCCAAATGAGCGTTGAAGGCACTTACGAATGCACGCTGAAAACGCCGCTGGGCAAGAAGAAGGGTACGCTGGTTGTCGTCCCCTCCGCCGACGGCCAGCGCTTTACCGGCAATCTCAGCAACAGCCTGCTGGGCTCCGTGGATATCACCGACGGCACCCTCGATGGTGACGTCCTGATCTTTCAGGTCGCCGTCACCAAGCCCAAGCGCATGAACGTCGAATGCGAGATCGTCGTCGATGGCGACGATCTGGTCGGGATCGTCACCGCCGGAATGTTCGGCGAGTTGAAGTTGTCCGGCCAGCGCATCGGCTGAGGCGATCGCGGCGCCGCCGGAGTCCTCGGACCCATGCCCGAGAGACCGCTCGCCTGCGGCGGGTGATTTCCAATGGCCCGCCCCCCCTTCCGGTGGGCGCCGCAATTTCTTCGCCGGTTGGGTCAGGCAGAGCCCATGTAGCGGCCGCCGTTGGTGCTGATCGTCTGGCCGGTCATATACCCTGCCTCTTCCGAGGCGAGGAAGGCGGCAGCGGCGGCGATGTCGGCGGGGGTGCCGAGCCGTTTCATCGGCAGCCGCGAGGCGAACTTGTCCATATCGATCGGCACCTCGGCGCGCATCATCGGCGTGTCGATCGAGCCGGGAGGGATCATGTTGAAGGTCACCCCGCTCGCCGCGAATTCCAGCGCCAGCGCCTTCGTCATCCCCAGCAACCCGCCCTTCGACGACACATAGGCGCTCTGCCCGGGCGAGCCCGACTGGACCGAGGATGAGGTGACATTGATCACCCTCCCCCAGCCGTCGGCAACCATGTCAGGGAGAAACTGCTGGGTGACCAGCCATGGCCCGCGCAGATTGACGGCGACGATTCGGTCGAACAGATCGTCGTCGGTCTTGAGGAACGGCCGGAATGGGCCGATCCCGGCGTTGTTGACGAGGATGCTGACCTTGCCGAACGCGTTGCGGGTTGCGTCGGCGGCGGCGGCGATCGCCGCCTTGTCGGAACAATCGACCTCCAGCGCCAGCGCGTCTCCGCCCTGGTCGCGAATCATCGCCGCTGTTTCCTCCGCGCCCGCCAGGTTGATGTCCCACACGCCGATCCTGGCGGTGTCCTCGGCGAGGCGCAGCGCGATACCCCGGCCGATCCCCGAACCGGCACCCGTGACGACCGCAACCCTGCCATTAAGCGACCTTGTCATCCCTGCCTCCCAAGCTGTTTGGCGTCTGTTACGGGCATCACCGCCATCGGACAATAGCGCACTCCCCGTCCTTCACGCTTTGGGAGCCGCATAGAACGACCGTGCGGGAGCTCGTGGTCGCCGGTGTGTCCTGTTCGCCACGCCCGACCCGGAACGCCGTCGCATACTGGCACGCCGGCGCGGCGCGGTCTTGCAATTTGGTTCCCGTTAAATCAAGGATGGTTCCCCGCCACTATTCGGTGGCCTGCCGGGGCGCTCTTGGGCCGGCCAATTGGAACCCTGTTGCTGCATGTGCGTTCAGTCCTGATATCGCCTCGCCCGTCGAGGAAGTTTCTGGAAAACAGGGGTTTTCATGACATCAGAAATCGCGGCCTACGGACATCCGGTCGACGCCTTGCGCGAGGACCATCGCCGCGCGATCAGCCTGATCCGCTTGTTGACCGAACAAATCGATGGATTGGCGAGGCTTCGTCCGCTCGACATCGAGATCGCCCACGGCGTGTTTTCCTACATGATCGAATTCGTCGATCGCCAGCACCACACCCGCGAGGATGCGCTGATCGAACTGATCGGTCAGAAGCGCCCGGCGGCCTGGCGCGGAATTCGTCAGGCCAATCAGGAGCATGACCAGCTCGCGCAGCATGGCGAAGAGGTCCTCGCCACTCTCAAGAAATTGATGAAGCGCCCGGGTGTCGGCGGGACGGCGCTGGCCCGGCGCATCCGTCATTATGGCGAGGTGCTGCGCAAGCACTTCGAATATGAAGAGGCGCGCTTGTTCGGCTTGGCGCAAACGCTGCTGGATCCCAGCGATTGGCGGCAGATCGAGACGTCCGGCACCGGCCAGCGCGATCCGCTGTTCGGCGCGGAGGTGGAAGCCGGCTACCAGGCGCTGTTCGAGCTTTACGTCAACAAGGTGTACGAAATCGGCACTCCGTCGTCGCGCCACGCGACGGCGTCAGCGGCGGCGATCGTCGATGCGGCGGCTGCGGCGGTGAGCGGTTCCAGGGCGCTGGTCGGGGCCGTGCGCCAGGGCGTGTCAGGGCTTCGCGACGCCAATCGCGCGGGGGCAAAGACGCTTGTCAGTTCTCGCAGCCTGTCGGCGGGTCTGGACAATGCGCTGAAGTGGTCGCGTTCATCGTTCGGCGAGACCCATGCCATGTCGGGCAAGGTTGTCGATACGCTGCACGAAACGCTGCGCGAGGTGGTCGCACCGCTGGGGGCCGCGCTCGACACCAGGGTGCGTGATTTCGGCCGCGGTCACCGTCGCGACCGATCGAAAACCAGCTTGCGCGCGCAACTGGTCAACCTGGCCCTGCGCGCCACGGTAAAGCGGATCACCAGTTCCGGCGATTTCGAGATCCCGACAAAGAACATCGAAATCCCCCGCCAGACGATCGACCGTTTCATTCCCGGGCTCGCCAAGGATGTCGCGGTGCGCCGGGTGGAACTCGACAGTGCCTTCGCCGAGGTAATCCAGGTCAAGGGCGCGCCGGTCACACGGACGATCCTGTACTTCCCCGGTGGCGGATTCATGATGGCGCCGACCCAGGCGCACCGCCTGATGGCGGCACGGCTGGCGCGCGCGGCGCGTGCTCGCGTGGTACTCGTGCATTATCGTCTCGCTCCTGAATACAGGTTCCCGGCCGGCCTCGACGATTGCGTCGAAGCCTACCGCTACATCCTGGCGGAGGGCACTCCGCCCAAGTCGATGGTACTGGTCGGTGATTCGGCCGGCGGCTCGATGACGCTGTCCTCGCTTCTGCGCATTCGCGACGAGGGCCTGCCGCTGCCCGCGGCGGCGGTGATGCTCTCGCCGGTGACCGATCTGAGTTACAGCGGCGATTCGCGGCGGCATAACAGTTGGACCGACCCCAGCCTGGCGAATGACGACGGAAACCTGATCGCGCAGGTCTACCTTGGCGCCGATACCGCCAAGGACCACCCGCTGGCGTCGCCGCTGTTCGGCGACCTTTCGGGACTGCCGCCGGTGCTGATCCAGGTCGGAAGCATCGAAATCTTGCTCGACGACGCCCTGCGCGTCGCGGCCAAGATCAGGGCTCAGGGCGGACAATGCGAGTGCGAAGTGTGGCATGACATGCCGCACGACTGGATGCTGATCGGGATGCTGCCCGAAGCGCGCAAAGCGCTGCGGCGGATCGTCGAATTCATCGACGACAAATTCGTCGATCATGCCCCGGAAGAGCCGATGATCGAGCTGGAGCGGCAATAGCCACAGCTGCCGTTGCACGGTTTCGAAGGGGGTCGCGGCAGCCTGCCGCGACCCCTTTCATTTGTTGGAGCCAGCTGACGTCACCTTGATCCTTTCCGTGGGGAGGACCAGACGGGTCGGTCCAATGACTTCATAATCCAATTGAGCAACTACCCACCCGTTGGTAGCGGTCACCTCCCGAGGTGTGCCGGGCTGACGTCATTCTGGCTCGGTTCGCTTCGGCGCCGATCAGTCGTGCTTCGCCTTGCTGACGCTTTCGCCCTGGATGTTGGCCTCGGCCTTCGCACGTTCGTGGTCGGCCTTGCTGCCGGCGGTGTCCAGCGCATCGCCGGCCTCATGCGCGGCTTTGCCGGCGGCGTGGCTGACCGCCGCGGCGCCTTGCTTGGCCGCCTGGCCGAGATCCTTGCCGACATCCTGAGCGGCATCCTTCGCGACCGCGCCGGCATCGGCAGCGGCCGTCTGGATGTCGTCGCCAGCGGCGGCGGCCGTCTCCTTGGCGTTTTCCTGCGTCTTCTCGGAGCAGGCGCCGAGCGCCAGCAGGCAGGCACCCCCGATCGCCAGAACCACGGGTTTGTTGCGCATATCCATCTCCTTCATGCGGTTGGAAAGTCCGGGTCAATTCGCGTGTTGCCCCTGCCCCGTGCAACACGCGCGGCCGGAAAAATCAATCCTCGCGGTCGAGCTGGCGGAGCACCTCGGCGATCACCTCGGGCGCGCCGCCGAAGCCAAGATGCGTGCAGCGCAGCGCCACCGCACGGTCGCGCTCGCCTCGCCGGCCGCAGGCGGCTCTTGGGCTGACGACGCCGTCGCGCGGGCTCCACAACGCGATCGTCGGGACCGGCGGCTTGGTCGCATAGTCGCATTCGATGGGGGGCCGGTCGGCGCCGTGGCCCGTGACCAGCTCATAGGCGCGCCAGGCGTTGTTCGCGCGGATGTCGCCGGAGAACGGCGAGCCCAGGGTGATGACCTTGGCGACGTCTTGCGGCAAACGCCGGGCGATCTCGCGCGCGTACAATCCCCCCAGGCTCCAGCCGACCAGCGCGACCGGTTGGCCGTGCGCCCGCGCCAGGCTCGCGACCCGGCGCATCAGGAAGGCGAAGTTCTGGGGCGTCGGGCCGAGGTTGAAGCCGAGGCCCCACGGATAGGCATGGTGGCCCGCCTCGGCGAGCGCGCGCTCCATCCGGGCCATTCGCGCCGGGTGGGCGGCGAAACCGGGCACCAGCATCACCGGCTGCGGGCGCAGGGCGCGGGGGTAGCTGCAGGCCTCGCGGCGACGTAGCCAACTGGCGAGTTCGCCGAGCACGTAGCGCAGCGGCGGGCCGCTGACCCCGTGGGGCGCCGGCTGCCGGGCGAGCGCGGCTCGGCGAGCCAGGCCGTCGCCGAAACCCGTCGCGTTCATATTTGCCCCCTGGCTCCGTATTGCGGTTTTGCGGTCATTGAACATGGGACCATCGCACTGCTCCCCTGAGCGGGCGATGAACCCTCAGGCGCTCTCGAACTCCTTGAGCGAGCGGCCGAGCCGCTGGTCGCCGGTCACCGTCGTGCGGTGCATCGAACGGCCGGTGTCGTCGGCATAGGGCACGACACGGTGCATGACGCCGCAATTGTTCCAGGCGACGAAATCGCCCAGCTGCCATTCGTGGCGATAGGTGAACTGCGGCTGGGAGGCGAACTCCATCAGCCGGGTGATCAGCGCGCGGCTGTCGGACACGCGCATGCCGATGATTTCGTCGGCATGGCTGCCGAGGACCAGCGACTTGCGGCCGGAGGCCTGGGTCCAGACCAGCGGATGCACCATGTCGGTCGCCATGCCGTTGTATTTGGCCTTCTGCGCCTCGGTCAGATCGCGGAACACCGGGCGCATGCTGGCGACCATGCGATGGATGACCTTGAGCTCGTCGATCTGCTCCTTCATCTCGGCGGGCAGCGCCTCATAGGCGGCGAAGGTGCTGGCGAACTCGGTCTGGCCGCCGCTGTCGGAGAGCTTGCGAGCGGAAAGAAACGTGGTCTTGGGCAGCGGCTGGTCGATGGTGACGCCGTCGATATGCCAGAACCAGGTGCCGAGCACATACTCGGGCTCGAGATTGCTCTTCTTGTCGAGCGTGATCTTGTAGACATCGGCCTCGTCGGCCTTGTCGCCGCCGGGCACGGTCTTGGTGAAATTGACCCGCTTGCCGAACAGATCGGTGAAGGCGAGCTGCTCCTTATCGGTGAGAGCTATCCGCGGGAACACCAGCACGCCGCGATCCTCGAGCGCCTCGCGGCAGGCGGCGATTACCCCATCATCGCACAGATGCGCCTTGTCGACATGGACGATGCCGCCGATGTGTTCCTTTACCGGTTCAATCCTGATGCTCATGATCCTCGTTCCCGTGGCGACGGCCGGGTTGGCGAGAATGCGACCGGCCGAGTTTATCTGGTTTCTCCCGGCATCTTCGCATCGATCGCGTCGATTGCCACGGGAATTTTTCTGGCGAGCCAGCCCTTCTCCCTTGCAAGCCGCTCAATCACGGCGGCGATGATCCTGTCGCAGGCCACCGGCTTTTCGAGGTGTGGAGCGGAACGAAGCGATAGCGGCAGTGCGTCGCGGCTATAGCCGGAAACAATGACATAGGGCACGTGCTGGGCCTCCAGCCGCTCAGCGAAAGGGAAGACCTTTTCGCCGTGCAGGTTCATATCGAGGACCGCCACATCGATCCCGCCCTCGTCGAACCTGGCCTGGGCCTCGGCCAGGGTCGCCACCGGTCCGACGAGGTCGGCGCCGGCCTCGCGCAGCGCCTCGACCAGATCGAAGGCGATGAAATACTCGTCTTCGGCGACCAGCACGCGGACACCTTCGAGGTTGGCCAGCTTATTCATTACCTCCACCATCCGCATCCGCGCCCGGCAGGGCGAGCATAGGAAAGGCTGCCTGCCGGAACCTTACCGGAACCCATACGCTACAATTGCACAATCACGTGGGTTGCTGTTCGACCGAGAAAGACGCCGGTGGCGAAGAAGGATATCATAGCCATCGGCAGCTCCGCCGGGAGTCATACGGTGATCAAGCGGCTCTTGCGGTAAGGCCAATTACCCTCCGCAGCGCGCTGGCTGCGATGCGGTGGAGGAGTTGGGAGGCAGCTCAGCGGGCGGCTCGATGCGCGGCGCCCACGGCTGGGCTGTCGACCGGTCGATCGACGGGGTCGAGATCAGCGGAAACTGCGTCTCGTCTGGCAGGAAAGCGGCGGCGGCAAGGGTGTGGCGCCGATCGCTGCGGAGCCGCGACGCCGCGGCTTTGGCAAGGCACTGCTCACCAAGCTGCTGCTCGATGAGCTGGACGCCGGCTTGCCCAAGATCACGCTGACGGCAATCCAGCAACTTTATCACAAATGGCCAGGGTCGCGTTCCGAAGCAGGGGACGCGCGGCAGGATCAGGCGTGGCTGGTAAGCGCCGACCAGTCGTATTCGCGCATGGGATCGTCACGGATGGTGCGCACGGCCTCACTCACATAAACGCCGGCGCGCTCGCGATGCACGGCTTCGTCCGCGTTGGTCTCCGAGAACAGCGCCAGCAGCACCTCATCGTGGGCGCGGCGCAGATATAGCGGAACGTCGAGTTTGGGCCTTGCAGCCATCGTTACTATCCTCATCCTCCGATTGCCGTAACACCGTTCACCGATTCGTTCAATCGGCATTCAGGTTAAGGCAATGGATTCAGAATGATCGTCCCGGCCGCGTGATTGCGCTGCGTGTTCCCGTGCCACGAGGACGGCAACGCGCGCTTGACCGGGCCCGCAAAGCCACCTAGGTGCGCGCATCCGATCGCGGCCCAGGCTGCGCGCGGACCGAGCTGAACATTGCCGGGGCGCTGGAGTTTCATCCGCGCGATCCGTCAAAGTAATCCGGCGGCGCATGCCCCCGGGTGGAGCGTTTCGGCTCACCGGCTGTGTACCGGGCCGCCCGCATCGTCGGGCTGCCGCGCGTTCGCCGCTTGTGGGACCGCTATCCTTCCGCCTTGGGGATTGCCGCCACAACGCAGGTGACCGTCCACAATGCCGACTATCAACCAGCTGATCCGTAAGGGCCGCGTTCCGCAGAAAGCGAAGAGCAAGGTCCCCGCGATGGAGCAGAACCCGCAGAAGCGCGGCGTCTGCACCCGCGTCTATACGACCACGCCGAAGAAGCCGAACTCGGCGCTGCGCAAGGTCGCCAAGATCCGCCTGACCAATCAGCGCGAGGTCATCTCCTATATCCCGGGCGAGGGCCACAACCTGCAGGAGCACTCGGTCGTGCTGATCCGCGGCGGCCGCGTGCGTGACCTTCCCGGCGTGCGCTATCACATCCTGCGTGGCGTGCTCGACACCCAGGGCGTCAAGGACCGCAAGCAGTCGCGCTCGAAATACGGGGCCAAGCGGCCGAAGTGACAGGGTGCGCCCTGCTACTCCCTCGCGGTAGTCCCTGCGAAGGCAGGGATCCAGATAAGGGTGCGAGCACAGGCTAACGGTTTCATCGAGCCGCACCGTTAGATGGGTCCCCGGCTTCGCGGGGATGACGTCTAAAGACGGTCGCTTCGCTCCCGACAATTGGAGTTCAAACAATGTCACGTCGTCGTCGTCCCGAAAAGCGCGAAATCCTGCCCGATCCCAAATTCAAGGATCAGGTGCTGTCGAAGTTCATGAACAATCTGATGTTCGACGGAAAGAAGTCGATCGCCGAGGGCATCGTCTATGGCGCGTTCCAGACCATGGAGACTCGCGCCAAGGCCGATCCGGTGCAGCTGTTCCACGACGCGCTCAACAATGTGCGCCCGCAGATCGAGGTGCGCTCGCGGCGCGTCGGCGGCGCCACCTATCAGGTGCCGGTCGAGGTTCGCCCCGAACGCGCCCAGGCGCTCGCCATCCGCTGGCTGATCACCGCCGCCCGCAACCGCCCGGAGACGACGATGTCGGCGCGCCTGTCGGCCGAGCTGCTCGACGCCGCCAACAACCGCGGCAACGCCGTGAAGAAGCGCGAAGACACCCACCGCATGGCCGACGCCAACCGCGCCTTCTCGCATTATCGCTGGTAACCGGCTATATAGGGTTGCGGGGACACGAGGCGTCATGGCGACATATCCGAACAAGGACCGGCTCGATATCGACGAGCAGATCGCTCGCGTGTCGAAGCTCGTCGAGGATATTGTTAAGTCGCAGGCAGAAACCCGGAAGCTGACGGCCGAAACGCAGTTTATGCCGCGTGCGATGGTGTTTCAGGCGATGCTCGCCAGCGCCGCACTGCTTGGCGCGGGGGCGGCCATCGCCAAGCTCTTCTTCCCCTAAACCGCTCGAGGGCGGCTCTTCCAAACTTATAAGGATCTACCCATGGCCCGCAGCACGCCGCTCGAGCGCTATCGCAATATCGGCATCATGGCGCATATCGACGCCGGCAAGACGACGACGACCGAGCGCATCCTCTATTACACCGGCAAGTCCTACAAGATCGGCGAGGTGCATGATGGCGCCGCGACGATGGACTGGATGGAGCAGGAGCAGGAGCGCGGCATCACCATCACCTCGGCGGCGACCACCACCTTCTGGAAGGCCGAGGACGGCACTGGCCCCGAGCACCGGATCAACATTATCGACACCCCTGGCCACGTCGACTTCACCATCGAGGTCGAGCGGTCCTTGCGCGTGCTCGATGGCGCGGTCGCGGTGTTCGACGGCGTCGCCGGGGTCGAGCCGCAGTCCGAGACGGTCTGGCGGCAGGCCGACAAATACGGCGTGCCGCGGATGTGCTTCATCAACAAGCTCGATCGCACCGGCGCCGACTTCTATTACTGCGTGCAGTCGATCATCGACCGGCTCGGCGCGCGGCCGATGGTGCTCACTTTGCCTATCGGCGCCGAGGCTGATCTCAAGGGCATCATCGACCTCGTCGGCAACCGCGGCATCGTCTGGGACGACGAAAGCCTTGGCGCCGAATACCGCTATGTCGAGATCCCGTCTGAACTGGCCGACAAAGCGGCCGAATATCGCGAACTGCTGATCGAGATGGCCGTCGAGCAGGACGAGGACATCATGGAGTCCTACCTCGAGGGCAACGAGCCCGACATCGCGACGCTGAAGCGGCTGATCCGCAAGGGCACGCTGGGCCGCGCCTTCGTGCCGGTGGTGTGCGGCTCCGCCTTCAAGAACAAGGGCGTCCAGCCGCTGCTCGACGCGGTGATCGACTACATGCCGAGCCCGCTCGACATCCCGCCGGTCGAAGGCATCAACCCCGACAACGACCAGCCCGACAGCCGCGAGACCTCGGACAATGCGCCGTTGTCCGCGCTCGCCTTCAAGATCATGAACGATCCCTTTGTCGGCTCGCTCACCTTCGCGCGGATCTATTCGGGCACGCTCACCAAGGGCAGCTACCTGAACTCGGTCAAGGACAAGAAAGAGAAAGTCGGCCGCATGCTGCTGATGCATGCCAACAGCCGCGAGGACATCGACGAGGCCTTCGCCGGCGACATCGTCGCGCTGGCAGGACTCAAGGAGACCACCACCGGCGACACGCTCTGCTCCGAGCGCCAGCCGATCATTCTCGAACGGATGGAATTCCCCGAGCCGGTGATCGAGCTGTCGGTCGAGCCCAAGACCAAGGCCGACCAGGAGAAGATGGGCGTCGCCCTGTCACGGCTGGCCGCCGAAGACCCCTCGTTCCGCGTCTCGACCGATCACGAATCCGGCCAGACGATCATCAAGGGCATGGGCGAGCTTCACCTCGACATCATCGTCGACCGGATGCGGCGCGAGTTCAAGGTCGAGGCCAACGTCGGCGCGCCGCAGGTCGCCTATCGGGAGAGCCTCGCGAAGGCGGTCGAGCTTGATTACACGCACAAGAAGCAGTCCGGCGGCTCAGGCCAGTTCGGTCGGGTCAAGATCAAGCTCGTCCCGGGCGAGCGCGGCGCCGGCATCACCTTCCACGACGACATCAAGGGCGGCAACATCCCGCGCGAATATATCCCGTCGGTGGAAAAGGGCATGCGAGAGATCGCCGCGACCGGCAGCCTCGTCGGCTTCCCGATCATCGACTTCGACATCCATTTGGTCGACGGCGCCTATCACGACGTCGACTCCTCGGCGCTGGCCTTCGAGATCGCCGGCCGCGGAGCGATGCGCGAGGCGGCGCAGAAGGCGGGCATCAAGCTGCTCGAGCCGATCATGAAGGTCGAGGTGGTGACGCCCGAGGACTTCATCGGCGACGTCATCGGCGATTTGAACTCACGGCGCGGCCAGATCCAGGGCACCGACACCAGGGGCAACGCCCAGGTCGTTGAGGCGATGGTGCCGCTCGCCAACATGTTCGGCTACGTCAACCAGCTGCGCTCTTTTAGCCAGGGCCGCGCGCAATACACGATGCAGTTCGCGCACTACGACGAGGTACCGGCGAACGTCGCGGCGGAGGTCAAGGAGAAGCTTGCCTAAGCGGTACGATGCGACTAGTGGCGGCGCTCGATTCCGCGAGTGCCGTCTGGCCGCCGCGATTTCACATCATGAGAACAGAAGGTTTGACCAATGGCGAAGGCTAAATTTCAGCGGACGAAGCCGCACTGCAACATCGGCACCATCGGACACGTCGATCATGGCAAGACCACGCTGACGGCCGCCATCACCAAGGTTCTGTCGGAAACCGGCGGCGCCACCTTCACCGATTACGCGAACATCGACAAGGCTCCCGAGGAGCGCGAACGCGGCATCACCATCTCGACCGCGCACGTCGAGTATGAGACGCCGAACCGCCACTACGCGCATGTCGATTGCCCGGGCCACGCCGACTATGTGAAGAACATGATCACCGGCGCGGCGCAGATGGACGGTGCGATCCTGGTGGTTAACGCCGCCGACGGACCGATGCCGCAGACCCGCGAGCACATTCTCCTCGCCCGTCAGGTCGGCGTGCCGGCGCTGGTCGTCTACATGAACAAGGTCGATCAGGTCGACGACGAGGAAATCCTCGAGCTCGTCGAACTGGAAGTGCGCGAGCTGCTCAGCTCGTACAACTTCCCGGGTGACGACATTCCGATCATCAAGGGCTCGGCGCTCGCCGCGCTTGAGGGTCGTGACGACGCGATTGGCAAGAACTCGATCAACGAGCTGATGGCCGCGGTCGATGCCTTCATCCCGCAGCCGCCGCGCGCCACCGACAAGCCCTTCCTGATGCCGGTCGAGGATGTGTTCTCGATCTCTGGTCGTGGCACCGTTGTCACCGGCCGTATCGAGACCGGCATCGTCAAGGTCGGCGACGAAATCGAGATCATCGGCCTCAAGGACACCCGCAAGTCGATCGTCACCGGTGTCGAGATGTTCCGCAAGCTGCTCGACCAGGGCGAAGCCGGCGACAACGTCGGTGCGCTGCTGCGCGGCGTCGCCCGTGACGATGTCGAGCGCGGCCAGGTGCTCGCCAAGCCCGGTTCGGTCACGCCGCACACCGAGTTCTCGGCCGAGGTCTATGTGCTGTCGAAGGACGAGGGCGGCCGTCACACGCCGTTCTTCGCCAACTACCGCCCGCAGTTTTACTTCCGTACCACCGACGTCACCGGCGAGGTCATCCTCCCCGAGGGCACCGAGATGGTCATGCCGGGCGACAACGTCACCATCGGCGTCAAGCTGATCGCGCCGATCGCGATGGACCCGGGCCTCCGCTTCGCCATTCGCGAAGGCGGCCGGACCGTCGGTTCGGGGGTTGTCAGCTCGATCTCCAAGTAATATAGGCCGCGCTCCGCCGGGGGGACTCGTCTCCCCGGCGGTCGGTTTTTTGGGGCCGCAAGGCCCTGCTGCTCTTTCTCATCGGTAGTTGGACATGGACGCTCAGAACATCCGCATTCGCCTGAAGGCATTCGATCATCGTGTGCTCGATCAGGCGACCGGCGAGATCGCCGATACGGCCCGCCGCACCGGCGCGCTGATCCGCGGCCCCATTCCGCTGCCGACGCACATCGAGAAATTCACCGTCAACCGCGGACCGCACATCGACAAGAAGTCGCGTGAGCAGTTCGAGGTGCGGACCTACAAACGGCTGCTCGATATCGTGCAGCCCAACGCCGCCACGGTCGACGCGCTGATGAAGCTCGATCTCGCCGCCGGCGTGAACGTCGAGATCAAACTGGCGTAAGTACTTACGTCCCGCGTTTCGGTTATCGCCGGGACGACGACACAGGGATACCTCCGGCTCTGGCCGGGCATGCGTCCCCCGTCTTGCCGGGTCCCTTTGGGGGCGCGGCGCTCAGCCCGGACGGGGCTCGTATCACATCATGGGCTGGACACGCCTTCGCGGGATCCCTCGCGCAGGCCTCTGTTGAGGAGTTGGGTCATGCGCAGTGGCGTGATCGCTAAGAAGGTCGGGATGACCCGCCTATTTCAGGAAGACGGCCGGCACGTGCCCGTGACGGTGCTGTCGCTCGAGGGCTGTCAGGTGGTCTCGCACCGCACGCCGGACCGCGACGGCTATGTCGCCGTCCAGCTCGGTGCCGGCGAGGCCAAGCAGAAGAACGTCGCCAAGCCGCAGCGCGAGCATTTCGCCAAGGCCGAGGTCGGCCTCAAGGCGCGCGTTGCCGAGTTCCGGCTTGAAAGCGAAGATGCTCTGCTTCCTGTCGGCGCGCATATCAGCGCCGACCATTTCATCGCCGGCCAACTGGTCGATGTCGCTGGCCACACCCAGGGCAAGGGCTTTGCCGGCGCGATGAAGCGGTGGGGCTTCGGGGGCCTGCGCGCCACCCACGGCGTCTCGCTCTCGCACCGCTCGCACGGCTCAACTGGCCAGCGCCAGGATCCGGGCAAGGTTTTCAAGAACAAGAAAATGGCGGGCCATATGGGCGACCGTCAACGCAGCCAGCAAAACCTGGAAGTCGTCCGCACCGACGTTCCGCGCGGGCTGATCTTCGTCAAGGGCTCGGTCCCCGGCGCCAAGAATGGCTGGCTGCTGGTCCGCGACTCGGTCAAGGTCGCCGCGCCCGAGGGTCTCCCCTTCCCCGGCGCCTTCGGCGAGCGCAAGAGCTCGCACCCGAACCATGACGAAGCGCCCGCCGGCATGGTCGAGGCCGCCGCCGAGCATGAGGTCGACACCGGCCCCACCGCCGAGGAAGCCGCCGTGCTGCTCGCCGAACAGTCGGCCGGCGCGCCCACCGACGCCGAGATCGAGCAGGAAGTCGCTGGCTCCACCGATGGCGACCAGGCCTCCAACCCCGACAAGGAGGGCTGAGCCCGTGAAGGTCCAGATCCTCAACCTCGACGGTTCGACCGGCGAAGGCGACATCGAACTGTCGGACGAGGTGTTCGGCGTCGAGCCGCGCGCCGACATCCTGCATCGCGTCGTCACCTGGCAGCTCGAGAACCGCCGCGGCATCGCCCGCGCGGCCCGCGAGCGCTCGGAAGTCGCCCGCACCGGCAAGAAGTTCGGCAACCAGAAGGGCGGCGGCACCGCCCGTCACGGTGATCGCGCCGCGCCGATCTTCATTGGCGGCGGCAAGGCCCACGGCCCCCGCCGCCGCGAGTTCGACGTGTCGCTGAACAAGAAGGTTCGTGCACTCGGCCTCAAGATGGCGCTTTCGTCGAAGGCAAAAGCTGGCCTGGTGGTCGTCGACACCCTTGATGTCGAGGAGAGCAAAACCAAGGCACTGGCCGGCCAGCTCGCCAAGGCGGGCTGGGGCGGCAAGGTGCTGGTGATCGACGGCGAGGCGGTGAACGAGGGCTTCGCCCGCGCCGCCGGCAACCTCGTCGGCGTCAACGTGATGCCGGCTGTCGGCGCCAACGTCTATGACATCCTCAAGCATGATACGCTGGTGCTGACGCGCGCCGCGGTCGCCAAACTGGAGGCGCGTTTCCATGGCTAAGCCTCGCAAAGCCGCCGCCAAGGGCGAAGGCATCGACACCCGCCACTATGACGTGATCGTCGCGCCGCATATCACCGAGAAGTCGACGCTGCTCAGCGAGCACAATGCGGTGGTCTTCAAGGTCGCCGGAAGCTCGACCAAGCCCGAGATCAAGGCGGCGGTCGAGGCGCTGTTCGACGTCAAGGTCACCGCGGTCAACACGCTGACCCAGAAGGGCAAGACCAAGCGCTGGAAGGGCACTCCCTACAAGCGTTCCGACGTCAAGAAGGCCGTCGTCACTCTCGCCGAGGGTCAGTCGATCGACGTGACCAGCGGTATCTGAGGCCAGAGGACAGGATAGCAGACCATGGCGCTCAAGCATTACAACCCGACCAGCCCCGCCCGGCGCGGCCTGATCCTCACCGACAAGTCGTCGCTGTGGAAGGGCAAGCCCGTCAAGGCGCTGACCGAGGGCAAGCACAAGACCGGCGGCCGCAACAACAAGGGCCATGTCACCTCGCGCGGCATCGCTGGCGGGCACAAGCAGAAGTACCGCACGATCGATTTCAAGCGGCGCAAGTGGGGCATGGTCGCCACCGTCGAGCGGCTCGAATACGATCCCAACCGCACCGCCTTCATCGCCCTCGTCAAGTATGAAGACGGCGAGGTCACCTACATTATCGCGCCGCAGCGGCTCGCGGTGGGCGACTCGGTGATCGCCGGCGAGAAGACCGACGTGAAGCCCGGCAACGCCATGCTGCTCGCGCAGATGCCGGTCGGCACGATCTGCCACAACGTCGAGATGAAGCCCGGCAAGGGCGGCCAGATCGCGCGCTCGGCCGGCACCTATGTGCAGGTCGTCGGCCGCGATCGCGGCCTCGTCATCGTCCGGCTGAACTCGGGCGAGCAGCGCTATGTGCGCGGCGACTGTATGGGCACCGTCGGCGCCGTCTCCAACCCCGACAACGCCAACCAGACCCTCGCCAAGGCCGGACGCAAGCGCTGGATGGGCCGGCGCCCGCTGACCCGCGGCGTCGCCAAGAACCCGGTCGATCACCCGCATGGCGGCGGCGAAGGCCGCACGAGCGGAGGTCGGCATCCGGTCACCCCGTGGGGCAAGCCGACCAAGGGCGCGCGCACCCGCCACAACAAGCAGACGGACAAGATGATCATCCGTTCGCGCCACGCCAAGAAGAAGAGGTAAGCGAGACCATGGCACGTTCCGTCTGGAAGGGCCCCTTCGTCGATCTGCACCTGCTCAAGAAGGCGGAAGCCGGGCAGGATGCGGGGCAGCGCACCGGTCCGATCAAGACCTGGTCGCGTCGCTCGACGATCCTGCCGCAGTTCGTCGGCCTGACCTTCAGCGTCTATAACGGCCACAAGTTCATCCCGGTCTCGGTCAGCGAGGACATGGTCGGCCACAAGCTCGGCGAGTTCTCGCCGACGCGCAGCTTCCCCGGCCACGCCGCGGACAAGAAGGGACGCCGCTGATGGGCAAGGAAGCATCCGGCCGCAAGGTCGGCGACAAGGAAGCGCTGGCCGTCGGCACGACGATCCGCGGCTCCGCGCAGAAGCTCAACCTCGTCGCCGGACTGATCCGCGGCAAGCGCGCAGAAGAGGCGATGAACATCCTCTCCTTCTCGAAGAAGGCGATGGCGGTGGACGCGCGCAAGGTGCTCGCCTCGGCGATCGCCAATGCCGAGAACAACCACAATCTCGATGTCGATGCGCTGGTGGTGGCGGAAGCCAGCGTCGGCAAGTCGATCACCATGAAGCGCTTTCATACGCGCGGACGCGGCAAATCGACGCGCATCCTCAAGCCGATCTCGCGGCTGCGGGTTGTCGTCCGCGAAGTTGAGGAGGCCTGAGATGGGTCACAAGAGCAACCCGATCGGCCTCAGGCTGCAGATCAATCGCACCTGGGACAGCCGCTGGTACGCCGAGGGGAGCAAATATCGCAATTTGCTCGAGGAAGACCTCAAGATGCGCAAGTTCATCATGGACACGCTGCCGGCGGCGGCGGTCTCCAAGGTGGTGATCGAGCGCCCGGCCAAGCTGTGCCGGATCTCGATCTATGCCGCCCGCCCCGGTGTCATCATCGGCAAGAAGGGCGCAGATATCGAGAAGCTGCGTGGCCTGCTCGCCAAGATGACCAAGAGCGAGGTCAAGCTCAACATCGTCGAGATCCGCAAGCCGGAGATCGACGCGAAGCTCGTCGCCCAGGGTGTCGCCGATCAGCTGATCCGCCGCATCGCTTTTCGGCGGGCGATGAAGCGCGCGGTGCAATCGGCGCTGCGGCTCGGCGCGGAAGGCATCTGGATCACCTGCGGCGGCCGCCTTGGTGGCGCCGAGATCGCCCGCGTCGAATGGTATCGCGAGGGCCGGGTGCCACTGCACACGCTGCGCGCCCACCTCGACTACGGTGAGGCCGAGGCGCTGACCGCCTATGGCGTGATCGGCGTCAAGTGCTGGATCTTCAAGGGCGAGATTCTCGGCCATGATCCGATGGCACAGGACCGGTTGATGCTGGAGGCACAAACCTCCGGCGTGCGGCCTGCTCGTTGAATCTGGCGCGCGGAAAGACTGAGTAAGAACAATGTTGCAACCGAAGAAACACAAGTTCCGCAAGGCCTTCAAGGGTCGGATCAAGGGCGACGCCAAGGGCGGCACCGATCTGAATTTTGGGTCCTATGGCCTCAAGGCGCTGGAGCCCGAGCGGATCACCGCGCGGCAGATCGAGGCGGCGCGCCGCGCAATCACCCGGCACATCAAGCGCCAGGGCCGGTTGTGGATCCGCATCTTCCCCGACGTCCCGGTGTCGAAGAAGCCCGCCGAAGTCCGCCAGGGCAAGGGCAAGGGCGCGGTCGAATATTGGGCGGCGCGGGTCAAGCCAGGTCGCATCCTGTTCGAGCTCGACGGCGTTGCCGGCCCGCTCGCCGCCGAAGCTTTCGAGCGCGCGGCGATGAAGCTGCCGATCAAGACCAAGGTCGTCGCCCGGCTTGGCGACACCTCGCATCTGGGAGGCGAATGATGGCCGGCAAGATCGAGGACCTGCGTCCCCGCACCGACGACCAGCTCGTCACCGACCTCGCCGAGCTCAAGCGCGAGCAGTTCAACCTGCGCTTCCAGGCCGCGACCAGCCAGCTCGAGCGGCCTGCCCGCATCCGCGAGGTTCGCCGCGACATAGCCCGCATCAAGACGCTGCAGACCGAGCGTACTGCCGCCGCCGGTGCCCGCAACGCCTCTAGCCCGGCGTGAGGAGATAATATGCCCAAGCGTATCCTGGTCGGGACCATTGTCTCCGACAAGACCGACAAGACCGTGACCGTGCTGGTCGAGCGCAAGGTGAAGCACCCGCTTTACGGCAAGATCATCCGCCGCTCGAAGAAGTACCACGCCCACGACGAGGACAATTCGTTCAAGTCCGGCGAGCGGGTCCGCATCGAGGAGACGCGGCCGCTGTCCAAGACCAAGAGCTGGCGGGTGCTCGATCGGGTGCAGGCCGGCAAGGTCGCCGCGATCGAGGCGGATGTCTGAGCCCGGATAAGCGACTTGAGCACGTAAGTTTTTGGAACTGCCGGACACCGTTCCGGCAAGCCAGTGAAAAGGAATTGGATCGATGATCCAGATGCAGTCCAACCTCGACGTCGCTGACAACAGCGGCGCGAAGCGCGTCCAGTGTATCAAGGTGCTGGGCGGCTCCAAGCGGCGCACCGCCGGCGTCGGCGATGTCATCGTCGTCTCGGTCAAGGAGGCTCAGCCCCGCGCCCGCGTCAAGAAGGGCGACGTTCACCGCGCCGTGATCGTTCGCACCCGCAAGGACGTGCGCCGTCCCGACGGCAGCGTGATCCGCTTCGACACCAACGCGGCCGTCCTCATCAACAAGAACGAGGAGCCGATCGGCACCCGCATCTTCGGCCCGGTGGTGCGCGAACTGCGCGGCCGTGGCTTCATGAAGATCATTTCGCTCGCTCCGGAGGTGCTGTGATGGCTGCCGCCAAGATCAAGAAGGGCGACAGCGTCGTCGTCCGGTCCGGAAAGGACAAGGGCCGCAAGGGCACCGTGCTCCAGGTCATGCCCAAGGACGGCAAGGTGCTGGTTTCCGGCGTCAACGTCGCAGTGCGCCACAACAAGCCGACCCAGACCAGCCCGCAGGGCGGGATCGAACGCCGCGAGGCGCCGCTGCACATCTCCAAGGTCGGCCTCGCCGATCCGACGAGCGGCGGGGCCACCCGTGTCCGGTTCGAGATCAAGGACGGCAAGAAATTCCGCGTCGCGGTCAAGTCCGGGGAGACGATCGATGGCTAATTCCGGGGCTGAATCCACCTACGTTCCGCGCATGAAGCGCCGCTATGACGACGAGATCGCTCAGGCGCTGACCGAGAAGTTCGGCTACACCAACCGGCTCCAGGTGCCGCGGATCGAGAAGATCACGCTGAACATGGGCGTGGGCGAGGCGAGCCAGGACAAGAAGAAGGTCCAGACCGCCGCCGACGAAATGCAGCTGATCGCCGGCCAGAAGCCGGTAATCACCAAGGCGAAGAAGTCGATCGCGCAGTTCAAGCTGCGCGAGGGCATGCCGATCGGCTGCAAGGTAACGCTGCGCCGCGACCGCATGTACGAATTTCTCGACCGGCTGAT
>JBDSIY010000050.1:0-32313 GCA_039917735.1 Novosphingobium sp. | reverse complement strand
GATCGGCCTGGCCGATGAGGACGCGGCGAAAGGCCGCGCATTCTCCGCTTCGAACAAGCTCGAGCGCGCCTCGCTCTACCTGATCACCGCCGAGCGCATGCAGGGCCACGGCCATCCGGGCCGCACGCAGACCTACGCGCGGGCGCTCGATGCATTCGCTCGCTCGACGCGGCTCGGCAGGATCGAGCGCGAGCGCGTCGAGGTGCCGCTGGCGACGGGGACGATGCCAGCGCTGTACACGCGTGCGCCGGGGGCCGGCCGCAAGCCGGTGGTGGTCTATTGCAACGGGCTCGACAGCTGCAAGGAACTGCTGTTCTGGTCGCGTCTGCCCGAAGCGCTGGCCCGTCGCGGCATCTCGACGCTGTGCGTCGACCAGCCGGGTAGCGGTGAGGCTTTGCGGCTTCAGGACCTGCCGGTGGATCCGCACAGCGAAAGCTGGGCGTCGAAAGCGGTGGACTGGCTTGAGGCGCAACCCGACGTCGATCCCGCCCGGATCGGCATGACCGGCATCTCACTGGGCGGCCATTTCGCCCCGCGCGCGGTGGCGTTCGAACCGCGCTTCGCCAGTGGCGCGGTGTGGGGTGCCAACCATGATTGGCGCGAGGTCCAGCAGAAGCGGCTCAAGCGCGAGGGCGAGAACCCGATCCCGCACTACTGGGCGCATGTGATGTGGGCCTTCGGCGCCAGCGACATGGACGAATTCTTCGCCAAGGCCGAAGCGATGACCCTGGACGGGGTGATGGAGCGCATCCGGGTGCCGTTCCTGATCACGCATGGCGAGCGCGACCGCCAGATCGCGCTCGACTATGCTTACAGGAGCTTCGACCAGTTGACTGCCAGCCCCCGGCGCGAACTCAAGCTGTTCACCGACCGCGAGGGCGGGGTCGAGCACGTCGGCGCCGACAACATGGCGTTTGGGCGCGACACCATCGCCGACTGGTTCGCCGAGACGCTGGGAGGACAAACCGAATGAGCTACACCGCCGAAGCAAGAGTGCGGACCGCCAGCGCCGCCAAATACGTCGCGCAAGTCTGCAAGCATTGGGCGCATGATCTGAAGGTGGAGCATCAGGGCGAGGTTGGGCGGATCACCTTCCCCCGCGACGCGCGCGGCGCCGACTGGCCCGGCGAGGCGCTGGTGAGCCTCACCGCCGAACCGGACGCACTGCTCTGCCGGATCGAGGCGAGCGCGGAAGGTCAGCTCGAAGGACTCAAGGGCGCCATTGCCCGGCACATCGATCGCTTCGCCTTCCGCGAGGCGCCGCTGACATACGACTGGCAACCGGCCGCAGGAGAATGACCATGGAGGCCAAACCGGTTCGCCGCGTCGTCACAGGCCACGATCCGCAAGGACGCGCGATCATCCAGGACGATGGCGCGGTGCCGCGCGTCCAGCGCATCGGCGGCGAGATCGGCCCGCTGTTCCACGAGGTATGGAACACGCGTTCGACGCCCGCGCCGATCGATGCCGGCTCGGGCGAGCCCCCGGAGCAGGGCATCGTCCTCGCGCCGCCGAGCAACGGCACCCGCATCCGCGTGCTCGATATCCCGCCGGAGGGCGATGGCATCAAGGCAATGACCCCTCAAGAGGCGCAAGCCCACTTCGCCGAGATTGGCGCCGGCGCGGCTTCGAGCGCCGGCCAGGCGGGCGCGAAGCATGCGCTGATGCACCGCACCGAGACGATCGACTACGGCATCGTCGTCGATGGCGAGCTGGTGCTGATCATGGACGAGGGCGAGACGACGGTGCGCGCCGGGGACATCGTCATCCAGCGCGGCACCAACCACGGCTGGGCCAACCGCTCGGACCGCAATTGCCGCATCGTGTTCGTCCTGATCGACGGCGCGTTCGACCCCGAGCTCAGGGGATGAGTTCGTGCGCATTGCGATCACGGGCGCGGCAGGCTTTGTTGGACGTTCCGTCGGCGTCCAACTTCGAAAAATTGCGTTCGAGGGTACTATCCGGCTCCTCGATCGGAATCCGATCGGCGATGCCTTGGGCGAGTCCATCGCGATTGACCTATGCGATCTTGAAGCTTCCGCGCGGGCGCTCGACGGAATTGATCGCTTGCTCCACCTCGCGTCAATGCCTGGCTTGGCGGCGGAGGCCGATCCAGCGGCATCGCGCTGCATCAATCTCGACGTTTCCCTCGGATTGATCGAGCGGATGGCCGGGCGGCGGGTAATCTTCGCCAGCTCCATTGCCGTTTTCGGCAGTTCGTTCGGCAATCAGGTGGACGACGAAACGCCGGCCGTGCCCGATAGTGTCTATGGCACGCACAAGCGAATGGTTGAACTGTTCTTGAGCGACGCCGTCCGGCGCGGCGCGATCAGCGGGATGTCCGTACGCTTGCCAGGGATCGTGGCGCGCCCGGCTAGTGCCGAGGGCTTCGGCTCAGCATTCCTGAGCGACGTTTTTCCTGCAGTCCGGCAAGGCAAGGCGTACACTGTCCCGGTCGCGCGGAAGGCGACGAGCTGGCTGATGTCCGGGCGCACCTGCGCGGCAAATCTGGTCCATGCCCTGCTGAGCGAAACTTCGTCGATCGAACCGGTCAACCTGCCGGCGGTCAGGGTTGAGATGGGAGAACTCGTCACCAGCGCGGGAAGGTACGGCGACGCGAGGCGGATCGGCTTCGCCGACGATCCCGCTATCCGAAAGCGGTTTGCCGCGCACCCGCCATTGACTACGGCGAATGCCGATCGGCTGGGATTTCGCACGGACGGTACCGTCGATGCGCTCGTTGATAGCGTGTTTTCCGATGCCTGACGTCAGGCAGCTCTTTGGGCTCGACGGCCGTCGCGCGCTGATCACTGGGCCGACGCGCGGCATTGGCCTCAGCATCGCGCGGCTGTTTGCCGCCGCTGGAGCCGAGCTGATCCTTGTCGGCAACGATGCGCGCGCCTGCGACGACTTGGCCACCGAGCTCGGCGGTATTTCGCTGCCTGCCGATGTCCGCGACCCGGCTGAGCTGGCCCGGGTCGCCGAGCGCGGAGAAGCGGAGGGCGGGATCGACGTCCTGGTGTGCAACGCGGGGATCGCGGGGACGGAGCAACTGATGCATGCCGCATCCAGGGCCGAGCGCGAGGAGTTGTTCGCGATCAACCTCGATCACCCGCTGCTGCTGAGCGGCCTTGTCGCGCCGGGGATGGCTCGGCGCGGTCGGGGCAGCATCATCCTGCTGTCCAGCATTGCCGGGTTCCGCGGCAATGCCCGGATTGGGCTGTATGGCATGACCAAGGCGGCGCTGGCCCAGCTTGCCAGAAACCTCGCCGTGGAATGGGGGCCATCGGGCGTCCGGGCAAATGCAATCGCGCCCGGGTTGATCGCCACGTCCTGGGCGGAGTCGGTGATCGGTGATCCGGCCGCCGCAGAACGAAGGCTTGGCCAGACGCCTTTGCGGCGGATAGGCACACCGGAAGAGATTGCCTCGGCCGCATTGTTTCTTGCCAGCGAGGCGGCAGGCTTCGTCACTGGACAGACCATTGTCGTGGATGGCGGTACGCTCATCTCCGACGGAAACTAGGGAGAGCTGGATGATCCTGGCGACATTGCGTGACGCTTCCCCCGACGGTCGGCTAGTGGTCGTTGCCCCCAGCTACGACCGCATGGCTTTCGCGCCGGTTGCCACCCTGCAGCAGGCGCTGGAACGGTGGGAGGAACTGGCGCCGATCTTGGCCGCCATCACGGAATTCCCCGAACCGCTCGATCAGGCGCGGCTCGCCGCACCGCTTCCCCGCAGCTGGCAGTGGCTTGATGGCTCGGCGTTCGCGACCCATGGCGAGCTGATGCAGATCGCTTTCAAGCTCCCCCCGATCGAGAGCCACCGGCCGCTGATGTACCAGGGAATGTCCGACCGGTTCTACGGCCCGCTTGATGACATCCCTCTCCCTGATGAAGCGGACGGCATCGACTTCGAAGGCGAGTTCGGGGTGATGGTCGACGCGGTGCCTATGGGGACAAGCGCCGAAGATGCGCTTCGGCATATCCGGCTGATCGTGCAGATCAACGACTGGTCGCTGCGCGCCATCGCCCCGCTGGAGATGAAGACCGGATTCGGCTGGGTCCAGGCCAAGCCCGCCTGCTCGATGGCGCCATTTGCCGTGACCCCGGGCAGGCTCGGCCCCGCATGGCGAGAGGGAAGGCTGGACTGTGATCTGCTGATCGATTTGAATGGCCGGCGCTTCGGCTCGGCGAACGGCGCCCAAATGGACTTCGGCTTTCCCGAACTGGTCGCGCACGCTGCCCGAACCCGCGATCTCGTCGCCGGAACGATCATCGGCTCGGGTACGGTTTCCAACCGCAACTACGCCGACGTCGGATCGAGTTGCATTTCCGAACGCCGCGCCATCGAGATCATCGCCGGCGGCTCGCCATCGACGCCGTTTTTGGCGTTCGGCGACACGGTGAGGATGGAGGCCCGCACGCCTGACGGAAGCGCTCCGTTCGGCGTGATCGAGCAAAAGGTGGTGCGCGCGAGGTGATTGACCCAAGGGCGCTGCGGACTTTCCTGGCGATCTGCCGCGAAGGCACGATCAGCGGGGCAGCCCGCTGGCTCAACATTTCGCAGCCTTCGGTTTCAGTCGCGATTGCGCAACTCGAGCACAGGCTGGGGGGTCGCCTGTTCCACCGGTCCCGCAAGGGGATCGAGCTCACGGCCGAGGGTCACGCGCTGCGCCGCCGGGCCGAAGCGATGGAATCGCTGCTGCGGGGCGCGGAAGAGGAAATCGCGCTGGTGCGGGAGGGCGTGCGCGGACCGTTGCGGGTGGGCGGCACCCCCGGCGCGCTGGTCAGCCTGCTGCCCGACGCGATCGCCCGGCTTGAGGAGCGGCATACCCGCTTCACGCTGCATGTGCTCGAGCGGCCGGATCGCGAGCTGGATGGAATGCTGCGCAAGGGCGATATCGAGCTCGCCTTCGTCACGACCGGGATTGAGCAGCCTCCCCCCGACATGGCCGAACGCAGCTTCGCCGAGGATCCGTTCGCGCTTGTGGTTGGCGAGCAGCACGAGCACCTGCCGGCTACCCTGTCGTTGCGCGACGCTGCTCAGCTGCGCTGGGTCCTCCCGGAGGCCCAGGGCGCGTTCCGCAGACAGGTCGATGCTCTGTTCCTTGCCGCGGGGCTGCTGGCGCCGCTTGAGGTCATCCGGTGCGATTCCCTCCTCACCACCAAGGCGATCGTTCGCCGCGGCACCCGCGTCACGATCCTCCCGCTCCGTGTCGTCGCGGCCGAGACCGCGATGGGAACGCTGCGCGCGATCAAGTTGCTCGATGCCGGATTCCAGCGGCAGATCGGCGCTCGCTGGCTGCGGGATACGCCAATGTCGGGAATGGCGGCCGAACTCCTCGCGGCGCTGGAATCTGGCTCATAGCCACAAGCTATAGATCGGCCAAATTACATTATTTTGTCGATTGGTAGTTTTGATGCAATGCGATCGAAGTCCGGCAATGGATCGGCTTCGGGAGAGTAGATTGGCACGCCAAGTCATCCGGAACGTGCGTATTTTCGACGGCAGCGGCGGGCCGCTCCAGCCCGGAGCGGTCGCCATTGTCGGTCAGCGGATCGAAGAGGTCGCCGAGACCATCGCCGCCGAGACGGGTGACGATGTTCTGGATGGCGCTGGCTCGATCCTCATGCCCGGTTTGATCGAGGCGCATGCCCATCTTTCCTGGGGCTCGTCGGTAGAGAAGATTTACCACCAGTTCATGCTCCCGCCGGAGGAGCTGCGCATCGCTACCTGGCGTAACGCGCGCGTCCTGCTCGAGCACGGTTTCACCAGCGCCTTCTCGGCCGGAGCGCTCGGTGACACCTTGGAAGTCGAATTGCGCGACGAGATCGCCGCTGGCACCACGCCGGGTCCCAGGTTGCGCGCTTCGACGCTGGAGCGCAGCCCGGAAGGGGCGGAAGGCGTGGAAACAGGCAAGAAGGTGTCGATGCAGGGGCGCGGGCCTCAAGCCATGCGCGACTTCGCCAAGCGCTGCGCCGACTGGGGGATCGACACCGTCAAGCTGGTGATCTCGGGCGAGGATGCGCTGCTGCCCGGCAGCTCCCAGCAGATCCTTTATGATGAGGATGAGGTCGCCGCCGCCTGTGACGAGGCGCACCGCCACGGCATGCTCGTCGCGGCGCACACCCAGGCCGCCGAGGCGGTCAAACTCGCGCTGCGCAGCGGCGTCGATGTGCTCTATCACTGCAGCTACGCCGACACCGAGGCGCTCGACATGCTCGAAGCGCAGCGCGACCGGATCTTCATGGCCCCCGCGATCGGGGTGATCGTCGCCACGCTGGAGGCCACTCCGCCGCCGCATATCGACATGAGCTCGATGAAGGAGATGGCGAAGCCGGTGATCGACAACACCCGGAGCCTGATTCCGGAACTCAAGCAGCGCGGGGTGCGCGTCCTTACTGGCGGCGACTATGGTTTCCCGTTCAATCCCAACGGCCGCAACGCGCGCGATTTGCAGCACTTCGTCGATCTCTATGGCTACACCCCAAGTGAGGCGCTGGTCGCCTCGACCAGGCTCGGCGGCGAGTTGATGCGGCTGGAGGTCGGTCAGATCCGCAAAGGCTATCTTGCCGATCTGTTGCTGGTCGATGGTGACCCCACCAGGGACGTTTCGATACTCCAGGACCAGGACCGCCTCGTGGCGATCATGCAGGGCGGCCGCTTCGCCAAGCGCCCGCAGGTCAGGCAGGCGGGCTGACGCGCATGGTGTATGATGTCGCCATCGTCGGCTGCGGCCCGGTAGGCGCGCTCGCCGCCAATCTGCTCGGCCGGGCAGGCCTGAGCACACTGGTGATCGAGCGCGAGGAATTGCCGTTCCCGTTGCCGCGAGCGGTCCACCTCGACCACGAGATGATGCGGCTGTTCCAGGCCGCCGGGGTCATCGATCACGTCGCACCGCTGATGCGCGACACCAACGGCCATCTCCACGTCGGCGCCGACAAGGGGGTCATCCGCTACATGGGAACGGTGGGCAAGCCGCGACCGTTCGGCTGGTCCAATGATTACTTCTTCTACCAGCCTGAGCTGGAGGACGAGTTGCGCGGCGCGCTGGCGGCGCATGCCAATGTCGAGCTGAGGCTCGGCGTGGAATTCGATGATCTGCGCCAGGAGGAGGATGGGGTCACACTGAAGCTGTCCGCCGGCCGTACGACTCAGGACGTTCGCGCTCGCTGGGTGATCGCTTGCGACGGTTCACGCAGCGCGGTGCGCAAATCGCTGCGGATCGCACTGGAAGACCTCAATTTCGAGGAACCGTGGCTGGTGGTGGACGCCGAGGTTGACGGCCCGGTACGCTTTCCGGCGCTCGCCGGCGTTCCGGCGGGCGCAGACCTGCAGACACTGTCGGTGATGATGTGTGACCCGTCGCGTCCGGCGACGGTGGTGCCCGGCCCGCGAAATCTACGCCGCTGGGAGTTCATGCTGCTCCCCGGCGAGGACGACGACGAGATGATGCGCCCTGAAAATGTGGCCGCTCTCGTCCAACCCTATCTCGCAGGCGTGCCGCACAGGCTGTTGCGCGCTGCAACTTATCGTTTCCACGGACTGGTCGCCCAGCACTGGCAGGCCGGGCGGGTGTTCCTCGCCGGAGACGCCGCCCACCAGACCCCGCCGTTTTTCGGCCAGGGCATGTGCCACGGCTTCCGCGACGTCGCCAACCTTGCCTGGAAGCTCGCCGCGGTTGCGCGCGGGGAAGCCGGCGACGCGCTGCTGGCGAGCTACCAGCCGGAGCGTGAGCCGCACGTCCGCTCGGTGATCGCAGCAGCGGTCGATGCCGGGCGCTATATCTGCATCCTCGACCCGGAGCAGGCGGCGAAGCGCGATGACGACATCCGGCGCAAGGAACGGGAGCACGGGTCTTCGACCGCGGCCGATCTGATCCCGCCGATCGGCCTGGGTGTCGTCCTTTCCGGTACGCCTGGCGCGGGCGAGCGCTTCATTCAGCCCCGGCTTGCCGATGGGCGGCTGCTCGATGATGCGACCGGCGGTGGCTGGCGGCTCTTTACGGTTGGTAAGGCTGGTATCGAGGTATCGGCGGGGGAGAGCCTTCCCGAGCTTCGCGGATTTGACGTGACCTCGATTGACGATGGCGGCGATCTGGCAACCTGGCTGGAGCGGCGCGGGGTTGATGCCGTGCTGGTTCGCCCCGACTTTTACGTGTTCGGGACGGGAAACGCAGCCGATCTGGTGGCGGCGGCGGTGCGGCAATTGCATCGCGAGACGGCGGAGGCAGTCCGTGCGGCTTGAACAGGCCGATGCCATTGTCTCCGGCGCGCTCGCCGAGGCACGGAAGCGGAGCGCAAAGCCGCTGGCGGTGCTCGTGCTCGACGCCGGCGGCCATCCAGTCGCGTTCCGGCGCGAGGACGGGTGCAGCCTGTTCCGCTTCGACATTGCCCGGGCCAAGGCGCGCGGCGCGTTGGGAATGGGCGCGGACACTCGGGAACTTGCGGCCCGGGCTGCCGGCAACCCGACCTTCTTCACCACCGTCGCGATCGCTACCGGCGGAGAACTCGTACTCTCGCCGGGCGGCGTGCGGGTGTTCGACGGCGATGCTCTGATCGGCGCGGTCGGGATCAGCGGCGACACCGGCGACCTCGACGAGGTCTGTGCCCACGCAGGGATCGCTGCAGCGGGGCTTTGCCATGGAGCCGTGACATGAAATTGCGCAGTATTGAGCTCGTTGTGCCCGGGGCCGGCGAAGCCGTCGATTTCCTCACCGAGATATGGGGCATGGCGGCGGCCGAGGTCCGCAACGGCACGCATTACCTGCGCGGGGCTTCCGGCTTTCCCTACCTCGTGGCAATCGAGGAAGGGCCCGACGAATACGTCCGAAGCGTGACCTTCGTCTGCGCGGTGGAAGAGCTCGACGCCTTGGCGCAGCGGATCGCCACCAGCCCCCTCGCTGCGAGTCCGACACACTCTGACGATCCTGGCGGAGGGTACGGGTTGATCGTCGAGCTGCCCGAAGGGCCGGTGCTGCGCTTCCTCGCCGGCACGATCGAGGTCGCGCCGAGGGAAGGGCGCGACCTGCCGGTCAAACTGACTCATGTCGTGATCAACGCGGTTGACGCCGAGGCCAGCGCCACGGTCGCAGAGGACGTACTGGGCTTCAAAGTGTCCGACCGGACCAAGGCGATGGTCTTTGTCCGCTGCAATGATGCGCATCATTCGACCGCCTTTGCCCGGGCCGGGTTCAGCTCTCTCAATCACATCGCCTTCGAGATGGAGGACATGGAAGCGGTGTTCCGCGGTGTCGGCCGGCTCCGCGATCATGGCTTGGCCCCGGCGTGGGGTCCGGGGCGGCATGGGCCGGGTGCCAACGTCTTCGCCTACTTCGTCGCCCCCTTCGGCCCGGTGGTCGAATTTTCGACTGCGGTCGAAAAGATCGACGACGACTACAAAGTCGGCGCTCCCGAGGACTGGACATGGCCAGCAGGCCGGATCGACCACTGGGGGCTCTCCGACAAGGATAACGCGGCGCTGCGGCGAGCGGAGGAGCGATTCCAGTTCCGCCGGACCTGGCAGCCGGCGCCGCTCGACAGCTTGACGGGAGAGAATGCATGAGCCGCTATGTTAGTTTTTGTCGCTCCGATGGCACGCCAAGCTTCGGCAGGCTGGCCGACGACCTGGTCGTGGACCTTGGCGGGGAGGGACGCCCGGGCGATCTTGCGGCCGCGCTGGCGGCGGGCACGCTGTCGGATTTGACGGATAATGGCCAGTTGGCCCTCGACGACGTGACGTTGATGCCGGTTATCCCGAACCCGGGAAAAATTCTCTGCGTCGGCCTCAACTACGCGACCCACGTCAAGGAAACCGGACGCGAGCAGAAGGATCACCCGGCGATCTTCACCCGCTGGGCCGACACCTTGGTTGCGCAGGGCGAGCCCTTGGTGCGCCCGCCCGAAAGCCTGCGCTTTGACTATGAGGGCGAACTGGCGGTGGTGATCGGACGCCGGGGCCGCCGCATTCCGGCCGAGCAGGCCATGGATTATGTCGCGGGGTATTCGATCTTCAACGACGCTTCGGTACGCGATTGGCAGCGCCACAATATCCAGTTTACGCCGGGCAAGAACTTCCCTGCGACGGGAGCCTTCGGTCCCGCATTGGTGACGCCGGACGAGGTCGGAGACATCGGCAACCTCCGCGTCCAGACGCGCCTTAACGGCCGGATTGTCCAGGACCAGCTTGTCGCGGACATGATTTGGGATGTCCCGACCGTGATCGCCTATTGTTCGACCTTCACCGAGCTGAAGCCCGGCGACGTCATCGCCACCGGCACCCCTGGCGGCGTTGGCGACAAACGCGATCCGCCGCTGTACATGAAGGCCGGCGATCGGGTTGAGGTCGAAGTCGGCGTTCTCGGTATACTTGCCAATCCAATCGTCGACGAAGCGTGAGTATGACGGACGCAGGCGTTGCCGAGGCGGCGAAGGCGTCTGAGCAGCGCCTCGCCATCGCGGCAATGGGCCGCGAGCTGTCGCCGCAGATGTTGGCGGCGGTGCAGGAGCTGTACGCCGCCGAGCAGCAGGTGCTGGCCGGGGCATTTCCGGCGTCGGCGTCCGATCTCGCCTACGGTCCACATGAGCGCCAGCGCCTCGATCTCTATCGGTCGGATTGCCGGGAACCCGCTCCGGTGATCATCTGGGTCCACGGCGGGGGTTTCGTGCGCGGCGACAAGGGAGATGCGACACGCTGGCCGAACGCCCATTTCGGGCGGGTAGCGGCGCGAGCAGGGTACGTCGGCGTCGTCATCAACTACCGCCTCGCTCCCGACCACGGCTGGCCCGCCGGCGGCGAAGACCTGCTGGCCGCTATCCAATGGTGCCGCACCCGCGCTGCCGAGCACGGCGGCGACGCCCAGCGGATCATCCTGGCCGGGACTTCGGCCGGGGCCGCCCATGTCGCGACGGCGCTTCAACTGGGTGGCGGGCTTGAAGGCGTGCGCGGAGCCGTCCTGCTGTCCGGCCTCTACGGAGTGATGCCCTACGATGATCCTCGCGACATCGCCTATTACGGCGCCGACGCGAGCAGTCATGCCGAACGCGCCCCGCTGGAGGCGTTAGTCGCGAGCGCGGTGCCGCTGTTCGTCGCGTGCGCGGAATTCGACCCGCCCCGCTTTCAAAGCGAGTGGCTCGGGCTTTTGCAGCAACGGTTCGCTCGTCACGGGGTCCTGTCCCGGAACTTCTTCGGCTCGGGGCACAATCATTTTTCGCTCGCCTACCACCTCGGCAGCGCGGACCGGCGGTTGGAGGACGAATTGATCGAATTTGTACAGGACGTGACGGCCTGAGCGCCAGGAAGAGGGAACATGGATATCGATCGTCGAACGCTGCTGGGCAGCGCTGCGGTGCTGGCGGCGACCCCTGCGTGGGCTGCCACTAGGAAGCCGGACCCGCGTTTCCCGCAGGGTTTCTTATGGGGTGCGGCCACCGCCGGGCATCAGGTCGAGGGCAACAATTTCAATGCCGACCAGTGGGTGCTCGAGACGGTCAAGCCCGCGATCTCGCAAGTCCCGTCGGGCGATGCGGACAACAGCTTTGAACTCTGGCGCACCGACCTCGATCTGGTGAAGGCGATCGGCCTCAACAGCTATCGCTTCAGCCTCGAATGGCCGCGCATCGAGCCCGAGCCGGGCATGTTCTCGCTGGCCATGCTCGATCATTACAAGGCCATGATCGAAGGCTGTCGCGAGCGGGGGCTGACGCCGGTAGTCACCTTTTCTCATTTCACGAGCCCGCGCTGGTTCGCGATGCGGGGAGGCTGGACCAATCCGGAGGCGCCGGCGCTATTCGCGCGATATTGTGATCGCGCGACCCGGCACCTCGGCAGCGGGATCGGCATCGCTACGACATTCAACGAACCGAACATCGGGCTCATGCTGTCTGCGATTTTGCCGGAAGGCTTCTTTGGCCTGCTGCGCGCTAACCTTGCCGCCGCCGCCAAGGCAACCGGCGCGGCCAGCTACGGTGTCGCCAACACCGTTCTGCCGGAGGATCTGCCGACAGTGACCCGCCACCTGCTGTCCGCCCACGCCGAAGCGAAGAGCGCAATCAAGGCGGTGCGCTCGGATCTGCCGGTGGGAGTAAGTCTTTCGATGTTTGACGACCAGGCCGCCGGGCGCAACAGCTTGCGCGACCGCAAGCGCGCCGAGCTCTATGGCCAGTGGCTGGAATCGGCGCGTGGCGACGATTACCTGGGCGTGCAGAACTACGAGCGGGCGGTGTGGGACGATCGCGGAAAGCTGCCGCCGCCGGCCGGATCCATGCGCAATTTTCGCGGCGCCGAGGTCTACCCGCCGTCGCTCGCCGGTGCGGTGCGTTACGCCCACCAAGCCACTGGAAAGCCGATTCTCGTCAGCGAGCACGGCGTTGGCACGGACAACGACAATGTCCGCCAGGCTTTGATCGAAGGCGCTTTGCCGGAACTTAAGCGCGCGATCGACGATGGCGTTCCGGTACTCGGTTACATTCACTGGTCGCTGCTTGACAATTATGAGTGGGGCGGCGGGTTCGAGCACGGTTTCGGCCTATTCGCGGTAGACCGTCAAACCTTCCGCCGCACCGCCAAGCCGAGCGCGGCGGTCTATGCGGCAATCGCCCGGAAAAATTCGCTCTAATCGGGTCAAGACGCTAAGCGAGTTTGGAAAAACGAAGAGGGAATAGAGGATGATTTCCGGCCGCCGGTTGCGCCTTGGCGCAGCTCTACTTCTTTCCACGGTAGCGCAGGCTGCTCCCGCGCTAGCCGACGCGCTTGCCGACGGCTTCGCCGATCCTCCGGCGGCGGCACGCCCCCGCGTGTGGTGGCACTGGATGAACGGCAACATCTCCAAGGACGGAATCGCCAAGGACCTCGCCTGGATGAAGCGGGTCGGGATCGGCGGCATGCAGAACTTCGATGCCGATCTTCAGACCCCGCAGGTGGTCGACAAGCGGCTGGTTTACATGACGCCCGAGTGGAAGGACGCCTTCCGCTTCGCCGCCAGCAAGGCTGACCGGCTTGGTCTCGAACTGGCGATCGCTGCTTCGCCGGGCTGGTCGGAGACCGGCGGACCGTGGGTGCTTCCGCGGGACGGGCTCAAGAAGCTGGTGTGGAGCGAGACCGAGGTGGCAGGCGGCAAGCCGTTCACCGGCAGGCTTGCCGCGCCGCCATCGGGAACCGGCCCGTTCCAAACGATCGCCATGCAGCCTGGCATTGAGGAGTTGATGGGGAATGCGAAGCTCAAGGCCGGCCCCGTCGCTTACGCCGACGTGGCTGTGCTGGCCTATCCGGCGCTCTCTTCGCCGGTGCCGGCGGCACCCAGGATCACGGGACCGGGCGGCAAGCTCATCGACGGGGCACTTTTCGTCGATGCGGATCTGAACAGTGCGGTCGAGATCATGGGAGAGGGGGGGCAGGCCCCGTCACTCACATTCGAATACCCCAGCGCGCAAACGGTTCGCTCGGCGAGCCTGTTCATTCCCGGGGCTGCGGCGATGTTCGTTGGAGCCACCGTAGCGCCGCGACTGGAATCCAGCACCGATGGCGTGACCTGGCGAACCCTCGCCGATCTTCCCGCCATGCAGGTGCCAACCTCGGCCAGCTTCGGGCCGGCCACTGCGCGGTGGTTCCGGGTTGTTTTTGCTTCCAAATCCCCGGGGGGAGCGGCGAGCATGATGACTGCTTCCCCCGGCGTCGACGCGGGCCCTTTCGGCGCTATGCAAGCGGCGATGGGCAAGCCCCGGCCCGTCAAGGTCGGCGATTTGCGGCTCTCGACCGAACCGCGCGTCGATCGTTTCGAAGCCAAGGCCGGGTTCGAACTCGAGCAGGATTACTTTGCGCTAAGCGAGGGTGTCCCCGACGATGCCGGTGTTCCGGTCGGCAAGGTTCTGGACCTGACCGGCAGGATGCGCGCCGACGGCTCGCTCGACTGGACGCCGCCGCGTCTGGCCAATGGGGGCCGCTGGAAGGCGCTGCGGCTTGGCTATTCGCTGCTCGGCACGACCAATCACCCGGCGCCGCCCGAGGCCACCGGGCTTGAGGTCGACAAGTTCGACGGGGCTGCGGTGCGCCGCTACCTCGAACACTACCTCGGCATGTACAAGGACGCGGCTGGACCCGAGCTGGTGGGGCAGCGGGGCGTGCGCGCGCTCCTCACCGATTCGATCGAGGTCGGGGCCGCCAACTGGACGCCCCGTCTGGTTGACCAGTTCAGGCGGCTGCGCGGCTATGACCCGATGCCGTGGCTGCCGACGCTGACCGGCGCCATCGTCGGCTCGCGGGCGCAGAGCGATAAATTCCTGTACGACTATCGCCGTACGCTGGCCGATCTGATGGCCTCTGAGCATTATGGCACCGTCGCCGCAGTCGCGCATGAGAACGGGCTCAAGGTCTATGGCGAGGCGCTGGAGGATCACCGCCCGTCGCTCGGCGACGACATGGCGATGCGGCGCTATGCCGACGTGCCGATGGCGGTGATGTGGACGCACACCCGCGAGATGGGTCCGCGCCCTACCTTCCTAGCGGACGTCAAGGGCGCGGCCTCGGTCGCGCATATCTATGGCCAGAATTTGGTCGCGGCGGAATCGATGACGGCGGCCATGAACCCCTGGGCCTTCGGGCCGGCCGACCTCAAGCGGATCATCGACCTGGAGTTCGTCAACGGCGTCAACCGGCCGGTGATCCACACTTCGGTGCACGTGCCGGTCGATGACAAGCAGCCCGGCCTCTCGCTGTTCATTTTCGGCCAGTATTTCAACCGCAACGAGACCTGGGCCGAGATGGCAAAGCCCTGGGTCGATTACCTGTCGCGCAACGCCTTCATGCTCCAGCAGGGTCGCAACGTCGCCGATGTCGCCTATTTCTACGGAGAGGAAGCGCCGCTGACCGCGCTATATGGTGACAAGCCCGTCGCTGACGCCCCCTCGGCCTATGCTTACGACTTCATCAATGCCGACGCGCTGATGTCGGCGGTCACCAACGACGGCGGCGATTTGGTCACCCCCGGCGGCGCCCGCTACCGTGTGCTTTACCTGGGCGGCTCATCGCGGCGGATGACGCTGCCGACCCTCAGGCGGCTCGCCGCGTTGGTCGAGAACGGGGCCACTGTCATCGGGCTGAAGCCGGAGGCGAACCCGAGCCTTGCCGGTGATGCCGCCGAATTCGCGGCCCTTACCGCGAAACTCTGGCCCGGCGGCGACGTGGGGCGTATCGGCAGGGGGCAAGTAATCGCTTCCGTCGGGGTCGAACCCGCGCTTGGCACTATCGGTGTCAGGCCCGACTTCCGCTACACCGGTGGCCGGGCGGACAGCGCACTCCCGTTCGTGCACCGACGGTTTGACGCCGAACACGGAAATGGCGACAGCTACTTCATCGTCAACCAGCGCGACCGCACGGAGACCATCGAGGCGCGGTTTCGGGTGACTGGCATGGCCCCAGAACTGTGGCGCGCCGAGACAGGGACTTTCGAACCGGTCACCTACCGCTTCGAAGGAGGCGAAACGGTCGTGCCGCTGATTTTGGCACCCGATGAGTCGATCCATGTCGTGTTCCGCAAATCGGCAAGCGCAGCGGCGACCATCGCCAAGCCAGAGCCCGTAGAGCTTGCGGTGCTCGGCGGATCATGGACGGTGAGCTTCCAGCCAGGCCGTGGCGCACCGGCGGGCGCCATACTGCCCGAGCTGGCCCCGCTCGATGCCAACCGCGATTCCGGCATCAAATATTTCTCCGGGATCGCAACCTACACGAAGGACTTCACTGCACCACGCGGCTGGAAGCGCGGCGCGCCTTTGTGGCTGGACCTGGGCGAGGTGCGGGAGTTGGCGGAGGTGTCGGTGAACGGCACGCCGGCGGGTGCCGTCTGGCATGCGCCTTACCGCCTGGACATTGGCAAGAACGTCAGGGAAGGCCGAAACCGGCTGGAGGTGCGAGTGGCGAACCTGTGGGTTAACCGGCTCATCGGCGACGCCCAGCCCGGCGCGCGGAAGATAACCTGGACCGCGATGCCGACCTATCGCGCCGACGCGCCGTTGCGTCGCTCAGGGCTGATCGGGCCGGTGCGGCTGATGGGGCTGCGCAGTGAGAAGGGGGCGCGATGATCGTGGCGACGGCGGGGCGACTTCCCGATCACACCCGCCTCGAGCTCGCCGAAGTGAACGGCCAGCGCCCGGCGTCGTCGGGTCGATCGCCCGGGCAGGTGCGGAGACCAGTGTAACGGCGAGGCTCAGGCTCGGCAAACCGGTTCGATCGGAAATCATCGCCTCCTTAAATCCTGGCTGTGAGCGTGAACAAAACCGTGCGGGGATCGCCCGGCAGGGAGCCGGTGAAGGTGGGCGTGCTGAAATAGTTCTCGTTGGTGAGGTTCTTGACGTTGAGCGCGGCTTCAATGTTCTTTCCGCGCCAATAAGCCGCCGCGTTGCCGATCGTGTAGCCTGGAGTGCGGATTGCGTTTTGGGAGTCGGCGAAGCTTCGACCTTTGTAGACGACGCCAGCGCCAAGGCCGAAGCCCTCGAGCGCGCCTGAAAGGTCCCAGGTCGCCCAGAACGACGCCGCGTGGCGCGGACTAGCCTGAGGTTCCTTGCCGAAAATCGACCCGGTTACGACGAAGGGGGTCCCGGCGAAGGTCGTCGCAATCTCGCTTGCCACGATCTCGGCGTCGAGGAAGGCATAGTTGGCGATCAATTTCACCCGCGGCACGATCTCGCCGGCTATGTCGATTTCGAACCCTTTGCCGTCCTGCGCGCCAACCGGAACGGAATTGCCGCCGGGGATCAGCGTGACGAGGTAGTTGCGCCGCTCGATCTTGAACGCGGCAAGGTTGAGGTTCAGCTTGTCGGGCACGATGTCCCACTTAACGCCGATCTCGGCTTGAGAGGACCTCTCCGGCGGCACCGACAGGATTGTTGATTCCGACTGGATGCTGACGAACTCGCCCTTCGAATAACCGGCATAGAGCGACAGCGCAGGGATCGGATGGACGACGCCGCCGACCTGCCAGCTGTTCAGGGTCTGATTGAAGTTGAGCACGAAAGGACCCGCTTGTCCGGCGACGGGCCGCGCTGTCGAGACGCCCCGGTCGAGAACGTTGACCCAATCGCGGCGGTAGCCGCCGCGCAACCGCAACCACTCGCCGATCGAGACCTCATGTTGGACGTATGCGGACGCGGTGTCAGACTTGATCTCGCGGTCGAAGATCAGCCGCCCGACCAGACCGGCGGCGCTCGGCTCGGGCGCTGGAGCGAGCGGGTCGAGCGTGCCGGTATAAGTAAACTCGCTGCGACGTACATTGAAGCGGCTTCGCTCAATCTCGGCGCCGATCAGCGTCTTGCCGTCGATCCCAGCGAAATGGGTGCCGATCGTCGCCTCGAGCTGGGCCACCTGAAAGTTCATGCGGTCTCTGTGCGCGCGCTGGGAGCGTGAGCCGATGCGACCGCTCGCGGTATAGTTGAACCCCGCATTGCGCCGGAAATCGAGTTTGCGATCGTCCACGCGATAGGCGGCCCGGACGCCTAAATCCGGTGTGATCTCCCCCGTCCATTGCACGGTGAAGCGGGTGATGCGCTGGTCCACGAAGTTGTTAGGCGTGTAATAGCGGGTGGAGAGTGGAACGCGATAGGGGTCACCGGTCGCCGGATCGGCGGGGATGCCGAAATTATCGACGACAAAGTGCTGATCTTGGATGTCGAACTTGGCGACCACCGCCTGCCCTTCGCCAGGCTCCCAAAGGGCGCTCGCACTTCCGGCAGCAGTGCGGCGAGAAAGGCCGCGATAGCCGTCGGTCTTAGTGTATTCGCCGGTGCCGCGCAGTGCCAGGCCGTTGGCCACCGGCCCGGTGATGTCGCCTTGCAGGCTGTAGCTGTCCCGCGTGCCGGCAGTCCCCGAGCCGCTTGCCGCAAAACTGAACAACGGCCGCTTGGTGACGATGTTAATCACACCGCCCGGTTCCGAACGGCCATAGACCGCCGAACCGGGGCCCTTGAGCACGGACAGGCTCTCTACATCGGCAAACGACCGGGCATAGCCGACAAAGGTCGGGCCATCGGGGATGCCGTCGCGCAAGAAGCGCATGCGCAATCCGCGGATAACGAAGCTATCGGCAAAGCCGTACCCACCCCCATAGATCGGTTGAACGCCCGAGACGTTGCGGACGGCCTCGTTCAGATCGAGGACCTTCTGCGCGTCGAGAACCTCCCGCGGCACGGTGATGATGCTAGCGGGGACATCGCGGATCGCTGTTGCAGTCTTGGATCCGATCGTATCGTCTGATGATTGCGGCATCCCATTGACGACGATTGTTCGCGACCCCTCGGCTGCAATGGCGTCGATAGCGGCGGCCTCGTCGGCGATGGCCGGCGAAGCAACGCCGGCAAACGCGAGCACGACCATGCTGCATCCGGCTCGAAATTCTGATTTTGACACGGTGACCCCCTCATACCGCGCCCGTCGGCAACTCCGTGGGCCGGCAGCGGAGGCGGGTAATGCGAGGCATTCGCATTTGCAAACACTAATGCGACGCACTCGCATTTCCGCCATTTGGCATGCCGACTCTCGGCATCGATGTTTCGGCTTGGCGTCGAGGAGCGGGGGCGACACCGACAGTGTCGGACCGGTTGCCAGGCATCATGTGGAGTGAACCAGATTGCCCGAACCCTACGATACGCCATGGCTCCAGCGACTGACTATCACAGGCAGGTCACTCCACGGACTGCCCGTTCGGGCGATCGACAACGCGGCCTCGATCAACAGGCGATTGTTCGCTCCACTCCGCCCCCGGGGCAGGGTGAAGTCGTCACGACCTAAATTCTATAATAGGGTACTTGAACGCTGATCCTCCCCGTTCCGGGGGATCATACCGAACTTGCTGCAAATTCGCCTCAGCGCACCCAGTCGGCGACCTGGGCGGCAACCTGATTGGCGGCGGTGTTGAGCGCCGGGGCGACCGCGTTGGCCTGCGCCGCCACGCCGGTTACCTTTGCCTCGAAGCGCTGCGCCCGCAGCTCTCCCCCGGCACCGGTGAGCAGCGCGTCGAAGCGCACCACCACCGAGCCGCTCGGCACATCGTAGCCCATGCTCACCAGCCGGCCCGACAGCACCCGCTTGGCGCCGCCCTCAAAGCCGACGCCTTCGAACACGAGGCCATGGTTCCTGGCGCGGATGGTTTCGGCGAGCAGGCCACGAAATTGCCGCGCCGGCTTTTCGATCCAGCTCGCGTCCTTGAGATAGGCCACCGACGAAGCGGACACCTGCACGGGTACGCGCTGCACGTCGAGGCTGCGGTCGGTCTCGGGCTCGAGCACCACGATCGCGGCCGCCGCGTTCCCGCCGCCGAGTTCGCCGGCGGGCGCCGTAGCCTCAGCGCTGAGGGCGATCAGATGGTCCGGTACCTTCGGCCCCAGGCTGATGCAGCCGGCAAGGAGCAAGGCCGGCATCAACGCCGCCAGTGCCGCTCCGCCGGCGCGAAGCAGGGACCCGAAATTCGTGGATTTTTGACGATTGATCATGGCTTGTAGTCCGGCAGGCTGCGGCTCTTGACCAGCGCACCCGCGCCCTCCGCATCGATTTTTTCGGTGAGGTTGCGCAGCGCCCGGCTGGTCGCCTGCAAGTCGCGCATCGCCGCCTCGGCGGCGGGCAGCGTTGTCTGCGATGCCTGCTTGAGCGCCGGCCGGGCATCGCCCAGGGCGCCGCGCATCTCTTCCGCCGCACCCTTGACCGAGCCCAGGGTGTCACGCATCTGCGCCGCCAGCGAGCCGCCCTCCTCGCCGAGCAGCGCGTCCGCCTTGTGGGCGACGCCTTGGAAGCTGTTCAGCGTGATCGTCGCCTGGCGCAACGTGCCCTGCAACTCGGCCAACGTCGCCTTGAGCTGCGGCGTCGCATCGGCGAGATTGCCGGAAACCCGCTCGGTGTTGGCCAGGATTCCCTGGATCGACTGCTGGTTGGGGTCCGACAGCAGCTTGTTGAGCCGGTCGGTAAGCGTCGACAGCCGTTCCAGCAGCAGTGGCGCGTTGTTCAAAATCGCCCCCAGCCCGCCCTGTTTGGTCGGGATCACCGGCACACCTTCGGGTCCGGGCTTGATCAGCGGCGGCGAGCCTTTGGGGGCGCCTTCGAGCTGAATGTCCGAGACGCCGGTGAAGCTGCCCTGAATCGTCGCGGTCGTACCCATCACGACCGGCACATCTTCCTTGACGCTGATCCGGACGCGCACGAAGCTGGGGTCCTTGCGCCACAGCTCGATCTTCTCGATCTTGCCGACCGGAACGCCGGCGAAGGCAACGCCGGAGCCTTCGGCGAGGCCATCGACCGATTGCTGGAAGAATATGTCGTATTCCTTCTGGGCGCCTTCGCTCAGCCGGGCGAGCCAGATGATCAAGGCGGCGAGCGCCGCCAGCAGCACCAGCGTCACCGCTCCGACAAAGACATGGTTCGCTCGGGTCTCCATGGTTGCCGCTATGCCCTTGCCGTGCCCGCGCTGTCCATCGACTCATTGGATGCCTGAGCCCGACCGCGGGCATCACGCGCGGCGCGCCCGCGCGGACCGTTGAAATATTCCTGAATCCACGGGTGATCGAGCGCCAGCAGCTCCGGAATGGTGCCGACCGCGATCACTTGCCGGTCGGCCAGCACCGCCACCCGGTCGCAGATCTCGTAGAGCGTATCGAGATCGTGGGTGATGAGGAAAACGGTCAGGCCCAGCGTCTCCTTGAGCTCAAGGGTAAGGGCATCGAACGCGGCGGCGCCGATCGGATCGAGGCCCGCCGTCGGCTCATCGAGGAACAGCAACTCCGGATCGAGCGCCAGCGCCCGCGCGAGACCCGCGCGCTTCCTCATGCCGCCGGAAAGCTCGGCCGGATAGTTGAACGCCGCCGCCTCCGGCAATCCCGACAGCACCACCTTGAAGCGCGCGATCTCCTTGCGAAGTTCGTCGCTCAGTTCCGGGTGGAACTGCTTGAGCGGCACCTCGACGTTCTCGCCGACCGTCAGGGTGGAGAACAGCGCGCCGCCCTGGAACAACACCCCCCAGCGCGAGCGGATGTCGACTTCGTTTGCGTCGAACTCGTCGTTGACGGATCGGCCGAGCACGCTGATGGTGCCGGCGTCGGGCTGCTGTAAGCCGATGATCGCGCGCATCAGCACCGACTTGCCCGTGCCCGAGCCGCCGACGACGCCGAGGATTTCGCCGCGCCGAACCTTGAGCGAAAGGTCCTCATGAATGACATGGTCGCCGAAGCTCGTCTTCAGGCCTTCGACGACGATCGGGAACTCGCCGTCGAACTCCCGGCTTTCGGCGCCTGCCCCGTCGATCTCGGCGTGATCCCGCTCATCCTGAGCCTGTCGGAGGATCATGCCCAGCCGATCTTGCTGAAGAAGATCGCGAAAAAGGCGTCGAGCACGATCACCGTGAAGATCGCGGTGACTACCGCCTGGGTGGTGCGCAGCCCCACTTCCTCGGCATTGGCCTTGACCTGCATGCCCTGGTAGCAGCCGGTGAGGCCGACGATCAGCCCGAACACCGGCCCCTTGATCAGGCATATCCACAGATCGTGCATCGGCACGACTTCCTGAATCCGCGCAAGGAAGCTCAGGAACGGGATCTCAAGGGTGAAGGCGGAGATGAAGGCCCCGCCGATGATTGCCGCCACCGAGGCGTAGAAGCCGAGCAGCGGCAGCATGATCACCGAGGCGAGCACGCGCGGCACCACCAGTGCCTCCATCGGTGAGACCCCGATTGTGCGCATCGCGTCGACCTCTTCGGTCAGCCGCATCGTGCCGATCTGCGCGGCGAAGGCTGATCCGGAGCGACCCGCGACCATGATCGCGGTCATCAAAATGCCAAGCTCGCGCAGCGCCAGCCTTCCGGTCAGGTTGATCGTGTAGATCTCCGCGCCGAACTGGGCGAGCTGTACCGCGCCCTGCTGGGCGATGACGATGCCGATCAGGAAGCTCATCAGCCCAATGATGCCCAGCGAATCGATGCCGACCAGCTCCATCTGCCGAACCAGCGCCGTGCCGCGCAACCGGCGCGGATGACGGATGATCGCCAAGGCGCTGACCAGCAGCGCGCCCAGAAAGCCGAGGATGCGGACAATGCCCTCGCCCCAGTGCTCGACCAACGTACCCACGCCTTCGACCACGCGGCTGACGGCGTCCGGGCGCTCGGGCGGTGTCGGGTGCTCCTCGCCGGACCCGCCGACCGCCTTGATCAGCCGACTGGCGTGGTCGCTGGCGCCAGCGATGTCGGCGTGCTGCTCCTCCGCCCAGCGCCGGACCAGCCAGGCGCCGGCGGTGTCGATATCGGTGACGCGGGACAGGTCGACCCGCTGGAACCGGGCGTCCGTCGCCGCCAGCCGGCGGTCGAGGTCGCCGATCGAATAGACGCGGAGCGGGCCGCTGAGCGCGAGTGTGGCCCCGGCGCCCTGGCCGTCCTCAAGCTGAAAATCGGCCCATTCGCGCATCGACCCTGGTGATGAACGGGAATCCACGCGGCGGCAAGTGCGCGACATGCGACCCAGGTTGCGTTCGGCGACGGGCTTGCACCCTTTGCGGCCGGCTGGCAGAGGCCGCGCCATGGCGCTGACCCCCTCCAGCGGCGCGTCCGGCGCCCCGCTCAACAAAACCTTCGATCCCGCGACGATTGAAGCCCGCTGGTACACCCATTGGGAGGCGAACGGGCTGTTTCGGCCGGAGCGGCCGGATGCCGAGCCCTTCACCATCGTCAACCCGCCGCCCAACGTCACCGGCTCGCTGCACGTCGGCCATGCGCTCGACAACACGCTGCAAGACATCGTCATCCGTTACGAGCGGCTGCGCGGCAAGGACGCGCTGTGGGTGGTCGGCACCGACCACGCCGGCATCGCCACGCAGATGGTCGTCGAGCGCCAGCTCGAAGCGCGGCAGGACAAGCGCACCAATTACACCCGCGAGCAGTTCGTCGAGAAGGTGTGGGAGTGGAAGGCCGAGAGCGGCGGCACCATCACCGGCCAGCTGCGCCGGCTCGGCTGCTCGATGGACTGGTCGCGTGAGCAGTTCACCATGGACCCGCATTTCAGCCGCGCGGTGACCAAGGTGTTCGTCGACCTCTACAATCAGGGGCTGATCTACCGCGACAAGCGGCTGGTCAACTGGGACCCCAAGCTCAAGACCGCGATCAGCGACCTGGAGGTCGAGACTCGCGAGGTGCCCGGCAAGTTCTGGCACTTCCGCTATCCGCTGGCGGACGGGGTTCGGCTGGCGGATGGCCGCGATCACATTGTCGTCGCGACGACGCGCCCGGAGACGATGCTCGCCGACATGGCGGTGGCGGTGAACGGAGAGGACGATCGCTATCGCAGCGTCATCGGCAAGCATGTGGTGCTGCCGATCACCGGCCGCCGCGTGCCGATCATCGCCGACGAGCATGCCGATCCGGAGTTGGGCTCGGGCGCTGTGAAGATCACGCCGGGGCATGATTTCAACGACTTCGAGGTCGGCAAGCGCGCGGGGGTCAAGCCGGGCGAGATGCTCAACATGCTCGATGCCGAGGCGCGGGTGGTGCAGACGGCGGACGGGCTGATCCCGGAGGATTTCGTTGGTCTGGATCGCTTCAACGCGCGTGACGCGGTGGTGGCGCGGCTCGACACCGAGGGCCTGCTGGGCGCGGTCGAGGACAGGGTGATCGCCACCCCGTTCGGCGATCGCGGCGGAGTGGTGATCGAACCGTGGCTGACCGACCAGTGGTACGTCGACGCGGAGACGCTCGCCGGTCCGCCCATGCAGGCGGTGCGGGACGGCCGCATCGAGATCGTGCCGAAGAGCTGGGAGAAGACCTTCTTCAATTGGATGGAGAACATCCAGCCGTGGTGCGTGAGCCGCCAGTTGTGGTGGGGGCACCGGATACCGGCCTGGTATGGTGCACGCATTGTTGACGGGTCAATCATCTACGGTAACGACGAAGGAGGCGAGCGCTTCACAACATTTGTCGCCGAGGGCGACGAAGCCCTCGAAAAGCAGCTTCGCAATTACTATGCCGACCGCCCGTACACGATTTTCGATAGCGCCGAAGATGCTGATGATTGGCTGAAAGCGCAATGGAAGGCCAGGAAAGGCGGCGCAATCGCTGTCTGGCGGGACGAAGACGTCCTCGACACCTGGTTCTCCTCCGCCCTGTGGCCGTTCGCGACGCTCGGCTGGCCTGAATCCTCCCCATCGTCAGATGGGGAGGGGGACCATGCGCAGCATGGTGGAGGGGTCTCCTTGGGCGAAAGCAGTACCCCTCCACCGCCTACGGCGGTCCCCCTCCCCGGCATGGCCGGGGAGGATAGGCGAGGACACAATGTCCGCTACAAGCTCCCGCCCAGAAGCAACGCCGCGGTAAACCGTGCGAAGGCGATGCGGCGCGACATGCCGCCGTCCGAGGCGATGCTGTGGCGCGCCCTGAAGGAGCGGCCCGGTGGGCTCAAGTTCAGGCGGCAGCACCCGGCGGGCGACTACGTGCTCGACTTCTTCTGTCCCGCCGCAGCGTTGGCAATTGAGATTGACGGCGAAGCGCATGATCGCGGGACGCGGCCCGAGCGTGATGAGGCTCGTGACGCGTTTCTGCGGGAGTGCGGAATCGAGGTCCTGCGCATTCCGGCTCGCGCGGTGTTCGGCGATGCGGACGAGGTCGTTGCCGGCATTGTCGATCGGGCGAATGCGAGGATACCCCTCTACCATGCTTCGCATGGTCCCCCTCCCCGGCGAGCCGGGGAGGACAGTTTGTACGCCCGCCACTATCCGAACGACCTCCTCATCTCCGGCTTCGACATCCTGTTCTTCTGGGATGCGCGGATGGCGATGATGGGGATGCATACGCAGGGGGAGGTGCCGTGGAAGCGGTTGTACCTGCACGGGCTGGTGCGCGCCGCCGACGGGCAGAAGATGTCCAAGTCCAAGGGCAACGTCGTCGATCCGCTCGGGCTGATCGACCGCTACGGCGCCGACGCGCTGCGTTTCTTCATGGCGGCGATGGAGAGCCAGGGCCGCGACGTGAAGATGGATGAGAAGCGGGTCGAGGGATACCGCAATTTCGCCACCAAGCTGTGGAATGCCGCGCGCTTTTGCCAGGCCAACGGCATCGGCGCCAGCAGCACGCTCGCCGCGCCGCCAGCGACGCTCGCCGTCAACAAATGGATCATCGGCGAGGTGGTCGAAACGCTCGCCGCGCTTGACTCCGCGCTGGCCGAGCTGCGCTTCGATGCGGCCGCGAACGCGATCTACCACTTCGTCTGGGACCGCTTCTGCGACTGGTATCTGGAACTGGTGAAGCCGGTGCTGAATCCTCCCCGGCTTGCCGGGGAGGGGGACCATGCGAAGCATGGGGGTGGGGTCTCCTTTCCCTCGGGCGACATTTCGCTCGCAAGCAATACCCCTCCACCGCCCGCGGCGGTCTCCCTCCCCGGCATAGCCGGGGAGGACAGCCAGGAGACGCGCGCCGTCGCCGGCTGGGTGCTCGACCAGATACTGGTGATGCTCCACCCGTTCATGCCCTTCGTCACCGAGGAGTTGTGGGGCAAACTGGGCAGCCGGCCGAATTATCCGCTAATCACGGCGAAGTGGCCAGAGCCGGGTGCGAGTGTCGATGCGGAGGCGAAGGCCGAAGTGGCATGGGTCCTCAATCTTATAACGGCGATCAGGTCGGGCCGCAGTGAAATGAATGTTCCTGCGGGTGCCATTGTTCCGCTTCGAGTGGGGCTAGGAAGTAGCAGCACTGCTCTAGGTTGGCTTGTGGCCAACCGGGATACAATTCAAAGGCTGGCCAGGGTTATAGAAACCGGAATCGGCCCTCTGGACGAAACGCCCGATTTTCAAAGTTCTCTTTGGAAAGATGTAGCAAAGCGCTTCGGTGAAGAGATCCAATCGGGGTCGCTGTTCGTTTCAGCGGATGGGTTTCAAGGTTTCATCCCCCTCGAAGGCATCATCGACATCGCCGGCGAAAAGGCGCGCCTCGCCAAGTCCCTCTCCGCCTCCGAAAAGGAACGCGACGCCCTCGCCAAGCGCCTCGCTAACCCGGCCTTCGTCGAGAAGGCCAAGCCCGAGGCGGTGGACAAGGCGCGCGCCGATCACGCCGCGCATGCCGCCGAGGCCGAGCGGCTGGCGGCGGCGTTGGCGCGGTTGGGATGATCGCCTTATCCGATTAAGGCGATCGTCGCGGCGGACGCAGCTTTCCTACAGGCCCGCTCGCGGAGTATCGTCGCGGCCATGATCGAGCCAGCTCTCGCCTGCCCTCCGCGCCTCACGCTGTCGCGCGGCCAAGGTGACGGATCGGGCGCAAGGTGACAGTTTTCCTCAGGACACTGTCAACTGTGTCAACCCCCCGCCGCCCATGCCGCTGATCCTCGCCACCACCACGCCCGGCGAGCCGGAAATCTTCGCCTCGCTGCAGGGCGAGGGCGCGTCGCTCGGCCGGCCCTGCGCCTTTATCAGGCTGTCGCGCTGTAATCTCGCCTGCGTGTGGTGCGACACCGCCTACAGCTGGCGCTTCGATGGTGACGACCCCCCGCACCGGGACGCCGTCACTTACGATCGCGCCGCCAATCAAATCACCCTGTCGGAAGCGGACGCGGCGGTGCGGATCGCCGCGCTGGGGCAGGGCCGGCTGGTCATCACCGGCGGCGAGCCGCTGCTGCAGGCGCCGGCTCTGGCGCGGATGCTGGCGTTGCTCCCCGGCATACGCGTCGAGGTAGAGACCAACGGCACCATCGCGCCGACCCCCGCGCTTGACCGTCATGTTGCGCAATACAACGTCAGCCCCAAGCTCGCGCACAGCGGCAACCGGGCGGCGCTGGCGCTGCCGGCCGAGCGGCTCGCGGCTTGGGCAGCCGATCCGCGCGCCTGGTTCAAGTTCGTGATCGAGCGCCCCGAGGATATCGCCGAAGTCGAGGCGCTGCGGCAAGCCCACGCGATCCCCTCCGAACGTATCTTCCTGATGGCCGAGGGACGCGATGCCGCGACGCTGGCGGCGCGCGCGCGGTGGCTCGCGCCGCTTTGCCTTGATGGCGGTTTCGCCTATTCGGATCGGCTGCACATCAAGCTCTACGGGGACACGCGCGGAACATGAACGAGGTCGCACCGATCCCGACCGAGGAGGGCCTGCCGCTCGACGAGCCGCCGGCGGAGCTGCGCGGCGACCTCACGCAAGGCCCGATCCTGAAGACGCTGCTGCTGTTCTCGGGGCCGATGCTGCTGTCGAACGTGCTGCAGACGATCAACGGCTCGATCAACGCGATCTGGGTCGGCCGGTTGCTGGGTGAGAGCGCGCTGGCCGCGACCGCCAACGCCAATCTTGTCATGTTCCTGCTGTTCGCGGCGGTGTTCGGCCTGGGCATGGCGACCACCGTGCGCGTCGGTCAGCATTTCGGCGCGCGGAACATCGATGCGGCGCGGACCACGTTCGGGACCGGGCTCGGCTTCTGCATGGGGTTGGCTTTGGTGGCCGCCGTTTCCGGCTGGTTCGTGACGCCGGCGCTGCTCCACGCGCTTGGCACGCCGCCAGCCAGCATGGCGCAGGCGCTCGCCTACCTGCGGGTGATCTTCGTCACCATGCCGCTGGCGACCATCTCGATGATCGTCTCGATGGGACTGCGCGGCACTGGCAATTCCAACACGCCGCTGCATGCGATGATCCTCACCGTGGCGTTGGACATCGTCCTGAATCCGGTGCTGATCCGGGGACTGGGGCCGGTCCCCGCTTTCGGCATCGCCGGTTCGGCCGCCGCCACCGGGCTCGCCAACCTCGGCGGATCGGCGTGGATGATGTGGACGCTCTATCGCCGCGACCTGCCGCTGCGTCTGCGCGGCGCTGAGCTGGCCTATCTCATCCCCCGGCGCGGCGAGCTCGGCTATATCGCCGGCAAGGGCCTGCCGATGGGAGCGCAGATGCTGCTGGTGGCGTCCGCCGGGCTGTTCATGATCGGCCTGGTCAACCGCGAGGGGCTGAACGCCGCCGCCGCCTACGGCGCATCGCTGCAGCTGTGGAACTATCTGCAAATGCCGGCCTTCGCGATCGGCTCGGCGGTCAGCGCGATGGTCGCGCAGAACATGGGTGCGGGCGATCACCAGCGGGTGACCGACGTCACGCGAGTTGGGCTGTTCACCAATCTGGCGCTTACCGCGGCGCTCGCGGCGCTGATCGTTGTGTTCGACCACCCGCTGCTGGCACTGTTCCTCGGCGGACGCAGCCCGGCATTGCCGGTGGCCGAGCACATCCAGCTGATCTGCACCGCCTCCTTTGTGATTATGGCAATCACCATGATCCTGATGGGCACGATGCGCGCCTATGGCGCGGTGATCGCGCCGTTACTGATCATGTTCGTCGCCTTCTACCCGGGGCGGCTGGGATTCTATGCGCTCGCTTTTCCGCATATCGGCGGCGATGCGGTGTGGTGGGCCTTTCCCGCCGGCTCGGGGGTCTCGGTGGTGTTGACGTCGCTCTACTATCTGTACGGGGGCTGGCGGTGCAGCATGGTGCCGGCACGGGCTGCCTCCGCCAGCAGGTGACAATCCCTACGCCGGCGCAAAATACCGGCCCGCCGCCCAGCCCATCGCCACCGATACCGTGATCGTCAGCAGCCCGTAGGCCAGCGAGTGGTCCTGCGAGAAATCGGCGATCGCCGCCTCAACCCCGATCTTTTCGACGCGAACCTGGCTGATCGCCGAGGTGACCACCCGGCCCCGGGTGATGGCGAAAGTCTCGGCGGTGTAGGTGCCTGTGACCAGGTTCGACGGCAGCGCGATCCGAGCCTGATAGAGCACCCCGCCGCTGATCGCCACGCCGCCCTCGTTCTGCAGGTAGAGGCGGCCGCGCGACCGCAGATCGACCAGTCCATCCGCGAAGCGCGCCTGCTCGGCGGGGTCGATCGCCCCGATCGGGGACAGTTGCAGCCACTTCAGCCCCAGTTCGTAAATCGCCGCAGTCCGCTCGTCGACGATCCGGCCGATCGGGTGCGACGAGGCGACCGCGTAATAGCTGGGAGCCGAGCGCAGCTCGGTGCTGGCGGCATTGATCCAGATCCCGGCAACCTTCTGCTTCTCGCGAACGACAACCGACTGGGTGGGGCCCTTCAGCACGACGACGATGTCATAATCGCCGCCGGCGCGGGTTCCCTCCGGCGTCAGCAGCGCGCCGAACAGCAGCAGTTCGGTGCCGTTGAAACCCTGGCGGAGCTGAACCTGATGCTGTGACACCTCGGGAACCAGGATCGGATCGCGCGCTCCGGTCAGCAACGCCAGTGTCGCGAGCGCCGCTGCGGCCCTCAGCGCCTTTACCCCGCGCCGGGTCGCGAGCAGGCTCACTGCGGCTCGACCGAATAGATCTCGCTGGGGTGGTAGCCCAGGCCGATCGCCAGCCGCAGCGCCACCAGCAGCACGATCACCGCCAGCAGCAGCCGCAGCCACACCGGGCTCACCCGGTTGGCGACGCGCGCGCCCAGCTGAGCGCCCGTCACCGAGCCGAACAGCAGCAGCACCGACAACACGATATCGACCGCCTGGGTGGTCAGCGCATGCAGCAGCGTCGTGGCCATGGTGGTGAACAGGATCTGGAACAGCGATGTCCCGACCACGACATTGGCGCTCATGCCCAGGATATAAAGCATCGCCGGCACCAGCACGAAGCCGCCGCCGATCCCCATCAGCATGGTGACGATACCAGTCGCCAGGCCGAGCAGCAGCGGCGCCAGCGGCGAAATGTAGAGCCCCGAACGATAGAACCGCCAGCGCAGCGGCAGGCTGGCGACCAGGGGATGGTGCCGTCGCTTGCGCGCGGGCAGCGGCACCCCGGCACGCGTCGCGCGGATCACTTGGATGCTCTCGCGCGCCATCACCGTGCCGATTGATCCGAGCAGCACGACGTAGAGGATGTTGATCACCGTATCGATCTGGCCCAGCGCTTGAAGGAAGCGGAACAGCACCGCGCCGATGCCGGTGCCGATGAAGCCGCCCAGCACCATGACCCCGCCGATATGGAAGTCCACGCCGCCTCGCCGGTAATGGGCGAACACGCCGGAGACGCTGGCGCCAGTCACCTGGCTCGCGGCGGATGCTGCGGCGACGGTCGGCGGCACGCCGTAGAAGATCAGCAGCGGCGTCGTCAGGAAGCCGCCGCCGACGCCGAACAGCCCCGAGAGCAGCCCGGTCAGCGCGCCCAGGCCGACGATGACGAAGCCGTTCACCGCAAGCCCGGCGATGGGAAGATAGACATCCATGGAGCCGGTCCTGCCTACCGCAGCGCGCGGGCGTAGGGAAGCGGCTGCTCAGAAGCCGGCGGAGAGGGTGAGCGCCGGGCCGGAACCCGGCGCGGCGTCGCCGGCGGCGCGCAGCCGCCAGTCGAGCGCGACGCGGGCGAAGACGTCGCGACTCAGGGGCAGACCCAGCGTCACCCCCGGCCCGACATCGAGCCGCGAAGCGCCCTTCTGCGCTCCGCCCCAGATGCCGAGGCCGGCTCGCAGCTGGGCCTTGCCGATCCTCACCAGCTCGCGATCGACGCGCAGCTGGCCGTCGATGAAGGGGGTAGCGAATGCGCCGCCGACATAGCCGCCCTGGAGATAGGCCTCGCCGCGCGTGCCCAGCGGCAGCGCGAGCGGCGGCAACTGACTCACCGCCAGGACCGCCGGCCTTGCATGCACACGGCCGTCCGCCCCGCGCAACGCGCGCAGCTCTGCGGCGAGGACCACCGGCACGCGGCCAAGCGGCCGGGCCGAGATGCCGGCAGCCGCCTCGATCTCGCTCGACATGCCCAGCGACGTGCTGGCGCGCAGATAGGCGGTCGGCGCATGGGCATTTCGCGGAGCAATCGCATAGCGCAGCACTCCGCCTGCCTGGCTCGCGCCATAGCTTGCGGGAACCGCGCCGGTCGACAGTGTCCCGGCGTCGCCCCGCCTGGCGAGAAGCCAGGCATCGGCTGACCAGCGCCTATGGCGCGTCGCGTCCTGCACCCCAGCCGGTGCGACGGCTCCGCCGGGCCCCGCCAAGCCCGGACGCATTTGCGATCGCGCCTGGACAAGTGCCAACGCGCGGTCACGCCGACGGGGGGCGGGGGCGTCGTCGCCATCGAATTTCTGGTCCCTTGTCCGAAGGAAGAAGGACCTGGCGCCTTTCGGCAGCCATGAGAGCAAGGCCGCAATCGGGAATGAGCCTCCGCGCCTGACATTACGACGTTCCACCGGGACAGCGGGCTCCCGGTCGTCCGCCGGCGGATCCACTTCGCGAAGACGCACGGGCGGGATATGCCGTGACCATGGCCCCCGCGCTATTTTTTCGGCCGGTAACCTCCGGGCGCGGCGACGGCCTGGCTCGGGGGCATCCGCCCGCGCCGGCATGACAACGGGCGACGGCTGGTGCGCGCTCCAGCTCATCGCCCGCGCCCCCACCCAACTCGCAAGCACCAGCAGCAGCGCGGCAAGGGGTTGCCCGCGCCTCCGCCCGGGCTTGCTCATCGGGCTCCCGCTTGGCTCGTCCTCGCGGCCGGATGGCGATCGTGGCTGGTCTTGTCCCAGGACACGGCGGCGCCCAGCAGCGAGCGGATATAGGCGGCGAGCGCGCGCCTGCCGGCCATGATGGCAATGATATTGCCCACTGGAATGCGCAGCAGCGCGCGCCATCCCTCCCAGAGCCCATATTCGCGCGCGGTGAAGGTGAAGCGCCAGGCGGCCCGCCAGGCGAAGCTGATGAAGCACAGCGCGATCATCGTGTCGGCCAGCGCAGATCGATCGGCCTGCGCGTCCAGCCCGGCGAGCCGCGCCGCTTGCAACAGGCCCTCGACAACGATCAGCAGATAGGCGGCGGCGAGCACGATTGCGGTGAGCGGGCCACGACGGTCGCGCAACTCCATCCAGATGTCGACCGGCCGGCGAGTCCATCCCAGGCGGTCCCAGCTTTGCAGCGCGATGCCGTGGATCCATCGGGTCTTCTGGCGAACTGCCTGGGGGAGCGTCGCGGGGAAGAAGGCGCGGGTGGCGATCAGGGCGCCGCTGCTGTCCCGCGCCCGCAGAAAGCAGCTTCGCGCGCCGTGCCGCGCCAGCACCAGGCCTAGCTCATAGTCCTCGGTCAGGCTGTCGCGCGCGAAGGGTCCGGCCTCGCCCTCTCCGGCCCGGTGGCGAGCGAGCCGCTCCAGCGCGGCGCGCGACAGGCCGCAACCGACGCCCGCCGCCGGAATCGCCGCGCCGAGCGCCGAGCGCACCACCAGCGTCTTGGCATGGGCCTCGGTGAATTCGTCGGCATAGTGCCCTGCCACCCACCGCGACGAGCGCTGCGGTTGTGGCCGGACCGGCAGCTGGACAAAGTCGTAGCGTTCGAGTGTGCGGTCGATGGCGGCCAGTGCCGCCGGATGC
>JBDSIY010000049.1:0-27329 GCA_039917735.1 Novosphingobium sp. | reverse complement strand
GCTGCCGCAGAAGGAGCCGCAGATCCTCGCGCGCTGGCAAGCCGACGGGCTCTACCAGCGCACCCGCGAGGCGCGGGCCGGGCGCGAGAAGTTCATCCTCCACGATGGGCCGCCCTACGCCAACGGCGACATGCACATCGGCCACGCGCTCAACCACATCCTCAAGGACATGGTGGTGCGCACCCAGACGCTGCTGGGCAAGGACGCGCCCTATGTGCCCGGCTGGGACTGCCACGGCTTGCCGATCGAATGGAAGGTCGAGGAGCAATACCGCAAGAAGAAGCTGAACAAGGACGATGTCCCGCCCGAGGAATTCCGCGCCGAATGCCGCGCCTATGCGCAGCATTGGGTTGATGTGCAGCGCGAACAGCTCAAGCGCCTGGGCATCGGCGGCGATTGGGACAACCCCTATCTGACTATGGACTTCGAGGCCGAGGCGACGATCGTCTCGGAGCTGCTGAAGTTCGCCGAGAGCGGGCAATTGTATCGCGGCGCCAAGCCGGTGATGTGGAGCCCGGTGGAGAAGACCGCGCTGGCGGAGGCGGAGGTCGAGTACGAGGATATTACCTCGACGCAAATCGATGTCGCGTTCGAGATTGTTGAGTCGCCGATCCCGGAGCTGGTCGGCGCCTATGCGGTGGTGTGGACGACGACGCCGTGGACGATCCCGGCGAACCAGGCGATCGCTTATGGGGAGGATGTGGAGTATGTCGTCTATCAACTTGTAGTTTCAGTCGATGCTCGCTTATCGGATGACGTATTCGCAAGCCCTGCTGTTCAGCAATGGCAAGGTAAGCGCGTTGTAATCGCAGCCAGCAACATTCTGAAGGCGGAGTTCGAAGAACGGTTTCGGAACTTTTGGCCTGATGGCGCTGCTTGCACGCTTGTTGAGCGGACACGAGTCCGGGGCTCCGACCTCGCCGGCACGTTCGCTCGCCATCCAATCGCCAACCTCCTGCGTCGGCCCGGCCTTGAGCCGGGCCAGGGCTTCGCTTCCGGCGACGCTGGAGAAGGCAGCGGGACCCCGGATCAAGTCCGGGGTGACGATGAAGGTAGCGGCGCATCTTCCCCCCTCCCCGGCGGGGAGGGGATGGGGGTGGGGGTTCCAACGCCGGGGACGGCGGAGCACCCCCACCCAACCCTCCCCCTCAAGGGGGAGGGCTTGGACCCGGCCAACCCGCTCGCCGAATTTTACCTGCGCCCCCGCCCGTTCCTCCCCGGCGATTTCGTTACAACCGACACCGGCACCGGGCTCGTCCACCTCGCGCCCGATCACGGCGAGGACGATTTCGCGCTGTGCAAGGCGCATGGCATCAAGCCGGTGTTCGCCGTCGAGGCGGACGGGCGCTATCGCGCCGACCGGGCGTGGCTCGGCGGCAATCCGCTTTCCGTGATCAATCCCAAGCTCAACGCGCCCGAAGGGCCGATCTGCTCGGACCTGCGCGCGGCGGGTGCATTGCTCGCCGCTTCGGCCGATTACCGCCACTCCTACCCGCACTCGTGGCGCTCCAAGGCCAAGGTGATCTACCGCTGCACGCCGCAATGGTTCGTGCCGATGGACAAGCCGATCGACCGCCAGGCGCCGCTCTGCGCCGCCGAGGCGGAGATTCGCGCGGGGCAGAACGCGGGTGAGACGCTGCGCGAGACCGCGCTCGCCGCCATCGCCGCCACCCGCTTCGTCCCCGCCAAGGGCCGCAACCGCATCGGCGCGATGGTCGAGGGGCGGCCCGATTGGGTGCTGTCGCGCCAGCGCGCATGGGGGGTGCCGATCACGCTGTTCGTCGATCGCCGCTCCGGCCAGTATCTGAACGACCCCGAGGTCAACGCGCGGATCGTCGCGGCGGTGCGCGAGGGCGGCGTCGATGCGTGGTCGGACGCCAACACGCCGGCGCTGCTCGGCGAGCGTTACGACCCGGCCGATTACGAGCGCGTTGCCGACATCCTCGACGTCTGGTTCGATTCGGGCTCGACCCACGCCTTCGTCCTCGAAAGCGGCCGCTGGCCCGAGCTGTTGCGGCCGCCGGGCTATAAGGGCCCACCCGCCGACCTCTATCTCGAAGGCTCGGACCAGCATCGCGGCTGGTTCCAGTCCTCGCTGCTCGAAAGCTGCGCGACCCGCGGCCGTGCGCCGTACAAGGCGGTGCTAACCCATGGCTTCACGATGGACGCCAAGGGCCTCAAGATGTCGAAGAGCCTCGGCAACACCGTCAATCCGCTCAAGCTGATGGAGCAGTACGGCGCCGATATCCTGCGGCTGTGGGCGCTGTCGGTCGATTACACGGAGGATCATCGCATCGGCGAGGAAATCCTCAAGGGCGTGGCCGACCAGTATCGCAAGCTGAGGAACACCTTCCGCTATCTGCTCGGTGCGCTCGACGGGTTCAGCGACGCGGAGCGGGTCGGCGTCGAGGAGATGCCCGAGCTGGAGCGCTATGTGCTGGCGCTGCTGGGCCGGCTCGACGCGTCGCTGCGCCGGGCGGTCGATGATTTCGACTTCAACGCCTATGTCCGCGCGCTGGTCGATTTCTGCAACGAGGACCTTTCGGCCTTCTTCTTCGATATCCGCAAGGACAGCCTCTATTGCGATGCGCCCGGCGACCCCAAGCGCCGCGCCTACCGGACGGTGCTCGATACGCTGTTCCACGCGCTGGCGCGCTACGCCGCGCCGGTGCTGGTTTTCACCACTGAAGAAGTTTGGGGGACGCGCTTTCCGGATGCAGGTAGCGTGCATTTGCTCGAATGGCCGGAACTTGGTGCAGGCAGCGGGAGCCCGGATCGATCCCGGGGTGACGAGATGATGGAGCGCTGGTCCAACCTGCGCGCCTTGCGTGTGCAGGTGTTCGAGGCGATCGAACCGTTGCGCCGCGACAAGTTGCTCGGGTCCGGGCTCGAAGCCGAAGTGGCAGTCCCGGCCACGGCTCCCCACGCCGACCTCGCCGAGCTATTCATCACCGCGTCAGTGACCCGGTCGCAGGGGGAAACTGTGAGCGTGAGGCGCACGGATCAGCAAAAATGCGGCCGCTGCTGGCGCCATCTGCCCGAGGTGGTGGACGACGGCGCGCTGTGCGGTCGCTGTACGGAGGTGGTCGGTTGCCTCGAAGTGACGCCATGAACGTCTGGCTGCGTCGCCTCTCCGGATTCGCGCTTGCCGGGCTGCTGCTTGAGATCGACCAGGCGATCAAGCTCCACCTGTACTGGCACAGCAGCATCAAACGCGCGCCGATCGAGTTGCTGCCGTTCTTCCGCCTTTCCTATGTCGAGAATTACGGCGTCTCGCTTGGCTTGTTGACCGCCGACTCGTCGGAGATGCGCTGGCTGCTGGTCGGCTTCACCAGCCTGATCGCGCTGGGCGTCGCTGTCTGGATACTGCGCGAGCGCAAGATGCCCGACATCCTGGCACTGGCGCTGGTGCTGGGCGGCGCCGCCGGCAACATCCGAGACCGTTCCGATCGTGGCTTCGTGATGGATTATGCCGATCTGCATTTCGGCGACTTCCGGCCCTTCCTGGTGTTCAACCTGGCCGACGCCGCGATCACCGTGGGCGTCGTCATCCTTCTTGCCCGGTCGCTGCTTTCGCGCGACAAGCCCACCCCTGCCCCCGACCCCGCCGCGGAGACCTGATCCATGCGCATGACCCCTGTCCTCATCCTCGCCGCGAGCGCTTTGGCGCTGCTCGGCGGCTGCGCCAGCGGCGGGCTGCTGAAGCACAAGGGGCCGGACGAGTTCGCCGTGCAGCGCCAGACTCCGCTGGTGGTGCCCCCCGATTTCGCACTGCAGCCGCCCAAGCAGGGCGAGCCGCGCCCCTCCGATCGCGGCACCCAGCAACAGACGCTCGACGCGCTGTTCGGCGGGCCGGCGCCGCGCAGCCCGGTGGAGAGCGACGCGATCAGCCACGCCGGCACCTCCGCGCCCGGCATCCGCTCGACCGTCGGCGATTTCGCGACCTACAGCGTCGCCAAGGGCGCGATCACCCGCGACATCCTCGCTGCCCCATCCGGAGACGGCCGCGAGGCGCAGACGGCGATTCCCGGGGGCTGAGCAACTGGCTGCGGGCCGGCCTTAAGCGCCCTCTGCCAGTCGCTCATCCCGTTCTGCTTCGGCGCTCACCAGCAGCTTGTCGATCTTGAGCCCGTCCATGTCGATGACCTCGAACCGCCAGCCCTGCTGGGTGAAATGCTCGCCCTCCTTGGGCAGGCGCTTCAGCACCGACAGGACATAGCCGGCGGCGGTCGCGTAGTCGCGGTCCCCGGGAAGATCGAGCGTGAACCGGTCGCCGAGCACGTCGGCCGGCAAGGCGCCGGATATCAGCAGCGATCCGTCCTCGCGCTCGACGATCAGCGGGTGATCGCCCTCGTCCTGATGGCTGGCGAAGCTGCCGACGATCGCGGTCAACAGGTCGGTAGGCGTCACCACGCCTTCGAAATGGCCGTATTCATCATGGACGAAGGCCATTGATACCTCCGCATGCTGCATGATCCGCAGCGCGTCGAGCGCGTCGAGCTGATCTGGGATGACCTCGCCCTTCTTCATCAGCGCGGCGACCACGGGCGCGTGTCCAGCCAGCATCTGCGTCAACGCCTCGCGCACCGGCAGCACGCCGACGATATGATCGGGCGTGCCCTCGGCGACGGGGAGCAGCGAGTGCGGTGAAGCGGCGATCTTGGCGCGCAGTTCGGCCTCGCCGGCGTCACGGTCGATCCAGTCGAGCTCGGTGCGCGGGGTCATCAGCTCGCGCACCGGCCGCCCGGCAAGGCGCATGATGCCGGTCATCATCGCCCGCTCGCCCTCTTCGATCACGCCCGAGCGCGTCGCCTCGGCGAAGATCATGTGGAGTTCCTCGGCGGTCAGCTGCCCCTCGCCCGGGCGGCGTATGCCGATGATGCCGAGCAGGAAGCTGGAGGAGCGGTCGAGCAGCCAGACGAAGGGCGCCATCACCTTGGCAAGCAGCGCCATCGGCCTTGCCATGATCAGCGCGATCGGCTCGGCAGCGCGCAGGGCCAGGTGCTTGGGCACCAGTTCTCCGGCGACGAGGCTGAAATAGGTCGTCGCCGCGATCACCAGAGCAAAACCCGCGTCGTCGGCGAAGCGCTCGGGCACCCCGAGGGCAGCAAGCCGTTCGCCGGTGGGCTTTCCCAGGCTGGCGCCCGAATAGGCGCCGGCAAGGATCCCGATCAGGGTAATGCCGATTTGCACGGTTGAAAGGAACTTGCCCGGGTCGGCGGCCAGCGCCAGCGCTACTCTGGCGCCGCGGCTGCCCTTTTCAGCCGCCATCCGGAGCCGCGCCGTGCGCGCCGAGACGATCGCCAGCTCGGACATGGAGAACAGGCCATTGAGCAGGATCAGGCCGGCAATGATGAGGACATCGGTCCAGGGGAAGGGTGTCACAACGCCGAGCCGCTAGCAGAATAAAGCCGGTGCGCGAAGAGCGGAAGTCCGGCGCCGCGGGGTTGCGAGCCGCCCCATCCGGCGCGGCGGCGCGCTTTTCAAGCCGCGCGCGATGTGCTTATGCCGCCACCAATCGAGGGCACCGACCGTGCCGCCCACCATTCGCCAGCGGGACCAGCAACATGAATATTCATGAGTATCAGGGCAAGGAATTGCTCGCGAAGTTCGGCGTCGGCATTCCCGCCGGCTATCCCGCGCTCAGCGTCGAGGAAGCGATCGCCGCCGCGGCGAAGCTCCCCGGCCCGCTTTACGTCGTCAAGGCGCAGATTCACGCCGGCGGCCGCGGTAAGGGCAAGTTCAAGGAGCTCGGCCCCGATGCCAAGGGCGGGGTGCGGCTGGCGAAGTCGATCGAAGAGGTCCAGGAAAGCGCGCGCGAGATGCTGGGCAACACGCTGGTGACGGTACAGACCGGCGAGGCCGGCAAGCAGGTCAACCGCCTCTACGTGACCGATGGCGTCGACATTGCCCGCGAATACTACCTGTCGATGCTGGTCGATCGGGGCACCGGCCGGATCGCCCTGATTGTCTCCACCGAGGGCGGGATGGACATCGAGGAAGTCGCGCATTCGACTCCGGAAAAAATCGTCACCATCACCATCGACCCGGCCGAGGGCTTCCAACCCCACCACGGCCGCGCCGTCGCCTTCGGGCTCAAGCTCACCGGCGATCTCAACAAGCAGGCGCAGGTGCTGGCGCGCCAGCTGTACGAGGCGTTCGTCGCGCTCGACGGCGCGATGCTGGAGATCAACCCGCTGGTCGAAACGGTGGACGGACGGCTGCTGGTGCTCGACACCAAGATGAGCTTCGATTCGAACGCGCTCTATCGCCACCCCGAGGTGCTGGCGCTGCGCGACGAGACCGAGGAAGACCCGGCCGAGGTCGAGGCATCGAAGCACGACCTCGCCTATATCAAGCTCGACGGCAATATCGGCTGCATGGTCAACGGCGCCGGCCTGGCCATGGCGACGATGGACATCATCAAGCTGAATGGCGCCTTCCCGGCGAACTTCCTCGATGTCGGCGGCGGCGCCTCCAAGGAAAAGGTGACCGAGGCGTTCAAGATCATCCTGTCCGATCCGGCGGTTGAGGGCATCCTCGTCAACATCTTCGGCGGCATCATGAAATGCGACATCATCGCCGAGGGCATCGTCGCGGCGGCGAAGGAGGTAAACCTGCAGGTGCCGCTGGTGGTCCGGCTCGAGGGCACCAACGTCGAGCAGGGCAAGGCGATCCTTGAAGGCTCGGGGCTGAAGATCGTTTCGGCGAGCGACCTTGGCGACGCGGCCAGGAAGATCGTGGCGGAAGTGAAGCGGGCAGCGTAGGTTATAATACCATGGGCTCAGTTTGGATCATTGCCGACACTCATCTAAAATGTCAGCCTCGAAAACGCGTCAAAGAGGCTGGTCTGAGCGGAAGCGAGCTCGATGAATTGATCGTTGAGAACTGGCGCAGAGCTGTGAGTCCTGATGATATTGTCTGGCATTTGGGCGATGTGGGGTGCCTGCAGACGGTGAAGTGCCTGCCGGGCCTAAAGCGCCTAGTCACCGGCAATGGTGACAAAAGCGGAATGTGTCTCGCGAGTGGCGCTTTTATCTCGGTGAAAAAGCGCGATGTCTTCGAGGATATCGAGTTGGTCCATCAGCCCACCGATGCAAGAGCCGGCGGCGTAGTGTTCCACGGGCACCTCCACGGAGAGAGCGATTCACGCCCCGCCTTCCTATGCCTCTCGGTCGATCAAACCGGCTTCGCCCCAATCAGTTGGACTGATGCGCTCTTTCGCTCGTCCGAGCGACTTGCCCTAAGCCGCCGGCAGGTTCCGTTGAACCACCCGCTGAGCATATAAACAGCTGCCATGCTCACGTTGACGTTCACGCAAAGCGACTTAAGAACACCCGTAACCCGCCAGAACGCCACTGAAGGTAGATCGCGATGAAAATCCTCGTGCCCGTCAAGCGGGTGATCGATTACAACGTCAAGCCACGGGTCAAATCGGATGGCACCGGCGTCGAGCTCGCCAACGTCAAGATGAGCATGAATCCGTTCGACGAGATCGCCGTCGAGGAAGCCATCCGCTTGAAGGAAAAGGGCGTCGCCACCGAGATCATCGCCGTCTCGATCGGCCCGGCCAAGGCGCAGGAGACGCTGCGCACCGCGCTGGCGATGGGCGCCGACCGGGCGATCCTGGTGACGGTGGAAACCGACGTGGAGCCGCTCGCGGTGGCCAAGATCCTCAAGGCGATCGCCGACGAGGAACAGCCCGGGATGGTAATCCTCGGCAAGCAGGCGATCGACGACGATTGCAACCAGACCGGCCAGATGCTCGCCGCGCTGATGGGCCGCCCGCAGGGCACCTTCGCCAGCGAGGTGACGGTCGATGGCGACGCGGTCACCGTCAAGCGCGAGGTCGACGGCGGGCTTGAGACGGTGCGGCTGACGCTGCCGGCCATCGTCACCACCGACCTGCGGCTGAACGAACCGCGTTACGCCTCGCTGCCGAACATCATGAAGGCCAAGTCCAAGCCGCTCGCCAACAAGACCCCGGCCGACTACGGCGTCGACACCACGCCGCGCCTGAAAACGCTCAAGGTCAGTGAGCCGCCGGTCCGCTCGGCCGGCATCAAGGTGCCGGACGTCGACACGCTGGTCGCAAAACTCAAGGAAATGGGAGTGGCGGCATGAGCGTCCTCGTCTATGCCGAGCATGACAATTCCTCGCTCAAGGATGCGACGCTGGCGGTGGTCACCGCAGCCGGCAAGCTGGGCGAGGTGCATGTGCTGGTCGCCGGCGGCAACGCCGCCGCGGCCGCCGACCAGGCGGCCAAGGTCGCCGGCGTCGCCAAGGTGCTGCTCGCCGACGATGCCGCCTATGCCGATCAGCTGGCGGAGAACGTCGCGCCGCTCGTCGCCGGGCTGATGGCGGGCTACGACGCCTTCCTCGCGCCGGCCACCGCGCATGGCAAGAACATCGCCCCGCGCGTCGCCGCGCTGCTCGATGTCATGCAGATCAGCGATATTCTCTCGGTCGAGAGCGCCGACACCTTCACCCGGCCGATCTACGCCGGCAACGCCATCGCTACCGTCCAAGCGACCGACGCGAAGAAGGTGATCACCGTGCGCGGCACCGCCTTCGCCAAGGCTGAGGCGAACGGCGGCTCCGCGCCTGTCGAAGCGGTGTCCGGTGCCGGCGATGCCGGCCTGTCCAGCTTCGCCGGGGCGGAGATCGCCAAGCTCGAACGGCCGGAGCTGACCGCCGCCAAGGTGATCGTCTCGGGCGGCCGGGCGCTCAAGGATGCGGACACCTTCTCAGCCGTGATCTTGCCGCTCGCCGACAAGCTCGGCGCGGCAGTCGGCGCGAGTCGCGCGGCGGTGGACGCCGGCTATGTGCCCAACGACTATCAGGTCGGCCAGACCGGCAAGATCGTCGCTCCCGACGTCTATATCGCCATTGGCATCTCGGGCGCGATCCAGCACTTGGCGGGCATGAAGGATTCCAAGACCATCATTGCCATCAACAAGGACGAGGACGCGCCGATCTTCCAGGTCGCCGACATCGGCCTGGTCGCCGATCTGTTCACCGCGGTGCCGGAATTGACCGGCAAGCTCTGAGCAGCGAGCATGGGTATTGCGGCGCGCTCAATCGAGCTTCGCCGCTTTCCCTGGTGTTCGATCAGCCGCGCAGGCTCTGCATCCGCTGCAGGTAGCGCGCCAGCACGTCGATCTCCAGGTTGACCCGGTTCCCGGCTTCCAACGCGCCGAGGGTGGTTACCTGCGCGGTGTGCGGGATGATGTTGAGCATGAAGTGGCAGCTGCCGTCCGGATCGTCCTCGACCGCGTTGACGGTGAGCGATACACCGTCGACGGTGATCGACCCCTTGGCGGCGAGGTAAGGCGCAAGTTCGTGCGGCGCGGCGATGGTGATGCAATGCGAATCGCCGTCCGGCACCACGCATTGCACCGTGCCGACGCCATCGATGTGGCCAGTGACGATATGCCCGCCGAGTTCGTCGCCAAGCCGCAGCGCGGGCTCGAGGTTGAGGCGGTGGCCCTCGCGCCAGCGCTCGGGAACGGTGCGCGAAACGGTTTCGCCAGAGATGTCGACGGCGAACCACGCCTCCCCGGCGGTGCCGCCGCGCGCCACCACCGTCAGGCACACGCCCGAACAGGCGATGGAGGCGCCGATGTCGATCCCGGCGGGATCGAACGGACAGGCGATCTCCACGCGCAGATCGCCCAATTGGCGGACCTCGCGGATCGTGCCGAGCGCGGTGATTATGCCGGTGAACATCGCGTCCGCGCATAGACTTCGAGCGTGTCGCTGCCAAGCTGGCGGCGGTCGGTGAGCCGCCAGCGCCCGTGTGCCCGGTCCAGCGAGGCAAGGCCGATGTCGCCGATCCCGGCAATACCGCCGCCGATCAGCAGCGGCGCGCGATAGATCAGCAGCCGGTCGATAAGGTCGGCGGCAAGGAAGGCGGACGCCGCGCTGGCGCCGCCCTCCACGAACAGATATTGGACCGCGCCCATGTCGCTGACCGCTTGGGGCGAGCGCAATGCGCGCCAGCCTTCCGGCGCAGCGCCGCGCGTCAGCACCCAGCGTTCCGGGCTCCGCTCGCTCAGCCCGGGCAGGCGCACATCGAGTCGTGGGGTATCGGCGCGGAGGGTGCCGCCACCGACGAGAATCGCGTCCGCCTTAGCGCGCAGCGCGTGGCAGTGCGCGCGCGCCGCCTCGCCGGTGATCCAGCAGCTCTCTCCGTCCGCGCGGGCAATGCAGCCGTCGAGCGAAGTGGCGAGCTTGAGCGTCACCTGAGGCCGATGCTCGCGGCACTGCAATAGATAACCGGCGAGGCTTTCTTCGGCCTCCACGCTGAACGGGGTTTCCACGGCGATTCCCGCGGCGCAAATCCGAGCGATCCCCTCGCCGGCTGTGCGCGGATCGGGATCGCCGCAGCCCACGACGACCCGCGCCAACCCCGAAGCGGCGACCACATCGGAGCAGGCTGGCCCGCGCACCGAGCCATGGGCGCAAGGTTCGAGCGTGACGTAGAGCGTACCGCCGCGCGCCCTCTCACCCGCCGCGCTGAGCGCCAGCGCCTCGGCATGCGGCCGTCCGCCCGGCTGGGTCCAGCCGCGTCCGACCACGGTCCCGTCAGCGACGACGATGGCGCCGACGGCGGGATTGGGGCGGCTCAGCGGCTGGGCGCGGGCGGCAAGACTCGCCGCCGCCGCTAACCAGCGCGCATCCTCGCCGCTCATCGCAATGCGCAGTTCACCGCGCGGGCGCCTCCGCGGCCGGCTTGGCTTGTGGCTCGGAGGCCGCCCCCTCTTGCGTTTTCCCGCGCTGTTCGCCGGCACGATCGGCCAGGGCCTCGCGCTCGATCGCGTCGACATCCATGCCGCTCGCACGGCCGATCGACTTGTAGATCTCCCGCACCTTTTCCTCCCGCTGCGCCTGTTCGGCCGCGAGCCGGTCCTGCAGCTTCTGGTTGGCGAGGTTCGAGGCGACGATTTCGGCGTCGGAGCGGCCCGGCGCGAAGCTGGTGATGTAGGTGATGTTCGGACGGCGCGGGGGACCGGTATACTCCTCCGTCCACAGCATCGAGAAGGTGGCGATCGTCGCCGTCGCGGCGAGCACGGCGATGCGCCAGCGGTTCGCGCCGGCCTGCTTGAACACGGTGATGAAGTCGGCGACAGCGCCGACCGGTTGCACGTGCTGCCAGTAGCTGGAACGCTTGAGGGCCATGGCCGGAAAGATAGGCGCGGACGAGCGGTTATGCCAGCGCCTGAAGTCCGCTCAGCCGAAAGGCCCGTATAGGCTGGGCCCCTCGCGCCTGAGCCAGCGGTTGGCCGCATCAAGATCGCCTTCGTAAAGCGTGGCAAGCAGCGCGTGGAATTGGGGCGAATGGTCAAAGTGGACGAGATGCGCGACCTCATGCGCGACCACCGAGCGCCGCACCGTGTCCGGCGCCATCACCAGCCGCCAGTTGATCCGGACGCCGCCGTGCGAAGCGCAACTGCCCCAGCGCCGCCGCGCCCGCGATAGGGCGAGTTTCGACACCGGCTGGTCCGCGCGGGCGCAGTAATCGCTTAGGTCCCTGGCAATCAGCCGCCTCGCCTCTCCTTCCAGCCAGCGTTGTAGGCGAGGCGCGAGTGTCTCGATCGCGCCGCCGAGCCGAATCACTCCTGTCTCCAGCTCGGGCCGGCGGCGTGCGTTCGCGCAATGGACGATCAGCAGGGGCTCGCCGCGATAGGCAATCGTGCCGCCGGCGGCGACCGCCTCGGGCTGCGGCATCGCGGCGAGCTGACGCGACAGCCATGGCGCGCGCAAGCGGGCAAAGGCGATGGCGTCCTCGCTGCGGCCCCACCGCGGCATCGACACAAGCGCCTCGCTGCCGTCGGGTGCAAGCCGCAAGGTCATCCGCCGCGCCTGGGCGAGGCGGCGGATCACGATCGGCAGGCTGGTCCCGTTCAGTTCGACCGTCGCCGCCTGGCGGGGGCCGCGCCGCAGCCAGTCAATCATCGCCGTCCTCGTCGTCATCGTCGTCCACCCAGACGATGTGGTGTTCGAGCGGCCCCGCCAGATCCTCGCTGATCGCCTTGCCGATCACCGAAGCGCCGGCACGGTGCACCTCGTCGCGATCCCCGCACATCAGATAGTGCCACTGCGGCAGCGGCTTGTCGTCAGCGCGGAGCCGATAGGCGCAGCTCTCGGGCAGCCAGCCAAGGCTTCCCGCCAACCGGGGGGTCAACCGGACGCAATCGGGCACGAAGGTCCGACGGTTGCGGTAATCGGAGCAACGCGCGGTCGAAAGGTCGAGCAGGCGGCAGGCGACGTTGGTGGAATAGAAGGCGCCGGTATCCTCGTCCTCCAGCTTGTGCAGGCAGCACTTGCCGCAGCCGTCGCACAACGCCTCCCACTCGCCGCGCGAGAGGCTCGCGAGCGGCTTTTCCCAGAAGGGGGCGGCCAATCTTTCGCCTTCCCGCTCGCCGGCGGGGTTAGGGGCGGGTTGATCTGGACGTGGCGACTCGGCTAACCCACCCCCGGCCTCTCCCGCAGGCGGGAGAGGCGACTGGATGTCGGCGCTCCGGGCGCGCTTCACCGCACCCATTTGGCCAACTCCTCCGCCACGGCGTCCGCACCCCTGTCGACCGGCAGCATCGCCAGCGGCTCGCCCGCGCGGCCCATCAGATAGGCGATGCGGCTGTGGTCCATCAGATAGCCGCCGGAACTCTGCTTGCCCTTCGCATAGTAGACTTTGAACGCCTTGGCCGCCTGGTCGACCTGTTCCGGGGAGCCGGTCAGCCCGAGCAGGCGCGGCGAGAAGGCGGCGGCGAATTCGCCGACCGCCTCGGGCGTGTCGCGGGCGGGATCGATGGTGATGAAGATCGGCTGCACTTGCGCGGCGAGATCGGGGTGCGCCCTGGCGAAGCGCGCGAAGCCCTGCATCATCGCCGCGACCTCGGTCGGGCAGGCGTCTGGGCAAAAAGTGTAGCCGAAATAGACGGCGCGGTACTTGCCGGCGAAGTCAGACCAGCGCACCACCTTTCCATCCTTGTCCGCCAGCGTGAACGGCCCGCCGATCGCCGCTCCGGCGAGCGGCGGCGGCTCGTCCTGCTGCGTCGCATCGCCGTTGCAGGCGAGGAGCACCAGCGGGAGCAGCAGCGCGGCGGCGATACGGGGGCGCGGCTTCATGGCGCGGCGGTTCATGCTCTGCTAAACCCCGCCACGCAAGGAGCGAGTGGACGGGGCCGCGCGCCTTGCCGGTCGAATCAAAGGAGGCACGAACGTGTTCAGGCGAGGCCACCGAACCAGGGCGCTGCTATCGATGCTGGCAGCTGCGGGGCTGGGCCTCGCGGCGCCAGCCGGGGCGCAATTTTCGCAGGGCTACAAGTTCCTCGAAGCCGTCCGCAAGAAAGACGGCACCACGGTCGAGGCCGCACTGAGTGTGCCGGGCTCGACCATCGTCAACAGCCGGGACGGCAGCAGCGGCCAAACCGCGCTGCACATCGTGACGATGCGACGAGACGCCACCTGGATGGTCTTCATGCTGCAGAAGGGCGCGAATGTGAATGCTCGCGACTCGGCCGGCGCCACCGCCTTGCAGATCGCCACCAACCTCGGCTTCACCGAGGGCGTGGAGCTGCTGATCCGTTACAAGGCCGACCCTGAGCAGGCCAACGACGCAGGCGAAACGCCGCTGATCAGCGCCGTCCATCGCCGCGACACCGCGCTGATGCGGGTTCTGCTGGCCGGCGGCGCCGACCCGGACCACCCCGACAGTTCGGGCCGGAGCGCGCGCGACTACGCCCGGCTCGACGGCGGCGGACAGCTGCTCGCAACGCTGGACACTCACGCCAAGCCGAAGGGCCGTCCCGCCGCCCCCGCCCGGGCCTATGGACCGAGCTTCTGATGGGCCCCGAGCGGATCGAGGATCTGCGTTTGGACCAGGCCGGGGATCAAACGTTAGACGAACTGCGCGCGCGGCTTGCTCCCCGCATCGCCGCCGCCGCGGTGTTCGACGGCTGGAGCCACGCCGCGCTCGCCGCGGCGGCCGCGGAGACCGGCACCGATCCGGCGCTCGCCGCCTATGCCTTCGACGGCGGGCCGATGGCCATGATCGCCGCCTGGATCGCCGATGTCGATGCGCGGATGGCGGCCGCGCTACCCGCCCCGGCGCTCGCCGCCATGCCGGTGCGCGAGCGCATCCGCCGCCTGATCGCCTTCCGGCTCGAAGCGATCGCGGGACAGGAGGAGGCGCTGCGCCGGGCGCTGGCGGTGATGGCGCTGCCGCGCAACGCACCGCGCGCGCTGCGGCTCGGCTGGAACAGCGCCGACGCGATGTGGCGGCTCGCCGGCGATCACGCGACCGACTATAACCATTATACCAAGCGGGCGATTCTGGCGGGCGTCTATGCGGCGACGCTGGCGGTGTTCGCCGAGGACGCCAGCGAGGGCAAGGCGGAGACGCTGGCCTTCCTCAATCGCCGGATCGACGGCATCATCAGCTTCGAGAAGACCAAGGCACGGCTGCTGAAACCGCGCGACGAGGTCTTCAGCCTCAGCCGCTTCCTGGGACGGCTGCGCTATCCGGCCCGGTGATCGTTCCGCATTCTTCGCCGCGAATACGCCTATTGCGAATAAGTTGCAATTGAACCGCCGATCTGGCAGCGCTGCTCCATGACCCTCGATCTCCTTCCCGTCGGCCGCCGCGCACGCATCGTCGCGGTCGACTGGTCGCTCCTTGTCGAGGAAGAAGGCCGGCGGCTGCGGGCGATGGGGCTGGACGAAGGTGCACGCGTCGCCGTGTCGCATCGCGGTGTGCTTGGCGGCGCCGATCCACTGGCGGTGATGGTCGGCCGGATGACGGTCGCGGTCCGGCGCGCCCATGCACGGGCGATGCAGGTCGAGGCGGCCTGAAACCCGTGGGGCGGCATGAAGTCTTCGCGATGAGCAGGCAGCGCAAGGTCGCCCTGGTCGGCAACCCCAACGCCGGCAAAAGCGCGCTGTTCAACGCGCTGACCGGAGCGCGGCAGAAGATCGCCAACTATCCGGGCGTCACCGTCGAGCGCAAGGCGGGCCGGCTGGTGCTGCCGACCGGCGAGCCGGTGGAGATGACCGATCTGCCCGGCTCCTACGGCCTTCACGCCACCAGCCCGGACGAGGAGGTGACGAGCAAGGTCATCAAGGGCGAGTTCCCCGGCGAGGCGGCGCCGGACGTGCTGGTGATCGTGCTCGATGCCTCGAACCTCGAACAGCATCTGGTCTTCGCCCAGGAGATCATCGCGCTCGGCAAGCCCTGCGTCGCCGCGCTCAACATGATCGATCTCGCTGAGCGCGACGGGCTGGTGCTCGATGCCGGCGCGCTCGAAGCGGCGCTCGGCATCCCGGTCATCCCCACCGTGGCGGTGCGCCGCCGGGGTCTAGGCGAGCTGGCCGAGGCGATCGCCGCCGCGAACGACGCCCCGCCGCCGGTGCATCCACGCCCCCACATCACACTGCCCGAGCGGCGCCTGACCGCCCATGCCATCGCCGACGCGGCGATCCTTTCCGAGACCTCCAAGCACCGGCTGCATTCGCATCTCGACCGGCTGCTGCTGCATCCGTGGCTCGGCCCGCTGATCCTGCTGGCGCTATTGTTCGTCGTCTTCCAGGCGGTGTTCGCCGGCGCCACGCCGTTCGTCGACCTGCTTGGTGCGGGAATCGGTGGGCTGACCGCCGCAGCGCAAGCGGCGTTGCCCGCCAGCCTCGCCCGCGATCTCCTCACCGAGGGCATTCTCGCTGGCGTCGGCTCGGTGGTGGTGTTCCTGCCGCAGATCGTCATCCTGTTCTTCTTCATCCTCGTGCTCGAAGCCACCGGCTACATGGCGCGCGCCGCCTTCCTGATGGACCGGATGATGGCGGGCGTCGGCCTGTCGGGGCGCAGCTTCATCCCGCTGCTGTCGAGCTTCGCCTGCGCGATTCCCGGGATCATGGCGACGCGCAGCATCTCCGACCCGCGCGACCGGCTGACGACAATCCTGGTCGCGCCGCTGATGACCTGCTCGGCGCGGCTGCCCGTCTATGCGGTGGTCATCGCCGCCTTCATCCCTAACCGGCCGGTCGGTCCCGGCATCGGCCTGCAGGGGCTGGTGCTGTTCGCGCTCTACGGCTTCGGCATCGTCAGCGCGATGGCGGTGGCGCTGCTGCTTCGACGCACGGTGACCAAGGGCGCGGCCAGCGGCTTCATCATGGAGCTGCCCAAGTATCAGCTGCCGAACCCGCGCGACCTGATGATCGGGCTGTTCCAGCGCGCTTGGATCTTCCTGCGCCGCGCCGGCACGATCATCTTCACGGTGACAGTGGTGCTGTGGCTGCTGCTCAACTTCCCCCGGGCCGCGCCGGGCGAGAACCAGGTCGACGCCTCGATCGCCGGCAAGCTCGCCAACGGGCTTGCCGTTGTCGTGCAGCCGATCGGCTTCAACCGCGACATCGCGCTGGCGCTGATCCCGGCGATGGCGGCGCGCGAGGTGGCGGTGAGCTCGCTCGCCACCACCTATGCGGTCGCCGCCCCCGATGCGCCGGGCGACGGGTCGAAGCAGAGCGTCGCGCTCGGCGTTCGTCTGAAGGCGCAATGGACACTGCCCACCGCGCTGGCGCTGCTCGCCTGGTTCGTCTTCGCTCCGCAATGCATGTCGACGATCGCCGTCACCCGGCGCGAAACGAACGGGTGGAAATGGCCGGGCTTCATGCTCGCATATCTGTTCGGCCTGGCCTACATCTTCGCCGGAATCACCTATTGGAGCGCGGTGGCGCTCGGACTGTAGGCGCGAAGAGGAAATTCCATGGCAGGCAGCGTCAATAAGGTCATCCTGATCGGCAATCTCGGCGCCGACCCGGAGGTCCGCTCGTTCCAGAACGGCGGCAAGGTGTGCAACATTCGCATCGCCACGTCGGAAAGCTGGAAGGACCGTACATCGGGCGAGCGTCAGGAACGCACCGAATGGCACAGCGTCGCGATCTTTTCCGAGGGGCTGGCGGGCGTCGCCGAGAAATATCTGCGCAAGGGCAGCAAGGTCTATATCGAGGGCCAGCTGCGCACCCGCAAATGGCAGGGCCAGGACGGCGCCGACCGCTACACCACCGAGGTCGTGCTGCAGGGCCCGGGCGCGGTGATGACCATGCTCGACGGCGCGCAGGGCGGCGGTGCGGGCGGCGGCTCCGGCGGCGGCGCGCGCGGCGGCAGCTGGAGCGAGGGCGGAACCACGGGAGGCCCCAAGGGGAAGGGCGCCTTCGGCTCATCGTCGGGCGGCGTCTCGCACGGCGCCGGCACCGGCGACTTCGCCGATGATCTGGACGACGACATCCCGTTCTGAGCAGCGGGCGTGGGCGCGACTCGCCTCGCGCCTAATCCTTCCTGAGCTTCGCCAGCACCGCGAACGGTCCCTCCCCGCTCTCACCCAGCCAGCCGGCGCGGCGCGCCTCTTCTGCGGCGGGGCCGATGGCGAAGGGGTCGATCGCCAGCCCGAGGCTTTGCGCGATGGCTTCGCCAAGGTCGAAGCTGGTTCCCGCGTATTCGATCTCGTCGCAGGCCTCGGCGTCGAGTTCGATCTCCTCGTCGGGCGGATGATCGGCGCGCGCCGGCACGAAGCGAAAGGTGAGCGGCTCCTCGATCGCGACGGCAAGATCCTCGGCCGAAACCGCGCAACTCTGGACGATATCGGCGCGCAGCGTCCCCTGCACCTCGATCACTGCTCCGCGGCCTGTGAGCAGCGCCTCGGCGGCAAGCCGCTCGATCGCCACCAGCCCGAACCGCCGCGCCAGCGCCGCGCGTTCGCGGTCGGTTGGCTCCAGCACCACCCGCCGTCCGTCAGCATGGCGGGGATCAACCAGCCGCGAAAATTCGGGCGCGGTCGTTTCGGGCGTCGTCACAGGGCGATCCGACCCGCCAGCAGATCATCGCCCGAGCTCATGTCCAGCGAGGCGGCAAGCGCCAGTGCCAGTCGCGCCGCCTCGTCCGGCGCCGCGCCCTCGACCAGCGAAAGGTTGCGCGCGATCACCGGGGTCAGCGCGTCCAGCCCGCCCGGCAGCGCCTCTCGCAGTGCGCCGAGCCGGCCGCCGAGCACGCCCATCAGCTTGCCGATATGCTTGCCGACTACCAAATCGCCAACGCCGCTCTGGCGCAGCTGGCCGTCCATGTCCTCGACGAACAACTCAGTCAGCAGCGCGGCAGCCGGCATCAGGGCCGCCTCCCGCTCCATCCGCAGCACCACCAGCGCGAGAACCAGCGTTACCGCATCGAACCGGCCGGGAACGGTGTCGGCAACGCCGGAGCGCGCATACCAGCGCCGGTCGCGCGCCAGTTCGACGATGCGGTGCCACAGCACCCGCACAGGGGCGCGGTCGTCGCGGCGCGGGGCGAAGATGCGGGACAGGAACGACACCCGGACAAGCCTTTCATTCGGCAGCAGTTCAACCAGCCGGCGGCAGTCCGCCGCGGCAACATCCTTGCGATGTCGGCCGGCCAGCCCTAGAGTCCCGCCTACGAGCGACGCCGGTTACACGCCCCGGCAAGGTGCTGGCAATGCCCGGTGCATCCGCGCCGCTCGCCGGAAGGTCACAGGTCGGAGTTAGGCAATGACGCGGCGGTTTCAACGTTTGGCGCTGAGCGCGGGCACGGCGATCGGCCTGATGGCGCTGGCAGGCGGCTGCGCGTCGATCCGCGATCATCGCGGCTATGTCGCGGACCGGGCGCTGACGGACGCGATCCAGCCGGGCGTCGACAACCGGCTCTCGGTCGAACGCACCCTAGGCCGCCCGACGCTGGTCAGCGAGTTCGGCCGGCAGGATTGGTACTACGTATCGATCAACACCCGGCAGCGCCCCTTCACCCGCCCCCGCACGGTCGAGGAGCAGGTGCTGCGGGTGCGCTTCGACGCCCACGACAACGTGGCCTCGATTGACCGCGCCGGCCGCGAACATGTCGCCCGGCTCAGCCCCGAAGGCGACAAGACGCCGACGCTCGGCCGCGAGCGGGGCCTGCTTGAGGATCTGTTCGGCAATATCGGCGCGGTCGGCGCGCCCGGAGCCGGACCCCAGCAGGGCGGGCCTTCCGGCGGGCCTGGCACCGGGCCCAATGGCAGCTGATGCTGGGCGGCAGTCAGCAGCGGCTTCCTTGATCCTGCGACCGCCAATCATATATCCGGCGCCATGAACGACAGCGGGGCCAGCCACGGCCTTCTCCAGTGGCACGGGACCACCATCATCGGTGTCAAGAAGGGCGGCAAGACCGTCATCGCCGGCGATGGCCAGGTGACGATGGGCAACACGGTGATGAAGCCGAACGCGCGCAAGGTGCGGCGGATCGGAGACGGCAAGGTGATCGCCGGGTTCGCCGGCGCCACCGCTGATGCGTTCACCCTGTTCGAACGGCTCGAACGCAAGCTGGAGCAGCACCACGGCCAGCTGATGCGCGCATCCGTCGAACTCGCCAAGGAATGGCGCACCGACAAATATCTGCGCAATCTCGAGGCGCTGATGATCGTCGCCGACGCCGAAGTGATGCTGATCCTGACCGGCAACGGCGACGTCCTCGAACCCGAAGGCGACATCGCCGCGATCGGCTCTGGGGGCAATTACGCGCTCTCGGCGGCCAAGGCGCTCACCGATTACGAGGACGACCCGGAGGTCATCGCCCGCAAGGCGATGCAGGTCGCCGCCGAGGTCTGCGTTTTCACCAACGACCGGGTGACGGTGGAAGTGGTTTCCTGACCGGTCCCGCTCCTGTCGAGCACAGTCGAGACACGTTGCGCCCCGGCCGGACGCCGCGCGACATCGCTCGGCTTCGTTCGGGATGAGCGGATGCTAAGGATTACAGAATGAACGACAAGCTCACCCCCAAGGCGATCGTCGCCGCGCTCGACGGGCATATCATCGGCCAGGCCGACGCCAAGCGCGCGGTCGCGGTGGCGCTGCGCAACCGCTGGCGGCGGCAGCGGCTGTCGCCCGAGCTGCGTGAGGAGGTGACGCCCAAGAACATCCTGATGATCGGCCCCACCGGCTGCGGCAAGACCGAGATCAGCCGACGGCTGGCGCGGCTCGCCGATGCGCCCTTTATCAAGGTGGAGGCGACCAAGTTCACCGAGGTCGGCTATGTCGGCCGCGACGTCGAGCAGATCGCCCGCGACCTCGCCGAGGAGGCGATCCGGCTGGAGAAGGACCGCCGCCGCGAGGCGGTGCGCGAAGCCGCCTCCACCGCGGCGATGGAGCGGTTGCTCAACGCGCTGGTCGGCGAGGGAGCGTCCGAGGCGACCCGGCAGAGCTTCCGCCAGCGGATCGTCGAGAACGCGATGAACGACACCGAGGTCGAGATCGAGCTTGAGGACGCGCCCAACATGCCGCTGGAGATCCCCGGCATGGGTGGCTCGGTCGGCATGATCAACCTGTCCGACATGATGGGCAAGGCGTTCGGGCGGAACGCCATGAAGCGGCGCAAGCTCAAGGTGCCCGAGGCCTGGGACAAGCTGGTCGACGAGGAAGCCGAGAAGCGGATGGACCAGGACGACGTTGCCCGCGTCGCGTTGCAGAACGCCGAGACCAACGGCATCGTCTTCCTCGACGAGATCGACAAGATCGCGGTCAGCGACGTGCGCGGCGGCTCGGTCAGCCGCGAGGGCGTCCAGCGCGACCTGCTGCCGCTGATCGAGGGCACCACCGTCGCCACCAAATACGGCCCGATGAAGACCGACCACGTGCTGTTCATCGCCAGCGGCGCCTTCCACGTCGCCAAGCCCTCGGACATGCTGCCCGAGCTGCAGGGCCGGCTGCCGATCCGCGTCGAGCTGAAGGCGCTGACCGAGGCGGACTTCGCGCGGATCCTCTCGGAAACCCGCGCCAACCTCGTCGAGCAATACAGCGCGCTGCTCGCCACCGAGCAGGTGACCCTGGAATTCACCCCCGATGCCATCACCAAGATCGCCGCCATCGCCGCCCAGGTCAACGAGAGCACCGAAAACATCTGCGCGCGGCGGCTGCAGACGGTGATGGAGAAGCTACTCGAAGAATTGAGCTTCGAGGCGGAGGACCGCATCGGCGATAAGGTGGTGGTCGATGCTGCCTATGTCCACGACAAGCTTTCCGAGCTGGCGCGCAACAGCGATCTGTCGAAGTATATATTGTAGCCGACCCTGAATGATCGGGTGACGCAAAGCCCCTCCCCCCTGAGGGGGAGGATGGGTGGGGGTGTACCGCCGCAGGGTTGGACGCGACGCCTGCGGCCTCGTTCCCCTCCCCCAGCCCCTCCCCGCCGGGGAGGGGGTTTGGCCGCGTCCCACCCACAACCCAAGTCGCTTGCCTTCGCGCACGTGCGGGTCAATCCTGCCGACTCCGCGCGACCCTCCTCGATCAAGCAGGACGGGCAGGCAGGAGGAGAGCAGGATGGGTGACAATGTCCACGGCGCCCGGGCGATAGCGATCGTCGGGCCGGCCGGCACCGGCAAGACCAGCCTGACCGAAGCGCTATTGTTTGCGGCCGGGACGATCCCCCGGCTGGGCGCGGTCGATGCCGGCAGCTGCACCGGTGACGCCAGCCCGGAGGCCCGCGCGCGATGCGGCTCGACCGAGCTCAACTTGACACACCTGACCTGGATGGACGAGCCCTATGCGCTGATCGACGCGCCGGGTTCCGCCGGCTTCGCCGCCGACGCCGATCTGGCGCTGATGCTCGCCGACCTGGCGCTGGTGGTGATCGATCCGGATCCGGCACGCGCGCCGCTGGTCGAACCGACGCTGCGGCGGCTGGAGGCGATCGGCCTTCCGCACGCGATCTTCGTCAACAAGATCGATCAGGCGCGCGGGCCGATCGAGGATTTGCTCGCGGCGCTGCAGCCGCTGAGCGCTGCCGCGCTGGTCGCCCGCCAGATCCCGATCCGCGCCGGCGAGCGCGTCGCCGGTTTCGTCGATCTCGCGCTCGAGCGCGCCTTTCACTACCAGCCGGGCAAACACTCCCAGCAAGTGCCACTGGCGGCGCATCTGCGCGACGAAGAAGGGGCCGCGCGCTTTCACATGCTCGAACAGCTGGCCGACCACGACGATGGCTTGCTCGAACAGCTGCTGAGCGACGAGACGCCCGACCTCGCGACCGTGTTCGGTGACATCGCCAGCGAAACCGCCGCAGGCCTGATCGTGCCGGTGCTGTTCGGGTCGGCGCTCAACAGTTTCGGCATCCGCCGGCTTTTGAAGATGCTGCGCCACGATACGCCTCCGGCCGAACGCGCCGCCGAGCGACTCGGCATCGAGGGCGCGGCGGCGCAGGTCTTCAAGATCTCGCACGGCACCGCGATTGGACGGCTGGCGCTCGCGCGGGTGTTCGGCGCGCCGCTGAGCGAGGGCGCGGAGCTGCTCGACCCGCAAGGCCGGCCGACCCGCACCGGATCGCTGTTCACGCTGCAGGGCGCGGCAACGACGAAGGTCGCGCGTGCGGAGCCGGGCGAGATCGTCGGCATCGCCAAGGTGGACGCGGTGCAGGCCGGCGACCGGCTCGGTGCGGCTGGGCATGCCCCCGGTGGCGCTGCGCCTGTGGAGCGGCCGGTAACCAATCACGCGCTGGCGCTGGTGGTCGCCGACCAGAAGGACGAGGTGCGCCTCTCCGCCGCGCTCAACCGCATGGTCGAGGAGGATGTGGGCCTGCACTGGGGGCCCGAAGAGGCAACCAAGGAGACGCTGCTCCACGGCCTCAACGACGAGCACCTCGCCACCGTGCTGGCACGGCTGAAGCGGCGCTATGGCATCGCCGTCACCGTGCGGCCGCCGGGAGTCGCCTACAAGGAGACGATCCGCAAGGCGGTGACCCAGCGCGGCCGCCACAAGAAGCAGTCTGGCGGGCACGGCCAGTTCGGCGATGTCGTCATCGAGATCGCCCCACTGGAACGCGGCGCCGGCTTCCGCTTCGACGACAGGATCACCGGCGGCGCGATTCCCAAGCAGTGGATTCCCGCTGTCGAGCAAGGCGTGCGCGACGCGATGCTGAAAGGCCCGCTCGGCTTCCCGGTGGTCGATGTCGCGGTTACGCTGACCGACGGCTCGTTCCACAGTGTCGACAGCTCGGAACTCGCCTTCCGCACCGCTGGCCGTATCGCCATGGCCGAGGCGCTGGCGGCGGCCGGTGCCTATCTGCTCGAACCGCTCGCGCTGGTCACGGTGCAGGCGCCCGGCAGCGCCGTGTCGCGCATCACCTCGGCGGCGACCAGCCGGCGCGGTCAGATGCTGGGCATCACCCCGCTCGACGGCTGGTCGCGCTGGGACGAGATCGAGCTGCTGATGCCCGAGGCCGAGCTGACCGGACTGCGCACCGACATCCAGTCGCTCAGCCAAGGCATGGGCCATTACCGGGCGCGCTTGGACCGGTTGGCCGAAGTCAGCGAAAAGCTCGCCAGCGGCATCGTCCATCGCACGCCCGAGCATGCGTGAGTGAGGCTGCGAGAGCGGTATGCACCGCAGGCCAGTAGCGGCGCCGCCAGCTGCCAGCGCTCCCGAGCGTCCGCGTCCCCGCGCGGCTGCTTCGTTCTAGAGGGCGAGACGTCGAACTGACCCACCCAATCCGCCCGGTACGGGTTGATGGCACGCCGGGGCGTGGCGGAGAGGCCGAAGCTCTCCCATTCATCACAAGGCTGGTATGAAAACGCTCCGACCCCTCCTCCCCTCCGGGACACCTCCCGGTTCCGGGGAGGATCGAGGCAAACTCATCCCGTCCTAGATGCTGAACCCCGGGTGCGTTGCGAAGGCATTGTCAATTACGAGATTGCCGCGTTGCCGCGCCCGGGCACGCATCGCCGACGTGGTCCGAGCGCCGGCCGCGAAGAACCACCAGAGGTACAGCGCCCCGTACATCCAGGCGCCTTCATAGCCCCAGTTGGAATCCGCGCCGCCCTTGCCGTCGCCGAATACGGAGCCTTTGGGAAACGTGGCGTTGTGCGGCTTTCCGCCCGCGTGCCGCGATTCGTGCATCAGCGTCTCAGCCCTGCCAGGCACATCCTTCGTATAGAAGAATCCCAGGTAGACCTCCACCGTGTCTCCCGAGGTGCTGGCAATGGCGCTACCGTCGCCACACTTCGATCGCAGGTCGTCGATGTTGTTGCGCACATAGCGCCGGCCCCAGTTGAGGATCGGCGAGTTCCAGCTTTCGTTCTGATAATCCTGTGCGGAATAGGTTAGAAGGTAGCAGCCATTAAAGGCACGCGCGAGCGGTTTGCTTGTGTTGCAGCAATCCTCCCAGCCGAAGCCGTCATCCCAGTAATCTTTGTTACCCTGGAACCCATATGCATTCCAGAAATAGCTGATGTAGGTCTGGTTACAAATCAATGCGCCGTAGAGGTTATCGCCGCTCGCCGATTTGTCAGGCACCGTATAAGTGCAACGCGCCATCGGATGTCTCCCAACTTGCAAGGGCGCTGCTGTCGGAGCTACCCTGCCCTTTAGCCTTTCAGTCGCAATGCGGGCAGCCCGACTTCGCTTTGTTATCGTTCGAGCCGTCCGCAACGCCAAGGTCGTGCGACGGCAGATCGTCGCGCGAGTCGCGGCAGACGAGGAAGCGTCCGCCTTCGGCTTGTGGGACCGTGCGCACATCGACGCGCTTGATATCGATTAAATGCTGATCGCGTTCAGGCAAATGTTTGAGCAAAGTCTCGCGAGCACCTTCGCCGCCGTGCTCAAGATAGCCCTGAACAGCGGCGCGTCTGACCGAGAAATTTTCATGCCCGACATGACGCAGCATCAGCTCAACGGCTCGGCTGCTGCCATCGTGCGCCAAACCCGTCAGCACATCGACCGCAGTGGTGCGGATCATCACCTCCTCTGCCAATGTCGAGAAGCTGTGCAGGTCCACGCCACGCTCTTCAGGCAACTTGCGCGACAGCAGGCGATCGACGAAGTCGAGCGCCGCATCGTGACGCAGTTCGACCATCAGATGCACCAGAGCCCAACGATCGAGGTATTGGCTAGCGTCGAGCCGCTCGTACTCCTCGGCAAGGAGAACCACGACCGCACCTGCATTTCTGGCAAGTCTGTCGACAGCCCTCTGATAGTTCTCCTCGGCGCAGGGGCCAGCGCCGCCCATCAGGTTGATCGCTTCGACGATGAGGGCACCAAGTTCGGGCTGGTTGCCTCGTTCAAAGCTAAAGGGGCTAACCGACGCGGTAATTTCGAGCTTGTCGTCTACCGTCGCCAATCGCGGCGTGTCTGCAGAATGGATCACGGGTTCCATGATCTCCGACTCCCTTCCGAGCCGTTATACGCCTGGTCGAACCTCGCAAAAAGGGAAAACACTTGAACAGCACGATGAGGATACGCCGCTAACAGTGGCAGGCCGATAACATCGATCCCTCAGGCGGCCTTCTTCATCTCCAGCCGATCCCAGATCTCGACCAGCGCGCCGGTGAGTTCTTCCATCATCGCCTCGCTGTGCGCCGGGCCGGGGGTGAAGCGCAGGCGCTCGGTGCCGCGCGGCACGGTCGGGTAGTTGATCGGCTGGACGTAAACGCCGTATTCGGCGAGCAATATGTCACTGATCCGCTTGGCGCGCACCGGATCGCCGACCATCAGCGGGACGATATGGGTGGTGGACGGCATCACCGGCAGCCCCGCCTCGGCGAACATTCGCTTGAGGTTCGCCGCCGCCGCCTGCTGCGCCTCACGCTCCTCGCTCGATGCCTTGAGGTGCCGCACGCTCGCCAGCACCCCGGCGACCAGCACCGGCGACAGCGAGGTGGTGAAGATGAAGCCGGGTGCATAGCTGCGGATCACATCGATGATCCGCGTATCGGCGGCAATATAGCCGCCCATCACCCCGAACGCCTTGCCCAGCGTGCCCTCGATGATGGTGATCCGCGCCGCCGCCTCGTCGCGCTCGGAGATGCCGCCGCCGCGCGGGCCGTACATGCCGACCGCGTGGACCTCGTCGATGTAGGTCAGCGCGTTGTATGTGTCCGCCAAGTCACAGATCGCGTGGATCGGGGCGACGTCTCCGTCCATCGAATAGACGCTTTCGAAGGCGATCAGCTTTGGCAGCTCGGGATCGGCGGCGGCGAGCAGCTCTTCGAGATGCGCGACGTCGTTGTGCCGGAACACCTGCTTCTCGCAGCCAGAATTGCGGATGCCGGCGATCATGCTGGCGTGGTTCATTTCGTCGGAGAAGATCACGCAGCCGGGCAGGATCTTCGCCAGCGTCGAGAGCGTCGCGTCGTTCGAGACGTAGCCGCTGGTGAACAGCAGCGCGCCGTCCTTGCCGTGCAGATCGGCCAGCTCTCGCTCCAGCTCGATGTGGTAGTGGGTGTTGCCGCCGATGTTGCGGGTGCCGCCCGATCCAGCGCCGACATCGTGCAGCGCCTCTTCCATCGCCGCGACAACCTTGGGATGCTGGCCCATCGCCAGATAGTCGTTCGAGCACCAGACGGTGATCGGCTTGGGGCCGTTGTGGCCCGCAAAGCAGCGCGCGTTGGGATAGGCGCCCTTGTTGCGCAGGATGTCGATGAACACGCGGTAGCGCCCCTCGGCGTGCAGCCGTTCGATCGCCTGGTCGAAGATCGTGTCGTAGTTCACGGTGCTTCCCGCGGCAGCCTGTTCCCGCGCGGACATACGAGCCTGCCCGACCCAAAGCCAGTGCGAACGGTTCGCAATTAAGTCTCGGCGGGCGGTTCGGTTACAAACTCGCTGTCTGCTCCAGGCCAAAACGCGCCAGCGCCGGCGCCAACGCGGCTGCGCCAGCAGCATCGCCGGTGAACAGCGCCAGGTCGGGTTCGCGACGATCGAACGCCTGCCCCTCGGTGAGCGACGCGATCCGTCGGGCGATGCCCTGGGCGCCATCGACGAGGCGCACCTCGGGTCCGAAGGCGCGCTCCAGCTCTCCGACGAGCAGCGGGAAATGGGTGCAGGCGAGCACCAGCGTGTCGATTCGATCGCCGCCCGGCTGAGCACGCAGCACCGCCGCTGCCGCATCGAACACGGCGGTCGGTACGGGCTCGCCGCGCAGCTTCGCCTCGGCGGCGGCGACGAGATTGGGCGCTGCGGCGCGCAGCAGCAGCTTGCCTTGCGCGAACTCGCGCTCCAGCCGGTCGACATAGGCCTGCCGGATCGTCGCCTCGGTGCCGAGCAGGCCGATCACGCCGCTGCGCGTCATCGCCGCCGCCGGCTTGATCGCCGGCACGGTGCCGACGACCGGCACCTCCAGCACCTCGCGGACCATACCAAGCGCGATCGTCGATGCGGTGTTGCAGGCGATGCAAACGAGCCGCGGGCGGAAGCGCTCGGTCATCCGCCCGAGCAGGCCGGCGACGCGCGCCGCGATCTCCGCTTCGCTTTTGGCGCCGTAGGGCAGGCCCGCGTTGTCGGCCGCATAAATCACCGGCGCGTCGGGCAGCAGC
>JBDSIY010000048.1:0-13156 GCA_039917735.1 Novosphingobium sp. | reverse complement strand
CGCGGCATGAGCGCCGGATTCGCGGGCATCGAAAACCCCATCTACTATAATGAAAACACGCAGATGCTGTTCGGAGACGCCAAGAAGATGGCCGAGCATCTGACCAAGGAGCTGCAGGAGCTGTGAGGCCCGTCAATGCCTCGATAGCCTCGACCGGCGGGAAAGACAGGCTCGCGGTCAAAAGATTGTTGCGGTTGCACAGGAGAAACGGCGCCTCGCGATACACCGACATTGACCGTAACAGCCAGGTCGGGATCGCCTTACCCAAACAACCAACAAGAAAATTTTAGAGCGCGTTGAATCATATCATGAACACGTTGGAACGTTGCAAATTACATGAAGCCACTTGCGGTTGCGGATTTAACCTTCGCTCTCGTCAGCTAATTTTGTTGGGCGCTTTTCCACCGTCGCCATGAAACGTTTTCATTAAGCGGGCTACCGAGCCGAATGGGTCGCGCAACCGGCGCGATTCCCTGTTGCCGGGGCCCTCGTGATTTCTCGCGGCAAAAGGCGTTGACCACCTTTCCCTTCGCACCTGCCGAAACACAGTTTACATGACGCCGAAACAGGCATAGATTGCGACTTGTGTCACAACGTGGGCTTTTGGAGTTGCGGGCATGGTTGCGCGTCGCTCCGGTCGGGTTCAGATTAAGGGGTAGTCGCATGCACATCACGAAGTCCATTGGTATGGCCGCCGCCGGCCTCGCCGCGATTGCGGCGACTCCGGCTCTCGCAGCCACGTACAATCTCGGTACCTTGCCGAACAACACCTACGTCAACACCATCAAGCCGCTGACCCCCCTCAAGCCGAGCGACACGATCACCTTTATGATCGGTGCGTTCGGCAACGTCAGCTACAATCTGTTTGGCAGGGTGCCCAACGCGGTCGTCAAGTTTTTCTACGGCGCGGTTGGATCGGGTAAGGCGGTCACGGTCTTGGGCACAAAGAGCCGTTACTTCTACACGCCCGCCGGCAACTACTACGCCGTCGTAACCGGCGCTCCGAGATCGAGGGTGTCGTACAACCTGCGCCTGAAGTATGAGCCGGCGCCCGCTCCCGGACCTGCTGGCTTCCTGGTATTCGGCGCCGGCGCCGCGTTCATGGCCGCCCGCAAGCGGCGTGCCAACGCCAAAGCAGCCGCCTGAACTTTCGCCAGGTTTGTGATTGGGAGAGGCCGGTGCGTGCACCGGCCTCTCGTCACGTTCGGGACTGTTAGCCAGTTATGTTCGCTCGAATCCGCGTCGCGGCCATGACCGGTCGCGGCTCTGTCACGTCCGCCTGCGGCGCTCTGATGCTGCTGATCCCGCTCGCCAGCTGCGACAACACGCCGCCCGAGCAGGTCGCTGTCAAGGGTGACGGTTTCGAGATTACGCTCGCCGAGCTGGAGCAGATGCTGGGCCAGGCCCCGCCGCAGCCCGCCGATCGCGTCGCGGCGGCCCGCCGGGAAATCCTCAACGGACTGATCGACGAGAAGCTGCTGGCCGAGGCCGCCGCCAAGGATGGTCTCGATAAGTCCACCGCAACCGTGCAAGCGATCGAGGCGGCTAAGCGCTCGATCCTGGCGCAAGCCTATGTCGCTAAACTCGCCGGCCAGCCCTCACCACCCGAGGAATCGCGCCTTCGCGGATATTACGACAGTCACCCGCAGCTTTTTGCGCGGCGAGAGCGGTTTCATATCGCCGAGGTCAGCCTTCCCGCCGATCAGGCGGATGCATCAACGGTGACCGAACTGGATAGACTGGGCTTCGACCAATTCGTCGCCCGGCTCGAGGCAGACGGCAAGGCGCCCACCGTCGTCAACACGACGCTGATGAACGACGAGGTCCCTGCGGGCAAGATGGCGGTCGGATCGAACGTCTTCTACAGCACACCCGGCTATGTGCATCTGGGCAAGATCACTGCGGTCGACCCCGCGCCGATCGACTATCAGAACGCCAAGCCGGGCCTGGCCCAGCGTGTGCTGAACGAACAGACGCAGAGTGTGGTGGCGGCGATCGTCGCGCGGCTGCGCAAGGACCGGCACGTCGAGGTGGTCAACAAGGATCTTAAGCGGGGAATGCATTGACGCTGGTCGGCACCGCGACGCGCGAACCGGTTTCAGCGAACCGCCGGCCGTGGTCAGGCGAGGGCCGAGTCGCCAGCTTCGTTCCGATGGCATTGCTCACGCTGGGGCTGGTCGTTCTTTATGCGCCGATGATGATCGAGTTCGGCGGCAAGATCTGGTGGGACGAGGACAACAGCCACGCCGGTATCCTTCTGCTATGTCTGCTCGCCGCGTTCTGGTTTGATCGACGAGCGCTTGTGACCCGGGCGAGCCCCCGCGATTTCATCTTAGGCTCGGCCGGTGTCGCCGCGGGTCTCGTCATCTATGGCTTCGGACAGGTAGTCAGCCTGCTCCAGCTCCAGGCGCTGTCGATGCCGACGCTGGGCGCCGGCCTTGCACTTGCCGTCGGCGGCCGGCCGCTGCTGCGGCGCTGGTGGCTGCTGATCCTGCTGCTGGCTTTCACCGTGCCCTGGATCGGACCGGCGGCGGACTGGCTGCTGGTGCCGTTGCGGCTGAAGTTGACCTATGCGGCGGTGACGCTGCTCAGCGCCTTCGGCCTGCCGGTGAGCGCAATGGGGGTGCTGGTCAACGTCGGCTTCGTCCAGCTCAACGTCGCCGGCGCCTGCGTCGGCCTGCGCTCGACGATCTCCATCATTGCCCTGGGGCTGCTGTCGCTGCACTTCTTCCCGCCACGATCGATTCGCGCTGGCGTGATTTTCGTGCTGCTGCTGCCGATCATCGGACTCGGCGCCAATTTCCTGCGCGTCTCGTTCCTGATCGCAAGTGCCGCGGCTTTCGGATCGGGCGGTGTTGCCCGCCTGCATGACGTTGCCGCCTATCTCGAAGTCGCGCTTTCTCTCGGGGTGTTCATGCTGGTAAGCAGCCGGCTGAGCGCGCACCGGGCCGCGCGACTGTGATCAACCGCCGTGATCTGCTCGCCTCGGGCGCGTTCCTGGCGGCGAGCGGCCTGACTTCGGCCGGCACGCTGCTGGCGCGCGGCGCGCAGCGCGAGCTGCCTCCCGGCCGCGAAGCTCTGTTCGACGGTCTGCCGGCCGAGGTCGGCGACTGGCGCTATGCGCCGCCGCTCGAAGGCATGATCGATCCGGTGGTCACCGACACCGCCTTTGCGCAGGCGCTGGCGGAATATGATCGCATCATCGCCCGCGATTACCTCGCCGATCAGCTGCCGCGGATCATGGTCAACCTCTGCTACAAGCGGGTTATCGCCCAGGAGGAGCGCTTCCACCGGCCGGAGCTGTGCTATGAGGCGCAGGGCTTCCGGGTGACGCCGCTCGCCCCGACAAGCGCGCAGCTCGGCAGCCGCCGGGCGGGCATCGCCCGGTTCCTCGGGCATCGCAGCGACCGGGACGAGCTGGTCAACTATATCATCCGTACCGGCAATGCCGCCCCGGTCGGCTCGTTGGCGACACGAGCGGCGATCCTGCGACAGAACCTGGAGCTGCGCGTCCCCGATGGCACGATGCTGCGGATGTCGCTGTTGCTGCCGCGCGTCGACGATGCCGCGATTCGGTTGGCCGACGATACGCTCGCGGCTTTTCTGCAGGCGCTCCACGCCCGCAGCTCACCGGCAATCCGCGCTCTCATCGCCTAAGCGGCGGCGCGGAGCGTTTCGCGGCCGAACCCACTTTCCTCATCGCCGACGTGTCATCCTCGGGCTGGCGTTGCCGGCGTGGGCGGCTTATTCATGACGGCGGGCGACCTCGGTTGCCCACCAAACAGGCGACTGCCTTACCGATAGCGGAGCCGCGCGCCGCCAGGCGTTCGCGCAAGTTCGATCAGCCGCTATCACGTCGGACGACGCACGAGATACAATGCGAGGGAGATGTTCATGGATGAGACGACCAAGGGTCGCGCGGTTGCCCTGCTCAACCGTATCCTCGAGCAGGAGCTGGCCGGCGTGGTGCGATATACGCACTACTCGTTCTTGGTGTTCGGCTTCGGTCGGATCCCGATCGTCTCGTGGCTGAGGGGCCAGGCCGACGAATCGCTGCTGCACGCGCAGCAGGCGGGCGAGATGATCACCATGCTCGGCGAATATCCCTCCCTAGAGATCGGGCCGCTGCTCGACAGCCACAAGACCGACGTTGGCGACATGTTGCGCGAGGCGTTGGAGGTTGAAGGCGCCGCGCTCTCGCTTTACCGGCAACTCTATGAGGTGGTCGAGGGCAAGTCCGTTGCTATCGAGGAATACGCCCGTCAGATGATCTACGCTGAGGAAGTGCATGCCAGCGACGTCGACAAGATGCTGCGCAAGCCGGGCCAGATCCAGGCCGCGACCAACGTCCTCGGCTAGGCGCGAAGTTTGCCCGGGGGCCCCGTAAGTTGACACGGCAGCGGCTGATCGTCGCTGGGCTGGTCGTCGCTGCGCTGGCGATTGCGCTGATCTTCACCAGCGGCTTCGGCCTGTGGGGCAGGCGCGATGACGGGCTGACGCTCTACGGCAACGTCGACGTCCGCCAGGTGGAGCTGGCGTTCCGGGTGCCCGGCCGGATCGCCACCATGCCGGTCGAGGAAGGCGCCCATGTCAAGGCGGGGACGCGGCTGGCCGCGCTCGACATCCGGCCGCTTGGCGACAAATTGGCGGCGGCAAGCGCGCAGGTCGATCTCGCCACGGCAGAACTCGATCGGCGTCGCACCGGCAATCGCCCGCAGGACATTGCCCAGGCCGGGGCCGCGCTGACCCAGCAGCAGGCCAATTTGACGAAGGCCCGCGCCGATTACGAACGCCGCAAGCAGCTGGTCGCCACCGGCGCGATATCACGGGCTCTGTTCGACCAGACGGTTGCAAGCCTGCGCGTGGCCGAGGCGCAAGCCAACGCGGCCACGCAGGCGCTGTCGCTGCAGCGCGCCGGATCGCGGCGGGAGGACGTCGCGGCCAGCGCTGCCCAACTCGCCAGCGCCCGTGCCCAACGCGCCGGCGCGGCTACCGACATCGCCGACGCCACGCTGACCGCGCCTGCCGACGGCACCATCCTCACCCGCGCGCGCGAACCCGGCGCTATCGTCCAGCCCGGCGAGACCGTGTTCACCCTGACCATCGATCGGCCGCTGCGCGTCCGCGCCTATGTGGCGGAGCCGGACCTGGGCCGGATCTCGCCCGGCATGAAGGTGAGCGTCACCGCCGACGGAAGCGACAAGGCCTATCACGGCACCATCGGCTATATTTCGCCAACCGCCGAGTTTACCCCCAAGACGGTTGAGACCGAGAGCCAGCGCAGCGACCTGGTCTATCGGCTGCGCATTATCGTCAGCGATCCGGACGACGGCTTGCGCCAGGGCCAGCCGGTCACCGTGGCGGTCAGCGGCGCCCGGCCGCCGGCCAAGCGCTGATCGCGGTGGGTCCGCTCGCCGCGACCCGCGATCTGGTCAAGCGGTTCGGGACCGGCGAAGCGGCGCTGGGGGGCGTCTCGATCGCCATCGAACCGGGCCGGATCACCGGGCTGGTCGGCCCAGACGGCGCCGGCAAGACGACGCTGATCCGCCTGCTGACCGGCCTCCTCCAGGCCGACGGCGGCACGATCGAGGTGCTCGGCGGCGCTGCCGGGGCGGCGCTGGACCAGATTGGCTACATGCCGCAGCGCTTCGGCCTCTATGAGGACCTGAGCGTCCGCGAGAACCTCACACTCTACGCCGAGCTGCGCGGGTTGCCGCGCGACGAGCGTGAGCGGGTGTTCGACCGGCTGCTCGCCTTTACCGACCTCGGGCGCTTTCAGACGCGGCTTGCCGGCAAGCTTTCGGGCGGGATGAAGCAGAAGCTCGGCCTCGCATGCGCGCTGGTGCGCACGCCCCGGCTGCTGCTGCTCGACGAGCCAGGCGTCGGCGTCGATCCGGTTTCACGCCGCGAGCTGTGGGCAATGGTGCGCGAGCTTGCCGGGAGCGACGCCGGCGACGGCGGTGTCGGCGTGCTGTGGTCCACGGCCTATCTCGACGAGGCCGAGCGTTGCGACCGCGTCCATCTGCTCGATCGCGGCAAGCTGCTGTTCTCCGGCCCTCCCGCCGAGCTGACCGGCCGGATCGCCGACCGCAGCTTCCGCCTGGTCGACTACGCCGGCGAGCGGCGGCGGCTGTTGGAGCGGGTGCTCGATCGCGAGGATGTCGCCGACGCGGCGATCCAGGGGCATGCGATCCGGCTGCTGGTCGCGCGCGACGCGCCGGTGCCTGCTGTCGCGGAGTTAGGAGCGGGCACGGCGGCGCGGCTTGAAGCGGTGCCCCCGCGCTTCGAGGACGGCTTCATCGACATACTTGGCGGCGGACCGGGCGGGACCAGCGCGCTCGCCGAGGCTTACCGCGCCATCCCGCCGAGTGACGCGCCGGCAATCGAGGCACGGGGGCTGACCAAGCGTTTCGGCGACTTCACCGCCGCCGAGGCGATGGAGTTCACCATTGCCCGCGGCGAGATCTTCGGGCTCCTCGGGCCGAACGGCGCCGGCAAATCGACCACCTTCAAGATGTTATGCGGGCTGCTCAAGCCCAGCGCCGGCACCGGTTCGGTCGCCGGCTTCGACCTCCGTCACGCGGCCGCCGACGCGCGCGGCGCGCTGGGGTACATGGCGCAGAAGTTCTCGCTCTACGGCGATCTGAGCGTGCAGGAGAATCTGGACTTCTTCGCCGGGGTCTACGGCCTTGACCGTCGCGCGGCGCGGACCGCGATCGGGCGCATGATCGAAACCTTCGACCTGTCCCGCTTTCTGTCAGCGAACGCCGGCACGCTGCCGCTCGGCTACAAGCAACGGCTGGCGCTCGCCTGCTCGGTCATGCACGAGCCGCCGGTGCTGTTCCTCGACGAGCCGACGTCGGGCGTCGATCCGATCACCCGCCGCGAGTTCTGGACGCATATCAACGGGTTGGTCGGCAAAGGCGTCACCGTCCTCGTCACCACCCACTTCATGGACGAGGCCGAATATTGCGACCGCATCGCCCTGATCTACCGCGCCCGCGAGATCGCCATCGGCACACCAGATGAGCTGAAGGCCTTGGCAGCAGCGGAGACGCCCGACAGTCTCGGCGATCCAACGATGGAGGACGCCTTCATTGCGCTGATCGAAGCCTCCGATCGCGCCCGCGAAGCCCACGAAAGGCAAGCGGCGTGATGCAGGCGTTCAACCGTCGCCGGGTCGCCGCGATGATAGGCAAGGAGGCGCGGCAGATCATTCGCGATCCCTCGACGCTGCTGATCGCGATGGTGCTGCCGCTGATGCTGATCTTCCTGTTCGGTTATGCGGTGTCACTCGATACCGCGCGGACGCGGGTCGGTCTGGCGCTGGAGAGCGACAGCGCACCGGCGCTCGGGCTCGCCCAGGCTTATCAACGCTCGCGCTGGTTCGACGTAAGGATGGCGCGCTCGGTCGCGCCGCTGCGCCCCTTGCTGGTTGCGGGCCGGATCCACGCGATCATCGTCATCCCCACCGATTTCGGCCAGCGGCAGGCCCGCGATGGCGGCGCGCCGATCCAGATCATCGCCGACGGATCGCTGCCGCAGACCGCGGCCTTCGCCGCCGCCTATGCGGAAGGGGTGCGCGCAAGCTGGGCACGCGCGGAGGCGACCGGGGGCCTGCGACACCCCCGGCCCGCGATCGATCTCGCTGCCCGCTTCTGGTTCAATCCGGAGCTGAAGAGCCACTATTTCCTGGTGCCCGGCGCGATCGCCATCGTCATGACCATGGTCGGCACGCTGCTCACCGCGCTGGTGGTCGCGCGCGAGTGGGAGCGCGGCACGATGGAGGCGATCATGGCGACGCCGGTCAGCATGGCCGAGTTCCTGGCCAGCAAGCTCATCCCCTATTTCGTGCTCGGGCTGCTGTCGATGACGCTGTGCGCCCTGGCCGCCGTGTTCGCGTTCGGCGTGCCGTTCCGCGGCTCGCCGCTGGCGCTGCTGCTGATCGGCTCGGCCTTCCTGATGCCGGCGCTGGGCCAGGGGCTGCTCATCTCAGCGGCGACGAAGAACCAGTTCGTCGCCAGCCAGATCGCGCTGATCTCGGCCTTCCTGCCCTCGTTCCTGCTGTCCGGATTCCTGTTCGAGATCAGCTCGATGCCCGCGCCGATTCGCGCCCTCACCTGGCTTGTGCCCGCCCGCTATCTGATCCCTTCGCTGCAAACCGTGTTCGTCGCCGGCGACATCTGGCCGCTATTCCTGCGCGATATCGCGGCGATGCTGGCATTCGGGGCGCTGTTCTTCGCGCTGACGTTCCGCGTCACGCGCCGGCGGCTCGACTAACGTGGCTGGCACCAAACCGACTGGGACCGCAGGCCGACTGCGGGCGATGATCGTCAAGGAGTTCTGGGCACTGCTGCGCGACAAGCGCGGGCGCATCGTGCTGTTCGTGCCGTCGCTGCTGCAACTGTTCGTGTTCGGCTTCGCCGCGACGCTGGAGGTCAAGAACTTCGACGTCGGCGTGCTCGACCAGAGTGGCGGACGGGCCGCCATCGAGTTGACCTCGCAGCTCGCCGGCAGTCCCGCCGTGCGCCGCGTCGTGCGGCTGGGTTCGATGCAGGAGGTCCGCGCCGCGATCGACAACCGCGAGGTGATCGCCGCGCTGGTGCTGCAGCCGGATTTCGACGCGACCATCGCGCGCGGCGGCACCGCCAGCGTCGGCGTGATCCTCGATGGCCGGCGCTCCAACGCGGCGCAGATCGTCGGCGGCTATCTCCAGCGAATCGCCGCCAGCACTGGCGCCGTGCTTCGCCCTCAGCTCCGCCAGCCACCAGGCGAGAGCATCACCGTCAACTGGTTTAACCCGAACCTCACCTATTTGTGGTTCACGCTGCCCGGGCTGATCGCGATCATCAGCGTGGTCAGCGGCATCTCGGTGACGGCGCAATCGGTGGCGCGCGAACGCGAACTCGGCAGCTTCGACCAATTGATGGTCTCGCCGCTGCGCGTGCCCGAGATCCTCGCCGGCAAGATGGCGCCGCCGATCGCGGTCGGGCTGATCAACGGCACGATTTACTTGCTCGCGGCGAAGCTGGTGCTCGGCGTGCCGTTCACCGGATCGGTGCTGCTGTTCTACCTGTCGCTGTTGATGTTCCTGATCGCGCTGGTTGGTGTCGGCATGTTCATCTCCGCCGCCTCCTCGACCCAGCAGCAGGCGTTTCTCGGCGCCTTCCTGGTGGCGGTGCCGGTGATTCTGCTGTCCGGCTACGCCAGCCCGATCGACAATATGCCCGGCTGGCTGCAGACGATCAGCCTGGCCAACCCGGCGCGCTGGTTCCTCGAACTCGCGGTGGGGCTGTTCCTCAAGGCGATGCCGGCGAGCGAGGTGTTCGCCCGCATCGTCCCGCTAATGCTGATCGCCGCGGTGACGCTGAGCCTGGGCGCCTGGCTGTTCCGCGCCCGCATGGAGTAGCGCAATGTCCCGGCCTTCCCCTGTCCTGACGTTACTGCTGCCCGTGCTCGCCTGCGCCGGCTGCACGGTCGGACCCGACTACGGCGGGCCGCCACCGATTGCCGCCGCGCCTGGCTGGCTGGAGCCGGGCTCGTCGGCGGAAGTGGACGCCGCGTGGTGGGGGCGGTTCGGAGACCCCCAGCTGACCGCGCTGATCGCCGCCGCCGATGCGGGAAGCCTCGACCTACGCGTCGCGCGCGCGCGGCTTGCCGAGGCCCGCGCCAATCGCGACGTGACCGCCGGGGCGCGCACGCCCGCAGTCGATGCCGCCGCGTCGGCGACGCGCAACCGGCTGAGCGAGAACGGGCAGTTCCCGATTGGCCGCATCCCCGGATTCCAGCGCGATTTCTCGCTGTTCGATGCCGGCTTCGACGCGAGCTGGGAGATCGACCTGTGGGGGCGCGTCCGCCGCTCGGTGGAAGGCGCCGAGGCGCGCGCCGAGGCCGCCGACGCGGATGCGCGCGCGACGCGGCTGAGCCTCCATGCCGAGGTCGCGCGCAGCTACATCGAGCTGCGCGCGGCGCAGGCGAGGCTCGCCAGCCTGACGGCCGACGCCGAGGCCCGGGCGAAGATCGCCGCGCTCACCCGCCAGCGCTTCGATGCCGGCGAGTCGTCGCGCTTCGACGATGAGCGCGTACGAGGCCTCGCTAGCGCCACCGCGGCGCGGGTGCCGGGGGTCCGCGCGGACATACGCGCCGGCCTTTACCGGCTGGCACTGCTCAGCGGCAGGCCGCCGGAGCGCTTCGATCCCGCGCTGCTCACGCCCACTCCAATCCCGCGCCCGCCCGATATGGTGGCGATGGGGCTGCGCTCCGAGCTGTTGCGACGGCGGCCGGACGTGGCCGCCGCCGAGCGCCGGCTCGCCGCCGCCACCTCGGACGTCCGCGTCGCCACCGCCGACCTGTTCCCGCGTGTCTCGCTGCTCGGGGCAATCGGCCAGCAATCGCAGAACGGCGACACGCTGCTCGATGCGGCGAGCACGCGGTTCCAGATCGGTCCGAGCCTGCGCTGGCCCATCCTCGACTTCGGCCGCATCCGTGCCCGCATTCGCGCCAGCGATGCGCGGGCCGAGCAGGCGGCCGCCGCTTACGAGCAGGCGGCGCTGACCGCGCTCAGCGACAGCGAGATCGCCGCCATGCGCTTCGCCCGCGCCGGCGAGACGCTGGTGCAAAGCGTGGCGGCATCTGACGCCCAGCGCGCTGCGCGCGATCTCGCCCACCAGCGCTATCGCGCCGGTGAGGCCGACCTGATTGAGCTACTCGACGCCGAATCGGCCTATGCACTGGCCCAGGCCACCGCCACGGACGCGGAGGCCGCTCGGGCGAGCCAGGCGGTCGCGCTCTACAAGGCGCTCGGGGGTGGGGCCTAGCCTGCGTTCATCCGAAGGGATGGAACAATTTCGTCATGATTTAAAAGGCCGGAAGGCAGGAGAGCGGGCGCAGTGCGAGCAGCAATCTACAACGGCGGCGTCCGCCCGATCACCGTCGAGAACCTGCCCGAGCCGGTCGCGGCGCCCGACCAGCTGCTGATCGAAATCGCATACTGCGGCGTCTGCGGCAGCGACGTTTCGATGACCGCGGGCGGGCCGTTCGACTATCCGAAAGGCCACTGCTTCGGCCATGAATTCGCCGGCACGATCCTCGAGCTGGGCCGCGAGGTCACCGGCTTTCGGCGCGGCGATCGCGTGGCCTGCATGCCCAATTCCGGCTGCGGGCGCTGCGAGGCATGCCGCGAAGGCCGGCTGCTGCTGTGCGCCAAGGGCCGGCCATCGTTCGGCTTCGCCGAGCGAACGACGGTCGCCGCCGCTTATGCTGTCCGCCTGCCCGACAGCCTGAGCATCGCCGATGGCGCGTTGATCGAGCCGATGGCCTGCGGGCTGCGCGCCTTGCGCGGAGCCGGCATGCGCGGCGGCGAGCGGGTGCTCGTGCTCGGCGCCGGGTCCATGGCACTGTCGGTGGTGTGGTGGGCGCGGGCGCTGGGCGCGGGACGGGTGGTGGTGGCCTCACGCTCCGCGCGTGCACGCGACCTGTGCATCGCGTTCGGCGCCGACTGCGTCCACAGCTTCGACGAGGACGATCCCGGCGAACTGGCGGCCGCGCTGGGCGGAGCGCCGCACATCGTCGCCGAATGCGTCGGCAAGCCGGGGCTGCTGAACCGCGCACTCGATCTCGTCCACATGGGCGGCACGGTGATCGCGATGGGCATGTGCATGACACCCGAGCCGATTCTGCCGATCGCCAGGACGTTCAAGGAGGCGCGCATCATTTTCCCGCTCGGCTATTCGCCCGCCGAGTTCGCCGAAGCCGCACGCGCGTTCGACAGCGCCCGCTTTTGCCCCGAGACGATGGTCAGCGACGTGTTGCCGCTGGACAAATTGGGCGGGGCGCTCAACGCCTTGCGAGCCGGCGAAAAGATGCAGAAGGTGCATATCGATCCGCGCCCGCGCTAACCACCACCGGCGTAGGGAGCAGAACGGACTAGGGTGCGGGCGGCAACAGACGCCGCCTCGGCCGAGTTCTAGCTGACTTGAGGCCGAGCCGGGAAAGGGAACACCAATGTCAGATCAGTCGGCCGTTGCCATCGTCACCGGTGCGAGCCGGGGCGCGGGGCGCGGCATCGCCATTGCGCTCGGCAGCCACGGCTGCACCGTCTATGTCACCGGCCGGTCGCAGCAGGCGGGTGACCACGCCCTGCCAGGGACCATATACGAGACGGCCGAAGCGGTGACCGCCGCCGGCGGCAGGGGGATCGCGGTGCGCTGCGACCACGCCAACGATGACGATGTCCGCGCGCTGTTCGACCGGGTCCGGACCGAACAGGACCGGCTCGACATCCTCGTCAACAACGCCGCCGCCGTCTACGACGAACTCAACGCTCCGGGCGAGTTCTGGGAGAAGCCGCTGAAGCTCGTCGACATGATCGATGTCGGCATCCGCAGCGGCTATGTCGCCAGCTGGCTGGCGGCGCCGGTGATGGTGCCGCGCGATCGCGGGTTGATCGTCTTCACCTCGGCATCAGGCGCCGCGCATTACTCGCTTGGCCCAGCCTATGGCGCGCACAAGGCGGGGGTGGACAAGATGGCCTTCGACATGGCGGTCGATTTCCGCCACGCCGAGTCCAGGGTGGCGGCGCTGTCGATCTGGATGGGCGCGCTGGCGACCGACCGGCTGATGGCGATCATCGCCGCCGATCCTGCAAAATACGCATTCCTCAATGATCAGATCGAGACGCCGGAGTTCACCGGGCACATCATCTGGGCGCTCGCCAACGACCCCGCGCTGGCTGAACTCTCCGGCCAGACCGTGATCGGCGCCGAGATGGCGGTGAAATACCGGATCACCGACGCGGGCGGCCGGCAGCCGCCATCATACCGCGAAACTCACAAGGTCGCGCCGCTCGTCTACTACCCGCCGATCATTCGCTGAGGCGGCGCGCGGCTGGCACGAGCGGGTCAGGCCACAAGCCGCAGGTGATCGCCGCCGCGCCGCGCCGTCAAGGACACATTGTCGACTCCGGCGATCCCTGTCAGCTGCTCGGCAAGGTCGCCATCGAGCGCGAAGTCGCGACCGAGCCGCAACGTCGCGGCCTGGCCATCCGGCAGGTGGAGCACCGCCCGCACCTCGCCGGTCGCGGCGGCGCCGCGCGGCAGCAGCAGCGCCAGCTCCTGCAGCGCCTCGACCCGATCGACGTCGAACGTCAGCAACATCC
>JBDSIY010000047.1:0-5056 GCA_039917735.1 Novosphingobium sp. | reverse complement strand
CGGCTCGCTATGGCGCGCCCTGCATGCCGACCTCGGACCTTCGCATCGCGCTGTTCAGCGGCAACTATAACTACGTCCGCGACGGTGCGAACCAGGCGCTGAACCGGCTGGTCGGCCATCTGCTTGGCGTTGGCGCGGCGGTTCGCGTCTATTCGCCGACAGTGCTAGAGCCGCCCTTCCCCGCCACCGGCGACCTCGTCAGCGTGCCCTCTGTTCCGTTCCCCGGGCGGGGCGAGTACCGATACCCGCTGATGCTGTCGCCAGCGAACCGGCGCGACCTTGCGCGCTTCGCCCCCAACGTCGTCCACGTCTCCTCGCCCGATGTCGTCGGGCACCGGGCGGTCAGCTGGGCACGGGCGCGGCAGTTACCGGTGCTGGCCTCGGTGCACACGCGCTTCGATACCTATCCGCGCTATTACAACATGGCCTGGCTGGAGCCGGTGCTGACCGCCATCCTGCGCCGCTTCTACCGCCGCTGCGACGCGCTGGTGGCGCCATCCGAGAGCATGGCCCAGGTGCTGCGCGCCCAGCGGATGAATTACGACGTCGGCATCTGGTCCCGCGGCGTCGACCGCCAGGTTTTTCATGGCGGCCGGCGCTCGCAGGAATGGCGGCGCGAACTCGGCATCGGCGACGAGGAGGTGGCGGTCGGCTTCCTCGGCAGGCTGGTGATGGAAAAGGGGCTCGACGTGTTCTCCGACACGATCGACGTGCTGCGTCGGCGCGGGGTGGAGCATCGGGTGCTGATCGTCGGCGAAGGTCCGGCGCGCGAGTGGCTGGCGGCGCGGCTGCCGGGCGCGGTCTTCGCTGGCTTCCAGCTAGGCGAGGACCTCGGCCGAGCGGTCGCCTCGATGGACGTGCTGTTCAACCCTTCGGTCACCGAAACCTTCGGCAATGTCACGCTAGAAGCGATGGCGTGCGGCCTGCCGGTGGTTGCGGCGGCGGCAACAGGCAGCGACGGGCTGGTCCACGACGGAGTCTCCGGCCGGCTGATCCGCCCTGGCGCGGTCCAGCAGTTCGCCGACGCGCTTGAGGCTTATTGTGCGCAGCCGGCGCTGCGGCGCGGCCATGGCGCCGCCGGCATGGCGCGGGCGTGCGACTTCTCGTGGGATGTCATCAACGGTACCGTGGCGGACACCTACCTGCGGCTGATCCGTCAGAGGGCCGCGCGGGGCTGATCGTGACGACCGGCGCGATACCGGCTCAGCGCAGCAAGCCCCCCTTGCGATGCCAGAAGGCAAAGGCGGCGAAGCCGATCGCCCCCATCCAGATCACCAGGGTTGCCACCATCATGCTGGGGGTCCGCATTGCCGCCGGGAGCTGGCTTGCCCCCTGATACATGGTGAAGATGCCAAGGCAGATTAACGAGAGGAAGAAGGCCTCCACGGCAAAGCGCGAGCGCAGCAGCAGCAACAGCGACCCGGCTGCCGCGCTCCATGTCGAGAGTGCCCAGGTGATCACCGCCCACGCCGGCATGGTGTCGAGATAATCGACCAACTCGGGAGGGAAGTGCGCCAAATAGCCAGGATCGCGCAGATTTGTCATGATGAAGTCGTAAGCGCCCAGCCCGTTCCACGCGAGGCTGAGCAAGGCGAAGGCCCAGAAGGTTCCCGGCGTTGGCCGCGCTGACTCGGGTTGCATGACGGCCCCTTCCATCATGGCCTTCATAGTTTCAATTCACCGTAAATCCAGAACATTTCATCGCGCGCTTCGTCCCGCATCGGGACCGGCGGCGGACCGACCCGGCGGGCCAAGCAGCGCCGGTTCGAAGATCAGTGCGCAAATCAGCGTCCAGCCAAGCGAGATCAGCAGGATCTTGCCCATGCTCGCGGTGCCGGGGTGATCGGAGAGCCACAGGCTGCCGAACGCCGTGCCGGTGGCCAGCGCGCTGAACAGGACCGCGCGCGCGAGGCTCGATTGCAGCAAATCGCCCGCGCCGCCCCGCCACGCCATCACGAAATAGATGTGGAAGGCGACGCCGACGCCGACCAGCAGCGGAAAGGCGATGATGTTGGCGAAGTTCAGCGGCTGGCCGATCACCACGCAGGTGCCCAGCGTCAGGAAGATCGACAGCACCACCGGCGCCAGCGTGAACGCCACCTCGCGCAGGTTACGCAGCACCGCCAACAGAAGCAGGCTGATCAGCGCGAAACCAATGACGCCGGCCTGGACGAAGGCAAAAGCGACCGTCGACGCCGCCGCCTGCGTCGCCACGGGCAGTCCCGACACCGCGGGGGTCACCGCACTTACTGCCGCGCGAAACCGCTGCAGGGCCCGGTTGTCGCCCGGGTCGCCGGCAGGGAACAGTTCGAGCCGATAGCGGCCGTCCGGCGTCCGCCAGTCACGCACCAGCTCGGGCGGCAGGCTGTCCTCGTCGATCGGCTCGGCAGCCAGCATCGCGCGCATCTGGCCGAGCGTCACGCCAAGCGGGAGAACGAGCGTCTCGCCGAGTTGCACACGCCGCGCCGGAGAACTCTGCGCCAGGCGGGTGAACGACCCGGCAAGCCGCAGCGCCTCGCTTGCACCAGGGCCGGGGTGGGCGCGAGCTGTGTCGGCGAGCCGGACGGTCAGCCGGTTGAGCGCGTCAATGAGGGCGGGATCGTCCGGCGGCGGCGCGATGTCGAAAGGATTTATCGCCACGTCGAGCAGCAGCGCGGCGTCACCGATCAGGGCCAGCTTCGCCGGCTGATCGGCGGGGACGAAGCTATCGAGCGACACCACCTGCCTGACCTCGGGCAGCGCACCGAGCCGCTTTGCAAGCTGGGCGGCGGCGGCGTGATCGGGAGCGAGCACGCCGATCGTGGCCGGGGTGCGATCCGGGTCGCGCGTCAAATCGGCGAGGGTGCGCATCGCCGGCCGATCGGCATCGCGCTGGTGCATCGGGTTAAAGTCGAACTCCACCAGCGGTAGCGCAGCGATGCTCGCCGCCATCGACAGCGCGAATCCCCACAGCACCGCCCGCCGCCGCCGCGCGAGCAGCCGGTCGGCCCCCGCGAGCGCCGCGAATCCGACCTCTCGGCGCGGTGGACCCGGCCGCGCCAGCACGATCAGCGCCGGCAGCAGCGTGACGCTGGCGAACAGCGCGATCACCATGCCGAGTCCGGCGATAACTCCCAGCTCGGCGATGCCGACATAGGCGGTCGGCAGAAAGGCGCCGAACCCCAGGAACACGGCGCCGGCGGCGAGCAGCAGCGAGGGACCCAGCGCCGCCGCGGCGCCGCGCAAACCCTCGGCGATGGCGGCGCCCCCTGCCCTCTCGGCGTTGAAGCGGACGCAGATCTGGATGGCGAAGTCGATCCCGAGCCCGATGAACAGCGGGATGAAGGCAATCGAGATCAGGTTGAGCCGCCCCACCGCGAACAACCCCGCCGCGAGCGTGACCGCCAGGCCGATGACCGTCGTCGCCACGATCGCCGCGACCAGCCGGGCCGATCGCGTCGCCAGCCACAGCATCAGCAGCATCGCCGCGAACATCACCAGCCCGACCAGCCCGATATTGTCGCGCAGCGTCGCGAACTCCTCGTCGGTCAATGCCACGTCGCCGGTGATGCGGACGGTGACGCCGCGCGCTGTATCGAGCCGAAGCGCGCCGGCCGCCGCGCGTACCGCCGCCGACGCGCCCTCCCCCGGCGTCAACGAGCCGAAATCGAGCACCGGCCGGGCGAGGATCAGCCGCCGCGTCGGCGGCGCGGCGCTGCTGCCGCTGCCCGCGAACAGCCGCTGCCATGAGAAGACCGCCGGCTTGCCATCGAGCACGCGCGTGGTCGTCTCGGCAAGCGCGCGCATCGGGGCGGCGACCTCGCCGAGGCTCGCCGAGCCATCATCGACGCCGTCGAGCATGGTGCCGATCGCGGCTGCGACACCGCGCAGCGACGGGTCGGCGGCAAGCGGCCCGAGCAGCGGCTGCGCCTTGACCAACGCCGCCATCGTGTCGCGCACCGACTCGGTCGAGCCGAACAACAGCCCCTCGCGCGCGAGGAAATCGCCTCCATCCGGACGGCGGACGACGCGAAAATGCTTTGGGTCGGCCGCCATCCGCGCAGCCAGCCGGGTCGCGCCGTCCTCGGCGAGTTCGGGGGAAGCACCATCGACCACCACCACCATCGCGTCACGCAGTTGCGGAAACGCGTCTTCCATCGCGCGCTCCTGAACCCGCCAGCCGACGTCGGGCGAGATCAGCTCGGCGGTGTCGGTGGTCATGGTGAAATGGCGCGCGGTGTAGGCCAGCGCCAGCAGCGCCACGCCGAGCGCGATCACCACGGTCAACCACGGCCGCCGGATACTCGCCGAGACCGCCGCCGGCACGAATCTCCGGATTGCCTCGCCCAGGAAGCGAGGGTTCAACGCAGCGCTGGCCCGGAAGGACCCATGAAATAGCGCGCTTTCATCTGGATCGCCTGCTCACCGCCGGTGAACGCGAAGGCCGCATCGGCCCATTTCGGCGGACCGAAGCGGATCGGCGCGTCGTTGGAAAACGCGACCCCCTCACGCGGAATCCCGAACAAGGCGCGATCGACCCGGTGATTGCCGTTCTCGTCGTGGAACGCCTGCACCGCATAGCGACCGGGGGGAATGCCGCGCACGGTGAGCAGCGCAACCCCGGGCCGGGCTGGCGCCGACGCGGCATAGCGGCAATCGTCCCGGAGAAACGATGCCTGCGGGCAGACCTCGGCACGGACCTCGCCCTGGGCGTTGCGGATGTTGGTGATGCGAATGGTCAACTCGGATTGCGGCGTCGAGCGCGCGGCACCGACGGGGAGGCACGAAAGCATCAGCCCTGCCCCGATTGTCACGGCCATAGCCGCCTTGCTATCCAGCATTTTGCCCCGATCCTCCGTGGCGCCGTCCGTAGTTCCGCGCCGATTGCGCGCAACCTCTGAATCGGCGAAGACGCCCTTGCCGGTGTCAATGTGAAGGAATTCTGACTTGGCCCGGGCACCGCCCTGGCCGAGACGAACCGTCCGATCGAGTGATCCAGGGGGAGAGATTATATGATCATTGTCCACCATCTGGCGGCATCGCAGTCCGACCGCATCGTCTGGCTCTGCGAAGAGCT
>JBDSIY010000046.1:0-8278 GCA_039917735.1 Novosphingobium sp. | reverse complement strand
AGCCGGTAAGGCTAGATCACATCGCCTTCGAAGCTTCGGCGGCGGCTTCCGACGCGCTGCCGGCGGCCATGGCAGCGGAATCGCTGGCGGCCATGGCGGCTTCGGACGCGCTACCGGCAGCCATGTTGGCGGCGTCGGTTGAAGCCATCGCGGCTTCGGCGCCGGCGTCGGTCGCCATGGCGTCGGCAGCGGCGTCGGTGGACTCGATGATCGTGGTTTCCTCAGACTTGCTGGAGCAGGCCGAGAGGGCCAGAGCGCCCGCAGCAGCGGCGGCGACGAGAACGAACTTGCGCATGTAGGTATTCCTTGAAAGCGAGTGGACCAAGCGGGCTCAAGGCCACGCGGAAAGCCTACCGTGCCGGTAGACTTCGAGGTCCCATAATCACCTTGTTCAGCGTATGCAAGCGCTAGTCGCTCGCCGGTGGCGTGCAAGGAAAACACGCACAGGTAATCTAACAACTACAACCGCCCGGTTAAGCAATGATGAACGCTCGCGAAAGCCCGTGGTTCGCTGGCTTCGGCGATGGCTGCTGACGACCGTTCGCGGCGCTGCTACGGACCTCATCATGGAGTCCCAGCAGCATCTCTATCTGGTCGACGGTTCGGCCTATATTTTCCGCGCCTACCACCGCCTGCCGCCCCTCACCAACCCCGAGGGCACCCCGGTCGGCGCGGTCTATGGCTATACGACGATGCTGTGGAAGCTGGCCGATGATCTCAATAAGGCCGATGGCCCGACGCATCTTGCCGTGATCCTCGACAAGGGCGCCACAACGTTCCGCAACGCGCTCTATTCCGAATACAAGGCCAACCGGCCGCCACCGCCTGACGACCTCGTCCCACAGTTCCCGCTGATTCGCGATGCGACGCGGGCCTTCAGCCTCGCCTGCATCGAGGAGGACGATCTCGAAGCGGACGACCTCATCGCCTCCTACGCCCGCGCGGCGACGGCGCGCGGCTGGGACGTGACGATCGTTTCCTCCGACAAGGACCTGATGCAGCTGGTCGGCAAATGCGCGCAGGATTTGGGCGAAGGCGTGACCGGCGGCTGCATCGACATGCTCGATACGATGAAGAACCAGCGCATCGATGTCGCCGAGGTGGTCGAGAAGTTCGGCGTGCCGCCAGAGAAGGTCGGCGACGTGCTGGCGCTGATGGGCGATTCGGTCGACAACATCCCGGGCATCTTCGGAGTCGGGCCCAAGACCGCGAGCAAGCTGATCCAGGACTACGGCGATCTGGAGGCGGCGCTCGCAGCCGCCCCGGCGATGAAGCCCGGCAAGCTGCGGGACCGGCTGATCGAGGGCGTCGAGATGGCGCGGCTGAGCCGGGTGCTGGTGACGCTGCGCGAGGATTGCGCGCTGCCGATCGCACTGGACGACTTCAAGCTCGGCGCAATCCCCCACGCGCCGCTCGCCGCTTTCCTCGAACGGCATGGCTTCTCAAGCCTGTTGAAGCGTCTCGGAGCGGGCAGCCCGGGACCGGCGACGCAGCTGCATCCGGCCCGGCCCGTCACTGCCGGCGCCGGGCCGGCGGTGGGGGCGTCACGCCAACCGCTGCCCGAACTGCCGCCCATCGACTACGACGCCTATGAATGCGTGACCACGCTGGAAGCGCTCGACCGCTGGATCGCGCGGGGGTTCGCGGCCCGCAAACTCGCGATCGATACCGAAACCAGCATGCTCGACGCGATGCGCGCCGACCTCGCCGGCATCAGCCTGGCGCTGGGGCCGAACGACGCCTGCTACATCCCGCTGGGCCATGGCGGCAGCGACATGTTTTCCGAAGCGCCCGAGCAGGTGCCGCTGCCGCTCGCGCTGCAGCGCCTCAAGCCGCTGCTTGAAAGCGACGCGGTGCTGAAGGTCGGGCAGAACGTCAAATATGACATCAACGTCCTCGCGCGGCACGGCATCGCGATGGCACCGGTCGACGACACGATGATCGTGAGCTTCTGCCTCGACGCCGGCCGGCAGATCGAGGGCATCGGCGGCGGCCACGGCATGGACGAGCTGTCGGAACGGCATCTGTCGCACAAGACGCTGACCTTCAAGGACATCTGCGGCAGCGGCAAGAAGGCGATTCCGTTCGGCGAGGTGCCGCTCGATCGGGCCACGCGCTACGCCGCTGAGGATGCCGACGTCACCTGGCGGCTGCACCAACGCCTGAAACCGCGCCTGGCCGAGGAGGGCGGCACCCGCATCTATGAGCGCGTCGACCGGCCGCTGATCCCGGTGGTCGCCGAGATGGAGCGCCACGGCGTCAAGGTCGACCGCGAGCGGCTGGCGCATCTCTCGGGCGAATTCGCCGAGGCGGTGAGCGCGCTCGAATGCGAGATATTCGGCATCTGCGGCCACCCCTTCACGATCGGCAGCCCGCAGCAGCTCGGCCGCGTGCTGTTCGAGCAGATGGGCTACAAGGGTGGCCGCAAGGGCAAGAGCGGCCAATATTCGACCGACCAGGCGATCCTCGAGGGGCTCGCGGCCCAGGGTGCGGAGGTCGCCAGCAAGGTACTCGAATGGCGCCAGCTGACCAAGCTGCGCTCGACCTATACCGAGACGCTGCAGGCGGCGATCAATCCGGCGACCGGCCGCGTCCATACCTCCTATTCGCTGGTCGGCGCGCAGACCGGGCGGCTCTCGTCGAACGATCCCAATCTCCAGAACATCCCGATCCGCACCGAGATCGGCCGCCAGATCCGCGATTGCTTCGTCGCCGAGCCCGGCAATGTCCTGCTCGCCGCCGATTACAGCCAGATCGAGTTGCGGCTGGCCGCGCATATGGCCGACGTGCCAGCGCTGAAGGAGGCGTTCGCGGCGGGCGAGGACATCCATTCGCGCACCGCCAACGAGATGTTCGGCCTGGTCGACCGCGACACCCGCGCCCGCGCCAAGACGATCAACTTCGCCATCCTCTACGGCATCTCGCGCTGGGGGCTGGGCGGCAGGCTTGGCGTAACCTCGGACGAAGCGCAGGCGATGATCGACCGCTATTTCGAGCGCTTCCCCGGCATCCAGCGTTACATCGTCCACACGCTGGAGCAGGTGCGCGAGCGCGGCTATTCGGAGACGCTGTTCGGCCGCAAGACCTGGTTCCCGCGGATCAGCTCGAAGCAGCAGGCCGAGCGCGCCGGTTCCGAGCGCGCCGCGATCAACGCGCCGATTCAGGGAACCAGTGCGGACATCATCAAGCGGGCGATGGCGCGGATGACGCCGGCACTGCTTGCGGCGGGCCTGCCGGATGTGCGGATGCTGCTGCAGGTGCATGACGAGCTGGTGTTCGAGCTGCCGGAGCGCGATGTGGAGGCGGCGCGCCCAGTGATCGCCCGGGTGATGGCGGAGGCAGCACAGCCGGCGGTGAAGCTCGACGTGCCGCTCGCCATAGACATTGGCTTCGGCGCGAGTTGGGGCGCGGCTCACTGAGGGCTCAAACCAACCCCGCCGTATCCGCGAGCAGCCACAAGCCGATCCCCAGGAACAGCAGCGCCGCGACGATCCGCACCGCCTTGAGCGGGACGTATCGCAGCAGACGGTCGCCGAGCAGCACCGCCGGGACGTTCGCGACCATCATCCCCAGCGTCGTGCCCGCCATCACCGGCAGGACGCTGTGGAAGCGCGCGCCGAGCGCGACCGTCGCCAGCTGCGTCTTGTCGCCCATCTCGACGAAGAAGAAGGCGATCAGCGTCGTCAGGAAGACGCCCGAGCCCCCAGCCCGCTGCTCCTGTTCATCCAGCTTGTCGGGGACCAGCGCCCAGCCGGCCATGAGGATGAAGCTGATCGCGATTGCATAGCGGAACCAGCGCCCGTCGAGGAAGGCGGCCGCCTGTTCACCGACCAGCGCCGCCAGGAAATGGTTGGCCAGTGTAGCAACGAGAATGCCGAGGATAATCGGCAGCGGCCGTCCGAAGCGAGCCGCCAGCAGTATCGCCAGCAGCTGAGTTTTGTCGCCGATCTCGGCGATGGCAACGATCGCCGTGGAGGTGAGCAGGGCTTCCAAGTGGGTGCTCCGGTAGGAGGGTAGTCCGAGCGAACACAGGATAGAGCCAACGGGCCGGGCTTGTTCCGGGCGCTGTGCTCTTCGCACGCTTGAACACGCCGACTTTACCCTGCTGGTGCAAAGTCATCCCGATTTAGCCTAGCAATTGCGGCCCTCGGCCCGGTCGCGCAAGCGGGCAAGGTCTTCCGCGCGATCGACATCGAGCAGAATGCCGGGATCGTCGACCTCCAGCCAGGCGATATCGACGTGCCTCTTGAGCAGGCGGCCGGCGCCGGCGTCACCCTCGAGCAGCGCGAGTTCGGCGAAGGCGCGCCGCGCGAACAGCACCGGATGCCCCGGGCGCCCCTGGTAGCGCGGTACCGCCGCGAAGTTCGCCCCGAGCTGCCGGGCGAGTTTGTTGGCAATTCCTTCCGGCACCAGCGGCATGTCGCCGAGAAAGACGAAGGCGCCGTCGGCCCAGGCCACGGCGGCTATGCCTGCCTTGAGCGAGGTAGACAGCGCGTCGCTGGTGATACGGAGAGCCTCAACCACAGGCTCCCCTTCCCAATCCGGCAGCAGCAGCGCGGGCGAGCAGACCACGATCACTCGCTCGACCGGCGCGGCGCGCGCGGCGCGAATCGCATGCCAGACGAGCGGCTGCCCGAGGAAATCTACCGAGAGCTTGTCGCCGCCGAAGCGCCCGGCGGAACCGGCCGCGAGCACGATCGCGGCGAGCCTCAAGCGCGTTCCTGCGCCGGGTTCATCGCCCGCATGACCTCGGCGACAATCCCCGTCGCCACCTCCCACGGCGCCTTGCCGAGGCCCCTGACGCCAGGAGAGAGCTGCAGCCGCGCCAGCTCCTGCCGTGTCGCCCCGCCCGCTTCGAGCGCCGCGAGCCGGTCGCCGGCGCGCGAGCGCGCACCGATCAGCGCGACATAGCCGGCGCCGCCGCGCAGCGCATGAAGGCAGCCGGCGAGGTCGTGCTGATCCTCATGCGTCGCCCCGACATAGGCGGTCCAGCGATCGACGCCGAGCCGCGACAGCGCTTCCACGGGTTCCTCGCGCAGATAGGTAACGCCGACGAAAGGCGGCGGCGCCTCCGGACCGCCGGGCCGCAGCAGGATCGTGTCGAACCGCGCCTCGGCGCCGAGCCGCGCCAGCGCCAGCGCTCCCGGATCGCCGCCGGAGACGATCAGCCGCCGGGGCGGATCATAGCGGCGGGCGATCCGCAGCGGTGGGTCGTCGATGCGTAGCAGCGGCGCGCCTTCGCCGCCGGTCACGGCGCGCGCCATCCCGTCGCTCGACCATAGGCAGACGCGCCGTTCGCGCGCTGCCGCCAGCAGCTCGCCCACCGGCGCCTCGCCCCCCGCCAGCCGTTCCCCTAAAATATGGAGCGCCCCGCCGCAGCGCAGGCGGATATCGATCCACGGACTGCCCAGGCCGTAGTGCAGCCATCGTGGCCTGCCGTCGGCGAGAATCTGCGCGGCGTGAAGCGCGACGTCTCCCTCGATACAGTCGCCGGAGAAATAGCCGCTCGCGCTCTCGCCATCGAACAGCATCTGCGCGCCGGCCCCGCGCGGCGCGCTGCCCTCAACCTTGAACAGCGTCGCCAACACGGCCGGCCGACCCGCACCCGCCGCCTCCGCAAGCGCCGGACGAATATCATCGCACCAGCCGAAGACCGGCCAGTCCGCGCCCTTAATCAAGCTGGCGCGAGGTGTGCGGCGCGCCCGATCAACGGCGCCCGGCCAGGTAGGCGATGATCGCGGCCCGCTCGGCGGGATTGTTCACCTTGATCACCATCCGCGTCCCCGGAACCATCTGCATCGGTCCGGAGAGAAAGCGATCGAGGTTCGGGCGGGACCAGATCAGGCCTGATTTCGTAAGCGCGTCCGAGTAGCGAAAGGTGGTCGCAGCTGCTCGCCGTCCGACGACACCGGCAAGATTGGGGCCAACCGGCGAAGCCCCGCCGGGCGCGACCGAGTGGCAGCTCTGGCAGCGCATCCTGAACACTGTCGCCCCGTCAATCGCCGCGGCGGCGGTGGGCGCAGCGGCGACGGTGGGCGCCGGAGCAGCCAGGCTCAACCCGGGCGCGAGCGCCATCAGCGCGGCGGCGGAGAAACCAAGAAGCGTCGTCTTCGGCGTCATGTCCATCTCCCCATGCGCGATCGAGCCGATTCCGGACCGAGAGCATCCGTTCTCTTTGGGAGTTACGCCGGGCAGCTTCAAGCCCCCGCGTGGGTAGAGCCCAATTCACGCCTCCGCGCCCGGCCGACCCATCAGCGGAGCGATGACTAACCGGTTGAGAATGCCCGCGATCCGGTCCGGTGGATAGTCCCCGTCCTGTTCCAGCCACCAGGCCAGCAGATCGATGGTGCCGCCGGTGCCATAGACCACCCCGAGATCGGGCGGCAGCCACCCGTCGGGGGGGGCATTCCGCGCAAGAGTGCGTGCCTGGCGGATAAACTCCTGCCGCACGATCCCGGCCGCTCCGCCGGTCAGCAACGCCGACCACAGCGTGCGGTGTTCGGCAACGTGGCGACAGAGCGCGCGGGTCGATTCGAGGCTGTCGGCGTCGTGCAGGATCGGAATGGTTCGGGCGAGAAGCCCGGCGATCTCCTCGGACGCGACATCGCTCAGCAGGGCCTCCTTATCGGCATAGTGCCGGAAAAAGGTGGCGTAGCCGGTCCCGGCGCGCGCGGTGATCGCGCGGATCGTCAGCTGGTCAAAGGCAGCTTCCTCCAGCATCGCCAACAGCGCGGAAGTCAGCGCACTGCGCGAACGGATCTGGCGGGCGTCGCCTTTCCGTTGTCTGCTGCCATTCGGGCGGTCTTCCCCCATGCCGCCAGACTATCATCGGCGGCCGGCGGTGTCGATTCCGCCGGGGGCGGGGCGGACGCCACCCCAGGGGCAGGCTACCAGTCGCCGATGCGGTCCGCGAACAGCAGCCGGCCACCGGACAGATGCCACAGCGCCTCGTTGAACTCACCCGGCGCCATCGCGAAGCAGCCTTCGCTGCGGCCGATCTTGCCCCATTTTTCGATCATCGTCGGATCAGCGTACCAGGCCGGATGCACCACCAGCGCGCGGTCGAGCGCATGCGAATTGTCCGGATCCAGGCCGACCAGCCGGATCGATGTACCGTATTTGCCGCTGTACCACTCGCAGGTCAGGAAGGCACCGCGCGAGGTCGCCTCCGAGCCCGGCACGTTGGAAAAGGTCTTGAGCCAGCCGTCGTGCTCGGCGTCCGAGCCCCGGCCATGGGCGACGAGGAAAGAGCGGACGGTGCCGCTTTCGATATTGGCGAAGTGCAGGCGGGGCAGCGACGACGGCAGACCGAAATCGGCGACGCCGACGATGTCGGTCCGCCACAGTCGCGCCGCCAGCCGACTGCGCTGCTGGGCGGCCGACGCAAGCACCCGGCGCTGATAGGGCGTGGTCCAGGCCGGAGCGGCGGGAACCGTCAATGCCGGCGCGGACTGGCCGAGCAGCCGCGACGGCACCGCCAGCGCCGCCCCCGCCATCAACCCGCCAGTAAGGAGTTCCCGTCGCTTCATCTCGCCCTTTCTATAGGGGGTGATGATAACGCGGCGTGAATGGCTTCGCCACCGCGCTGAGCACCCTATCCGGCGCTGGCGGCGCGAATTGTGCGGTTTCTCCGCTCGGACGAGGTGTCAGGGACTCCGCTTCGACGCACGAGCCGCCGGCTTTTCCTCGCCACTCGAAGCGCCTAAGGGCGCGCCATGGAGCACGCGCTTGCTGACGAGATAGCCCGAGATCCGGCCTCCCCGGTGGATGTGCCGGGCGACGACAGGGTCCATGTCGGCAAAAGCCTCGGCCCGCTGACGCTGATCTGGCGCGCGGCGCTGGCCTATCCCGGCTGGGTGGCGACCGCCTGCCTGGCCCTGCTCGTCACCGCCAGCGCGACGTTGGCGATTCCCAACGGTTTCCGCCTGATCATCGATCGCGGCTTCGCCCAGGGCGGCGACCCTGCCCATATCGGCCGCTGGTTCGAATATCTGCTGCTGATCGTGGTCGTGCTCGCGCTCGGCACCGCCGTTCGGTTCTATTCGGTGTCGTGGCTGGGCGAGCGGGTTGTCGCCGATATCCGCCTCGCCGTGCAGACCAACCTGCTGCGCCTCGCCCCCGGCTTCTTCGAGGACAACAGCCCCAAGGAAATCTCCTCGCGGATGACCGCCGACACCGGATTGATCGAGCAGGTCGTCGGCACCACCGTTTCCGTTGCGCTGCGCAACGCGATCATGGCGGTGGGCGGCGTCGTCTATTTGTTCACGCTGGCGCCGAT
>JBDSIY010000045.1:0-23334 GCA_039917735.1 Novosphingobium sp. | reverse complement strand
CCCGGCTGATGGAGGCCGTCTATTCGCGGCTGCTGGCGCGGAGCCAAGTGCAAGGCTGGGCGCCGCCGCGCCGGCGCGTGAGTACCTCGAAGCCCGCGCTGCTGGGCATCGTCGCGCGGCTGCTGGTGACACGTTGAGTTTTTCGCGAGTGACGATTGCGGGCGCGGGACTGGCCGGGCTTTCGGCCGCTGTCGCGCTTGCCGACGCCGGGGTGCCGGTCGAACTTGCGGAGGCGGCGGCGCAGGCGGGAGGGCGGTGCCGCTCATACCACGACCCGCAGCTCGACGCCGTGATCGACAACGGCAACCATCTGATCCTGTCGGGCAACCGCGCGGTGGCGGACTATTTGGCCCGGATCGGCGCCTCGGACCGGTTGGCCGGGCCGGAGCACGCGGACTTCGCGTTCTATGAGCTTCCGACCCGCCTGCGCTGGACGCTTGCGCCAAACGACGGGCCTGTCCCCTGGTGGCTGCTTTCCCGGCAGCGCCGGACGCCAGGGACCAGTGCGCTCGCGCATCTCCCGCTTGCAGCGCTGGCGCGCGCCGCGCGGGGTGAGACCGTCGGTCAACGGATCGCCACCACCGGGCCGCTGTGGACGCGGCTCGCCGAGCCGGTGCTGCTCGCCGCGCTGAATACCGCGCCCGCGGAGGGCTCGGCCTATCTGGCCGGGCGGGTGCTGGCCGAGACGCTGCTGAAGGGCGGCCGGGCGAGCCGGCCACTGGTGGCGACGCCGAGCCTCGGCGCCGCCTTCGTCGATCCGGCACTGGTGTTCCTGGCGCGGCACGGCACCATGCCCAGTTATGGCAGGCGGCTCCGGCAAATTTTGTTCGAAGCCGACCGGGTTGTGGCGCTGGACCATGGCGCCGGCCCGGAGCCGCTCGGCGAGGACGCCGCGCTGATCCTCGCCGTGCCGGCCTGGAGCGCCGCCGAACTGGTGCCGGGCCTTACCGTGCCCGACCGCCATGCCGCTATCGTCAACGCGCATTTTCTGATGCCCGCGCCGAGCGGTGCGCCGCCGATCACGGCGATCGTCGGCGGGCTCGCGGAATGGGTGTTCGCCTTCGCCGACCGTATCTCGGTGACGATCAGCGCCGCCGACCGGCTGGTCGGGTCCGATCGGACGGAGCTGGCGGCGCGGATCTGGGCCGACGTCGCGGCGGCGCTGGGGTTGGGGTCCGCGCCGGTCCCGCCCTATCGGGTTCTCATCGAGAAACGCGCCACCTTCGCCGCTACGCCCGAACAGGACCGGCTGCGTCCGCCCGCCGCTACCCGCTGGCGCAACCTGTTTCTCGCCGGCGACTGGACGCAGACCTGCCTGCCCGCGACCATCGAGGGCGCGTTGCGCTCTGGCGCCACTGCGGCGAATCTGGCGCTGCGCCGCTCGGCGGGGTAGGGGAGGCACAATGCACGGCTCCAAGCCCGACCCCCTGCTCGCCGTCGACCAGGCCGTGGAACGCGCGACGGCGGCGCTCGCGGACGCCCAGCAGGCCGACGGCCATTGGGTATTCGAGCTTGAGGCGGATTGCACGATTCCGGCCGAATATGTGTTGCTGCGCCACTATCTCGGCGAGCCGGTCGACGCGGTGCTGGAGGCGCGGATCGGGCGTTACCTGCGCCGCATTCAGTCGTCGGCCCACCACGGATGGGGGTTGTTCCACGAGGGCGGATTCGACGTCAGCGCGAGCGTAAAGGCCTATTACGCGCTCAAGATGATAGGCGATGCCGTGGAAGCGCCGCATATGGCGCGGGCGCGCGCGGCAATCCTGGCGGCCGGCGGCGCGGCGGCGGGTAATGTCTTCACCCGCATCCAGCTGGCGCTGTTCAGGGCGGGGCCGTGGACCGTGGTGCCGACGCTGCCGCCCGAGTTGATCCTGCTGCCGCGATGGTTTCCGATCCACCTCGCCAAGATGGCGTACTGGGCGCGCACCGTGGTGGTGCCGCTGCTGGTGCTGTGCGCGCTCCGCCCGGCGGCGCGCAACCCGCTCGGGATCAAGGTGGACGAGCTTTACACCGGCGCACCTGCGCGCCTCGTGACCCGTGCCGCCGATACCAAGTGGCTGTGGAGCAGGGGCTTCGCCGCGCTCGATTGGGTGCTCAAGCGCATCGACGGGCTCTGGCCTAAGCTCTTGCGGGCGCACGCGATCGCGGCCTGTTCCGCCTGGGTAAGCGAGCGGCTCAATGGCGTCGACGGGCTCGGCGCGATTTATCCGGCGATGGCGAACAGCGTGATGATGTTCGATTGCCTCGGCATCGGCCCCGACGATCCTCGCCGCGCGGTGGCGCGCGAATCGCTCGAACGGCTGCTGGTGTTCCGCGAGGACCACGACGAAATCTATTGCCAGCCCTGCGTCTCGCCGGTGTGGGACACCGCGCTCGCCGCCCATGCGATGTTGGAGGCCGGGGATGAAGCGCGCGCCGACCGCGCGCTCGCCTGGCTGGCTCCGCGCCAGGTGCTCGATGTCGCCGGCGATTGGGCTGAAGAGCGACCTGGGGTTCGGCCCGGCGGCTGGGCCTTCCAATACGCCAACGATCACTATCCCGATCTCGATGATACCGCTGTTGTGGTCATGGCGATGGATCGCGCCCAAGCGCGGTCCGGCGATTATGGCGAATCGATCGCGCGCGGCGTGGATTGGACGGTTGGGATGCAATCGCGCGATGGGGGCTGGGGGGCCTTCGACGCGGACAATGCCTATCATTACCTCAACAATCTCCCCTTCGCCGATCATGGCGCGCTGCTCGACCCTCCGACCGCCGACGTGACCGCGCGCTGCGTGTCGATGCTGGCGCAGCTCGGCGAGACCGACTCGCTACGAGTTCGCAACGCGTTGGCTTGGCTGGAACGCGCGCAAGAGGCGGATGGAAGCTGGTTCGGGCGGTGGGGGGTGAACTACATCTACGGCACCTGGTCGGTGCTCTGCGCGCTGAACGCCGCCGGCCTTCCCGCCGATAATCCGATGGTGGCGAAGGCGGCGGGCTGGCTCACCGCCATTCAGAACGCCGACGGTGGCTGGGGCGAGGATTGCGACAGCTATGCACTTGACAGGAAGGGCCACACCCCCGCGCCCTCGACCGCCTCGCAGACTGCCTGGGCGCTGCTCGGGCTGATGGCGACGGGCGAGGTCCATGCCGATGCGGTGGCGCGCGGCGTCGAATGGCTGGCGGCGAACCAGGCCGACGACGGCCTGTGGGGGCAGGAACATTATACCGGTGGCGGCTTCCCGCGCGTGTTCTACCTGCGTTACCACGGCTATCCGAAGTATTTCCCGTTGTGGGCGCTGGCCCGCTACCGCAACCTCAAACGCTCGAACAATGCGCAAGTGGGGTACGGCATGTGAGCGGGACCTGGGATCGGTGTCATTCCCCCCTCCCCTTCAGGGGAGGCGTCGGGGGTGGGGCTTCTCCGCTCGCCAGACGCCCGGGGCGGTCGCCCCACCCCAACCCCTCCCCTGAAGGGGAGGGGGGTCTTCGGGGCGCTCCGCAATGCCGAGTATGAGCCATGTCGTCGTCGCCACCGGCTTCAACCGCGAGGTCGCGACCGTCCGCCAACCCGGTGCGGTGGTGGTTGCCGGCGGCGGTGACCCGGTCCGGTTGCGCGCGCGGATCGAGGTGGCGGCGGCGGGGGCCGCCGGCATCCTCAGCTATGGCATGACCGGCGCGCTGGTCGATGGGCTGGCCATCGGTGACTGGGTGGTGGGCAATCGGCTGTCGGGCGCGATCGAGCTGGAGTGCGATGCGGCGTGGCGCGAGGCCCTGCTTGCGAAGCTGCCGGGCTCCCGGATCGGCGGCTTCTTCGCCGACGGCCGGATGATCGATACCGTCGCCGAAAAGCTGGCGCTGGGCGAGCGGCACAACGCGCTCGCGGTCGACATGGAAAGCCACGTCGCCGCCGCCGTCGCGGTAGAGCGCGGCCTGCCGTTCGCGATCCTGCGCTGCGTCTCGGACGGCGCGCGCCACCTGCTGCCGCACGCGATCACCGTCTCTATGCGGCCCGACGGCGGAGTGGACGCGGCGGCGATGTTGCGCAGCCTGGCCGCGCGCCCGGCGCAGACTGCCGACGTTGCCCGCACCACGCTGGGCTTCGCCAGGGCCATGCGCGAACTGCAGCGCGGCTCTGCGAGGATCGGGCCTAGGATGGCGCTTCCAGCGTAGGCGCGCCGCACATCAGTCCAGATTGGGCCGCAGCCAGCGCTCCGCTATCGCCAGATCGATCCCGCGCCGCGTGGCGTAATCCTCGAGCTGGTCGCGGCCGATGCGGGCAACGCCGAAATACTGGCTCTCGGGATGGGCGAAGTATAAGCCGGAAACCGCCGAGGTCGGCAGCATCGCCTGGCTCTCGGTCAGGGTGATGCCGGCGTTCTCGGTGGCGTTGAGCAGGTCGAACAGCACCGGCTTCAGGCTGTGGTCCGGGCAGGCGGGATACCCCGGGGCGGGGCGGATGCCGCGGTATTGCTCGCGGACCAGCGCCTCGTTGGTCAGCTGCTCGCCCGGCGCATAGCCCCATAGCGTGGTGCGGACGTGCTGGTGGAGCCGCTCGGCGAAGGCCTCGGCGAAACGGTCGGCGAGCGCCTTGAGCAGGATGTCGTTGTAATCGTCGTGCGCCGCCTGGAAGCGGGCGAGGTGGGGCTCGATGCCGTGCATGCCGACCGCGAAGCCGCCGATCCAGTCGCCGTCGGGATCGATAAAGTCGGCGAGGCAAAAGTTCGCGCGATCGCGGCTTTTCCGAATTTGCTGGCGCAGGAACGGCAGGTGTACCGGCGGCAGTGGACCTTCCACGTGGACGATCACATCGTCTTCCTCGCGCGCGCAGGGCCAGAAGCCGGCGACACCCTTGGCGGTCAGCCACTTCTCGCCGACGATCTGGTCGAGCATCGCCTGCGCATCGGCGTAGAGCGACCGCGCGCTTTCGCCGACCACCTCGTCCTCCAGGATCGCGGGGAAATTGCCGGCCAGTTCCCATGCCCGGAAGAACGGCGTCCAGTCGAAGCATGCGCGCAGATCGGCGAGGTCCCAGTCGGCGAAGGTGTGCAGCCCCGGCTGTTCGGGCGGCGGCGCCTTTTCGCTCATGTCCGCCTTGAAGCCATTGGCGCGCGCGTCGGCGAGGCTGAGCAGCACGCTCGGGTCCTTGCCGGCGCGCAGATCGCGGACGTGCTGGTACTCGGCGGCGGCGGCCTCGACGAACGGATCGCGCTGGGTGTCGGACAACAGCTGGCTGGCGACGCCGACCGCGCGGCTGGCGTCGAGCACATGCATCACCGGCCCGTCATAGGCGGGATCGATGCGCAGCGCGGTGTGGACCTTGCTGGTGGTCGCGCCGCCGATCAGCAGCGGGATGGTCATGCCGGCGCGCTTCATCTCCTCGGCCACCGTCACCATCTCGTCGAGCGAGGGGGTGATCAGGCCGGAGAGGCCGATGATGTCGGCATCGTTCTCGTTCGCCGCTTCCAGGATCTTCGACCACGGCACCATCACGCCCAGGTCGATCACCTCATAGCCGTTGCACTGGAGCACGACGCCAACGATGTTTTTGCCGATATCGTGGACGTCGCCCTTGACCGTGGCCATGACGATCCGGCCCTTGGCCCGCGCGCCTTCCTCCTTGGCTGCTTCGATGTAGGGAATCAGGTGCGCGACCGCCTTCTTCATCACCCGGGCGGATTTGACCACCTGCGGCAGGAACATCTTGCCGGCGCCGAACAGGTCGCCGACGGTGTTCATGCCTTCCATCAGCGGGCCTTCGATCACCTCGATCGGCCGCGCATACCCTAGCCGCGCTTCCTCGGTATCGGCGACGATGTGGGCGTCGATGCCCCGGACCAGCGCATGCTCGATCCGCAGCGCCACGTCCCAGCCGCGCCATTCCTCGGCGGCCTTCTCGGCGACGGCGTCCTTGCCCTTGTAGCTTTCCGCAAGCGTGATCAGGCGCTCGGTGGCGGTCTGGCCATCCTCGCCGACGCCCGGACGCCGCATTAGGATCACATCCTCGCAGGCTTCGCGCAGCACCGGGTCGATCTGGTCGTAGACGTCGAGCTGGCCGGCGTTGACGATCGCCATGTCGAGCCCCGCCGGGATCGCGTGGAAGAGGAACACCGAATGCATCGCCCGGCGTACCGTCTCGTTGCCGCGGAAGCTGAACGAGAGGTTGGAGAGTCCGCCGGAGAAATGGACGTGCGGGCAGCGCGCCTTGATCTCGCTCACCGCCTCGATGAATTCGAGCGCGTAGCGGTCATGCTCCTCGATGCCGGTGGCGATGGCGAAGATGTTGGCGTCGAAGATGATGTCCTCGGGCGGGAAGCCGATGCCGGTCAGCAGCTTATAGGCGCGCTCGCAGATCGAGACCTTGCGCTCCTTGCTGTCGGCCTGGCCCTGCTCGTCGAAGGCCATAACCACCACCGCCGCGCCATATTCCATGCATTTGCGGGCGTGTTCGAGGAACGCGTCCTCGCCCTCCTTCATGCTGATCGAGTTGACGATCGGCTTGCCCGGTACGCATTTCAGCCCTGCCTCGATCACGTGCCACTTCGAGCTATCGACCATCACCGGCACCCGGGCGATGTCCGGCTCGGCGGCGATCAGCTTGAGGTAGGTGGTCATGGCATGGACCGCGTCGAGCAGGCCCTCGTCCATGTTGACGTCGATCACCTGCGCGCCGTTCTCGACCTGCTGGCGCGCGACATCAACCGCCTTGGCGTAATCACCGGCGAGGATCAGCTTCTTGAACGCCGCCGAACCGGTGACGTTGGTGCGCTCACCGATGTTGACGAAACGGGCGGAGGATTGGGTGGTCATGTGGTCTTTCTATATCCTCCCCGGCGCGCCGGGGAGGGGGACCAGCCGCAGGCTGGTGGAGGGGTAAGCCTTTTGCGAACGATGGTGGAAGGAGACCCCTCCACCATGCTTCGCATGGTCCCCCTCCCCGAGCGAGCTCAGGGAGGATTTAAGTGTCACGCCGCCATCACGAACGGCTCCAGCCCCGCCAGCCGTGTCACCGGCTCATGGCTCACCACGCGGCGCGGCGGCAGGTCGGCGACCGCCTTGGCCATCGCCGCGATATGCGCCGGCGTGGAGCCGCAACAGCCGCCGAGGATGTTGACCTGCCCGTGCTCGGCCCACTCGTGGACCAGGCCGGCGGTTGTTTCGGGCATCTCGTCGTAAGCCCCCAGCTCGTTGGGGAGGCCGGCGTTGGGATAGACCATGATCAGCGTGTCGGCGATCTCGCTCAATGCCTTGACGTGCGGGCGGAGCTGGGTCGCGCCGAACGAGCAGTTGAGCCCGATCGTCACCGGCTTGGCGTGCCGCACGACGTGCCAGAACGCCTCGACGGTGTGGCCCGAGAGGTTGCGGCCGGACAGGTCGGTCAGCGTCATCGACAGCATCACCGGCACCTCGCGGCCCAGCTCGCGCTCAAGCCGCTTGACCGCCATGATCCCGGCCTTGGCGTTGAGCGTGTCGAACACGGTCTCGATCAGGATGAAGTCCGAACCGCCTTCCATCAGCGCCACCGCCTGCTGGTGATAGACGTCGACCAGTTCGTCCCAGTCGATCTCACGATAGCCCGGGTCGTTGACGTCGGGCGAGAGCGACAGCGTCTTGTTGGTCGGGCCGATCGCCCCCGCGACGAAGCGGGGGCGGCCATCCTTTGCGGCAAACTCGTCGGCGATGCGGCGGGCCAACTGCGCCGAGGCGATGTTGATCTCCGCCACCAGATGCTCGGCACCGTAATCGGCCTGGCTGATCCGGTTGGCCGAGAAGGTGTTGGTTTCGGCGATGTCGGCGCCGGCCTCGAAATAGGCGCGGTGGATCGTCTCGGGCACTTCGGGCTTGGTCAGCGCGAGGATGTCGTTGTTGCCCTTCTGGTCCTTGGCCAGGCCGAGGTCGCCGGCGTAGTCCGCCTCGGCGAGCTTCCAGTTCTGGATCTCGGTCCCGAAAGCGCCGTCGGTGATGAGGATGCGCTTCGCCGCCGCGGCGTTCAGTGCTTCACGTGCTGTCATCGCAATTCCTCCCTGAGCGAAGCTCGGGGAGGGGGACCATGCGCAGCATGGGGGAGGGGTACGTGCGGCGACGGCGTACCCTCTCGATCATACCCCTCCACCAGCCTGCGGCTGGTCCCCCTCCCCGGCGAGCCAGGGAGGATTTGCGGCGCATTCATCGTGTCATCTCCTTCGGCCGCACCCCGAGCATGTGGCAGATCGCGTAAGCCAGCTCGGCGCGGTTGAGCGTATAGAAGTGGAACTGGCGCACCCCGCCCGCGTAAAGCCGGCGGCACAGATCGGCGGCGACCACCGCCGCCACCAGCCCGCGCGGCCCCGGCCGCTCGTCCAGCCCCTCGAAGGTGCGTTCCATCCACGCCGGGATTTCGGTGTTGGCGGACATCCGCCGGATCGCCTCGAAGCTGGTGATCGGCATGATCCCCGGTACGATCGGTGTGGTGATGCCGGCAGCCAACGCTCTGTCGAGAAAGCGGAAATAGGCGTCCGTCGAGAAAAAGAACTGGGTGATGGCGCGGCTCGCGCCGGCGTCGAGCTTGCGCTTCAAATTGTCGAGATCGGCCTCGGCGCAGGACGCCTCAGGATGGACCTCGGGATAGGCCGCGACCGAAATCTCGAACGGGTGCCGCGCCGTCAGGCCGGCGACCAGATCGGCGGCGCTGGCATAGCCTTGCGGATGCGGTACGAAGCGGCCGCCGTCGGCCGGCGGCGGATCGCCGCGCAGGGCGACGATGTGGCGCACCCCCGCGTCCCAATATTGATCGACGACCTCGTCGATCTCGCCCTTGCTTGCGGCGACGCAGGTCAAATGCGCGGCGGGCACTAGCCTGGTCTCGGATGCGATCCGCGCGACCGTCGCGTGGGTACGCTCGCGGGTCGAGCCACCGGCGCCATAGGTCACCGAGACGAAACTCGGGCACAGCGGCGCCAGCGTTTCGATCGACTCCCACAGCTGCTGCTCCATCTTCTCGGTCTTCGGCGGGAAGAATTCGAAGGATGTGGCGATGTCGCCGGGCAGCGCCGCGAACAACGGCGCGTCGAGCGCGTTCAGCGCCTCGGTTGGTATCACGGTCATTGCATGGCCCTCCCGGCGGCGGATCGAAGCGCGGCAGCGGCGTGCTGCTTGCGGCCGGCCCAGATCATCACGGTCAGCGGCTTGCCGGGGAGCGTGATCGCCGGCTCGGCGGTGAAGCCCGCTACCGCCAGCAGGTCGAGCATCTGCGCATCGGCGAAGCCGAGCCGCGCGTGGGCGTGGCCGCTGCGCAGTTCCTCGCGATCATGCGCGGCGAAATCCACGACGGCGATGCGGCCGCCGTCGCGCGTCACCCGCGCCGCCTCGGCCAGCGCCGCTTCGGGCTCCTGCGCGTAATGCAGCACCTGATGGAAAACCAGCGTATCGAAGCTGGCGTCGGCGAAAGGCAGCGCCGAGAAATCGCCCTGGACAAGATCGACTTGGTCGGCGGGCAGCTGCTGCAACCGGCTGCGGGCGATGCGCAGCATCTCGGGGCTCTTGTCGAGCGCGGTGACGTGGCTGGAGCGGGGCGCGAACAGCTCAGCTATCCGGCCGGTTCCGGTGCCGACGTCGAGCAGCGCGCCGAGGTTACCGTCGAGCGCACCGGCAAGACCGGCCTCGACCGGTTCGTCGGGCGAATGCAGCGAACGCAGCGTGTCCCACTCGGCAGCATGACGGGCGAAATAGCCCTCGGCTGTCGCTTCGCGCGCGGAGCGGATCGCCGAAAGGTGGCGGCGGTCCCCGGCGCAATGGCGGGCAAAGGCTTCGTCTTCGTCCTCGGCGGCGGCGATCAGCCGCGCGGCGGCGGTGCCAATGGAAGGCGCGCCACCCTGGCTGATCGCGCTCTTGAGAAACACCCAGCTACCTTCCTTGCGCCGCTCCGCCACACCCGCGTCGCACAGGATGCGGACGTGGCGCGAGACGCGCGGCTGGCTCTGCCCGAGTACCTGCGCGAGTTCGCCCACCGCCAGCTCCATATGCGCGAGCAGGCGCATGATGCGCAGCCGCGTCGGGTCGGCGAGCGCGCGCAGGAGGGGATCGATCGTCATCGTCACGGGATATAAAGATATCTTTATATGATCGCAAGCTTCTGATCCAGCTTGCGCCGATTCCGAGCAATCCACTTTGCTGGCAGGCGGGTGTAGGGTACAAATCGCGGCGGGTCGCCGCCATCGGGTGCACACGGGGCATTTTATCGAGGAACTTGTATGACGAAATTCCTTCACGCCACCTTCGCATCGGCTGCCGCGCTCGCGCTCGCCGGCTGCGGAAGTTCGCAGGACGCCAGCCAGGAGGCTACCGCCGACACCGTCGAGATGCCCGCCGAGGAGGCGATGACTGATATCACGGGCATGCCGTCCGACACGCCGACCGACATTGGGACCGACATGGCGATGCCAAGTGACACGATGAGCGACGCCGCGGCTTCGGCTACGCCGGGATCCACCAAGAAGCCGTGACGGTGGGGCCGTTCGCGCCCGCAGCCTGCCTCCGCTGGGGACCGAAGCCCCTCCCGAAGCGGAGCGGCTTTTCATTTGCCAGCCGACGGGTGAGCGCGCATCAACCGCCACGCTCTGACTGACCGCGGCCCCGGAACCCCATGCCCGACACGCTAAAGATCGCCCTCGCGCAGCTGAATCAGTCGATCGGCGACCTTGCCGGCAACGCCGCGGCGATGCTCGCCGCGCGCGAGAAGGCGAAGGGTGCGGACCTGATCGTCTTCCCCGAGTTACAGCTGATCGGCTACCCGCCCGAGGATCTGATTCTCAAGCCCGCGTTGTTCGAGCGCGCCGCCGCCGAGCTCGATGCGCTGGCGCTGGCGACCGGAGACGGCGGGCCGGCGATGCTCGTCGGCTCGGCTTTCGTTCAGGACGGGGCGCTGCACAACGGCGTAGCGCTGCTCGACCAGGGCAAGGTCGCGGCGATCCGCTTCAAGCACGAGCTACCCAATTACGGCACCTTCGACGAAGTGCGGGTGTTCCAGCCGGGGCCATTGCCCGAGCCGATCATTTTCCGCGGCACGATGATCGGCGTGCCGATCTGCGAGGACATCTGGCAGCCGGACGTCTGCCGGCACCTCGCCGATTTCGGCGCCGAAATTCTGATCTGCGTCAACGGCAGCCCGTATGAGATCGACAAGGACACGCTGCGGATCGACGGCGTCGCCAAGCGCCGCGCCGTCGATACCGGCCTGCCGCTCGCCTATCTGAACCGCGTCGGCGGTCAGGACGAGTTGGTGTTCGACGGCGCGAGTTTCGTCGTCAACGGCGATGGTGGCCTCGCCGTGCAGATGGCGGACTGGGTTGAGGATGTCGCCGAGACAAGCTGGACCAAGACCGCCAAGGGCTGGCGCTGCGATCGCGGCACGATCGAGGAGCTCGCTGAACATCCGGAAGACATCTATTGCGCGATGGTGCTGGCCCTGCGCGATTACGTGAACCGCAACGGCTTTCCCGGCGTGGTGCTGGGGCTTTCGGGCGGCATCGACAGCGCGATCTGCGCAGCCATCGCCGCCGACGCGCTGGGGCCGGAGCGGGTGCGGGCGGTGATGATGCCCTCACGCTTCACCAGCCAGGAGAGCCTCGACGATGCCGAGGAATGCGCAAGGCTGATCGGCTGCAGCCACGAGACGATCCAGATTGCACCCGCCGTCGCTGGTTTCGACGAGATGCTTGCCCCTGCCTTTGCTGGGGCCACCCCGGGCCTTGCCGAGGAAAACTTGCAGTCGCGAATCCGCGGCGTCACGCTGATGGCGCTCTCGAACAAGTTCGGGCCGATGCTGCTGACCACCGGCAACAAGAGCGAGATGAGCGTCGGTTATGCGACGATCTATGGCGACATGGCAGGCGGCTACAACCCGCTCAAGGACGCCTACAAGCTGACCGTCTTCGCGATCTCGCGCTGGCGCAACAAGGCTCGCCCGAAGATCGGGCTGGGTCCGGAAGGCCCGGTGATCCCCGAGAACATCATCGTCAAGCCGCCGAGCGCCGAGCTGCGCGAAGACCAGAAGGATTCGGACTCCCTGCCGCCCTATGAAGTGCTCGACCCGATTCTTCTCGGCCTCGTCGAGCACGAGAAGAGCGTTGACCAGCTCGTGCGCGAGGGCTTCGACCGTGAGACCGTGGTGCGGATCGAACGCCTGCTCCACCTCGCCGAATACAAGCGCCGCCAGGCGCCGCCGGGGGTCAAGCTCGGTACGAGGAACTTCGGGCGTGATCGGCGCTATCCGATTACCCATGCCTTTCGGAGCGGGTGAGTACTGAGCAGGTTGATTTTTCGAACCCCTAGCGTAATATGGGATCATGAAGAAAGTGCCGCCTACCGTCGAGAACGTGTTCGCGCTTCTTCCGGACATCCAGGAAGTGGTTAGGACCGAGATCGCCGCCAGGATCGCGGCGGGCGAGGATATCGCGTCCGCCGACTCACCCGGAATCCGCGAGATGCTGGCACGACGGCGCGAAGCGCTGATGAAGGCAGCAAGCGAAAAGTTCGAGCACAAGTCCGCAGCCTAACCGATGCCGTTCGTAACAATGATCGCTGGGCCCAACGGCTCGGGGAAATCGACCTTGATTGCGCGTCTGATCGACAGCGGGGTCGATCTCGGCGAATATCTCAACGCCGATGATATCGCTCGCCGAATGGCAGGCGGCAAAGCGCCGACTGACGATATATCTCGCGCCGCCCAGATTGAAGTGCGTGAACGGAGGCAATTGGCACTTGCGGAAATGCGTGATCATAGCTTCGAAACGGTCATGTCGCACGTCTCGCATCTGGATCACTTACTCGCTGCACGGACGGCCTGCTTCACCGTAATCATCTATTTTGTCGCCACCGAAGATCCGGTCATAAATAGCCGCCGCGTGGCGGACCGTGTGCGTCATGGTGGGCACGATGTACCAAGCGATCGGATCATCGCGAGATATCACCGATGCCTTGCAAACCTTCCGACAGCGATCGTGATGGCCGATCGCGGCATCATTTTCGACAACAGCAGTACCGACTCTCCGTTGAGGCCGCTTGCCGAAATGCGGAGCGGCTTGCTGGAGCATGTGCCCGGCCTTACGTCGCTGCCTACATGGTGGCAGGAAGTCTTGCCGACCATCGGGGGCAAGCCGCACCTGTGACCACCACCCGCTTCGCCCCTTCGCCCACCGGGCGGCTGCATGTCGGCAACGTCCGCATGGCGCTGCACAACTCGCTGCTCGCCAGGCGACACGGCGGGCGGTTCCTACTGCGGATCGACGACACCGACACGGAGCGCAGCCGCGAGGACTATGTCGCGGCGATCCGCGCCGACCTGGCCTGGCTCGGGCTCATCCCCGACGGCGAGCAGCGGCAATCGGCACGCTCCGCGTTGTACGAGGTCGAGTTCGCGCGGCTGGTCGCGACGGGGCGGGTCTATCGTTGCTACGAAAGCGGGCAGGAACTCGACCTGCGGCGCAAGGTGCGGCTCGGGCGCGGGTTGCCGCCCGTCTACGATCGCGCCGCGCTGGCGCTGACCGAGGCTGATCATGCGGCGAAGGCGGCGGCCGGCGAGGGGCCGCATTGGCGCTTCCTGCTCGATCACGATGCGCCGATCGAGTGGGAGGACGGCATCCGGGGACGGGCACATTTCGATCCGGCGCTGATGTCCGACCCGGTGGTGCGCCGCGCCGACGGATCGTGGCTCTACATGCTGCCGAGCGTGATCGACGACATCGACATGGGCGTCACCGACGTGCTGCGCGGCGAGGACCATGTCTCGAACACCGCCGCGCAGCTGCAGATGTTTACCGCGCTCGGGGCAGAGCCGCCGCGCTTCGCGCATGAGGCGCTGCTGACCGGCGCGGAGGGCAAGCTGTCGAAGCGGCTGGGATCGCTCGGGCTTGACGAGCTGCGCGCGGCTGGGATCGAGCCCGAGGCGCTGGTCGCGCTGCTGGCGCGGCTAGGCACCGCCGACCCGGTCGATCCCGCGCTCGATGCCGAGGTGCTGGCGGCGAGTTTTGACCTCTCGCGCTTCGGGCGGGCCCCGGCGCGCTTCGACGAGGCGGAACTGCAGCGGGTCAACGCGGCGGTGATCCACCGTTTCCCCTACGCCCGGGTGGCCCCCGCGCTTCCGGCGGGCATGAGCGAGGCCGTCTGGCAGGCAGTCCGCCCCAACCTGTCGCACGTCGGCGAGGCGGCGGAGTGGTGGGGGGTGGTCACCGGGCCGGTGGCTCCGCCCGGATGCGATGCCGAGACGCGCGCCTATCTCGCCCAAGCCATCGACGTAGCCGCGGCGATCGACTGGGACGCCGACCCGTGGCACGCGCTGACCGCCGCGCTGAAACAGCGGACCGGCCGCAAGGGCAAATCGTTGTTTCTGCCGCTCCGCCAGGCACTCACCGGCCGCGACCACGGTCCCGACATGGCCGCGCTGCTGCCGCTGATCGGGCGCGAAGCGGCGCTGACAAGGCTGCGGGCTGCGGCGGAATAGCGCAACGCGGATGCCCCCCGCAGGGGCAGGATGTTCTCCTCATCCGCCCCGCAGCAGTTGCACGCCCCAATCCCGCTCGAACAGATAGAGCAGCAGCCGCGCAGCCTCGCCGCGCTCGCTGTCCAGTCCGCCGTCGCGCTCGATCAACAGCCGCGCGTCGGCGTCGGCTAGGGGCAGAAAGCGCTGGATTTGCTCGAGCGTGGCGATGCGGAACGGGGTGTCGCCCGACTGGCGGGTGCCGAGCAGTTCGCCGCCGCCGCGCAGCTCCAGATCCTCCTCGGCGATGCGGAACCCGTCCTGGGTCTCGCGCATCAGGGCCAGCCGGCGTTTGGCCGTCTCGGACAATTCGCCGCCGCGCAGCAGCAGGCACACCGACTTGCCCTCGCCCCGACCGACGCGGCCGCGCAGCTGGTGGAGCTGGGCGAGGCCGAAGCGGTCGGCCTGCTCGACGATCATCAGGGTTGCGTTCGGCACGTCGACGCCAACCTCGATCACCGTGGTCGCGACCAGCAGCTTCGCCGCGCCGCTCGCGAAGCGCTCCATCGCCGCGTCCTTGACCTCGGGCCGAAGCTGGCCGTGGACCAGCACGACGTCGTCGCCGAACCGCGCCTTCAACTCGGCGAAGCGCGCCTCGGCGGCGGCAAGGTCCTCGCCCTCATGCTCGCGCACCATCGGGCATACCCAATAGGCCTGCCCGCCCGCGCCGATGTGCCGGGCGACCGCGCCGACGACGTCGGCCATGCGGTCCACCGCAAGGACGCGGGTGTCGATCACCTGCCGGCCTGGCGGCAGCTCGTCGAGCCGCGACACGTCCAGTTCGCCATAGCGGGCCAGGGTCAGCGTGCGCGGGATCGGCGTCGCGGTCATCGCCAGACAGTGCGGGGTCCGCCGGCCCTTCTGCGCCAACATCAGCCGCTGGCCGACGCCGAAGCGGTGCTGCTCGTCGATCACCACCAGCGCCAGATCCTTGTAGGCGACCGATTCCTGAAAAATCGCGTGGGTGCCCACGAGGATGTCGATGCTGCCATCGAGCAATCCGATCAGGATTGATTCGCGCGCGCGGCCTTTTTCGCGCCCCGTGAGCAGCGCGATCTCGGCGCCGGTGCCGCGCGCCATCGCCATCAGCGTCGCGTGATGCTGCCGCGCGAGCAGATCGGTCGGCGCGAGCATCGCCGCCTGCGCGCCGGCTTCGACCGCGATCAACATCGCTTCCAATGCCACCACCGTCTTGCCCGATCCGACGTCGCCCTGCAGCAGCCGCAGCATCGGCGAGGTTTGCGAAAGGTCGCCCTCGATTTCGGCGATCGAACGCTGTTGCGCGCCCGTCAGCGCGAACGGCAGCTTGAGCTGCGACCGCAGCCGGCCATCGCCCCGCAGCGGCGCGCCCTTGCGCGCGCGGTTGGCGCTTTTCACAAGCATCAGCGCCAGGCTGTTGGCGAGCAGTTCGTCATAGGCGAGCCGCTCGCGCGCCTCGCGGTGCTCGGATTTATGCACGAGCGTCAGCGCGTCGCGCCACCCCGGCCAGCGCTGCCGTGCAAGCAACCCGGGTTCGATCCATTCCGGCAGCTCGGGCAGAGCGCCGAGTGCCTGCTCGACCAAGGCGGCAACGCGGTTCTGGGTCAGCCCCTCGGACAACGCATAGACCGGCTCGCACAGCTGGCCGAGCATCGCCGCGCCCTCCTCGCCGATGTGGTCCGGATGGACGATCTGCGGCATCTGGCCGTACTGGTCGAGCCGGCCCGCTACCCAGCGCTTGGCCCCGACCGGAAGTTGTTTCTTCGCCGAATAGGCAGCGCGGCCGAAGAACGTGAGCGCACAATAATTGCCGCGCGTATCCTCGGCCAGCGCCCGGAACGGTGCCCGCCCGGATGAGGCGCGATGTTCACGCACCGTCAGCGCGATGACGATGTGCTCGCCGGCGCCAGCCTCGTCGAGATCGGCGATGGCGCGGCGCTCGACGAAGCGCTCTGGCAAGTGATAGGCGATGTCCTTGACCCGGGTCAGGCCGAGCTTCTCGAGCGGCTTGGCCAGCTGCGGGCCGACACCTTTCAGGCCGGCGCTCTCGGCGAACAGGGGATTGAGCCGGTCGGGACGCATGGCGGCCCTATAGCCGGGACCCGCCTTGCCACCAATCGCGCCCGCGCCTAACCGGCGGCGATGGAATCCGCCGACCGCCTCGCCCGCCTCCGCTTCCGCGCCTGGCACCGCGGTACCCGCGAGGCCGATTACATGATCGGCGGCTTTTACGACCGCTATCATCGCGAATGGGGCGAGCCGGAAGTCGCCTGGTTCGAGGCTCTGCTCGATGAGGACGACGTCGATATCCTCGGCTGGGCGCTGCGGACGCTGTCCGTGCCGCCCGAGCATGCGGGAGTGTGGATGGAGCGGCTGCAACGGCTCGATTATGTGGAGATGCCGGGGTGAGCCGCTAAGCCCGTCCAACTCCGGCTAGTCAGCAAGCTGACAGGCCTTCGTATCCACTCCCGCAAGGGGAGAGGAGGGATGTCACCCTTCGCTACCCTGTCTCTCTGGTGGAGCGGAGCTTCGAGAAGGGGTCCGCAACAGTTCGACAGCGGAACCTCTCCCCGCTAGGGGCACTGACCCGCCATGCCCGATATCCAGCGAATCCTCTCTGCCAAATCCGCCCTAACGCTCGCCTCGCTGACCCGGGGTGCGCAGCCGCTGGTGCTCGCCGATCTAGCGCGCGCCGTAAAAGGTCGCGCAGTGTTCATCGCGCCGGACGAAGCGGCGATGCGGGGGATCGCCGACGCGGCCAGTTTCTTCGCGCCCGAGCTTACGGTGATCGAGTTCCCGGCCTGGGATTGCCTGCCTTACGATCGTGCGGGGCCTGCACTCTCGGTCAGCGCGCGGCGGTTGGCGGCCCTCCACCAGTTGCAGAGCAAGGCCGAGGCGCCGCAGTTGCTCGTCACCACGATCAACGCTGTGCTGCAGCGGGTACTCACCCCCTTCCGCATCCGCGAATCGGTGCGACTGCTCAAGCCGGGAATCGAACTCGGCCGCGACAGCCTCGTCTCGCTGCTCCAGCGCCAGGGCTATATGCGCAGCGACACCGTTGTCGATGCCGGCGAATTTGCGGTGCGCGGCTCGCTGTTCGACATCTTCCCATCGGGGCTCGACCATGGGTTGCGGCTCGATTTCTTCGGCGACGAGCTTGAGACGCTGCGGCTGTTCGATCCCGCCACCCAGCGCTCGACCGGCACGACGCCCGAGCATTTGCTGCTGCCGGCGAGCGAGGCGCTGCTCGACGAGGCCAGCGTCAAGCGCTTCCGCACCCGCTATCGCGAGCGCTTCGGTGCCAACGCGACCACCGATCCGCTCTACCAGGCGGTCAGCGATGGACGGCGCGTTTCCGGGCTCGACCACTGGCTGCCGTTGTTCGAGGATCGGCTGGCGACGCTGTTCGATCACCTCGCCGCCAACGACCTCGTTGTCATCGATGCCAGCGCGCTCGGCGCCGCCGACGAGCGGTTGGCCGACATCGCCGACTATCACGCGGCGCGCGCCGATGGCTCCGGGAAGGCGCTCGGCAGCTACCGGCCGCTGGAGCCGCCGACGCTGTACCTGACGCGGGAAGAGTTCGACCTGCGCCTGGGCGAATGGCCGATCCATCGCGCCGATCCCTTCGCCCGGCCCGAGAGCGATGCCGCGATCGATTTCGGCTTCACCAACGCGCGCGACTTCGCGCCCGAGCGCGCACGCGGCGACAATGCCTATGAAGCCGCCGGCAGACACCTTCACGCCGTGGCGAAGTCCGGCCGCAAGGCGCTGATTGCCGCCTATTCGGCCGGCAGCCGCGCGCGCATCGCGGCGATCCTCGGCGAGGCGGCCGGTCCCGCGCCGAGGTTGGCGGACGGCTGGCAGGAGGCGCTTGGTCTCGCCGCAAAGGGCATTCCGGTGGCGGTGGTGGTGCCGCTGGAAACCGGCTTCGCCAATGCCGAGCTGGAGATCGTCACCGAGCAGGATCTGCTCGGCGACCGGCTGGTCCGCCGCCGCAAGAAGCGCCGCCGCGACGCCGATGCCTTCCTCGCCGAGCTCTCCGCGCTCGCGCCTGGCGATCTCGTCGTCCACATGGAGCACGGCATCGGCCGCTATCAGGGTCTGCAGTCGATCCCTGTGGGTGACAGCCCGCACGACTGCGTTATGCTGGAATATGCCGGCGGCGACAAACTCTATATCCCGGTAGAGAACCTGGAAGTGCTCTCGCGCTTCGGCAGCGACAACGAGGACACCGCGCTCGACAAACTGGGTGGCGAGGCGTGGCAAAAGCGCAAGGCGCGGCTGAAGGAACGCATCCGCGAGATCGCCCATCAGCTGATGCGCACCGCCGCCGAGCGCGCGCTGCGCGAGGCGCCAATCTTGCTGCCGGAAGAATCCGCCTTCAACCAGTTCGTCGAGCGCTTTCCCTGGGAAGAGACCGAGGATCAGGAACGCGCGATCGAGGACGTGCTCGGCGACCTCGGCGAGGGGCGGCCGATGGATCGGCTGGTCTGCGGCGATGTCGGCTTCGGCAAGACCGAGGTGGCGCTGCGCGCCGCCTTCGTCACCGCCATGGCCGGCCAGCAGGTTGCGGTGGTGGCGCCGACGACGCTGCTCGCCCGCCAGCATTTCACCGGCTTCGCCGAACGCTTCGCCGGCTTCCCGCTCAAGGTCGGGAGGCTTTCCCGGCTTGTCACGGAGAAGGAGGCCAAGGCCACCCGCACCGGCCTAGCCGACGGCACGATGGACCTCGTCGTCGGCACGCATGCGATCCTGTCGAAGTCCGTCAAGTTCAAGCGCCTCGGCCTGGTCGTTGTCGATGAGGAGCAGCGCTTCGGCGTCACCCACAAGGAACGGCTCAAGCAGTTGCGCACCGACGTCCATGTGCTGACGCTGACTGCCACGCCGATTCCGCGCACGCTGCAGATGGCGATGTCGGGCCTGCGCGAGCTATCGACTATCCAGACCGCGCCGGTCGATCGGCTGGCGGTGCGCACCTATGTGATGGAATGGGACGACATCGTGATGCGCGAGGCGCTGCTGCGCGAGCATCACCGCGGTGGCCAGAGCTTCATCGTCGTCCCGCGCATTGCGGACATGGCCAACGTCGAGGAGTGGCTGCGCAAACATGTGCCCGAGGTGCGGTTCGTTTCCGCGCATGGCCAGATGTCGCCGAGCGAGGTCGAGGAGCGAATGGGCGCCTTCTACGAGGGCCGGTTCGAGGTGCTGCTCTCGACGACGATCATCGAGAGCGGGCTCGACATTCCTTCCGCCAACACGCTGATCGTCCACCGCGCCGACCGCTTCGGGCTTGCCCAGCTCTATCAGCTGCGCGGCCGCGTGGGGCGGTCGAAGCGGCGCGCCTACGCCTATCTGACCACGCCGGCGGACCGCTCGCTGTCCGAGGTGGCGCAAAAGCGGCTGAAGGTGCTGAGCGACCTCGACAGCCTCGGCGCCGGGTTCCAGCTCGCCAGCCACGATCTCGACATCCGCGGCGCCGGCAATCTGCTCGGCGACGAGCAGTCGGGCCATATCCGCGAGGTCGGCTTCGAGCTTTACCAGTCGATGCTGGAGGAGGCGATCCTCGCCGCCCGCGCCGATGAAGCGGGGCTGGCGCGCGCGGATCGCGGACCCAGCCCGCAGATCACCGTCGATGCGCCAATCATGATCCCCGAGGACTACGTTCCCGACCTGGGCGTGCGGATGACGCTCTATCGCCGCCTCAACGACGCCGAGGGGCAGGACGACATCGAGTCGCTCTCGGCCGAGATGATCGACCGCTTCGGCCCGCTGCCCGACGCCACCGCCAATCTGATCCGTCTGATCGCGATAAAGCGCCAGGCGATCGAGGCGCATATCGCCAAGATCGACGTCGGCGCGAAGGGCGCGCTGGTGAGCTTCCACAACGACAGTTTCCCCGATCCCGCCGGGCTGGTCGCCTATGCCCAGCGGCTGGCCGGGATCGTGCGGCTGCGGCCGGACAATAGGTTGGTCGTCACCCGCGCCTGGACAAACCCCAAGGCTCGGCTCGACGGCTTGTTCCAGCTGACCAAGGGGCTGAGCGTGATCGCGAAAAAAGCAGCATGACCACGATATGATGAGCGATCCCGAGGATACGACCCGCCCGTCCTGAGCAATCCGTATCTCCCAAGCTTGTCGTGCGCGCTCTGTGATGCGGCCAGCCTTGAATCGGCCCCTTTGCCAAAGCCTCACAACCCGCCATACAAGCCGCGCAACTGCACGGAGCCTGCGCGAATCCCATGGACCAGGGCATGCGGCTCGCCATCATGGCGTCGGAAGGAGCGCGCGCGCAAGAGGCGTTCGTGGCGATTGCCGGCCAGTGCGACTGGGTGCCGATCGAAGAGGCCGACATGGTCGTGGTGCTCGGCGGCGACGGCTTCATGCTGCATGTGCTGCATCGCATGCTCGACGCCGGGCGGGTGATCCCCGCCTTCGGCATCAATCACGGCACCGTCGGCTTCCTGATGAACAAGGCGAAAAGCAGTCGAACGATCGCCGAACGGCTTGGCCGGGCCAAGCCGGTGGCGGTGGTGCCGCTGGAGATGACGGCGATCACCCGATCGGGATCCGAGCAGCGCCACTATGCGATCAACGAGGTCTCGCTGCTGCGTGAGACGCGCCAGACGGCGAAGCTGGAGGTAAGCGTCAACGGCAGGGTGCGGCTCGCCGAACTCGCCTGCGACGGCGTGCTGGTGGCGACGGCAGCGGGCTCGACCGCTTATAATCTCTCGGCGCACGGGCCGATCCTGCCGCTGGGCTCGAACCTGCTCGCGCTGACCCCGATCAGCCCCTTCCGGCCGCGCCGCTGGCGTGGGGCGATCCTGCAGGAAAAGGCGCAGGTCACCTTCCGCGTCATCGAACCCGACAAGCGCCCGGTCGCGGCCGTCGCCGATCAGAAGGAGGTCCGTGACATCCGCGAGGTGCGCGTCGGAATCGCGCGCGCGTCCCAATTGACGCTGCTGTTCGACCGGGTCAGCAGCCTGGACGAGCGAATCTTCGCCGAGCAGTTCCAAGTTTGACCGGGCGTTGCCCGCCTCCGCCAGGCTTGCCAAACCGCGCCGCCCTGTTATAGGCGCACGCCTGCCAGGGCGACCGGCATGTTCCCCGATAGCTCAGCGGTAGAGCATTCGACTGTTAATCGAATGGCCGTAGGTTCGAATCCTACTCGGGGAGCCAGCTGCCGCCGCCAAGTTGTTGAATGTTAACGATATTTTTCACTTTCTACAACGAGGCCCCCACACCCCTTCCCACGTCGGATCAGAGTAGCCGCGTCGTCGATGGTTCGACCGATCTCTTCACCCAAGGCTCGTGCGTTCGCTCCATCAGGATCAACTCGTCGGGGAAGCACCGCGCCTGAAAGCCGAGCGCATCGTGGAAGCTGCCTCCGCGCTGCCGATCAGCACTGGCGACCGGAAAAGGTAACAGTGAAACAGGCCCCATCGCGCGTGGCCCGCCTTCCCGCCGTGAGCGTACCGCCGAGTTGACCGGCAAGCGTCGTCACCACCCGCATCCCGAGGCTTTTATTTTCCCTCGCTGGGTCGAAGTCGTTGGGCAGGCTCTCGCCCGCGTCGCAGACCAAGAGCCGATGAGCGCCTTGTTCATGCTCATAGGTCACTTCAATCTGGCCGGCGCCGTGCTTCGCCGCATTGGTGACGAGCTCGTTGACGATGAGGCCGATCGGTTGAACCCAGGTCGTAGGCACAAGGCTTTCGTCGCCATGCACACTGATGGTTCGGCCGAGGACTTGCTCCAAGTCACTGCACAGTCGTTTTAAGAATGTAATGCAGGAGGTTGCATCGGCGCCTTCCGCATAGAAATGCCGATGCACTTGCGCGACAGCTGCGACGCGATTGGCGGCTTGCTGGAGTTGAGCAGCTGTGTCGCCATCGCCCGGCGATCTGCTCTGCATCGATAGAAGCGAGGATACGAACTGGAGGCTGTTCATCACCCGGTGATCGATCTCGCGAGCCATCAACTCCGCCTGCGAGACCGCAGTTCGGGCGGACAGTTGCAGCTCCATCTGGTCCATGACCACCGTAGCCAGGTCCTTCAGATCGTCGATTTGCGCCTGGTCCATTGGCCTGGCTTCCTTGTCGATGATGCACAAGGTTCCGAGATTGTACCCGTCACTCGTTGCGAGGGGCACGCCAGCATAAAAGCGCAGGCCGAACTCACCTGCAACCAGTGGGTTTGCGAGCGAACGTGGATCAACGCTGGCGTCGGGCAGGATATGAGGGTCCTTCGAAAGGATGGCCGATGCGCACAGTCCGGGGTCGCGGTCGATCTGCTGAACCGAGAGTCCGTGGTGCGACTTGAACCAGATGCGATCCTCGTCGACGATGCTGATGATAGCAATAGGCACGCCAAACCGCCTTGCTGCCAGCGCCGTGATACGATCGAACGCTCCGTCCGGCGGCGTATCGAGGATATCGTAGCGTCGGACGGCGGCTATGCGTTGCGGTTCATCGTCCGGAATGATTGAAGCAACGACGATAACGAGACCCTTCGGCACTTAGTTCAGCCGGAACGTGTAGCATCTGGAATCGGAGGTGGCCAATCTTCATAATCAGCGTGAATTTGCAGGAACCTTCAGGCGGTTCTTAATTTATGTACGCATGTGCCAAGTCTCAATCATCGAGGATGAGCTTCTGGTCGCGTTTTTAATCCGCGATATCCTCGAAGATCAGGGCGCCACATCCTTCTCATTCGCGGCCACAGAAAATGGGGCAGTTGCGGCAGCCATCGACGCGCCGCCGGGTCTTATCGCGTCAGACGTTCAACTCCTCGCAGGCTCCGGCCCGCAGGCGGTTGCATCAATCCGCCAGCGCATTGGACCGATCCCTGTAATTTTCATTTCTGCC